>NZ_JAXCXB010000001.1:0-802609 GCF_034044935.1 Kosakonia sp. CFBP8986 | reverse complement strand
GACAGACGGAATCATCGTATAATCCGGGCCGACTGAAGTAAAAAGTGTCACCCATGTGACCGGTCAGATCTGTAACCCATGTGACCGGTTCATACACGGTCCCCCCCTTGTCCCGTTCACCGCATAAGAGGTCAATGAAACCCCACCACGTATGGTGAACGGAACCCTTCCACCAATGCCACATGTCAGGCTCATTGCCGGATGGCGCTCACGCTTATCCGGCCTACGCCGTTTCAGAGATAATCGTTTTAATAGCCTGGCGGAGTAGATTAACGATTATCCGGCCTGACCAAATCGAAACGCTGATCCTCGCTAATACCGTAATAAGCGGACGGCCCTCCGGCGCGCAGCACCGGCTGCGCCTTCGCCGTCTGGTAGATGCCCTCTTCGAGCAGCGATTCATCAATATGCACCGCCACCACTTCCCCCAGCACCAGCCAGCTCTCAATCGGGCTGCCATCGGCGGCGGTGAGTTGAATGCATTGCGAAAGACGGCACTCAAAGTTAACCGGGCTTTCCGCCACGCGCGGGGCGCGCACCAGTCGACTCTCTGCCGGGGTCAGCCCGGCGCGGGCGAACTCATCTTCGCCGTGCGCCAGCGATGCGGAGGTCTCATTCATCTGTACCGCCAGATCGCGGGTGGTTAAGTTCCAGACAAACTCTTTGCTCTCAACGATATTCTGCACGCTATCTTTCCAGCCGCTGCTGGCAAAACCAATGATCGGCGGGCGGTAGTTAAAGCAGTTGAAGAAGCTATAGGGCGCCAGGTTGCGGCGGCCTTGCCCGTCCAGCGAGGCGATCCAGCCGATAGGGCGCGGGCCGACAATGGCATTCAGCGGGTCGTGCGGCAGGCCATGACCTTTCGCGGGCTCATAAAAATACATAGCGTCTCCTGATGGCAAAAAGTTTCTTCAGGCTCCCTTATTTACCCGGCTGGCGTCAACGGGTATCTTACGCCGCTGTTAACAGGAGAATGCCATGAATGCCCAGAAGCCGGGTCTGCACCCGCGTAACCGCCACCACAGCCGCTACGACCTCGACGCCCTGTGCGCCGTCAACCCGTCGCTGCGCGCCTTTATCACGCGCAATCCGAACGGGGAAGAGACCGTTAACTTTGCCGATCCACAGGCGGTGAAAGCCCTGAACAAGGCGCTGCTGGCGCATTTTTACGGCGTGCGCGAGTGGGATATCCCGGACGGCTTTCTCTGCCCGCCGGTACCGGGCCGCGCGGATTATCTGCACCACCTCGCCGATCTACTGGCAGAGAGCGATAACGGCACTATTCCGGCACAGGCCAGCGTGCTCGATATCGGCACCGGTGCGAACTGCATCTATCCGCTGATTGGCGCCCATCAATATGGCTGGCGGTTCACCGGCAGTGAAGTCAACGCCGAAGCCTTTGCCAGCGCGCAGGCAATCATTGCCGCCAACCCTGGCCTGACCCGCGCGGTGCGCCTGCGTCGCCAGAAAGATATGGCGGCGATCCTCACCGGCATCATTCATAAAAATGAATCTTACGATGCCGTTATCTGTAACCCACCTTTCCATGACTCGGCGCAGAGCGCACAGGCGAACAGCGAGCGCAAGCGACGCAACCTTGGCCAGTCTGTGACGGACGCGGCGAACTTCGGCGGCCAACAGCAGGAGCTGTGGTGTGAAGGCGGCGAAGTCGCCTTTATCAAGACGATGATTGCCGAGAGCAAGCAGTTTGCCCGCCAGGTGCTGTGGTTCACCTCGCTGGTGTCGCGCGGCGACAACCTGCCGGAACTCTACCGCGCCTTGACGCAGGTCGGCGCAGTAAAAGTGGTGAAAAAAGAGATGGCGCAGGGGCAGAAGCAGAGCCGCTTTATCGCCTGGAGTTTCCTCGACGAGGCCCAGCGTAAACGCTGGGCACAGAGCCGGTTTAAAGGGTAGGTTGTGCGGGCGGCGTACCGGCGTTCGCCGCTGGTTGCGCGTGCCCGATCCCTTCCGGTGCCGACACCATCTGGTAGGTCTGCACCGGCGGGCGCACGTGGGCGAGGTCGAAATGTTTTTTCACCATCGTGTCGAGGGCGAAACGCACCGTCCACTGTTTTAGCGGCAGGGTGGTGAAGGTGACACGCAGCGTAAAGGCGGTGTTGGTCAGCCCAACCAGCCCGGCAAAGTTCGGCTCGCCGATAATCAAACCGCGAATCTCCTCCTGCTCCATCAATTCCGCCACCGCATCTTTCAGCGCCTGATTGGCCTTATCGGTATCCTCATGACGATCAACATCGTAGTTCGCCACCACTGAGCCAATCCCGCGTACAAAGTTGGCGAAGGTGGTGATCGATGACCACGGGATAATGTGATACGCGCCGGTATCCTGACGCACGCCGACGGAACGAATGGTCATCCGCTCCACCGTGCCGGTAAGCGGGCCGATGGTCACCAGATCGCCGGTATTCATCCCATTCTCGAACTGAATAAATATGCCGGTGATAATATCCTTCACCAGGGTTTGCGAACCAAACGAGATCGCCAGCCCCAGCGCCCCGGCACCCGCCAGCAGCGGCGCGATATTCACTCCAATCTCTGAAAGCACAATCATCACCGTAATGGTGCTGATCACCACCGCCAGTGCGTTGCGAAACAGCGTCAGCAGGGTACGCGTGCGCGCGCTGGGCAGCGGGCGGCCGTGAATATCGGATGTCAGGCGGTTCTCAATAATCGTCGCCAGCAGCGTCCAGCCGACGGCGGAGAAGAAGAGGATCAGCGCAATGCGGATCAGAATATCGACCGCCTTCTCCCCGGCACCATAATTGAGCCAGTGCCAGAAATCGAACAGTCCCCACGCGCTTAACAGCAGCAGGATGGTGGTGCAGACCACCAGGAAACGGGCGGTCTTCATCGAGGCGGATAACCAGCCGTTAAGCCGCTTTTGCAACTCCGGATAGTTGCGCTGCACCTGCGGCGACAGGGTGATGGTTTTATCGAGCCAGCGCGACAACACGCCGGAGATAAACGCAGAGACGCTGAGGATCGCCAGGCTGCTCAACGACGCGCCCATCATAAACTTCAGGCTGTTGCCCGGATCGAACAGCGAGAAGAAGAAAAGCACGATGAAGTAGGCGCTGGCGAGCCAGTGCCACACCAGCGCAAAGGCGCGGATAAAGAGGCTGAAGAAGGCCAGCGAGCGGTCTGCCAGCAGAATCAGGTTGTGCTGGATCTCGCGCTTGTTATGGAAAATAAGGTAGAGCGCCCAGAGGGTGATACAGAGCATGATCACCACGTTGGCGAGCGCGCCGAACTGAATGTTCACCTGATTGGAGATAATCGGCACCGCCACCAGCAGCCCATAGCCAATCAGGCTGCTGAGCGCGCTCAAACGCAGATGCCAGTAGCGCGCCGTTTCATCACGAATATGAAACGGGCGCAGATCGGGAATGCGCGGGCAGAAGATAAGCCGCAGAATCGCTTTGAAAAACTCAATCAGCGCGAAGGCGTTAAGAAAGAGGCTCTGCTGAAAAGCGATAGTGCTGTTACCGCCGGTAAGATTGGCGCGCAGCACCTGGCCGACAAACAGTGTCAGCGCCAGCAGCATGATGTCGATAATAAAAGCCCCGACGATCATCGACGGCAGCTGTAGCCAGTTGCTGCTGTCGCGGTTTTTACGCCGGCCCCAGGCGCCCATGCGGCGGTAAACCGGCGAGACGCAGAAACGCACTGTCCACCAGAAGGCGAAGACCAGCACCGCGAGCAGCATGAAGTGGCTGGCGGCATTGGTGAAGGTTTGCGGGTTAAAGGCTTTGTGCGGCGAGCCGGTAATATTGCGCCACAGCTGGGCAAAACGGGTCGAGAGCGCCTCGCCATAGTAATCCGCCACTTCGGTAACCTTCTCCAGCACCGTTTTCTGCTCTTCAATGGCGGGCGGCGAGATTACCGGCACCGGCTCCTGCGGCGGCGTGGTGGCGACTTTACGCAGCTGGTCGATCAGCTCTTTGCGTGATTCGTCATTCTCCAGCACATCGGCCAGTGCGCCATAGGCCGCTTTTTTCTGTTCAACATCGGGTTCGCTGGTTTGCGCAGAGGTGGAAGTGGTGGTTGCGGCGGTAACGCCGGGTATCGTCGCGGCCTGAAGCGGCGCGCACAGCAGGCTAATCAGTAACAAAATCCACGGCATAGCTCCTCCGGTGAGAAAATCCCGCAAAGGGATAAGTATAGGTGCCGGAGTAGGGCGGGATAAAATTGCGCACAATCCGCAAAAGAAAAACCCCTCCGGCTGGAGGGGTTAGCTGTCAGGAGACGTGCTGCAGGAACTCCTGCAAACGCTGGCTGGGCGGATTCTCAATCAGCTGCTGCGGGTTGCCATCTTCGGCAATGCGGCCCTTATCAATGAAAATCAGACGCGAGGCCACTTTTTCGGCAAAGCCGATTTCGTGGGTCACGATCACCATCGTCATCCCCTCTTCGGCCAGATCCTGCATCACTTTCAGCACTTCGTGACGCAACTCCGGATCGAGCGCCGAGGTCGGCTCATCAAACAGCATCATCTTCGGTTTGACCGCCAGCGCGCGGGCAATCGCCACGCGCTGCTGCTGGCCGCCGGAGAGCTCTGACGGGTAGTGATGGGCGCGCTCAGCGAGACCCACTTTCGCCAGCAGCGCTTTCGCCTGCTTTTCCGCTTCCGCTTTGTTGGTGCCGCGCACGCGCAGCGGGCCAAACATCACGTTCTCCAGCGCCGTCAGGTGCGGGAAGAGGTAAAACTGCTGGAACACCATGCCCGCTTCCTGGCGGATCAGGCGCTCATCCACTTTCGGGTCGTTGACCTTCAGACCATCAACAATCAGATCGCCTTTGGTGATCTCTTCCAGCTTGTTGATGCAGCGCAGCAGGGTCGATTTACCGGAGCCGGACGGCCCGATAATCACCACCACTTCGCCCTGAGTAATATTGAGGTCGATATCATGTAGCACCTGGGTTTTACCGAAGTGCTTGGAAACGTTTTTAAATTCAATCACAGGATTTTCATCCTTTTTTCAAGACGGCGAAGCACGATGTTCAGTGCCTGGGTAATGATGAGATAGATAACCCCGACGGCGGTCCAGATCTCCAGCGCGCGGAAGTTCCCGGCGATGATCTCCTGGCCCTGGCGGGTCAATTCAGCCGCGCCGATAACAATAAACAGCGAGGTATCTTTGATACTGATGATCAGCTGGTTGCCAAGCGGCGGCAGCATACGGCGCAGCGCCAGCGGCATAATGACGTGGCGAATGGTTTCGCGGCGCGACAGACCAAGCGCCATGCCCGCTTCGCTAAAGCCTTTATGGATCGACAGCACCGAACCACGGGTGATCTCGGCAATATAGGCGCCGGAGTTGATCATGATCGTCACCACCGCGGCGGTGAAGGTGTCGATGCGCAGATCCGGCAGCGCCATCGGCAGGGCGAAGTAGATGTACATCACCTGCACGACAATCGGCGTGCCGCGGACAATTTCAATAAACACGAGGGCGACGTGGTTTGAGATCCACCCGCCGTAGGTACGGGCTAAACCAGCCATCAGGCCGATAACGATACCGCCAGCCAGACCGAGGATCGAGATCCACAAGGTCATTTTGGCCCCGTCCAGTAGAAGCGGAATGGCGGGCCAGATGGCGCTCCAGTCAAACTGCATGTGATTAATTCCTGTATACCGTAGAAGAGACAAATAGCGCGGGGACGAAAGCCGCCCCCGACGTTTAACCTGTTACTTTTTAATAATTATTTAGGCTCAGAACCGAACCATTTTTTGTAGATTTCGTTGTACGTACCGTTCTCACGCAGGGTTTTCAGCGCGCCGTTCACTTTCTCACGCAGATCGTCGCTGCCTTTCGGGAAGGCGATGCCGTACTGCTGCGCTTCCAGAGAGTCGCCTACCGCTTTAAAACGACCGTTGCCGGCAGTTTTGATGAAGTAGAGGATGTTTGGCGTGTCGTGCAGAACCGCGTCAGCGCGACCGGTACCCAGTTCCATGTAAGCGTTATCGATGTTCGGGAACTGGCGCAGATCTTTGGTTTTGATATTCGCTTTCGCGTAATCCACGGAGCCGGTGCCGCTCTTAACTGCGATCACTTTACCGTTGAGATCTTTCGCGCTTTTAACGTCGTTGTTGTCGGCTTTCACCATTACCAGCAGGCCGCTTTTGTAGTAGCCGTCAGAGAAGTCGATCGCTTTTTTGCGCTCTTCAGTAATGGTGATGCCCGCCAGTGCAACATCAACGTTTTTGGTTTGCAGCGCAGGGATGATGCCGCTGAAGTCCATCGGCTTCAGTTCATAATCCAGCTTCAGCTCTTTCGCCACGGCAGCCCACAGGTCGATGTCGAAACCAACGTACTCATTGCCTTTTTTGAATTCGAAAGGAACGAATGCAGTATCGGTAGCCACAACCAGTTTTTTATCAGCAGCCTGAGAAGAAACAGCAAAGGCGAGAGCGAGTGCGGCAAGGGAGAATTTCAATACAGACTTCATAGTGTTTCCTTTTGTATCGGGGGAGCGAGCCCCTGCGAGAATGAACGCAGTATGAAAAAATCATGCCAGGTTTACAACCTATTGTTTTGTAAAGGCGAAGCTTTAACCGGTTGCACAATAAGTGTAGCAATGACACCGCAATGCACCATTTTGAGTCACTCTTTTGGTGCGCTCGCGCGCGATTGTCGGCAGTGCTGCTATTTAGCGCACAACGTGGGCGATAAACAATCACTTATTAACAATTTTGTGATGAGATAATTACGAAGCGGTAACTTTCTGGTGGGAAGGGGGGAGAAGTGTTGCACCATAAAAGTGCAAACCCCCGCACCGGAGGCGCAGGGGTCAGAGCGATAACAAAAAGATCTGGCTTATTCGATGTTAGCTTCGATAAACCACAGGTACTGATCCAGATCGCGGGAAGCGGCGGTAAAGATATCTGCGGTATCTTCATCTTTCGCTTCGGTGATGGCTTTACGCAGGTCGTTCGCGACAACCGCGTAACGATCGGCCAGCTCTTTCAGATGATCCTGCACGCTGTGAATGTCCAGCGGGTAGCTTTTCAGTGCCGTTTTGCTGTTGATCACCTGAGTGGTACCCAGTGCAACACCGCCCAGCTGAACCGCGCGCTCTGCCATGGTATCAAGGTGCGTTACCAGCGAAGTACGGAACTGATCCAGCATTTCGTGCACGCCAATAAAGTTCGCGCCGCGCATGTTCCAGTGGGCCTGCTTGGTGATCAGAGACAGGTCAGTGAAGTGGATCACCTGGCGATTCAGCAGCTCAATGGTCGCTTGTTTGTCGCTGTCCGATACATCGTTACGGGTATAAAGCAGATTAGACGCTTTCGTTTTTACCAGTTTAGCGGTACTCATAATCCATATCCTCTTGATGTTTGTGTCCCAGGTAATTACCGGAACTAAGTATAGCACCAGATTAACCGTCGTCGGTTTTGGCTATGCCTATCAGTTCGATAGCGTGATTTAAATATAGGTCACGATTTCGAAAACGCGCAACTAATCGAATGAAATGTAAGATAAATCTAATAAAGAGACAGCAGATAACTAAGAATGATTCTAATTAATAAAGAATTTACTTAAAGCGTAAAAAATAATGTCAAAGGTCTGAATGAATATTCAGCATGAGCGAAATCTCATGCTGAATAATTATTATTTACCTATATCCACTTCTTTTATTGTGGTCTCGCGGCGCAGGGTTAATGTCGACCCCATCGAGGCAATCACAATCGCCATTAAGGCCAGCACCTGCTGGAGCGCAAGCGTCTCACCGAGGAAGATCATGCCCGAGACTGCCGCGAGTGCCGGCTCCATGCTCATCAGCGTGCCGAAGGTGCGCGTCGGCAAACGGGTGAGGGCGATCATCTCAAGGGAGTAGGGCAATGCAGTCGACAGAATCGCCACCGCAATGCCGAGCGGTAAAATCGACCAGTGCCATAAAACGTCGCCCGCCTGAAACGCGCCAAGGGGGACAAAGACGATAGCGGCAATCAGCGAGCCCAGCGCCACCGTCGCCGGGCCGTGATCCTCGCCCGCGCGTTGCCCGCTCAGAATATAGATAGCCCAGCAGGCCCCCGCGCCGAGTGCAAATGCCGCGCCGGTTAAATCAACATGCGCCACATCCTGGCCCAGCGGCAGCAGATACCACAGCCCGAGCACGGCGAGGATCACCCAGATAAAATCGACCGCCCGTCGCGAAGCGAAGAGGGCGACGGCCAGCGGACCGGTGAACTCCAGCGCCACGGCCACGCCGAGCGGCACGGTCTGGATCGCCAGATAGAACATGTAGTTCATCGCGCCGAGCGACAGGCCATAAAAGAGCAGCGGCAATCGCTGTTCACGGGTAAAGCGCAAACGCCAGGGTTTAAAAACAATCACCAGGATAAGCGTGCCGAGTGCAAGACGCAGCGCGGTAACGCCGGGCGCGCCAACCAGAGGAAAGAGCGATTTCGCCAGCGACGCCCCTCCCTGAATCGAGGTCATCGCGATAAGCAGAATGATAACCGGTACCCACACCGGCAGTTTACGCGGCAAAACAGGCATCCCTTCTCCGTTAAGTGTCAAATGAGGCAGAGCCGTCAGTCTACTTGAAATAGTATTCAGACGGTTGATGGTTGGTTGTAAAAAAGGCTGAAAAAATCCGTATAATGACCATCGGGCGGTCGATTATTGGCCTGTTTATTTAAGAATAATCTGGATGAACGAATTCCAGAACAGGTACCATAATAGTCCGACTCTTGAGAAAAGTGCTTTTTAATGAATGAGTTGTTAAGAGGCGGAAACTTTCTGTTACATGAAAGAACGCTTTAGACTCTATTTCTCTCAAAGAGTTTCCTTATAATTTTTGATATATTTAAATGCGTAGTACCCAGGATTTCTTGAAGCACATTTGAGGTGGATTATGAAAAAAATTGCATGTCTTTCAGCACTGGCCGCTCTTCTGGCGGTTTCTGCAGGTTCCGCAGTAGCATCAACTTCTACTGTTTCCGGCGGTTATGCTCAGAGCGACGCTCAGGGTATTGCTAACAAAACCAACGGTTTCAACCTGAAATACCGTTACGAGCAGGATAACAACCCGCTGGGCGTTATCGGTTCCTTCACCTACACCGAAAAAGATCGTACTACCGGTGAAGGCGTTTATAACAAAGCTCAGTACTACGGCATCACTGCTGGTCCGGCTTTCCGCATCAATGACTGGGCGAGCATCTACGGTGTAGTTGGTGTTGGTTACGGTAAATTCCAGCAGACTGCTGACGTTGCTAAAGTGTCTGACACCAGCGACTACGGCGTTTCTTACGGTGCTGGTCTGCAGTTCAACCCGATGGAAAACGTTGCTCTGGACTTCTCCTACGAGCAGAGCCGTATCCGTAGCGTTGACGTTGGCACCTGGATCGCTGGTGTTGGTTACCGCTTCTAATCGCTTTTGCGATAATAAAAATCCGCCTCAAGGGGCGGATTTTTTTTTGCCTGCAAAAAGCATAGACCGTTAACGGGTGCTGCGCGTGTCGAACAGGTCGGTCCCTAGATGGTTATAGTCCACTTTCTGTAACTTAAAGTTGGTCACGTAGACGGGCCCCGCTTTTTTCCCCGAGATAAACGGGTAGGCATTTTTGATCTGCGTTGCGGTAATCCCGGTCCACTGCGAGAAGAAGCTCAAAAAGTCGTTGGCTGAGCGGCGCGCTTTTATCAGACGATGTTTTGTCGCATCGCTTGAGACCACCATAAACGGCACCTGGAAGTTCTGCTGAAAATGGTCGTCATGCGCGAGATACTGCACCTCTTTGCCGCGCTCTTTAAACGCCAGACCATGATCGGAGAAGTAGACCATCGAGAAGCTCTCGCCGCTGTTGCGCAGCTGGGAGTAGATCTTGCCCAGCAGATCGTCGGTTTGCGTGATGGAGTAGAGGTAGCAGGAGGTCTCTTTCGACTGCACAAACTCGTTGTACTTGCCGCCGGTGCGATCGCACGCCTGCGGATGCGACCCCATCAGATGCAGCACAATCAGCTGCGGTTGATTACGCCGCACGCTCAGCACCTGGTTGGTAAGCTTTAACAGATCCTCATCGCGGGTGTTTTTATCCGCTTCAAAGTCGCCCCGTTTCAGGAACTGCACTTCATCGGCGCGCTTCGCAATGCTGGCGATGGCGGTGTCATATTCGCCAATCTGCCCCTGGTTTGAGAACCACCAGGTCTGGAAACCAGCGCGGCTCGCCAGCGTGACAAAGTTATCCTGATACTGCGGCTTGTCGTTGACCACGCGGTTTAAGGTCAGGCCGAGGGACTTCTGTGTCGATCCGCTGGCGGCAATATAGTCGGTAAAGAGATCGCCATTCACCTGGCTGGCAAACGGCGTATTGTTCCAGTGCCCACCAAAAGCGCCCAGCGCATCGCGGCGCGCGCTCTCGCCAATCACCACCACATAGACGTGATACTTCGGGTTAACTGCGGTGACCGTCCAGGTATCTTTCATCCCGGAGAGCTGCGCCATGTTCTCCTCTTCTACCTTCACTTCGTGGTAGTTGTAGGCGACATCGCGCACAAAGCGCAGCACCGGCACGCCGGTGTCGATCAGGCGGAACTCAAAGCCGCGAAAATGGTTTTGTACCGGGCCGATAAAGTAGGAAGCGACGCAAAAGATCACGCCCAGCGTGTCCCACTTCAGCCACGGCGTCGAAGGCACCAACACCCGGCGGCGCAGCGCAATCACACCCAGCGCGAGGATGCCAACGCTAATAACGTAGTGATACCACGGGAAGATGGTCAGAATTTCTGACGACTCTTCGATATTGGTCGAACGCAGCGCCAGCAGGGTGTTGAAGTTGGGCGCGCCATAAGCCTGGCCAAACGGAAAGTAGCTGGCGGCGACCAGCGTGGTGATGGTCAGAAAGATTTTTTGCGCGCGCGGCGCATGACGCCAGAGCACGCAGAGCGCGCAGGTGGAGACCACTGCATAGAGCACGCTGAATTCGTAGCCAAGGGCAAAGTTAATTAATAGTGACTGCAGGAAATAGAAACCAATCCACGGATTGATCGACTGACCGCGCAGGGCAACGGACTCTTTAAGGATTACGCTCATAGATGATTTCGTGAAACGCCATGTGCTCACCCTGGCGTAAGGGTCAAAACCTGCCGGACAGCGCGCTGAGAGGGGGAGGGGATCCGCGTCTGCGGTGCGCATTGAGTGCAGGGCTGCGCAAAGATAAAGCGCGGCGGGTTTAAGGTCAACAGCAGCTAAGAGATTGTTTTGCGAGAGTGATTGCAAATCCAGCAAAATTACGCGGATTTTGGGGAAAACAGGTCAGTATGAAGCGATAAGATGACAGAAAAATGAAGCGGCGTACCGCGACGCCGCATCAGTGGGTAGGTTTATCTTCGTTCGGCTGCGGCTTACCGTTGACGATATCGCACAACATATTGAGCAGCATTAAACGGACTTTAAAGGGAGAGTGGCTAAACACGCGCATACACCTCTTGAACTCATTCATTGTCACCTCCTGATGATTAGGACCCCTTCGATCCATGAAAGGTGAACGCATTACATACAGATATAGCACAGGCTATATTACATAGCTACGGCTAATACGTTAATTTTTTGTACTGATTCACGGATGGTTTACAATGCGCCTCTCTTATATGATGCTGCACAGCGTCTCACCGTCAGGGGAAGCACTATGAACCGTCGCGCAGGTAAGCAAACAATAAAAAAAGTGACGCTGGTTAATGTCGAAGAGCATGTCGAAGGTTTCCGCCAGGTCCGCGAAGCGCACCGCCGCGAGCTTATTGATGACTATGTTGAACTCATCTCCGATCTGATCCGCGAAGTGGGGGAAGCCCGCCAGGTGGATATGGCCGCGCGCCTCGGGGTGTCGCAGCCCACGGTGGCGAAGATGTTAAAAAGGCTCGCCTCGGTCGGTCTTATTGAGCAGATCCCATGGCGCGGCGTCTTTCTCACCGCCGAAGGGGAGAGGCTGGCGCAGGAGAGCCGCGAGCGTCACCAAATCGTTGAGAGTTTCCTGCTGGTGTTAGGCGTCAGCCCGGATATCGCCCGGCGCGATGCGGAAGGGATGGAGCACCACGTCAGCGAAGAGACCCTTGAATGTTTCCGTCGTTTCACGCAGCAACACGAGACGCCATCTGAATGAACCTCCCTTTTATTCGCGCCCTGGCGCGTGACCGCTTTCTCCACCTGTTACTGTTAATTGGCGTCGCCTTATGCTTCTTTGTGCCCTTTGCGCCAAAGAAGTGGCCCGGTGCCATCGACTGGCACACCATTATTACCCTCAGTGGGTTAATGCTGCTGACCAAAGGGGTGGAGCTGAGCGGCTATTTTGATGTAATTGGCCGACGCATGGTGCGCCGTTTTCAGCACGAGCGTCAGCTGGCTATTTTCCTCGTGCTGGCGGCGGCGGTGCTCTCTACCTTCCTGACTAACGATGTGGCGCTGTTTATTGTTGTGCCGCTGACCATCACGCTAAAGAAGCTGTGCGAAATTCCGGTTAACCGGCTGATCATTTTTGAAGCGCTGGCGGTCAACGCCGGATCGCTTTTAACGCCTATTGGTAACCCGCAGAACATCCTGATTTGGGGCCGTTCGGGGCTCTCTTTCCCGGCCTTTATCTGGCAGATGGCACCGCTGGCGCTGGCCATGATGGTCACTTTGCTGGTGCTCTGCTGGTTCTGCTTCTCCGCGAAAGCGCTGACTTACCATAGCGGGCAGAGTTCGAGCGAGTGGAAACCGAAGCTGGTCTGGAGCTGCCTCGGCTTCTACCTGGTCTTTATCACCGCGCTTGAGTTGAAGCAGGAGCTGTGGGGGCTGGCGATTATCGCCGTCGGCTTCCTCTTTCTGGCGCGCCGGGTGGTGATCAGCGTTGACTGGACGCTGCTGCTGGTTTTCATCGCCATGTTTATTGATGTCCATCTGCTGACCCAGCTGCCAGCGCTGCACGCGACGCTTGCCAGCACCGGCCAGCTTTCACCGCCTGGCTTATGGCTGACCGCCATCGGCCTGTCGCAGTTTATCAGTAATGTGCCGGCGACTATTCTGCTGCTCAACTATGTGCCGCCCGATACGCTGCTCGCCTGGGCGGTTAACGTCGGTGGTTTTGGCCTGCTGCCGGGATCGCTGGCGAACCTTATCGCCCTGCGCATGGCAAACAATCGCCGCATCTGGTGGCGCTTCCATCTCTACTCCATGCCGCTGCTGGTGTGGGCTGCGCTGGTGGGATACGGATTACTCTTAGTCATATAGTGCTGATTTGTCAGTTTATCCTGGCAAATGTATAGCAACCGCCTAAGTTTAGTAAACGGCGCACCCTCGGCGCCGTTACCTGACAGGAACGTTGCGAGATTATGGCAGAAAAGAGAACTCAACCTGACGACGTTCAGGACGACGAAAAAGAGCAGCAAGACGACAAACCCCGCAAACGCCCCGGAAAGAAGCCGCTGATTATTCTCGGCATTGTCGTCGTAGTGATGGTTGTTGTGGCGCTGGTGTGGTGGTTATTAACCCGCAACCAGGAGACCACCGATGACGCCTTCACCGACGGCGATGCGGTGACCATTGCGCCAAAAGTGGCGGGCTACGTCACCGATCTGCGGGTGAAAGATAACCAGCGGGTGAAAAAGGGCGATCTGCTGGTGGTGATCGATCCGCGCGATGCCACTGCTCAGCGCGATCAGGCGCAGGCCCAGCTTGGGCTGGCGACCGCGCAGCTTCACCAGGCGCAGGCGCAGCTCGCGCTCTCCAAAGTGCAGTACCCGGCGCAGCGGGATGAAGCCCGCGCGCAGGTACTGAAAGCGAAGGCCGACCTGGCTAACGCCGAAGCCGCGTATAAACGTCAACGCGGTGTCGATCCCCGCGCGACCACCCAACAAAACATTGATACCGCTAATGCGCAGTTGCGCAGTGCCCAGGCGCAGCTTGCCAGCGCGCAGGCGCAGCTGGAAGTAGCCGAGCAGGTGCAGTTGCAGATCCGCCAGCAGGAGACCAACGTCGAGGCGCGCGAGCAGCAGGTCGCGCAGGCGAAAGCGCAGCTGGAAACCGCCAATCTCAACCTCTCGTGGACTAACGTCCGCGCGCCGTTCGATGGTTATGTCACTAAGCGTAATGTGCAAAACGGTACGCTGGTGCAGGCCGGAAGCGCGCTCTTTTCGCTGGTCTCCCAGGAGGTGTGGGTGACGGCGAACTTTAAAGAGTCGCAGCTGGAGCGCATGCGTCCGGGTAATAAAGTGACAGTCACCGTCGATGCCTGGCCGGATCTGGAGCTGGAAGGGCATGTCGACAGTATCCAACAGGGGAGTGGCTCGAAGTTCGCCGCCTTCCCGTCGGAAAACGCCACCGGTAACTTTGTGAAGATTGTTCAGCGCGTGCCGGTGAAGATCGTTATCGATAAGGGGCTGGACCCGAACAAACCGCTGCCGCTCGGCCTCTCAGTTGAACCGAAGGTTACGCTGGAATGACCGACCACAGTCATGAAAACTGGCGTCCGGCCAGTAACCCGTGGGCGGTGGCGTGGGTCGTCACCCTCGCGGTGTTTATGGAGATCCTTGACACCACCATCGTCAACGTGGCGCTGCCGCACGTCGCCGGGTCGCTCTCTGCCAGTTATGACGAATCCACCTGGGTGCTGACCAGCTACCTGGTGGCGAACGGTATTGTGCTGCCCATCTCGGCATTTCTTAGCCGCACCTTTGGCCGCAAACAGTTTTTCCTTATCTGCATTGTGATGTTCACCGTCTGCTCCTTCCTGTGCGGTATCGCCACCGAGCTGTGGGAGATCATTCTGTTTCGTATTTTGCAGGGCTTCTTCGGCGGCGGCCTGCAACCGACGCAGCAATCGGTGCTGCTGGACTACTTTAAACCGGAAGATCGCGGCAAAGCCTTTGGTCTCTCCTCCATCGCCATTATCGTCGCTCCGGTGCTCGGCCCGACGCTGGGCGGCTGGATCACCGATAACTACTCCTGGCGCTGGGTTTTCTTTATCAATATCCCGGTGGGCATCGTTACGGTGCTGGCGATCTATCAGCTGCTGGAAGATCCGCCGTGGGAGCGTAAATCAAAACAGAAACTCTCCATCGACTGGCCAGGCATTGGCCTGATCGCCCTCGGTCTTGGCTGCCTGCAGGTGATGCTCGATCGCGGGGAAGATGAGGATTGGTTTAACTCCGACTTCACCCGCATCTTTGCGGTGCTGACGGCGGTAGGCATTGTCGGCGCGATCTACTGGCTGATGTACGCCAAAAAGCCGGTGGTCGATCTGCGCTGCATGGCTGATAAAAACTTTACCGTCTCCAGCCTGTTGATGGCCGGGATGGCGATGATCCTCTATGGCAGCTCGGTGGTGATCCCGCAGCTGGCGCAGCAGGATCTCGGTTACACCGCTACCTGGTCAGGGCTGGTGCTCTCGCCGGGGGCCATATTGATTGTGTTAACCATTCCGCTGGTGCTGAAGCTGATGCCGGTGGTGCAGACGCGCTGGATCATCGCCTTCGGCTTCTTCTGCCTGGCCGCTTCATTCTGGTGGACGCGCTCGCTCACCCCGGATGTTGATTTTGAAACGCTGGTGCTGTTCCGCAGCGCGCAGTCGATCGGGCTGGGCTTCCTGTTTGTGCCGCTCACCACCATCGCCTTTATCACCATTCCGCGGCAACTGAATGCCGATGCGGCGGCGCTGTTTACCATGTTCCGTAACGTGGCGGGATCGATCGGCATTTCGCTCTCAACGGCGGCGATCACCGAGCGTTCGCAGGCGCACATGTCGCACCTCTCCGAACACACGTCGCCCTTTAATGAGCAGTTCCAGCTGGCGCTGCGGTCAATGGCGGAGTCGGTGCGCAACTTTACCAGCCTGGCGGGCGATCCTTTCTCTAACGCCACCGGACAGATGTACAAAGCGATGGTCGCCCAGTCGCGCATTCTGGCCTACATCGATGTCTTTACCATCCTCAGTGTGGTGGCGGTTCTGTTGATCCCATTTTGTCTATTGCTTTCGCCGATCAAGAGCGAAGGCAGCGCAGGAGCACATTAATATGGCATGGCGTCATTTTCCCGTTACCTTTCTGTCACTGTGCCTTGCCGGGTGCGCGGTCGGGCCAGATTATCAGCCCGCGCAGCCGCAAACCCCGGCGCGCTGGAACGATCCGGGTGATGCGTCGGTAAAATCCCGGGCGACGCCGCAGGCGGTTAACCCGCGCTGGTGGACAACCTTTAACTCGCCGCAGCTTAATAGCCTGATTGAACGGGCGATTGCCGGGAATCTATCCCTGCAACAGACGGTGCTGCGCATTGCCGGTGCCCGTGAGCAGATTAACCAGGCGGGCGGCGCATTTCTGCCGGCGGTGAATGGCTCGCTACAGGCGACGCGGCAGCAGCTGGGGCTGGAAGGGGAGCTGAAATCCCATGATGTCTACGGCCAGCTGGAGAATGCCGATCCGGCGGTCAGCGGCGCGCTGGGCGCGTTAACCCAGCCGGTCAATCTCTACCAGGGCAGCTTTGATGCCCAGTGGGAGCTGGATTTGTGGGGCAAAGTGCGGCGTCAGGTCGAGGCCACCACCGCCCAGCAGCAGCAGGCGATTGAGCAGCGTAACGATGCGCTGGTGTCGCTGGAAGCGGAAGTGGCGCGCGCCTGGCTGCAACTGCGCGGCGCGCAGAGCATTATTGCCTCACTGAATACGCAGATTCAGAGTGCGCAGGAGACATTCACCCTGACGCAAAACCGCCAGCAGGGCGGGCTATCGCCGCAGCTGGATGTGGAGAATGCCCGCGCCCAGGCGGCGAACCTCGAAGCGCAGCTGCCGCAGTACCAGGCGCAGGAGCGCCAGGCGATGAATGCGCTGGCGGTGCTGCTCGGCAAAACGCCGGGCGCGCTGGATAGCGAACTGCGCGGCACGCAGCCGCTCCCGGCCTTGCCGGACGTGGTGCCAACCGGCATTCCTTCCACCTTAGCGCGCCGTCGACCGGACGTGCGCGAAGCGGAAGCGACGCTGCATGCCGCGACCGCGCAAATCGGCGTCTCCGTCGCGCAGCTCTTCCCGAGCCTGACGCTTAGCGGCCAGTTTGGTCTGCGCAATAGCGAAACCAACTGGCTGACGGACTGGAGCAGCCACTTCTACAGCTTTGGCCCGCAGGTCTCGATCCCTATTTTCCAGGGCGGACGGCTGGTGTCGAGCGTCAAGCTGGCGCGCGCGCAGCAGGGTGCCGCGGTGCTCAACTATCGCCAGACGGTGCTCAGCGCGCTGAACGATGTCGAGAATGCGCTGGTCAGCTACCGTGCCGATCAGCAGCGTGAAGCGAGCCTCGATAAGACGCTGGAAGCGTTGCAGAACGCCTTTTCGCTGGCCAGCGACAGCTACCGCAAAGGGATTGCCAGCTTCCTCGATGTGCTCGACGCCCAGCGCCAGCTGGCGCAGGCGAGCCAGCAGCGCGAGCAGGCGCGGGTGCAGAGCAGCCTCGATCTCGTCGCGCTCTACAAAGCCCTCGGCGGCGGCTGGGAGCCGTACCAGAACGTGCAACTGCCTGATTACAAAGTCTTTGGCGACGCGCCGCGCGGATAATCAGAGGATTGGGCAAGAAACAGGCAGGATCCCCACATTCGCCGCGCAGGCACGGAGCGTATAACTGATTGCGTCAAACAACCGATGAGGAGACGCTACCATGCGCTACAAAAAACTGGGCAATACCGGACTGTTTGTTTCTGAACTCTGCCTCGGCACCATGACCTTCGGCGGTCAGGAGGATATGTGGGGGAAAATCGGCCAGCTACAGCAGGCACAGGCTGAGGAGCTGGTTGGCCGCGCTCTCGATGCCGGGATCAACTTTATTGATACCGCTGATGTTTACTCCGGTGGACGCTCGGAAGAGATCACCGGGCAGGCGTTAAAAAACCTGAAGGTGCCGCGCGAAAATGTGGTGGTCGCTACCAAAGTCTTCGGCGAAACCGGCAGCGCTGGCGTCAACTCGCGCGGCAGTTCGCGCTTTCACATTATTCAGAGCGTGAAAGCGAGCCTCAAGCGCCTGCAACTCGATCATATCGATCTCTATCAGCTGCACGGGTTTGATCCAGCGACGCCGATGGAAGAGACGCTATACGCCCTCGATACGCTGGTGCAGCACGGGCATGTGCGCTATATCGGCGTCTCCAACTGGGCGGCGTGGCAGATTGCCAAAGCGCTGGGCATCTCTGAACGCCTCGGCCTCGCGCGTTTTGCTTCGCTACAGGCTTATTACACCATTGCCGGGCGCGATCTGGAGCGTGAGCTGGTGCCGATGATGCAGAGCGAAAATGTCGGGCTGATGGTCTGGAGCCCGCTGGCAGGCGGCCTGCTGAGCGGCAAATATAGCCGCGACGGCAAAGCCGAAGCGGGCGGTCGCCGGGTGGAGTTTGACTTCCCGCCGGTGAATAAAGATCGCGCCTTCGACTGCGTGGATGTGATGCGAACTATCGCCGACAGCAAAGGCGTTAGCGTGGCGCAAATCGCGCTGGCCTGGCTGCTGCATCAGCAGGCGGTGACCAGCGTGATTATCGGCGCGAAACGCCCGGAACAGCTGGATGATAACCTCGCCGCAACCACCGTGCAGTTGAGCGACGAGGAGCTTAAACAGCTTGATGCCGTCAGCGCGCTGCCAGGCGAATACCCCGGCTGGATGCTGGAGCGTCAGGGCGAGTATCGCCGTAATCAACTGAATCAGCAGTAATTTCCCTTCAAGCATAAATCACAGGCCAGTGTAGCGTTCGCGCTAGCCGGCCTGTTGCCTCTTCCACCCTTCATCTCAACTGTTTCGCACAATTCTTTCGAAAAGCGTCACAAAACCGCGCTTCTCTCTTTGCCTGTTTTTTCGCCATTCGCTATATGACTAGTCATATATACGAAATGACTAGTCATGGAGAAAGCGCAATGAGCAGAACATTACCGACCGGTTTTTTATGGGGCAACTCTGTCTCCAGCATGCAGACCGAAGGGGCGTGGAATGAGGGCGGAAAAGGGATGTCGGTCTACGATATCCGCGAGGCCAGCGAGTTTGCCTCCGACTGGAAAGTCGCCACCGACTCCTATCACCGTTACGAGGAGGATTTCGACCTGATGCAGGATCTGGGCATGAACTGCTACCGCTTTCAGATCGCCTGGAGCCGCGTCTGCCCTGAGGGCGATGGTGAATTCAATCAGGAGGGCATCGATTTTTACGCGCGCTTTATTGATGGTCTGCTGGCGCGCGGCATTGAGCCGATGGTCTGCCTCTACCATTTCGATATGCCGCTGGCGCTGGCGGAAAAGTATAACGGTTTTGTTGACCGCCACGTGCTGGACGCCTTTGTGCGCTATGGCCAGAAGATGATCGACTGCTTCGGCAGCAAAGTGAAGTACTGGCTCACCTTCAACGAGCAGAATATCTACCATATGCCCGGCGCGTTTCAGGTTGGCGGCTATATGCAGGGCGAGAAAACCCTGCGTGAGCTTTACCAGATCCAGCACCACGTGATGATGGCGCACGTGCTGCTGACCCACTATCTGCACGATACCCAGCCCGGCAAACTGATGGGCGGTATGCTGGCGCACCAGCTGATCTACCCGGCCACCTGCAAACCGCGCGATATCTTCTGTGCCATGCAGTATGACGAATTCCTCAATCAGAACCTGCTGCGCGTCTACGCCGGGCAGGGTTACAGCCCGGCGGTGATGGCAGTAGTGGAAAAAGAGGGCTTCGGCGATATCTACCGTGATGAGGATTTGGCGCAGATTGCGCGCGTCAAAAACGACTTTATGGCCTTTAGCTATTACGCCAGCAAAACCCTGGATAGTGACGCCATTGGCACGGATACGCCGGTCAACTACTACCTGCACGAAGGCGACAAGCCCAACCCTTATCTTGAGGCGACGGAGTGGGGCTGGCAGATCGATCCCCTCGGTTTTCGCGCCATCATTACCCGCTACTACAACGACTGGCGACTGCCGGTCTTCCCGATTGAGAACGGCATCGGTGTGATTGAGGAGTGGGACGGCGTCAACCCGATTGATGATGAGTACCGCATTGCCTATCACCGCGATCACCTGCAGGCGATGCAGGATGCGATGTTTGAAGATGGCGCGCAGGTGATTGGCTATCTCGGCTGGGGGCTTATCGACATTCTCAGTTCCCAGGGCGATATGCGTAAACGCTACGGCGTGGTCTACGTCAACCGCGATAACCACGACCTGAAAGATATGCGACGCGTACCGAAAAAGAGCTACCGCTGGCTGCAACGGGTGATCCGTAGCAACGGGCGTGACATGTAACGCAGTGATAAGAGGGCAGCGCAATGTCTGAGACAAAAATCACGCCGAAAATGCAGTTATTCGTCGATAAATTCGTGGAGTTCTCCGCCCGCCTGGCAAACCAGGTGCATCTGCGATCCCTGCGCGACGCGTTCGCGGCGGTGATGCCGATATTCATCCTCGCCGGGCTGGCGGTGCTGATCAATAACGTCATTTTCCCCTGGGTGCTGGAGGGCGAGACGCTGGCACGCTTTAAGGTGTGGGGCGAAGCGGTCATTAACGGCACGCTGAATATCGCGGCCCTGTTGATTGCGCCAATGACCGCCTGGTCGCTGGCGCGCAATAAGAACTTCGGGAACCCGGTCTCAGCGGTAGTCATTGCGATTGCCAGTTTTATCATCATGATGCCAATGCAGCTGGACGTGGTGCCGGTGGGGAGTAAAACCACGGTGAGCGTCGCGCAGATGCTGTCGTTTGCCAATATCGGCACCACCGGCATTTTCGCCGGGGTGATTATCGGCCTGCTCTCGACGGAGCTGTTTATCCGCGTCGCCAGCGTGAAGCGCTTCTCCATTTCTCTCGGCGATAATGTGCCGTCGGCGGTGGGGCAATCCTTCTCGGCGCTGATCCCGACCATCATTACCCTGTCGCTCTTCGCGATGGTGGCGGCACTGCTGGCGAACCTGCTGCATACGGATTTGATCCATCTCATCACCACCCTGATTCAGCAGCCGCTGCGCCAGATCAACACCAGCCTGCCGGGCACGCTGTTTATCTACAGCTTCGGGAACTTCCTCTTTACGCTTGGTATTCACCAGACGGTAGTCAACGGCGTGATCCTCGAACCGCTGCTGCTGATTAATACCAATGAGAATATGCTCGCCTTTGCCAACGGCCAGCCGATCCCGCATATCATCAACAGTATTTTTGTGCCGACCTTCGGCATGATTGGCGGCACCGGCAGCACGCTCTCTCTGCTGATCGCTATCTTTATCTTCGCAAAGCAGCAGTCGGCAAAGCAGGTGGCGCGACTGGCCATTTCGCCGGGGCTGTTTAATATCAATGAACCGGTGATTTTTGGCCTGCCGATTGTCTTTAACCTGCCGCTGATGATCCCCTTTGTGCTGCTGCCGGCGCTGGGGATTTGGTTTGCCTGGTTCTGCACCACGATGGGCTGGATGGCGCGCTGCGTGGTAATGATCCCGTGGACTACCCCGCCAATTTTAAGCGCCTGGCTGGCGACGGCGGGCGACTGGCGGGCGGTGGTGGTTCAGTTGATAATCATCATCTTTGGTGTATTCTTCTACCTGCCTTTCCTCAAAATTGCCGAGAGAGTGGCCTTAAGAAACAATGGGATAGACTAAATTACCGGGACGGGTCATGGCGGCAAAATATATCACCATCGCGCGGGAAATTAAGCGGCGCATCCTCAGCCAGCAGTATCCTGCCAGCGCGCCGCTGCCGGACCAGTTCGCGCTGGCGGCAGAGTTTAATACCAGCCGCATGACCATCCAGCAGGCGATGCGTCAGCTGATTGTTGAGGGGCTGGTCTATACCCGCCAGGGGCAGGGCACCTTTATCCGCAAAAATTTCCTTCAGCTGTCGCGCTGGGATCTGCCGGGCAGCGACTATTTTGGTGCCACCAAAACCTGGGAGAACGTTGGCGAAGTGACGAGCAAGATCGTGCGCTTCGATTTGCGTTTTGCCAGCGAAAAGGAGCAGGCTTCGCTGCTGGTGGGGCCGGATGAGCCGGTGTATGACTTTGTACGCCTGCGTCTGCTGGAGGGCGAACCGGTGTCGCTGGAGTTCACACTGATGCCGGTAAACCTGGTGCCGGGGCTCAATCGCAGCCATCTCGAAAGCTCGGTGTTTCGCTATGTGCAGGACGATCTGGCGCTAAAAATTATGGGGTCGTACCGCATTGTCCGCGCGCTGAAGCCGTGCGAGGAAGATAAGCAGTACCTCAATTGTGACGAGACCGATCCGGTGCTGGAGGTGGAGCAGGTTATCTACCTGGAGGATGGCACGCCGCTGGAGTATGCCCACTGCCATTACCGCTACGATCACGGCGGGGTGATTGTGGTTAACCACGGATAAAAGCGCTGTTTTTATTATTGCCGGATGGCGGCTACGCCTTATCCGGCCTACGCGATACATCAACACTGATTGCTTGTGCTATCCGGCAACCAACATAAAAAAAGCGGAGCCGAAGCTCCGCTTTTTAAATCAGTTGTAGGCCGGATAAGCGCAGCGCCATCCGGCATTCAAACCGATCGCAAATCAGTTCAGACGTACCGGCATACCGGAACGGTTCTGGATCGCCTGGTCAACCACGCTTGAATCAACGTCCGCCTGGCTGGTCACCGCCTGCACCGCTTTGGTCAGCGCGATCGGCACGATTTCGCCGCCGGTAAACTGCGCTTCAGTGGTGGAGAGCGGGTTGTGAACTTCGATATAGCGGCTGCCATCCGGTTCGGTGGTCGCTTTTACCGGCTCATCAATAAACTGCACGCGGGTGCCAACCGGCACGTTCTCGAACAGGAATTTGATGTCGTCGTTACGCAGACGCACACAACCGTGGCTCACACGCAGGCCGATACCGAAGTTGGCGTTAGTGCCGTGGATCGCATACAGGCGGCCAATATAGAGCGCGTAGAGACCCATCGGGTTATCCGGGCCTGCCGGTACTACCGGCGGCAGCGGTTGACCCATTGCCTGATATTCGGCGTGCATTTTTGCCGTCGGTGTCCAGGTCGGACCGGCTTTTTTACGCTCGACTTTGGTGGTCCAGGCAATCGGGGTATCTTTGCCCAACTGACCGATACCGATTGGCAGCACGATCACCGTGTTGGTGCCTTTCGGATAGTAGTAGAGGCGCATCTCCGCACTGTTAATCACAATCCCTTCATGAACGGTATCCGGCAGGATCAGCTGCTGCGGAACGTTCATTACCGTGCCACCTTTCGGCAGATAGGCGTCAATGCCCGGGTTAGCTTCCAGCATGTTGGAGAGACCCATCTGGTATTCAGCCGCAAAGTATTCCAGCGGCTGGTTATTGCCTTCAGGAATGGTTACGACCTGGTTCTGACCGATCAGACGGCTGCCATCAGTCGGCAGCGGATAAGTCACAGCAGACGCGCTATTGCAAAATCCCACGACAGCAAAGGCCGCCGCGAAGAGAGTTCTTAATTTCATATTCATGTTGTGCGAGATTATTGCCACACTGGCCGTTGGGTTGAGAATGCAGGAAGCGCATTATATGTGCATTCCCCCGTCCAGGGAATTCAGATGTTGACGAAATCACACTTTTTTCCCGTTGTTTGCAGTGTAGCGGCCTGACAGGGGGCAAGAATCTAATTCGGAATTGTGGCATACTATGGCGTTTGTCACATATTTCAGGATATCGCCGTGTTAGTCACCAGCAACGTCACCATGCAGTTCGGCAGTAAGCCGCTGTTCGAAAACATTTCCGTCAAATTTGGCGGCGGCAACCGTTACGGCCTGATCGGCGCGAACGGGAGCGGTAAATCCACCTTTATGAAAATCCTCGGCGGCGATTTAGAGCCGTCGCTGGGTAACGTCTCTCTCGATCCGAACGAGCGCATCGGTAAGCTGCGTCAGGATCAGTTCGCCTTCGAAGCCTTCAGCGTGCTCGACACGGTGATCATGGGCCACGCCGAGCTGTGGGAAGTGAAGCAGGAGCGCGACCGCATTTACGGCCTCGCCGAGATGAGCGAAGAAGATGGCTATAAAGTGGCCGATCTCGAAGTGCTGTATGGCGAAATGGATGGCTACTCGGCGGAAGCGCGCGCGGGCGAACTGCTGCTCGGCGTTGGTATTCCGGTAGAGCAGCATTACGGCCCGATGAGCGAAGTTGCCCCCGGCTGGAAACTGCGTGTGCTGCTGGCCCAGGCGCTGTTCGCTAACCCCGATATTCTGCTGCTCGATGAACCAACCAACAACCTGGACATCGACACCATTCGCTGGCTGGAGCAGGTGCTGAACGAGCGTGACAGCACCATGATCATCATTTCGCACGACCGTCACTTCCTGAACATGGTCTGCACCCACATGGCGGATCTCGACTACGGCGAGCTGCGCGTCTACCCGGGTAACTACGACGAATACATGACTGCCGCCACCCAGGTGCGCGAGCGTCTGCTGTCGGATAACGCCAAGAAGAAAGCGCAGATTGCCGAGCTGCAATCCTTCGTCAGCCGCTTTAGCGCCAACGCCTCTAAATCGCGTCAGGCAACTTCCCGCGCCCGCCAGATCGATAAGATCAAGCTCGACGAAGTGAAAGCCTCCAGCCGTCAGAACCCGTTCATCCGCTTCGAGCAGGATAAGAAACTGTTCCGTAACGCGCTGGAAGTGGAGCAGGTGACAAAAGGTTTCGATAACGGCCCGCTGTTTAAAAACTTCAATATGCTGATGGAAGTGGGCGAGAAAGTCGCCATCCTCGGTACTAACGGCGTCGGTAAAACCACGCTGCTGAAAACGCTGGTCGGCGAGCTTACGCCAGAGAGCGGCACGGTGAAGTGGTCGGAAAACGCCCGCATCGGCTACTACGCGCAGGATCACGCGGCGGATTTCGATAACGACCTGACGGTGTTCGACTGGATGAGCCAGTGGAAGCAAGAGGGCGATGACGAGCAGGCGGTGCGCAGCATCCTGGGTCGTCTGCTGTTCAGCCAGGACGATATCAAGAAACCGGCGAAGGTGCTCTCCGGCGGCGAGAAGGGCCGTATGCTGTTCGGCAAGCTGATGATGGAAAAACCGAATATTCTGGTGATGGACGAACCGACCAACCACCTGGATATGGAGTCGATCGAATCGCTGAACATGGCGCTGGAGATGTACCAGGGCACGCTGATTTTCGTCTCGCACGACCGTGAATTCGTAAGCTCGCTGGCAACCCGCGTGATTGAGATTACGCCGCAGCGCGTGGTCGATTTCACCGGTAACTATGAAGATTATTTGCGTACCAAGGGCATCGAATAAATTTACCGTCGTCTTTCACGCCGCAGGTGCGTTGGCTGCACCGTCGTACCCCGGTCACTTACTTCAGTAAGCTCCCGGGGATACTCAGGTTTGCCGCCTTCCTGCAACGCGAAATACTTAGGTAAATGCTGAGCAGATAAAGGAACGGATTGCCGGATGGCGCATAAACGCTTATCCGGCCTACGGGATCGCTCTGCTTTGTAGGCCGGATAAGGCGAAGCCGCCATCCGGCAAAGGAGCAGATGCCGGATGGCGCGTAAACGCTTATCCGGCCTACGGGATCGCTCTGCTTTTGTAGGCCGGATAAGGCGAAGCCGCCATCCGGCAAAGGAGCAGATGCCGGATGGCGCATAAACGCTTATCCGGCCTACGGGATCGTTACTGCTTTTGTAGGCCGGATAAGGCGTAAGCCGCCATCCGGCATTTTTTTACCTGAAAGACCACGCCGTTGCCGGCTCGCCGTTAATCATTAACCGGCGTTTTTCCCCGGCGGGCAAGGTGACATTCAGCGTCTGCCACGCCGGGCGGTAATCGCCGCGCGCGGTAACCTCAAGGTTAATGGTTTCGCTGTCGCAGACCATCTCCCAGCTTAACCACAGCGCATTGCCCTCTTTATAACCCCACGACTCGCCATCATCCTCAAACAGCAGGCCGCTGGAACGCCCGGTGCCTTTCAGCGGGAAGAGTTGCAGTTCGCGGAAGGTGTCGCTTTTCGCCTCTACATGACGAATGCGATCGCTCAGCGGTAAACCGGCACCGGCGCGTACCAGCAGCGGCAACGTCTCCAGCGGTGCATCCAGCGTCACCCACTGGCCTGGCGCGTACCACGCTCCGGTATAAAAATCGTACCAGCCACTCTCATTGGCGGGCAGCCAGAGAGAACGCTCGCGCTGACCCGGCTCAACGACGCTGGCGACCAGCAGATCGCGCCCGAGCAGGAAGTCGTCGCACTCCTCAAAAGTCTGCGCATCGTTTTCATGATCGAGGAAGGTCGGGCGCAGCATCGGCTCATCATCGGCATGCGCCTGCCACAGCAGAGTGTAGAGATAGGGCAGCAGGCGGTAGCGCAGCTCAATCGCGCTGCGGATCGCCGGCGTCACCGCCGGGTACATCCATGGTTCGTTTACCGTCTGGTCATCATTCCACGAGTGGATGGTGAAACGTGGATGCATCACGCCGTTCTGCACCCAGCGCACAAACAGCTCGGCATCCGGTTTATCACCGGAGAAGCCGCCGACATCGTGCCCGACGTTATAAAGCCCGGACAAACTCATCCCCAGCCCCATGCGGGTGTTGTAGCGCAGCGTCTGCCAGTTAGTGCGGTTATCGCCGCTCCAGGTCTGCACATAGCGCTGCATCCCGGCACAGCCTGAGCGGGAGATCAGATAGGGGCGTTTGTCCGGCGCGAAACGCTGCTGCGCTTCCATCGAGGCGCGCATCATCAGGAGCGGCATCACCGGGCGAATATGCTTGATGGCGATCTCCTCGCCAAAGCCGGCGCAGCGCGCTTCGCCATCCCACACTTCAAACTCGTTATTGTCGTTCCAGGTGGAGTCGATCCCCATCTCCAGCAGCTGCGTGGTCACGCCCTCCTGCCACCAGGCGATGGTCTGCGGGTTGGTGAAATCGAGATGCGAACCCTCATCATCCCAGAAGCTGGAGCGCTCCGGCCCGGGGTTTTCCGAATCGCGAATAAACAGCCCTTTTTCCGCCACTTCGTGATAGCGCGGGTGATCCTGCAACAGGCAGGGTTTGATATTGGCCGCCAGCTTCAGCCCGGCATCGTGAAACGCCTGGCTCATCACCTTCGGCTGCGGCACTTTGTCGTAGTTCCAGTTAAAGACGTAGCGTTTGCCGTTGATCGAGGTGTAACCCGACGAGAGCTGGAACGAGTCGCAGGGGATCGCATGCTCTTCACACAGGCGAATAAAGTTCATCAGCTGGTTTTGCGCATCCGGCGCATCGGTGTAGTGCATCGTAGAACCGCTGTAGCCGAGGCTCCACTTCGGCCCGAAGAGGGTTTTGCCCGTCAGTCGCACAAAGGCTTTGGTGACATCCAGCGCGCGCGCGCCGGTAAAAATGTAGTAATCGATATCGCCCGCTTCTGCCTGCCAGCGGCGATAGGCGGTGTGGTAGTTATCGATCTCATTCCCGAGATCCAGCCAGCAGCTGCTGAGGTTGTCGTAAAATAGCCCGTAGCTGACATCATCCCGGCGGGTGAGGGTGAAAGGGACATGTTTATAGAGCGGGTCGGTGCTCGCCGCGTTGTAGCCCATCGCATCGAGGTTGCGCATCTCATAGCGCTGGCCGGTACGTTGCAGGTTGCCCGCTTTCTCGCCGAGGCCGTAAAAACGCTCCTCCTTTATACGGCTGAGGTAGTGCGCCACGCCGTCACCGTGAGCATTGATTTGATAAGCGCTGGTGGGGCGATCGCCTGCCAGCCACTGCCACTCGCCCGCTTCATTACGGTAGTGCCACTCCAGCCATAACGGCTGGTGCACCGTCACTCGCAGTTGCTCGCTCTCAACGGTCAACGTCTCCTGCTGCTGTTTAAGCCTCCACGCGGGCAGACTAAAACCGCTCAGATCCTCACGGCTGCGCCCCTCCCACGGCACATCCTCACCTGGCGCGATGCTCCAGGTGCGCGCCAGCGCCAGCTCGCCCTTGCGCTTAATCAGCACGCGAAACAGGTTCGCTTCCAGCACATAGAGGCAGAGCGTATGTTGCTCATCAACCAATAGCTCAACGTGATGAGCGCTCTGTTTTTGTAACGTCCAGTTCTTCAGCGTTTTCATAGCAGACTTCCACAATCAGGCGCGTTTTGCGCGACGTTCAGCAATAAATGCCACCAGGAAAATAGCGCCAATCAGGTCAAAGAAACCCATGGCAATAAACAGCGGGTTGAAGCCAATCTTGTCGGCGGTAACGCCAATCAGCAGTGAGAAGAGGAAGCTGGCGATCCACGCCGCCGAGCCGCGCATGCCGTTGACGGTTGCCATCTGGCCTTTGTCGAATGACTCAACCACCAGCGCGCTCAACATGCAGGAGATGATCTGGTGGCCGAAGCCGCCAATCGAGATCAGCACAATGGTGATATAGGGATCGCGGGTGATCGCCACAATGGCCAGCGAGATCATCAGGAACGCGCCGGTCAGGGAACTGGCAACTACCGAGTTGACGCGCGAGCAGCCGAACCAGCGGGTATAGAGTTTGGTGAGATAGCCGCTGGCGACGCTGCCGAGATCGGCGGCGAGGAAGGGGAGCCAGGCGAACATCGCAATCTGTTTCAGATCCATGCCGTGCTCTTTCGCCAGATAGAGTGGCACCCAGAAGCTCAGCACCGCCCACGCCGGTTCCGCCATAAAGGCCGGAATGGCGATGCCGTAGAAGCGTTTGTTTTTCGATACGTTTTTCAGTGCGGTAAGGAAGGGCAGTTTCACCGCTGGCGGCTCATTATCCTGCTGAATAAAGGCCAACTCTTCGCGGCTGAGGTTCGGGTGTTTGTCCGGGTTGTGATAAAACGCCCACCACAAAATCACCCACAGCAGCGCCAGCACGCCGGTAAACATAAACGCCCCCTGCCAGCCAAACGAGGCGTGGGCGAAGTAGATGATTGGCGGTGCCAGCATCGCGCCGATGGAGAAGCCGACGCCCGCCCAGCCAGCGGCGACCGGACGCTCCGATTTCGGGAACCACTCGCCGATTGTTTTGGCGTTAGCGGGCGTTGCCGCCGCTTCCGACGCGCCCATGGTAAAGCGCAAAATCGCCAGATGGATCCAACTGCTTGCGCCAGCATGGAACATACAGGCCAGCGCCCAGATGATCGCGCAGACCATAAAGCCCACTTTCAGGCCAATCACATCGATTAACCAGCCACACAGCGGCTGGAACAGGGTATACGCCAGCTGAAATGCGCCGACAATCCATGAATATTGTTCGGTAGTGATACCGAGGCTGGTTTTCAGTTCCGGGGCCAGGATGCCCAGCGAGTTACGGGTGATGTAGTTCACCGTCACGCCAAACAGAAAGAGTACCAGCATCCACCAGCGTAATTTTTTGAAGATCCGGCGACTACTTGTGGCCGCCACGTCGTTGTTAATCCCCTGGCTCATGGTGTTCTCCGCTCATCGTTTTGTAGGGACGTTGCGTTATCGCGGCCGGGTGAAAAGTTGTTATACCGCCAGGCGCGCGTGATGATTTTTTTCTTGGTTTTGTCTTAAGAACACACACAACTAGTATGGAAGTTGTATGACACATTTACCGTAGGGGAGAAAAAAGCGCGGCTAAAGTCGATTTTGTGCAAGAATTCTCATCAATTGACCGAATATTGCGGCAGACTGCAATCGAAGCCATAAATAACAGGCTTTCCGCTCTATGAAAATTTTCCCATTTCACAAACGGAGCAAGATCACAGAATGGATAAAAAGCTCAAAATCAGCGAAATTGCCCGGCGCACAAATCTGTCGACCAGCACCGTTTCGCGGGTGCTGGCGGGAAAAGCCAACACCAGCGAAAAAGCGCGCGCGGCGGTGCTGGCCTGCGCCCGTGAACTGGGGGTGATGGAGGGGATTGCCGCCGGACGGCTGCTGCTCAATAACCTGATTGTCTTTGCGCCGCAGCGCGCCTTTGATGAGCGCTCCGATATCTTCTACTACCGTGTGATTCAGAGCATCAATAAAGCGCTCGAGCCACACGACGTGCGGCTGCGCTACTGCGCGCTGGAGGAGCTGGACAGCGATGCCAATGAATTTCTGGCGCGTATGAATGCCCCCGAAACCCAGGCGGCGATCCTGCTCGGCATTGACGATACCCATATTCACGAGCTGGCGGCGGATATCGGCAAACCCTGCGTGCTGATCAACTGCCGCGATGGGCGTATGCGCCTGCCCTCGATTGCGCCGGATCACCGCACCATCGGCGAGTTTGCTGCCCGCTATCTCTTTGATATGGGCCACCGCGATGTGGTGAATGTGATGTGCCTGCGCCGTTACACCATGGATCTGCGCCTCGCAGGCATTAAAGCAGCGTGGCAGCAGCAGAACCTGCGTTTTAACAGCAAACGGGATCTCATCACCGTACCCAGCTTTAGCGCCAAAGAGGCGGCGCTGCGGGTGGCGGAGTGGCTGGACGATCCGGCAAACAAAACGCCGCCGACCGCATTTCTGGTCAGTGGGGATTTTATGGCGCAGGGGACGGTGCAGGCGCTGCTCCAGCGCGGTTTGCGCGTGCCGCAGGATGTGTCGGTGATGAGTATTGACGCCTTTAACCTCGCGGCAATTCAGGATGTGCCGCTCACCGCGGTGCATGTTCCGCGCGATGAACTGGGCGCGGAAGCGGTGCAGCTATTGCAGCAGCGCCTGATCCGCCCACAGGCACCGACCGGCTCGCTGCTGTTAAACGGCACGCTGGCAGTGCGTGAGTCGGTGCGGCGGATACGCCCGGGGCAGCGACGCACCGCCGTGGCTGGTGACGGGCTGTATGATGCTTAACTCTCCATCCCCAGCGCGCGCTTACCGTGCGCATTCAAATCGGCGAGCGTAAAGCGGCCTGACCAGTCGCGCTCATAATCCTCGCGCGGAAAATCCCCGGGCGAGCTGCCTTGCTCCAGTGCGACCTTCACCGTGCGGGCATAAGCCAGGTTCTTCTCACACAGCGGGGCAGCGGGGATATACATCACATTGCCCCAGCCCTGCTGGTTTTCCACCGGGGCGACTGAGTGGATCACATCGCAGTGCCACCAGACGGAATCGCCCGCTTCCAGCGGAGGAATGCTGCTCAGCGCTTCCATCAGCAGCGGGTGCCACTTCTCTGAAACCGGCAGCACGCGGCCGGGTGCCACACCGCACAGCTCATCGTCCGGAACATCTTCCAGCAGCGGGCGCAGCAGAATGTAGGCCATCGCCTCGGGGATCGGCACCACGTGCAGCAACCCCTGACCAGCGATCATATCCGACAGCGCCGTCCAGCCCTGGAAGGTGCGAAACACCGAACATTTAGTGGTGTTCTCAACCGTGTACTCCTCCACCTCGGTGCGGTGCGCTGCATCCCACGGATCGTACTGATCCAGCTTGCCGTTAAAGACGTTGGCAAAGACGCGCTGATAGGCCGGCAGCAGCCAGCGCTCCAGCGCGCCGGAATCCGTATGCGCCCCCAGCCCTTTCGAGGTGGTGCCCGGCGGGCGGCGGCGAATGCGATCCGGATAGATGACGCTGATATCGGGGTTAAACCACGCGCGGCCTTCGCTCTCAAACCGCCACAGCCGGTTGAGGAAAGATTGCGCGGCTGCCATCTCATAGCTCTGGCGCGCCTGCATCTGCGCCTGTGACCAGTAGATCGGGTAGATCTCCGGGCGCGAAGCCTCCAGCGTGCCGAAAAAGCTGTCGCCCGGGCCTTTATAGACCTCATCAAAATGGTTTTCCGCCAGGTAGTCGAGCATCGCGCGATCCCAGCCCAGCGCCTGCTCGCGCGGGAAATGGCCTTTGATCACCACACAGCCGCGACGTTTGATCAACGCGCGCTGCGCTTCGGTTACACGCCCGGCAGCGATATCGGCATAGTTCAGCTGCGGCCAGACGGATTCGCCGCGGGCTTTTATCGCCTTAATCTCCTCCACGCGCTCACTAATACGCGCGCTGAGTTGATCGAACAGCTGTTGTACATCGCCAATTTGCGCACGCAGCGCCTGTTTCATCTGGCGGATAGCGGCTTTATGGTCGACAGGAAGGGTTTCATGGGTAAACGTCATAGGCACCTCTTTCTTTCATTCGAAGGTAATTAATCTTACAAATGACAATCTAAGTTAAAAATAAGTTAATGCAAGTTTAAAAACTTGATGGATTGCACAAAGCGGGAGAAGGCCGAGGGAGAGTGCCGACGGCGGGGCGTCGGCAGGGGGATCAGCGGTCAAACGGGGCAGTGTTATCCAGCACCGCCTGAATCACATTCAGCACGCCGTGGTGGTTGTTGTCATCGGTCTGGTGACGAGCAATGGCTTTAATCGCGTCGGTGGCGTTGCCCATGGCGAAGGAGTAGTCGGTCATGCGCAGCATCTCGGCATCATTTCCGCTGTCACCCAGCGTCACACATGCTTGCGGGGAGAGGTTCCAGCGCTTGAGCAGACGCGAAATACCGTTGGCTTTATGCAGGCCAGGGATAATCAGATCGACAAAGCCGAAGCCGCTGGTCACCGGTTTCATAATCCCATCGAGGGAGGTGTGCAGTTCATCAACCAGCGCCGGGATCTCGCTGTCCGGCAAATTCAGGGAGAATTTAAACAGCGTATCGTCAATCTGCGTGAAGTCGCGCACCGGCTTTAAGCGGTGATAGTGTTCCGCCATCAGATCGACAAACTCTTGCGGCGCGGCTTCGTTGATATAGGCGCTTTCAAGCCCGCAGGCGACAAAGTTCAGGCCGCCGCCTTTTAACAGCTCGCCCATCACAACCTGGGATTCGTGGCGGGTCAGTTCGCCGTGGAACAGCTGTTGGCCGTGTTCGTAGACCAGCGCGCCGTTTTCGGCGACGAAGGAGATGCGGTCTTTAAGCTCCGGGAAGAAGGAGATGAGCTGGTAGTACTGGTTGCCGCTGGCAACCACGAATTCGATATTGCGCTGCTGGAGTTGCTCGAATTGCGCCATAAACCGCGTGCGATCGTACTTTTTGGCGTCATCAAGAAAAGTTCCGTCCATATCAGTGACGATAACTTTGACGGTCATATATAGCGCTCCTGAATGTCATAACGAGGAGCAACATTCTAGAGAGAATGTGATGAGTTACACAAATTTTATTTCATTCGAAAGTTAACCGTCGTCTTTCGAGCCGCAGGTGTGTTGGCTGCGGTGGCTTACCCCGGTCATTTACTTTTTGTAAACTCCCGGGGATGCGCCACCTTGCCGCCTTCCTGCGATTCGAAATACCTGGTTAAAGCGGAATGGTTTCTAACCTTAACATCACAACGTATGTTCGGTGCGGGCAATAATATCGTCCTGCGCATCTGGCGACAGAGCGGTGAAAAACGCCGAGTATCCGGCAACGCGCACCACCAAATCACGGTACTGATCCGGGTGCTGCTTCGCGGCCAGCAGCGTCTCGCGCGAGACAATGTTGTACTGAATATGCCAGCCTTTATGCACCTCAAAAAAGGTGCGCAGCAGCGCCATCAGCTTCTGTCGGTCGCCGTCATTTTCAAGCGTCGAGGGGTTGAGCTTCTGGTTAAGCAGCACGCCGCCGAGGATCGCGCCAACCGGCAGTTTACCCACTGAGTTTATCACCGCCGTCGGCCCAAGATGGTCGGTGCCGGAGGCCGGGCTTGCCCCCTCTGCCAGCGGCGTATGGGCTTTGCGTCCGTCCGGCGTTGCCATGGTTGCCGCGCCAAACGGCACGTTGGCGGAGATCGACGAGGTGCCAGCGTAGTATTTGCCGCCAATCGGCCCACGCCCGTAACGCGGGTTGCGATACTGCTTTAGCTCGTCGATATAGGTCTGATACACGCGCACCAGCAGGGCATCCACGCTCTCATTATCATTGCCATACTTCGGCGCGCTGTTGATAAGCCGCTGGCGTAGTTGTTCGTGGCTCAGGCCGTCGAAATCTGCCGCCAGCGCCTCGGCCAGCTGCTGCTGGCCGATAAGGCACTGCTCAAACACTAACTTTTTCACCGCCGCGAGGCTGTTACCAAGATTGGCGATGCCCACCTGCAGGCCGGAGACCCAGTCATACTTCGCGCCGCCCTGCTTAATGCTCTTCGCCCGCTCAATGCAGTCGTCGACCAGCGCCGAGCAGAGAATATCCGGCACGTTTTCCTCAAGCATAGTGTCGACAACATACTCAATCTCGATTGATTTGCGCGTGTAGTAGCGGATCTGCCGGTCCCATGCTTCTACCACCTCATCAAAATGGCGGAAGTTGCCTGCCGACAGCGCCTCTTTTTGCGCCAGGAAAACCTCGCCGCTGGTGGCGTCACGCCCGCCCTCCAGCGCCGCCAGCATCACGCGGGCGAAGTTGATAAAGCTCATGCCGGTGCAGCGGTAACCCCATTTACCGCCGACGGCGGTTTCGATACAGCCAATCGCCGCGTAGTCGTACGCATCGGCAGGCTCCACGCCCAGCGCGATAAAGGCCGGAATGACAATCTCATCGTTATTAAACGCCGGCATGCCAAACCCGCAGCGGATCACCTGTACGCAGGCCTCAAGAAAATCGTCACTCATTCCGGCGTGATAGCGCACGCTGAGGTTGGGCTGAGTGGAGCGCAACCGCCCGCAGGATTCGAGGATGGCGTAAGAGAGCGGGTTAACCGCGTCATGGATCTGGCCGTTGTGCCACATCTGCCCGCCGATGGTGACATTCTGGTAGAGCGGGCTGCCCGCCGAGGCTTTCGAGTGGCTGCCGGAGCGGATTTTATTCACCTCCAGCAGCTTCAGCCAGCAGCTCTGCAACAGCTCAATACCCTGCTCGCGGTGTAGCGTCTGTTGCAGCTCGACATCGCGACGCCAGAAGAGGTAGAGATACTGATCCATTCGGCCAAACGACACGGAATGACCGTTGGATTCAATCTGCAACAGTAGCTGGATAAAGTAGCAGAGTTGCAAAGCCTGCCAGAAGGTGCGCGGCGGCTGGTGGGCAATAAGCTCACAGTTCTCGGCGATAGCCAGCAATTCGTCGCGGCGGCTTTCGCGCGGCTCGTCAGCCGCCATCGTGCGCGCAAGGTCGGCAAAACGCACAATATGCAGGCTGACGGCCTCAAGCACGATATCAATCGCTTTCAGGAACTGCTCGCCGTGCAGATCGTCAAGCTGCGTCAAATCAATCCGCGTGCGGCGCTCGCGCACCTGCTCACGCAGGCCATCCAGCCCTTTTGCCAGCAGCAGCGGGAAGTTCACCGCCAGGTGCGCATCGCCGGAGGTCATATTGCCTTCGGCTTTGATAATGCCGCTCGCAAGCAATGCTTTTTGTTCGTCGGTAAACATGCCGTAGCAGCGATCCTGCACCGTCTGGCCGCGCCACCACGGGCAGACTTCATGCAGAACGCGCTTATTCGCTTCGCTGACCGCAAAGCCCGCACCGGGGCGATCCGCCAGCTCATCAATCTCTTTCTCGATCCACGAAACGGTGTACTCAGGGAAGATCGGCGCGGCGCGTACTTCGCTTGCCTGATTGCCGATAATCAGCTCGTCATGTTTGATCCAGATAGTGCGCTGCGCCAGGTGATGGGCTAACGCCAGCGCGCGGCGCACCGGCAGCGGCTTATCCATATGCTGCTGGTAAATCTGCGTATAGTGCAGCGCGCGTTCGGTGCAGATCGGCGGTTTTACAACCGAGATCAGCGCCTGTTTATGCGCGCGGATGCGTTCAGGCAGCGTGTTGAGTTGCATCAGAGTCATAATCTTATCCTCGCAGTGTCGTCGCCAGCCCTTTCTGGCGGGCAAATGCCGCGGCGAATGCCAGCAGTTCAGGGTCGTCGAGCGGTTTTTCAGGGGCGGTATAGGGTTCGCCGAGCAGGTCAAACTTCTGCATGCCTAGCGTGTGATAGGGCAGAAAGTGGATCTCGCCGACGCGCAGCTGGTCGGCGGCAAAGTTGGTAATCGCTTCAATGGAGGCTTTATCGGCGTTAAAGCCGGGGATCAGCGGCACGCGAATAATCATCTTTTTCCCGGCGCGGGCGAGGCGTTGCAGATTATCGAGCACGCGTGCGGCAGAGCCGTTCGTCCAGGCACGAAAGGCATTCTCATCGACATGTTTAAGATCGGCGAGAAAGAGATCCACCCACGGTAGCGAAGGTTCGATATAACGCCACGGCACGTGCAGGCAGGTCTCAACGGCGGTATGGATGCCGTGCTGATGGCTCTCGCGCAGCAGTGCTTCTGAAAGTTCGGGGTGCATAAAGGGCTCGCCGCCGGAGAGCGTCACGCCGCCGCCGCTGCGATCGTAAAAGGGTTTGTCGCGCAGCACCGTCGCCATCATCTCCGCCACGGATTTCTCCTCGCCACAGACACTCAACGCTTCGGTCGGGCAGCAGCCGGTGAGGGCATCCAGCGCTGCGTCGGTGATCTTTTCACGCTGGATTAAGAGATGATTTTGCGCGCGTTGAATTACCGCAGGCGCAGCGCGTTGGCACAAATCGCAGCCGGTAAGGCAGAGGCGCGGGTCAAACAGCAGGTCGCGCGAGCGGGAACGGCTTTCCGGGTTCTGGCACCAGCGGCAGCGCAGCGGGCACCCTTTCAGAAACACCACCGTGCGAATGCCGGGGCCGTCATGGGTTGAGTAGCGCTGAATATTGAAAATCATCGACCATCTCCACATATTTCATATGGAGATTAAATAACTTTCGAATGAAATTTGCTGTGATGGGGTTCGCGCTTTATGCCTTGTGCCCGAATGGGAAATTGCCGGGTGGCGCTGCGCTTACCCGGCCTACAAAACCGCCGTCATCCGGCAAAAAGACGCCCGCAAACCCGTAGGCCGGATAAGGCGTTTACGCCGCCATCCGGCAATTAAGCCGCGGGCGATGCGCCATCGCCGCACACTTCACACTGCGGGTTACGCATAAGCTTCATCTCGCGGAACTGGCACTGCATCGCATCGTACATCACGATCTTGCCCACAGCGGGCGTACCGTAATGGGTCAACACCTTAATCGCTTCCATCGCCTGCATCGATCCGATAATGCCGACCAGCGGCGCCATCACGCCTGCTTCCACGCAGGTCAGCGCATTCTCGCCAAACAGGCGGCTCAAACAGCGATAGCACGGCGCGCCGTCCGCCCAGGTAAAGACGCTGATCTGCCCCTCCATGCGGATCGCCGCGCCGGAGACCAACGGCACTTTATGCTGAAAACAGCCGGCGTTGAGCTGGTTGCGGATCGCTACATTATCGGTGCAGTCCAGCACCAGATCGTGCGCGGCAATCTGCGCGAACAGCGCCGCTTCATCAAGCAGGGCATTAACGGTGACATACTCGACATGCGGGTTGATACGCAGCAGCGATTCGCGGGCAGAGTCCACTTTAGCGCTACCGATATCCGCATCGCCGTGCAGCGTCTGGCGCTGCAGGTTTGACAGCGCTACCGTATCGAAATCGAGCAGCGTCATGGTGCCTGCGCCCGCCGCCGCCAGATATTGCGCTGCCGCGCAGCCAAGGCCGCCGAGCCCGACCACCAGTACGCGCGCGGCTTTTAACCGCTCCTGGCCGTCAAAATCGAACCCGCGCAGAGTAATCTGCCGGTTGTAGCGCATCATCTCGCTGTCGCTGAGCTCTTCTGCCATCGTCAGCCTCCGAAGAGATGGTTAAACATCTCCACATCTACCCATTCGCCCGCCGCCACGTTGCCGCGCTCGCGCTCGAGCACCACAAAGCAGTTGCCCTGGCTGAAGGAGCTGAAAATGTGCGAGCCCTGGTGGCCGGTGGTGCGCACTTCAAGCGTGCCATCTTCGCCACGGCTGACAATTCCGCGCTGGAAATCGAGACGCCCCGGCGACTTTTTCAGCCCGCCGATAACGCGCGCGCGAAAACGCAGTGGCGCCACATCCGCGCCATTGCCGCTCAGTTTCGCCAGCAATGGCAGCACCAACTGGTAGAAGGTGAGGGTGGCGGAGACCGGGTTGCCCGGCAGGCCGCAGAACCAGCTATTTGTTAGCTTGCCGAACGCAAAGGGTTTGCCCGGTTTGATCGCCAGCTTCCAGAAGGCGATTTCACCCAGCTCATCAAGAATGGTTTTGGTGTAGTCCGCTTCGCCCACCGACACGCCGCCGGTGCTGATCACTACGTCCGCCTGGCTGTCGGCGGCGATAAAGGTATCACGCAGTTTCTGCGGATCGTCCGGCACAATCCCGAGGTTAATCACCTCATAACCAAGTTGTTCCAGCATCAGGTGGACCGACAGGCGGTTAGTGTCGTAAATCTGCCCGTCAGCCAGCGGCTGGCCCGGCAGTTGCAGCTCATCACCGGTGGAGAAGAGGGCTACGCGCACTTTGCGTACCACGCTCACGTCGGCAATACCGAGGGAGGCCAGCACCGGCAGTTCAGCGGCGGTCAGTTTTGTGCCCGCCGTAAAGACGCTGGCACCTTTAGCGATATCTTCGCCCGCGCGGCGAATGTTCTGATTAGCGCGCACCTCGGCGGTAAAACGGATGCCGTCGTCGCTCTGCTCCGTCTGCTCCTGCATCACCACCGCCTCGCAGCCTGCGGGGATCGGTGCGCCGGTCATAATGCGTATGCAGGTGCCTTGCGGCCACTCGCCGCTAAAGGGCTGCCCGGCAAAGGCTTTGCCCGCCACCGGCAGCGCGTTGCCGCCGTTGAGATCCGCCAGGCGAACGGCATAGCCATCCATCGCTGAGTTATCAAAACCGGGGACATTCAGCGGCGAAACAATATCTTGCGCGACTACGCGGCCAAAACAGGCGAGCAGCGGCAGGGTTTCATGCTCAGTGAGCGGTGAAATGCGTGACAGCATTTTCGACAGCGCCGTCTCCAGCGAGATCAGGCCATTTGCAGATTCCATAATTTCTATCCAGTCAACGCGAGAAGCGGCCATTATGGCAGAAAAGGGGAGGGGTCAATATGACTTGCGTCTACCTCATTGTTATCACATTGCTTTACATCGTTGTAACGACTTCCTATATTCAGAAATCGTCTTTCCCAAAGGCAGCTATCGTAAAAAAGGAGAGTGGGGTGTCGCAAGGCTTTGAACCAGAGGCAGACGTGGTTCTTGACGTCAGCAATCTGAATATCGCATTTAGCCATGAGAAGCAGCTTACCCCGGTGGTACGTAACCTCTCTTTTAATCTGAAACGGGGCGAAACGCTGGCGATTGTCGGCGAATCTGGCTCCGGGAAGTCGGTTACCGCGCTCTCGCTGCTCAAGTTGATTGAGCAGGCGGGCGGCGAAGTGAACTGCGATCATATCTGCCTGACGCGGCGCAACCGCCAGAAGGTCGATATCAACACACTTTCCTCCTCGCAGATGCGCAGCGTGCGCGGGGCGGATATCGCGATGATTTTCCAGGAGCCGATGACCTCGCTCAACCCGGTTTTCCCGGTTGGTGAGCAGATTGCCGAGTCGATTCGCCTCCATCAGAAACTGGGCCGCGAGCAGGCGATGCGCGAAGCCCGGCGTATGCTCGACCTGGTACGCATTCCCGAAGCGCAATCCATTCTCTCCAGTTTTCCCCATCAACTCTCCGGCGGCATGCGCCAGCGAGTGATGATCGCCATGGCGCTCTCCTGTCGCCCGGCGGTGCTGATTGCCGATGAGCCAACCACCGCGCTGGATGTCACGATTCAGGCGCAGATTTTGCAACTCATTGCCGTGCTGCAAAAAGAGATGTCGATGGGGGTGATCTTTATTACCCACGATATGGGCGTGGTAGCGGATATCGCCGATCGCGTGCTGGTGATGAACCAGGGCGAAGCGGTGGAGACTGGCAGCGTCGAGTGCGTCTTCCGCAACCCGCAGCACCCCTATACCAAAGCGCTGCTGGCGGCGGTGCCGAAGCTTGGCGCGATGAACGGCAGCGATCTGCCGCGCCGCTTCCCGCTCATCTCGGCGAAAAATCCGCAGGTGCAGGAGCCGGAAACGGAGCAGGATACTGTGGTGCCCGGCGAGCCGATTTTGCAGGTTCGCGATCTGGTGGCGCGCTTCCCCCTGCGCGGCGGCTTGCTTAATCGCATCACCAAAGAGGTGCATGCGGTGGAGGGCATCAGCTTCGATCTCTGGCCCGGCGAAACGCTGGCGATTGTCGGCGAATCGGGCAGCGGAAAATCAACCACCGGACGCGCGCTGCTGCGGCTGGTGGAGAGCCAGGGTGGCTCGATTACCTTTAACGGCGAGCGCATCGACACCCTGCCGGATCACAAGATGAAGCTGGTGCGCCGCGACATTCAGTTTATTTTTCAGGACCCCTATGCCTCGCTCGATCCGCGCCAGACGGTGGGCGATTCGATTATTGAGCCGCTGCGCGTGCACAATCTTCTCGGCAAAGCGGAAGCCCACCAGCGCGTGGAGTGGCTGCTAGAGCGCGTCGGGCTGAAGCCGGAGCACGCCTGGCGCTATCCGCACGAGTTTTCCGGCGGTCAGCGCCAGCGTATTTGCATCGCCCGCGCGCTGGCGCTGAACCCGCGCGTGGTAGTTGCCGATGAGTCCGTCTCGGCGCTGGATGTTTCGATTCGCGCGCAGATCATCAATTTGCTGCTCGATCTGCAGCGCGAGTTGGGGATCGCGTTTCTCTTTATCTCCCATGATATGGCGGTCGTGGAGCGGATCAGCCACCGTGTGGCGGTGATGTATCTCGGGCAGATTGTTGAGATCGGCCCGCGCCGCGCAGTGTTTGAAAATCCGCAGCACCCCTATACCCGCAAGCTGATGTCGGCGGTGCCGGTGGCCGATCCTGCCCACCAGCCGCCGCAGCGGGTGCTCTTATCCGATGATATGCCGAGTAATATTCGTAAACGCGGGGAAACAATGCAGCGCGTACAGCTGCAAAACGTGGGGCCAGGGCACTTCGTCGCCAGAACGACGCCCGGCAGCACGCAGTCGCGTTTTTAATTGATGACAGACAGGGTTTTTCAGGAGAGCAGCATGACAGAGATCATTTCCCGACACTGGCGGGCCGTTGCAGGCGTGGTTGTCGCGCTGACCGCCCTCCCGGCATTTGCCGCGAAAGATGTGGTGGTAGCGGTTGGTTCCAACTTCACCACCCTTGATCCCTATGACGCCAACGATACGCTCTCGCAGGCGGTCGCTAAGTCCTTCTATCAGGGGCTGTTTGGCCTCGATAAAGAGATGAAGCTGGTCAATGTGCTGGCAGAGGGTTACACCGTCTCCGACGACGGACTGGTCTACACCATCAAGCTGCGCAAAGGGGTGAAGTTCCAGGATGGCACCGATTTTAACGCCGAAGCGGTGAAAGCGAACCTCGACCGCGCCAGCAACCCGGCGAACAGCCTTAAGCGCTACAACCTCTATAAAAATATTGCCAGCACCGAGGCGGTCGATGAGAGCACGGTGAAGATCACCCTCAAGCAGCCCTTCTCGGCGTTTATCAATATCCTTGCCCACCCGGCCTCGGCGATGATTTCACCGGCGGCGCTGAAAAAATATGGCAAAGAGATCGGCTTCCACCCGGTCGGCACCGGCCCCTATACGCTGGAAGCGTGGAACCAGACCGATTTTGTGAAGGTGAAAAAGTTTGCCGGCTACTGGCAGCAAGGCCTGCCGAAGCTGGACTCCATCACCTGGCGTCCGGTGGTGGATAACAACACCCGCGCCGCGATGTTGCAGACCGGCGAGGCGCAGTTCGCCTTCCCCATCCCCTATGAGCAGGCGGCGGTGCTGAAACGAAACAGTAAGCTTGAGCTGGTCACCAGCCCATCAATTATGCAGCGCTACATCAGCATGAACGTGACGCAAAAGCCGTTCGACAACCCAAAAGTGCGCGAGGCGATCAACTACGCCATTAACCGCCAGGCGCTGGTGAAAGTGGCGTTTGCCGGTTTTGCCACGCCAGCGACCGGCGTATTGCCGCCGACTATTGCCTATTCACAGAGCTATCAACCCTGGCCGTACGATCCGGCTAAAGCGCGCGAGCTGCTGAAAGAGGCGGGCTATCCGCAGGGCTTCACCACCACGCTCTGGTCTTCCCATAATCACAGCACCGCGCAGAAGGTGCTGCAATTTACCCAGCAGCAGCTGGCGCAGGTGGGGATCAAAGTGCAGGTGACGGCGATGGATGCCGGGCAGCGCGCGGCGGAAGTTGAAGCGAAAGGGCAGAAGCAGAGCGGGGTGCGTATGTTCTATACCGGCTGGACCTCTTCGACTGGCGAAGCGGACTGGGCGCTCTCGCCGCTGTTTGCGTCATGGAACTGGCCGCCGACGCAGTTCAACACCGCCTTCTACAGCAACCCGCAGGTGGATAAAGATCTGGCTAACGCGCTGAAAACCACCAGCACAGATGAAAAAGCGCGGCTCTATAAAGAGGCGCAGGATATCCTCTGGAAAGAGTCGCCGTGGGTGCCGCTGGTGGTTGAGAAGCTGGTTTCCGCTCATAACAAAAAGCTGACCGGTTTTTACATCATGCCGGATACCGGCTTTAGTTTTGATAACGCCGATTTGCAATAGATAACTCACGCCGCCTTGCAGGACAGGGGGCGGAGTGAGGGAAGATGAGATGCTGAATTATATTATTAAACGCTTGCTGGGCCTGATTCCGACGCTGCTGATTGTGGCCGTGCTGGTGTTTCTGTTTGTCCACCTGCTGCCGGGCGATCCGGCGCGCCTGATTGCCGGGCCGGAAGCGGACGCCGAGGTAATTGAACTGGTGCGTCGACAGCTCGGGCTGGATCAGCCGCTGTGGGTGCAGTTCTGGCACTACGTCACCAGCGTGTTGCAGGGGGATTTTGGTGTGTCGATGGCGTCGCGCCGCCCGGTGGTGGAAGAGATTGCCAGCCGCTTTATGCCGACCTTCCTGCTCACCCTTACCAGCATGCTGTGGGCGATGCTGTTTGGGCTGGGCGCGGGTATCGCCGCCGCCGTGTGGCGCAACCGCTGGCCCGATCATCTGGGGATGGCGGTGGCGGTGACGGGGCTTTCGTTCCCGGCCTTTGCGCTCGGCATGCTGCTGATGCAGGTCTTCTCCGTTGAGCTGGGCTGGCTGCCAACCGTCGGCGCTGAGAGCTGGCAACACTATATTCTGCCGTCGCTGACCCTTGGCGCGGCGGTGGCGGCGGTGATGGCGCGCTTTACCCGCGCCTCGTTCGTCGAGGTGCTCAATGAGGACTATATGCGCACCGCGCGGGCAAAAGGGGTCAGCGAAAAGTGGGTGATCCTCAAGCACGGCCTGCGCAATGCCATGATCCCGGTGGTGACGATGATGGGGCTGCAGTTTGGCTTCCTGCTCGGCGGATCGATTGTGGTGGAGAAGGTCTTCAACTGGCCAGGGCTTGGTCGTTTGCTGGTCGACTCGGTGGAGATGCGCGACTACCCGGTGATTCAGGCGGAAGTGCTGCTCTTCTCGCTGGAGTTTATTCTTATCAACTTAGTGGTGGATGTTCTCTACGCCGCCCTTAATCCCGCTATCAGGTACAAGTAAGGATGCGATTGTTAAACTGGCGTCGACAGGCGATTTTAAATGCCATGCCCACGGTAAAACCGGGTCATGTGCGCACTCCGTGGCATGAGTTCTGGCGGCGCTTCTGCCGCCAGCCCGTGGCCATGACCGCCGGGCTGTTTGTCCTGCTGCTGATCCTGCTGGCGGTAATTGCGCCGTGGATCGCCCCGTTTGATGCGGAGAACTACTTCGATTATGACCGGCTGAACGAGGGGCCATCGCTGGTGCACTGGTTCGGTGTCGACTCGCTCGGGCGGGATATCTTTAGCCGTGTGCTGGTGGGCGCGCAGATCTCGCTGGCAGCGGGTGTCTTCGCGGTGCTGATTGGCGCGGCGATCGGCACGGTGCTGGGGCTGCTGGCGGGCTACTACGAAGGGTGGTGGGATCGCATCATTATGCGCATCTGCGATGTGCTGTTCGCCTTTCCCGGTATTCTGCTGGCGATTGCCGTCGTTGCGGTTATGGGCAGCGGCATGGCGAATGTGATTATCGCCGTCGCGGTCTTCTCGGTGCCAGCGTTTGCCCGGCTGGTGCGCGGCAATACGCTGGTGTTGAAACAGCAAACCTTTATCGAGTCGGCACGCAGTATCGGTGCCAGCGACGCGGTGATCCTCTTCCACCATATTCTGCCGGGCACGGTCTCCTCCATTGTGGTCTATTTCACCATGCGCATTGGCACCTCGATTATCTCAGCGGCCAGCCTCTCGTTCCTTGGCCTCGGTGCTCAGCCACCGACGCCAGAGTGGGGCGCAATGCTCAACGAAGCGCGCGCGGATATGGTCATCGCCCCGCATGTGGCGCTCTTCCCGTCGCTGGCGATTTTCGTCACGGTGCTGGCGTTTAATTTGCTGGGTGACGGGCTGCGCGACGCGCTGGATCCGAAAATTAAGGGGTGAGGGGGCGGAGTTAATAAAACTAACGCGGGCACCAACTAATTGAGATGAGATTTAACTAATGTCCGCTCTGAGCGAGAAGCGGACATCGCGACTCGAACAGGATTTCTGACAAGATAAGGTATTGATGAAAAAGTATTCAATTTCCAGCGTTTGGCGAAGACAATGAAAGGTAGGCGTAATGTTCACCCCGGAGTTTATAAATGAAGAACGCGGCGAGTTTGTACTTGTGGCCAACCACAGTCTGGCATCACCGGAATCGATAAGACTCAGTATTGCATACAATATTGCCAGAATAAGCTGGGGACTATCGCAGCTTCCACCGCACATTCAAACTTGCCGGGTCGTCTATGACATCAGAGGACAATCTATCCCTGATCAGGCTCAGGCCTTGGTCAGGCAAGCGCTTGAGCAGGTAGCGATTGTGGAGTTTAGAAGCTGATGGGACTCCAATTAATTATCAAAGCAGAACGTACCAAGATAGAGAAAGCATTGGGAGCGCTGACATCAGAATGTGAAATATTTCCGGTCGGTGAAGGCCTTTTCGGTATTTCTATTTCGGAGCGAAGTCTCTTATCCGCGGGTGAAGTTGCCGTGCTAAAAAAACTCGAACCACTCACACGTTTTGACCTGTGGCACGGAGCCTGGCAAGAACCCAAGCGACGTTGGCTTTGGTGAGTTTCAGCGCTGAGCGAGGTAAGGAAGTCGCATTGCATGTCGGGCGCAGATCCCCTGTTTTCATTAGCAAAGCGGCTAAGTTCTCAATATTAAAATATGAATGTCCGCTCCTGCCACAAAGCGGACTGATTCAAGAAGTTGGAGCCATCTTTTAGTAACAAATAGCTTTACCATCCTGACACTGCTTATGTCAGTTTCAGGACGTTATTAGGTATCGGCAATATGCACTGCAAGCCCTTTCTGTCCCGGGACAAGGCGATCGGACAGCACATAACGATCCGGGTAATCTCCCGAATTTTGCGCGCGGAAGGGAATCGGAATGTCGTCAAACAGCCCTGCAAGCCGGCTGCGCCAGTTGGCTTCCGCCTCAAATAAGACGTCAGTGCCGATCCGCCCGCTACCATAAACAGCAAACGTGGGTAATACCTCCATTCCCGTGTAAAAAAGGGTTCCGTGCGTGATGGGAAAGAGTAATTGCTCCAGCGGGCCATTAATGCCCCTGTGAGAATAATCACGTTCTGGACCACCAACCGAAACTGCCAGTAGTGCACGCTTACCTCTAAAAGCACCTTCTCCATAACGATGCGCGTTGCCTTTATCCTTATACCCATAGGCCAGGCCATACGCCCACACCCGCTCTATCCAGCCTTTCATAATCGCGGGCATGCTGAACCACCAGAGCGGAAAAAGAAAGATAACCGCATCGGCGGCCTGGACCTTGCGTTGTTCTCGTTCGACATCTGCTGTCTGTTGGCCGTGTGTAAAGGCGTGTTTCGACTCTTCAATAAAGGACAGGCGTTCAGTATTGATTCGATCAGGAAAGTCTTCGCCGTCAAAGACTGCTTTCCATCCCATAGCATAAAGATCCGATTGAATAACGGTATGCCCCTGGGCCGTTAATAACTCCTGGGCCATATTGACAAGATGATGTGTTAATGACGTCTTTTCAGGCTGGGCATGGACAAGAAGAATATTCATATAAATAGTCCTTTTGAGTAAGTCCCGACACACTAGCCCCTCGTCTGATATAGTTGAAATTGATTTCTAAAATACCCGGTATTCAAATGATTAATACCCTGAGAAATATTGATTTAAATCTGCTGGTTACCCTTGATGCGCTTTTGTCAGAACATAGTGTCACGCGCGCCGCTGAACGCTTACATCTGTCGCAGCCTACAGTCAGCGTGCAACTCGCCAGACTCAGGGAGATATTTGACGATCCTTTGCTCCTGCCAGGCCCGCGTGGTATGCGGCCCACAGCGCGCGCCGACGAGCTTCGGGAACCTCTGCAGCATGCATTAGCCGCTATCCAAAAAGTGATTGCTCCTTCAAGTACCTTTAACCCAGCGCTGGCAAATCAGCACTGGAATATCGCTGCCTTTGATTATGGGGCAATGACTATCCTGGAGCCCGCCCTGGCAATGTTACGCACTGCTGCGCCAGCTACACGTATTGCAGTTGTTCACACTCTTCCTTCACAAGTAGCAAGGAAAGCGGAACAAGGAGAGATCGATCTTGCTTTTATGACAGGTGATGAAGCACCAGTAAATTTACATCGCCGCACGTTGTTCACTGAACGTTATGTGCTTGCTGGACGCGCAGGGCATCCTCATTTGCATAGCCCACTTTCGCTCGAGGAGTTCTGTCAGCTTGAGCATGCCATTGTTTCACCGGAGGGGGGCGGATTTCATGGTGTGACAGATACCGCCCTGGCCGAAAGGGGGATGACGCGCCGTGTATCACTCTCTGTGCCAAATTTCCTGCTGCTTAGTGCGGTCCTGAAGAGTACCGATCTGGTGGCTATGGTGCCGTGGCGGTTGGTGTGTGAAAACGATGCGCTGCAGATCACTGAGTCACCTGTTGAGGTTCCGGGATTTGAGATGGTTATGCTCTGGCCCGAACGTGTTCACCGTGACCCCGCTCATCAGTGGCTACGTGAGCGCATCGCCTGTTCAATATAAATAGTGGGTCATTCTTAAGCACAAAAAACCCGGCGGGCGCCGGGTTTTTTTATCGCTTAAACGCGTGTGCCCCACAGGTCATACTCGTCGGCGTTCTCTACTTTCACGCGAACTATATCGCCCGGTTTAACGTTAGTTTCACCGTTCAGGTAGACCGCGCCGTCGATTTCCGGGGCATCGGCCATACTGCGGCCAATCGCGCCTTCCTCATCCACTTCGTCGATCATCACCAGGATTTCGCGACCAATCTTCTCCTGCAAACGCTCAGCGGAGATGCGCTGTTGCAGCTGCATAAAGCGGTTCCAGCGCTCCTCTTTCACCTCTTCCGGCACCTGATCCGCCAGCTCATTGGCGGTGGCACCCTCAACCGGGCTGTATTTGAAGCAGCCGACGCGATCGAGGCGCGCTTCGGTCAGGAAGTCGAGCAGCATCTGGAAATCTTCTTCGGTCTCGCCAGGGAAGCCGACGATAAAGGTGGATCGCAGCGTCAGCTCCGGGCAGATTTCGCGCCAGCGCTTGATGCGTGCCAGCTGGCGATCGACCGCGCCAGGGCGCTTCATCAGCTTCAGAATGCGCGGGCTGGCGTGCTGTAACGGAATGTCGAGGTAGGGCAGAATTTTGCCTTCCGCCATCAGCGGGATCACGTCATCCACGTGCGGGTAGGGGTAAACGTAGTGCAGACGCGTCCAGACACCGAGTTTCGCCAGCTGTTCGCAAAGGCCAACCATGCTGGTTTTCACCGGCTCGCCGTTATGGAAGCCCATGCGGTGCTTCACATCAACGCCGTAAGCAGAAGTGTCCTGCGAAATCACCAGCAGCTCTTTAACGCCGGCATCGACCAGACGTTTTGCCTCGGAGAGCACGTCGCCAATCGGGCGGCTCACCAGATCGCCACGCATCGACGGAATGATGCAGAAAGTGCAGCGGTGGTTACAGCCTTCGGAAATTTTCAGGTAAGCGTAGTGGCGCGGCGTCAGTTTCACGCCCTGTTCCGGCACCAGACTTAAGAAGGGGTTGTGCTGCGGTTTCGGCACATAGTGATGAACATGGGCGAGAACCTGCTCATAGCTGTGCGGGCCAGTGATCTCCAGCACTTTCGGGTGCACTTCGCGGATTTGATCCTCTTTCGCGCCCAGACAGCCAGTGACAATCACTTTACCGTTTTCATTCAGCGCTTCGCCGATCGCTTCCAGCGACTCCTGCACGGCGCTGTCGATAAAACCGCAGGTATTTACGATCACCATATCGGCATCATCGTAACTCGGGACAACATCGTAACCTTCGGTACGCAGCTCCGTAAGGATGCGTTCGGAGTCGACGAGATTTTTTGGGCAGCCAAGAGAGACAAAGCCGATTTTCGGCTGCAGGTTCACATTGCTCATAGTTCAAAAAGTAATCAGTTATAGGATCTTAGGCGAGGGATTGTACAGGGCTATTGCCAGGAATTATAGAGGGAAATACCCGCTTGTTTACTCTGTAAATGATCTTACGCCCGCTTCGCTGCAGTACGCTTGACGGGGCTCGGATGGGGATAAGTTATTCCTTACGCAAAGACGTTTTCCCGTCAGGTGTTTGAATATACACTTCATCACCAACATCGATGAATATTTTATTTTTACTATCTCCTGAAATTGCAAAGAGTGTATTTTTCTTTATGCACCGTTTAGCCGTTTTGATTTCGTCATTGCAAATATAATCATCTTCGCTTTCGCCGGTTATGAAATTAGCATGAGGTAATTCAACGTAACCCTCGCCAAAATCCATCACTGGAACTCTGAAGAATCCGCTCTGCGGAACTACCTTATATTTTTCTTTGAGATCAGTTTGATTCTCTCTCCACCACTCCAGCCTGGATTTTGCTGTGATTGGTGGGTTTTTAATAAATACAGTGCCATTGAATACAGCCATGATTTGGCTGTTGTTAGAGGACGTATTTGAGCGGAATATAACGAACGTAAGAATAATAATTAGCCCGACGGTTAATATGTATTTGATATTTTTCGGTTCAAGCATCGTTATTATTCCTGGTGGTCACTTACTCTTCAGTTCCGTATCATGTTTATACCTTAACTTGAAAAAAGAGTAACCCAAACACTCAATTATTTAGAATCTCCTGCACCCAGTCATCCCAGCATGCACAGCCAAGGTCTGAGACCACCGCGTTTTCATTGGTCACCAGCCACCACTTTTTAACGGTGGCATACTCCTCAGAAGTGAGCGCAAAGGGGCGCCAGGTGCCCATCCGGCAATCCTGGTCGCAGGGATCGCAGCCTTGTAAAAAGAACGCATTCAGAAAGGCCTGCGGGGGAAAGTAACCGCTGCCGTCAATAATGCTGAAAATGCCATACGGCACGTGGATGTTTGCGGTAAGAATACGTATTGCTTCCGCGCTCTGGTTTATCATTGGCTCTTTTCCTGCTCCGCGACATCGGTGCGGTCACCGCGCGGGGTCGGGTGAGAGAAGACAATAAACTCAACCGCCGCATCAGAATCATTTCGCGCCTGATGTTTCGCTAATGGCGGGATCTCAATCCCTTGTTGGGCAGCAATGTGCTGCTTTTCACCTTCCAGTTCCATTGTCAGCACGCCGCTGAGCACAAAGAAAAATTGCCGCGAGACGGAGTGATAATGGCGCTGCTCCTGCGTTCCGGCGGGCATTTTCTCATGAATGATCATCATCTCTGGCCGCTTCACCAGGTACCAGCCGTCGCACCCCTCGCCCCAGTTATAGTGCTCGGCATTCTCTTTTGAAATCATTTACTTCTCCTCGTGTATACCTCTTTCCCTACCGTTATACCCATCATCGACGCCCGGCATAAGCTGCCTGAATTAGCGGGCGCACTTTCGCGAGCCAATTACGCAGAGGATAACCCCCAGCGTCACCAGTAACATTAGCGGGCTGACACGCTCGTTGAGCAGCAGGGCGGAGAGGGCAAGACCGAAAAAGGGCTGCAACAGCTGTAGCTGGCCGACGGCGGCAATCCCGCCGCGGGCGAGGCCGTTGTACCAGAAGATGAAGCCGATCAGCATGCTGAAGAGCGAGACGTAGCCCAGTGCGCACCAGGCTTGCGCGCTGATATCAACAAGCGTTGCGGGTTGCGTCAGCCAGGCGGCGGGCAGCATCACCGGAAGCGACAGGATCAGCGCCCAGCAGATCACCTGCCAGCCACCAAGCGTGCGGGTTAAGGCTGCTCCTTCGGCATAGCCCAGCCCGCACACTACCACTGCTGCCAGCATCAGCAGATCGCCGGTCAGCGAAACGGCATGACTCTGCGCCAGCGCGAAGGCCACCACCAGCAGGCTGCCAAGCAGTGAGAAGAGCCAGAAGGCGCGCTTTGGCCGCTCGCCGCCGCGCAGCACCGCAAAAATCGCCGTGCAGAGCGGCAGAAGGCCGAGAAAGAGAATCGAGTGGGCGGAAGTGACATGCTGTAACGCCAGCGCCGTCAGAAGCGGAAAACCAATCACCACGCCGCAGGCGACGATCAGCAGGGGGAAAAGCTGCGCGCGCTGCGGGCGTGGTTCGCGCAAAACACAAACAAGGAGAACCGCCAGCAACCCGGCGAGCGAGGCGCGCAGAAAGGTGAGGAAAAAGGGCGACATCTCCAGCACGGCGATGCGCGTGGCGGGTAACGAGCCGCTGAAAATCACTACCCCCAGCAGGCCGTTGAGCCAGCCTGCCAACGCAGAGTGCGCCGGTTTGTTTAGCACGGAATTTGCCATCTTGACCTCGTTATCACTAATTAGTGGGAGCTTGAGCATTGATGGGCTGAATGGTAGGTTGAGGCACTTACGACAATCAAATTATTGTCATGGATACATTCGATGAAAGCGCGCTACAAACAGCTGGTTGATCGCTTCGCTGTGCAGATCCGTACCGGCGAGCTGCCGCCCGGCACGCGTTTACCGACGCACCGCTGCCTCGCCGGGCAGGAACATATTTCGCTGGCGACCGCCACCCGCGTCTATCGTGAGCTGGAAGCGATGGGGCTGGTCAGCGGTGAAACCGGCCGCGGCACCTTTGTCAGAGAGATTGCCCTTCCTCCCGGTCACGGCATCGATCAGCTTGCCGTCGCCAGCGACGTGCTGGATCTCAACTTCAACTACCCGTCGGTGAGCGGGCAGGGCGAGTTGCTGCGCGAGGCCCTCAAACGCACGGCAGTGGAGGGCAATATTGAGGCGCATCTGCGTTATCAGCCTCATGGCGGGCGGATCACCGAACGAGAGGTCTTCGCCGCGCACTTCACGCAGGGCGCGTTTCGCCCGATGGCTGAAAATCTACTGCTGGTGAATGGCGCGCAGCACGGCTTGACCATTACGGTTATGGGGCTGCTTAAACCGGGCGATGTGGTGGCGGTGGACGCGCTGACCTATCCCGGTTTTAAGGCGCTGGCCGCGCTTTATCATCTGGAGTTGGTGGCAATTCCGGCAGCGCAGGATGGCCCGGATCTGGTCGCATTGCACCAACTCTGCCAGCAGCGGCGTATTCGCGCGGTGTATACCATGCCGACAATGCATAACCCGCTGGGCTGGGTGATGAACAGCCCGTCGCGCAAAACGCTGGCCGCTATCACCCGTGCTCACGATCTGTTGATCATTGAAGATGCCGCCTACGCCTGGCTGGCTCGCCGCGCGCCGCCGCCGCTCGCCTGTTTTGCGCCGGAAAGGACGGTTTATGTCAGCGGATTTTCAAAAAATGTAGCGACCGGCCTGCGGGTCGGAGCGGTGATCTGCCCGCCTGAACTGCGGCCTGCGCTGGAGCGTGCCATCCGCGCTACGACGTGGAATGCGCCGTCGCTCATGACCTCACTGGTCAGCCACTGGATAGAGGAGGGGACGGTGGCCGATCTCGAAAAACGTAAGCGGGAAGATGCCCGGCTGCGCCAGCGCATGCTGCAAGAAACGCTGGCCGGTCTGCCGTGCGTAACCCACCCCGACTCTTACTTTGCCTGGCTGCCGCTCTCTGAGGAGTCGCGCGCCGATCGGATAGCCAGGCAGTTGATGGATAGCAATATCTCTCTCTCAACTGCGGAACCCTTCTGCACGGCGCAATCGACGCCGCAGGCGCTGCGCGTTGCCCTTGGCTCGGTCGCTATCGACACCCTGCGCGGAGCGCTGCTGACCATCCGCGAAGCGATAGAGTATGAAGCGAGCCGCTAGCGGCGACTCTCCTCCAGCCAGCGCATCAGCGCGTTAGTCTTGGCGGTGAAGTGCGCCGTGTCATCCTCTGGCGTATGGCACTGTTGCAGCAGCCAGCCAATGGCCTGCTGCTGCTGCGGAGAGCGCTGTATAACCCGGCTGGCGTACTCCTCCAGCGTCTCGGGCCAGTCGTTATCCTCTGCGCGGCGTAACAGATTGGTTGCGCGCAGCAGTTTACGCGCCGCCGCCCGCTGAAGCAGCCGTGCATCGCTCGCCTCTGCCAGCTGCTGAAGGTAGCCTTGCAGGACGGGAATGAAATCACCGTTTACCGCTACGGCAATCTCGCGCGAGGGGGTAAAACGCGAAAAACGGCTCGCGAGATCCTCGCCCGCCACGCAGCGGCAGTGGTGCTTAAGCCAGTAACCCCAGCTGAACTGATTTTCCGGGGCCAGCGCCTCTGCCAGCGTGCCGCAGTCAAAATCGACTTTGCTGATAACCGGATGCAATGCCTGCGCGCGAGCGGCTATCTCCCGGAGACCATCATGTTCCGCCGCGTTCAGCGCGCGCCGGGTAATCAGGCAGACGTCGAGATCCGAGACCCCTGCCACCGCCGCACCTTTCGCCACGCTGCCGTAGAGGTAAATGCTGTGCACGAGGGCGTCGAACCGGGCGTGGAGCAGGCCGATCACCTCATCGACCACCGGGCGAAACGCCGGTTGCAGCGGGGTGTCGGGTAAACAGGTGATAAAGCCGTCGGCATCAACCATCGAAAGCGCCTCCGCTACAGCACGCTGATCTGCAACTGCTGGAACAGGGCGCTCATCTTCTCATCGAGCGGCTCATCGACCAGCAGCGTGCTGGCGAGCGTCAGGTCGCCGATGCCAAAGGCCGAAGCAGAGTTGATCTTCTCCGGCGACGCCAGCACCACGGTTTCCGCCGCGCGCTCCGAAAGTGCGCGCTTCACGCAGGCCTCTTCATAGTTGCCGGTGGTAAAGCCTGCCTGCTCATGCACACCGGTGACGCCCATAAAAAAGAGGTCAGCATTGATGCGGCGAATGGACTCAATCATCGATGCGCCCACGGTGACCATCGAGTGTTTATATAACTGCCCGCCGATAACGATCACGTCCACATTTGGCAGGTTAATCAATCCGGCGGCAATGGTCGGGCTATGGGTGACCACGGTAAAGGCCAAATCCGGTGGCAGCAGGGTGACCATCTCTTCCGAGGTGGTACCGCCGTCGATGATGACGATATTGCCCGGCTGAATAAGATTGACTGCTTTCTGCGCGATGACGCGTTTTGCATGAATGTTCACGCTTTTGCGTGCTTCAAATGGCGCAATCGCTGCCGACACCGCCAGCGCGCCGCCGTGCACGCGTTGCAGCAAGCCATCTGCCGCTAACTCCCGTAAATCCCGGCGAATAGAGTCTTCAGAGATAGCAAAGTGCTGGCTTAATTCACGGGACAATACCTGCTTATCACGCGCCAGCATCTCAAGTATCTTCTGCTTACGTTGACTGGATAACACGTTTTCCCCTTACACGATTGATCTTGATATTGCACGATTATGCATGTTAGCGTGCCGGTTGTCAGCCTGACGATCCTAATTTTACGCAGTTTACAGGGGAAACCATGCACGCCATGCTTATTTTAATTGCCGGACCCGTACGCAGCGGCACCAACGGTGATGACGCGTTAATCAAACAGAATCTGGATGCCATGACGCGAGTTGCCGCGAAGGTGTTCGAAAAAGGCCATACGCCGGTGATTGGCGAATGGCTGGCGATGCCGCTGGCGGAAGCTGCAGGGTCGAAGAAGATTGGCGATGAGATTAGCCAGACCTTTTTGTACCCCGTCGCCCATCGCCTGATTCAACACTGCGATGCCATTTTACGCCTGCCCGGCGACTCAGCGGGTGCCGATAACGATGTGCGCATCGGGCGCGAGCGGGGTCTTACCATTTACAGCGCCGTAGATGAGATCCCTGCTGGCGAAACGCGGGAGTCATCTCCGGCTTAACGAAACGGGATGTAATGGAAATCAACATCATGGGGTTTATCCCCGTGCTTTTACCCGTCGCGCTCTCTCCGGGCGCGAGTTTTACGCTGGCGATGAACAGCGCGCTGGCCGGCGGGCGGGGTGGGTTGCTACGCACGCTGGCGGGCACCGCGCTCGGCATCTACACCCATGCGCTGCTGATTGGCCTTGGGGTGACGGCGATCCTTGTCTCCTCTCCCGCGCTGTTTAACGTCCTGAAATATGCGGGGGCAGCGTATCTGATGTGGCTTGGCGTGCAACTAATCCGCAGCGGGTTAAAGACGAGTGAGATGACGCTACGCGCGGACGGACCGACGGTGACGCTGAAAGAGGCGTGGCTGGCAAACGTGCTCAACCCGAAAGCGATCGTTTTTTATCTCACCGTGGTGTCACAATTTGCCGGCAGCCGCGGCGATGTCAGCCACTATCTGCTGCTGGCCACCGTGCATGTGCTGGTGATGGGCGCATGGCTGATTGCGTTGAGCAACGTGCTGGTCTTCTCGGCGAAAAAAGCCAATCCGGCACGGCTCAAAAAAGGGGTAAATGTGGTGGGCGGTGCGCTGTTACTCATCTTCTCCGCCCTTTCGCTGCACTGAACGTAGAGCTTCTGTTCAAAATGCGCCGCGGCAAGGCAGATTTTGGTAGGGTGCAAAGCGGCCTCGCAGCCTTATTGGCGCGTCGCTTTCCGGTATGATGGCAGAGATTTTTACCTCGCCTGCAGGAGAGCGGATGAAGACCTTAACTGAACTTATCGATGTGCACGATCCCGGCTGGGCGGTGGTGCAGGAGTGGCTTAACGCGGCCAGCAACCCTTACGAGGTGCTGGCGAAAGATGAGGGCAACGCAGAACAGGCGCTGCTGCAATTACAGGTTACCACCCGCTCGCCGCTGGGAGCGCTGGTGTATGAAACCGGCGGGCTGCTGATTGATGATGGCTGGCTGCGTATCCTCGGCTCCGGCAGTGCGCGGCTGGCGCGCGACCCGATGAGCTGGACGCAAACGGCGACAGACGCGGGATCTTTCGCTGCCTTACTGATTGCCGATGATGCGTCGGGCGGCTTTTTTGCCCTCAACGGCGGCGGGCTTGGAGAGGATATCGGCAACGTCTACTACTTCGCGCCGGATGCGCTGGCCTGGGAAGGGCTGGAAGTGGGCTACTCCGCGTTTGTTGAGTGGGCGCTGTGCGGCGATCTAGCGCTCTTCTACCAGACGGTGCGCTGGCCCAACTGGCGGGAAGAGGTGCGAACGCTCGGCGGCGAGCAGGTTTACGCCTTCTTTCCTTTCCTCTGGACCGAGCCAACGCTTTCGGTTAATGAACGCAAACGTACGGTGACGCCGATTGAGGAGCAGTGGCGGCTCGCACAGGAGCTGGCAGGGAGCCACCCGGAGTCGTAAAAGGGCAGGGCAGCAACATCCGCTGCCGCTTCCCTGTTGCAATCAATAATGATTCCCATTAACGTCTCACCCCTGATGTTATCTTCAGCCCGCGCGGCTGATGTACAGGGAGAATGGGTTCATGCTTTACCGTTTTCACGCCGTGCGCCTGGCGGCGCTGCTTCTGCTGCTTGCCTGGCAAACAGCTTATGCGAGGCCGGATATGGCACCGCTTGGGCCGAACATCGCCGATCGCGGCTCTGCTTACTATCACTTTACGCAAAAACAGTTTGATTCCCGGGATGGCAAACGTCACTACAACGTGTGGACAGGCGTACCCAATAAAAGCGCACCGCCCGGTGGTTTTCCGGTGCTCTATATGCTGGATGGCAACGCGGCGATGGATAAGCTTTCGGAGGCGTTTTTACAACAACTCTTCGCTGCCAATCCGCCGGTGCTGGTGGCGGTCGGGTATCAAACCGATCTGCCATTCGATCTCGATAGCCGGGCGTATGATTACACGCCGCCGGGCACCGACACGCAGCAGCTGCGCGGCAGAGCGGGCGGTGGCAGTAACGCCTTTCGCCAGCTTCTGGAAGAGAGCATCGCGCCAGCGGTTGAAAAGGGGATTGCTATTAACCCGGCGCAGCGCGGGCTCTGGGGGCACTCCTACGGCGGGCTGTTCGTGCTGGAGAGCTGGCTCTCCTCCTCCTTTTTCACCACTACTTTTTCCGCCGTGCCTTCGCTGGCGCGCAATGATTTTCAGTTGCTGAAAACGATGGAAGCGGTCTCGCCGCAGCAGGCGGCGGGCAAGCACCTTTATCTGATGGAGGGGGACGGGGATCGCCGCGCGCAGGATGAGAACAGCGAGTCTGGCGTGCTGCCGCGCGTTCGCAGCACCCTTGCGCAGCTTGATCAGCATGGCGTCCCGGCTACTTACCGCTTATTCCCCGGCCTGACGCACGGGGCGATGTTCGCCACCTCGCTACAGGCGGCGTTACTTCAACTCTCGCAGGCGGAGAAACAGTCGCTCTGATTATGCCGCCGGGTTATCACATCCGGCGGCAGTGAACGTTACTGATGACCAGTAGCCGTTTCCGGTGTGCTCGCGTTTTGCCCAGCCTGCCTTTTCCAGCTCGCGCGCAATCAGCCGGTTGATCACCCCGTGCCCCATGCTGAGCACGCGCTCATGCTGCTGCGCATGGGCGATCAGCGTAAGCGCCATTTTCTCTGCCCGCTGCATCGTCTGCTTTTTGGATTCCGGCCCGGCCAGCGCGCCGCTGAGCCAGCAGAGGCGAAACAGCACCAGCCACGCCTGCGGCGAGAGGCGAAGCCAGGGGAGGTTAAATACCGGTAAGGGCGCTTCATGCAGATCGTCGGCTATCAGATCGGGGGTGAGGTTCATCGCCTGTAACGACGCACGTGCACGCGGCAGCGGGCTGCTGATAATAAAAGCGCGGCGTTTATCCGCCAGAACGGCGTGGCAATCGGGTTCGCCAGTGACGCCGGAGGCATCATAGCCTGCAATCCAGCCGGACATGTCCGTGGCTTTGACCCGTGCGGAACCCTGCTGAGCGCTGAATTCAGGCTCGCCATGACGCATTAAAACTATCTCCATTTACGCTCCTGTGCGTTTTAGCCCTGTGCTTTACGGTAATGGGCTTCCATCTCATCCAGCGCGGCCTGGTTCTCCAGCCCCCACTGGTACATCTGCTCAATCGGCCCGGCGAAGGTTTTGCCAAGCGGCGTGAGGCGATAATCGACTTTCGGCGGGACAATGTCATAAACGTAGCGGGCGATCAGGCCGCGCTGCTCCAGCTCTTTTAGCGTCTGGAAGAGCATTTTTTTGGAGATCCCCTGCAGGCTGCGCTGCAACTCGCCGGTGCGGGCGCGCTCATCAGGCCAGTGGTAGAGCGCGTGCAGCACCATCGTGCTCCATTTGACGGAGAAGAGATCCATCAGGCGGCGCGGCGGCGAATCCGCGTAGAAAAAGAGTTTGCCGTCAACCCAGGCTGGCATAAGAAGCCCTCATCTGTGGTCACCAAATGGTAACTACTATCAATTGTGAACCTTGCGGACTATAGTCTGCCGCCTTCACGTTATTAACGCCAGCCCAACCTGGAGGCCTTATGAAAATCAATGCACTGGTCGCGGTCGATGCCGCAAAACCGCTGACGTCCGGCGACATTACCCTTCGCCCGCTGCAAAACCAGGATGTGAAAATCGACATTCTTTACTGCGGCGTCTGCCACTCCGATCTGCATATGGCGCGCAACGAGTGGGCGGTAAGCCGCTATCCGCTGGTGCCGGGACATGAGATTGTCGGCCGCGTCAGCGCCACCGGCGCGGGCGTGTCGGCCTTTCAGGTCGGCGATATTGTGGGTGTCGGGGTGATGGTGGACTCCTGCCGTGAATGCCACTTCTGCAAACAGCATGAAGAGCAGTATTGCGAAGCGGGCTTTACCGCCACCTATAACGGGATTGATAAATACACCGGCGACAGCACCTGGGGTGGTTACGCCGAGAGCGTAATTGTCGATCAGGATTTTGTCGTCTCGGTGCCGCAAAACCTGCCGCTGGCGGGCGTTGCACCGCTGCTCTGCGCAGGCGTTACCATCTGGTCGCCGCTGCGCCACTTCAACGTTAAAGCGGGTGATGCGGTGGGCGTTGTCGGCCTCGGCGGGTTAGGGCATATGGCGGTTAAGCTGGCGAGCGCGATGGGTGCCGAAGTAACGCTGTTTACCACCTCGCCGGAGAAGGGCGAAGATGCCCGCCGTCTCGGCGCAAAACGCGTGGTTGTTTCGCGCGATGCCGCGCAAATGGCCGCCTGCCACACCTCGCTGGATTTCATTATCGACTGCGTCGCGGCACCGCACGATCTCGACCCCTACCTGGCGACGCTGAAAACCAACGGCCGCCTGGTGCTGGTGGGTATTCCCGATCAACCCCATGCGTCACCCAACATCACGCCGATGGTGTTTCGCCGCTTAAGCATCAGCGGCTCGTCGATTGGCAGCATCCGTGAGACGCAGGAGATGCTCGATTTCTGCGGCCAGCACGGCATCACGGCGGATGTGGAGATGATTGGCGGTGAAGCGATCGAAAGCGCTTTCGCCCGCATGCTGAAAGGCGATGTGAAATACCGCTTTGTTATCGATATGCAGGCTACGCGCTGGTAAACCGCCAGCCTTACACAAGCGCGATGTGCTCCTGCGGTACCCAGCCGAGGTCGCCGTCCGCTTTTTCTGCCAGATACCAGCCGTTAAGGCTCTGATGCACCGTAAGTTGCTCACCGGTTTGCACGGTGAGTTCGTGTGCGCAGTAGGGCTGCTGGCAGACACCTTGATGGGCGCTGACTGGCGTAAAGAGCTGCTGCGGCGCCCAGCCCGCTTTTCCCGACTCTAATGTCACCCAAATCCAGCCGCGCCATTGCAAATCGCAGTGACTAATTTGTGCTCTTTCCCCCTCGCGGATAGTCAGCGGATCGGGATAGGCCGAGCGATAGTCACGGATCACTTTTACGGTGGTTTGCAGCGGGTAAGAGACTGCTTTCATTCTCCTTATCTCCTGACGTCGCGAAGCGCTTTTATAACAAGCGAAACGGCAGCCCAGCCCAGTGCTGGCGCGGCCTGTGTAAAAGATCGTCAAAAGAATAATATTATTGACCAAAGCCATGCTTTTGGTCAAAAAGCGGCCATACTATTGATCTGCCCAATGGCTGACAAGGGAGGTAAAAGTATGACCGCTGATGAACTCGCTCGTCGTTTATTAATGAAGTTGATGACTGCCAGAACAGACCTTGCGGCCTATATCCAGATGCGCAAAGCGAAAGGGTATATGTCGGTCAACGAAAACGATCGTCTGCGTGAGATGTTTTTTGCCCTGGCGCTAGAGATCCGCGATAAAAGCGAAAGACTGCAAGAGATACAGGATCGCGATACGCGTAGCGCCATGTACAGTGCTGAAGAGGCGCTCTCTTCCGCCGCCGTTTCACTGATGACCGGGCGAAGAGATTGCGCCAATTTCATCTCCGTGAACGTCGACAAGCTGGAGCGTTCGCTCAATATCCTTGATTACAGCATTCAATATCTGAATGAGCACTCTCCGCTTGCTGAAGCGTGAGCCGCTTCCGCACCCAGAATCATAAGGGGAGCCCGCTCCCCTTTATGCTTAAGCTTTTGTAAAAGCAAACCCAGCCGCGAAATCGATGGCTAACCTTTATCCAGGCTTACCGCTTAATAAAGGAGTGCCGTATGCGCCATCTTCCCCTGTCATTACTTTTTCTCTCAACCTCTGTGCTCGCCGCCCCGGCTGCGGTCAACGTCGATGTCCTGCAAACAAAACTCGATCACCCCTGGTCCCTTGCCTTTTTACCCGGTGACGACGGAATGCTGATCACCCTGCGCGGTGGCGAGCTGCGCCACTGGCAGGCGGGGAAGGGGCTTTCCGATCCGATAAGCGGTGTGCCAAAAGTGTGGGCGCAGGGACAAGGGGGCTTGTTGGATGTGGCGCTGGCACCCGATTTTGCCTCATCAAGGCGCGTATGGCTGAGCTATGCCGAAGCGGGGCAGGATGGCAAAGCGGGCACCGCCGTCGGCTTTGGTCGCCTGAGCGACGATGGTAAACAGCTTGAGCAGTTCCAGACCGTTTTCCGCCAGCAGCCAAAACTTTCGACCGGTAACCATTTTGGCGGTCGCATGGTGTTTGATGGCAAAGGCTATCTGTGGATAGCGCTGGGTGAGAACAATCAGCGGCCGACGGCGCAGGAGCTGGATAAGCTGCAGGGCAAGCTGGTGCGGCTGACGGATCAGGGCAAGGTGCCGGAGGATAACCCGTTTGCAGGCAAGCAGGGTGCACGACCGGAGATCTGGTCTTACGGCATCCGTAATCCACAGGGGATGGCGATCAACCCGTGGAGCCAGGCGCTGTGGCTGAATGAGCACGGCCCGCGCGGCGGGGATGAGATCAACGTGCCTGAAAAGGGTAAAAACTACGGCTGGCCGATTGCCACCTGGGGCATCAATTATAGCGGGCTGAAGATCCCGGAAGCGAAAGGCGGCATTGTCGAGGGAACCGAACAGCCAATTTTCTACTGGAAGGAGTCGCCGGCGGTCAGCGGCATGGCTTTTTATAATTCGGACACCTTCAAGCAGTGGAAGAACAAACTCTTTATCGGCGCGCTGAAGGATAAGGATGTCATTGTGATGAGCGTCGATGGCAACAAGGTGAGCGAAGATGGCCGCATTCTTGGCGATCGTAACCACCGTATCCGCGATGTGCGCGTTGGCCCGGATGGGTATTTATATGTCTTAACCGACGAGAGCAACGGCGAGTTGTGGAAGGTGAGTCCGGCATCGTAATCGCGGCGTGTTATTGCCGGATGGCGCGCAGTTATCCGGTGTAGGCCAGGTGCGGTTTGTCTTGCCGGATGGCGCTGGCGCTTATCCGGCCTACGCGATCGCAATCACCGTATTCGCGATGTGCGCGTTGGCCCGGATGGGTATTTGTATGTCTTAACCGACGAGAGCAACGGCGAGTTGTGGAAGGTGAGTCCGGCAATCAAGCCATCACGTTACCGGGATCATCACGTTATGGCGAAACGCCGGGCGCTCGCAAAGCTGCGCATACCAGCGCTGCACATGCGGGTGCGGCGCCCAGCTCAGGCCGGGAATATTAAACAGGTTATAGATAAACGGTGCGACGGCGATATCGCCACAGCCAAACGCTTCGCCCGAGAGCCATGGCGTATTGGCCAGTTCATTATCAAGCAGCTGTAACGCGCCATCGAGCGCCTCTTTTGACGACGCAATCACCGCCTGATCGCGCTTTTCTGGTGCCGTTCGTACCAGGTTCATCAGCAGTGGGCTGTGCTTGGGAGCCAGCATGCTCAGCGACCAGTCCATCCACTTATCTCCCTGCGCCCGCGCGGCAGGTGACTCCAGCCACAGGCGGCTCTGACCATACTGCGCGACCAGGTAACGAACAATGGTGTTCGATTCCCACAGCACGGCACCGGTTTCGTCGTCGCGCAGCAGCGGCACCAGCCCGTTAGGGTTCATCGCCAGATATTCAGCATCGTGATTAACGCCGAACTCCCGGCCCGCCAGAATGTGCTCATATGGCAGCTCCAGTTCATCCAGCAGCCAGCGCACTTTTTTGACATTCGTCGAATTATTCCGTCCCCACAGCGTGATCATTTTTACCCCCGTGCAAAAGTGTGTTTCAGTGAATCTATCGTGGGCGAAACTTAACGTTCTGGCAACGACTTAGAAAAATAATGCACAACAGGCGCGCAACAGGCTGTTATTGCGTAAACTTTAAAAACTTTACCCAGTAGCGGTTTTTTTCGTTTCGTTTGTGCGTTATTACTCACCGTTTGTTACGGCACGGTGATGTGACGTTTTATTGAAAGGATACTCGGGTGGCTTATATGACGCAGTTCTCTCTATCCCTTCGCGGCCTGGCAGCAGGATCCGCGCTGTTGTTTCTCTTCTCCCCTTCGTTATATGCAGTGGAACAAACGCCTGCCGCGCCCCCGGTCGATGCCCGTGCGTGGATCCTGATGGATTACGCCAGCGGCAAAGTGCTGGCCGAGGGCAACGCCGACGAAAAACTCGACCCTGCCAGCCTGACCAAACTGATGACCAGCTATGTGGTCGGCCAGGCGCTGAAAGCGGGAAAAATTCACCTGACCGATACCGTCACCGTTGGCAAAGATGCGTGGGCGACCGGCAACCCGGCGCTGCGCGGCTCATCGCTGATGTTCCTGAAGCCGGGCGACCATGTATCTGTGGCGGACCTGAATAAAGGGGTCATTATTCAGTCCGGCAATGATGCCAGCATCGCTATCGCCGACTATGTGGCGGGTAGCCAGGACTCCTTCGTCAGCCTGATGAACAGCTATGCGCAAAAGCTCGGCCTGACCAATACCACCTTCAAAACCGTCCACGGGCTTGATGCGCCGGGGCAGTTCAGCACCGCGCGCGATATGGCGCTGCTCGGCAAAGCGCTGATCCACGACGTGCCGGACGAGTACGCGATCCATAAAGAGAAAGAGTTCACCTTCAATAAGATCCGCCAGCCCAACCGCAACCGGCTGCTGTGGAGCACCAGCATGAACGTGGACGGCATGAAAACCGGCACCACCGAGGGGGCGGGTTACAACCTCGTCGCCTCGGCAACCCAGGGCGATATGCGCCTGATCTCCGTGGTGCTGGGGGCGAAAACCGACCGCATCCGCTTTAATGAGTCAGAAAAACTGCTTACCTGGGGTTTCCGCTTTTTCGAAACGGTGACGCCGGTGAAACCTGACGCCACCTTTGTCAGCCAGCGCGTCTGGTTTGGCGACAGCAGCGAAGCGAAGCTTGGCGCGGGCGAAGCAGGCTCAATCACCATCCCCAAAGGGCAGTTTAAAAACCTGAAAGCGAGCTTCACCCTCAACCAGCCGGAGCTTGAAGCGCCGCTGAAGAAGGGCCAGGTGGTGGGCACCATCAACTTCCAGCTCAATGACAAAACCATTGAGCAGCGCCCGCTGGTGGTGATGGAAGCGGTGAATGAAGCGGGCTTCGTTGGCCGGATGTGGGATTTTGTCCTGCTGAAGTTCCACCAGTGGTTTGGTAGCTGGTTCTCGTAGCCGTTGTGACCGTGCCCGGCGGGCGCGGTCAGTAGAGAAGGGTGATCTGCTCTTTTTTCGCCGCGCTGACCAGGCCATCATCCGGCTGGCGGTCGCTGACAATCACATCGAAACGGTTTAACGCGCCCATGCAGGCCGGGCGCACTTTGCCAAATTTACTGTGATCGACCACCAGCACATGACGCTGCGCGCTGTTCATCGCCCAGTGTTTTACCGGCAGCTCTTCAAGGTTAAAGCAGGTCGCACCCTGTTCTGTGTGCACGCCCGCCGCCGAGTAGAAAGCGATGTCCGGGCGCAGGTTGCTCAGGGTTTCATTGAAGTTCAGCGGCTTAAAAATGGCGTTGCTGGCGTGAAATTCCCCACCGCTGAGAATGGCGCGGCACAGCGGTTTTTCTTGCAGCGCCAGAAAGGTGTTCAGCGAGTAGCAGACGGCGGTGAAGGGCAGATCCTGAGGCAGCGCATCAATAATCCATGGCGTGGTGGTGCCGCAGTCAAAAAAGGCCATCTGGTGCGGTTGCAGCAGGGCAGCGGCGAGCTTTGCCGCGCGGCGCTTCTCCTCGACGAGGCGGTTTTTCTGATCGCTTAACAGATAGTGGCTGGCAGAGCGCGGTTCGAGCACAATATAGCCGCCGAGCAGCACTACCGGAGCGCTGTTGGTACTGAGATCGCGACGAATGGTCATTTCAGAAACGCCAAGCAGGGCAGCCGCCTCTTTCAGATGCAGCTTATCGCTGCGCTTGAGCGCCGCCAGCAGCTGGTTGATCCGCTCGTCACGTCTTGTTTCCATAATTCACCCGAATAAAAGAAAGCCCCGCATAAGCGGGGCCTTTATCTTACCTGCGCCCTGGCGCTTAGTCACGCATCCAGCCGCGACGGATCGGGAAGGCAAAACAGAGGCGATAAATCTGCTGCGCGGCGTGATAAATCTTCTCGCCGAAGGCCTGCCAAAGAATTTGTGCGCTCAGGCAGCCGCAGATGCCGACCAGCAAACCGCCGAGCATATCCAGCGGCCAGTGGACGCCAAGATAAACGCGCGACCAGGCGATGGCGAACGCCGTCACCATCAGCGCTGCGCCGGACCAGAAACGGTGCCAGGCAAGAAACGCAACGGCAAAGGTGAAGATCACCGTACCGTGATCGCTCGGGAAGGAGTCATCCGCCGCGTGCGGCAGGAAGTTATAACCCACATGATCGACAAAAGGCCTGTCGTGCGGAAAGGTATGGCCTAAAATCCATGAGAGCGAGAGGCTGACGACGATCGCCATCGCCACTTTGATCACCAACTGACGCTGGGCGCTGACCTGGCTGCGAGGCCCCCATAGCCAGAGACCAACCGCCAGCAGCGGCACGATATTGATCAGATCTTTGGCAACAACGTGGGCGACGGTCAGGAGCCAGGCGGGCGAGTCGGGCGTGGCGTTAATCCAGTAGAACAGGGTGTGATTCAGGCTCTCTAACATAGACAGATTACTCTTTGATGACAGTCCGGATGGATCAAAGCGCTCACCATAAAAGCGGTGCGGCACACGGTAAAGGGGTTTTGTCTTACTCCGTAGAGAGTTAGACGATTCCTGGACTCAGAGTACGCCCTGTCACTTAAGCAAACCTTAAACGAGTGAATACGTGCTTTATCTGTTTTTGCGGGAGAATTCACTACCGTCGCGCGGTGGCTTTGATTACACTCTGCGCGATTTTTCAAAGGAAGAGATTGCATGCAAAACCATACCCTTTCCGGCCAACGTCTGGGACGACGGGCGCTGTTATTCCCCCTCTGTCTGGTGCTTTACGAATTCTCCACCTATATCGGCAACGATATGATTCAGCCCGGTATGTTAACGGTGGTCGAGCAATATAACGCGGGCATTGAGTGGGTTCCGACCTCGATGACCGCCTACCTGGCAGGCGGCATGTTCTTACAGTGGCTGTTAGGGCCGCTCTCCGACCGCATCGGTCGTCGCCCGGTGATGCTTACCGGTGTGGTGTGGTTTATTGTCACCTGCCTGGCGACACTGCTGGCGCAGAACATTGAGCAGTTCACGCTGCTGCGCTTTTTACAGGGTATTAGCCTCTGCTTTATTGGCGCTGTGGGGTACGCAGCGATTCAGGAGTCGTTTGAGGAGGCGGTCTGTATCAAGATCACCGCCCTGATGGCCAACGTCGCGCTGATTGCCCCGTTGCTTGGCCCGCTGGTGGGCGCCGCCTGGGTGCATGCCGCGCCGTGGGAGGGGATGTTCGTGCTCTTTGCGCTGCTGGCGGCCTTCTCCTTCTTCGGGCTGCAGCGGGCGATGCCGGAGACCGCCACGCGACTTGGCGAGAAGCTCTCGTTTAAATCTCTGTGGCGTGATTACGCCGAGGTGCTGAAAAACGTGCGCTTTGTCGCGGGCGCGCTGGCTATCGGCTTTGTCAGCCTGCCGCTGCTGGCGTGGATTGCCCAGTCGCCGATTATTATCATCAGCGGCGAGCAGCTCAGCAGCTATGAGTACGGCCTGTTGCAGGTGCCGATTTTCGGCGCGCTGATTGTGGGCAACCTGGTGCTGGCGCGGCTGACTTCGCGGCGCACCGTGCGCGCGCTGATCATCCTTGGCGGCTGGCCGATTGTGGCCGGTCTGCTGCTGGCGGCGTTTGCCACGGTCGCCTCTTCCCACGCCTATTTGTGGATGACGGCCGGGTTAAGCGTTTACGCCTTCGGCATTGGCCTTGCCAACGCTGGGCTGGTGCGCCTGACGCTGTTCGCCAGCGAGATGAGCAAGGGCACGGTGTCAGCGGCGATGGGCATGTTGCAGATGTTTATCTTCACCGTCGGTATTGAGGTGAGTAAACATGCCTGGCTGCTCGGCGGTAACGGGTTGTTCAGCCTGTTCAACCTGCTGAACGGTATTATCTGGCTGGGGCTGATGGTGGTGTTTTTGCGCGATAAGCGCATGGGGAATTCGCTGGAAGGATAAGGCGGCAGCCCGCAGGCCGCCGCCGCACTGTTAACCCAGTTCCGCCTGGGCTTGCGGTTCCGGTTTTGCCACTGCGCGCGCCACTAGCGCGGCAATCAGCACCAGACCAAGCACTACCAGCATCGCGCTGCGCAATCCGTAGTGCTCGCCGAGGAAGCCGAGCAGCGGCGGGCCAACGAGGAAAGCGAGGTAACCCGTTGTTGCCACCACGCTGACGCGCGTCGCGGCATCCGGCCCGGTATCGCTGGCCGCCGAAATGGTCAGCGGGAAGCCGAGCGATGCGCCTAAGCCCCATAAAATGACCGAGAAGCCCGCCACCCAGGCGCTGTCGACAAAAATAATCAGGCCGATACCCAGTGCGCCCATTATCGCGCTGGCGCGCACCACGGCGACGCGGCTGTAGCGGTCAATAAACCAGCCGCCGCAGAAGCGCCCGGTGGTCATGCCAAGCGTAAAACCGGTGTAGATCAGCGAGCCGGAAGTGGGGCTGAAGCCGTGACCATCCACCATCAGCAGCGGCAGCCAGTCGTTAGCCGAGCCTTCAGCGAACGCCATCGCCAGCACCACCACGCCAATTAACAGCAGCTGCGTATCGCGCCAGAAGGGCATCCCTTTTTGACGGTTCGCGTGCTCTTCGGCGCTGTTTTGCCCGGTCCCCTCCGGCACGGCGGAGATCGCCAGAATAATCGGCACAATCGCCACCAGCGCCGCCAGCAGAATGTGCAGATTCGCGCTGATGCCAAGGGCAGTTAACGACATCCCAACACCTGCGCCAACCAGCGTGCCAAGGCTGTAAAAGCCGTGCATCATCGGCAGCACGGTTTTGTTCATCTCCTGCTCAACCACCGCGCCTTCGATATTCATCGCCACTTCGCCCGCGCCCAGGCTGCCGCCAAAGCAGGCCAGACCGACGGCAAAGAGCAGCGGCGAGGCAAACCACAGGGCAATGCTTAAAATCACCATCCCGAGTACCGAGAAAGACATGCTGGCGCGGATCACTTTGCGCGCCCCGAAGCGCTTTACCAGCCAGGCCGATGAGAGAATGCCGCTCATCGACCCGACTGACAGGCCAAACAGCACCGCGCCCATTTCAGCCGTCGAGACCGAGAGCACATCGCGGATCGCCGGCGTGCGTGACGCCCATGAGGCCATTAATAATCCGGGGAGAAAGAAGAAGGTGAACAGCGCCCATAAGCGATGGCGCAGGGCTTTTCGGGAGGCGTTTTCAGTCATAGATTCACATCAAAAAAAGTAAGGTGAAGTAACACTAGCATTTTTTGCGTGGTTACGGTGGCAGGAGGTGAATAACAGCCATGAGGTTACTCAATATAATTAAGAAAATGCATACGGTTATGTTAATGATACATTGGGGTAATAGTTTATTGAGGGAGCAATAAAAGTGAAATTTATCATGCAAACCGCAGTTGCATTGTTGCTGGCCAGCAATGCGAGCTATGCGCAATCCACTACCACCGACAGCTTCACCTATGAAGCGCACGGCCTGGCGTTGCAGAAAGAGGGTGAAAAGTGCCAATTAAGCGTCACTTCACCCGATGGGGCGATAAAGCGTTACGGGCTTGACCTCCGTTCGCCATGCTACTTCCTGTACGGCGCGGGAACGCAACCTAAACATTTCGCCTATCCGCGAGACGGCATAAAGTCACTGTTTATCATTCTCGGAAATCCACTTACGGCGGATGAGCAGAAGATCTGGCGAGTTAAAGACGCATCAACCTGCGGCACAAAAGGCTTCGGGCTCTACTTTGATGGCCAACACTTCAGTCTTAGCCGAACCTCACACGAGGGAATGTTGTTATGCCGTGACAGAGGCGTAGACGAAAAAGTTTTTAACACGCTGCGCGATTGATGGCAGGATACCCGCTTCCCGGGCCGCTACGGCCCTTTTTTATGAATTGATCAACGTGATGCAGGCAGGGAAGGGATGATTATCAACACAGTCATGTGGTTAGCGTCGACGGCAGCGCTTTTTGCGTGGGTATTCAACGTTACCCTCAAAAACACCTTTAAAACCAATGCGAAATACTTCGGGATATTCATAGTGGTGCATCTGGCGCTTAATATCGGTGCGATGGCGCTGAGCAAGCATGGGGTTGTGCTGGTTAAACACCACTCCAGCGCGATGACGGTCGCAGCCATGACGATCCTGCTAAAAAGCTATATGGCGCTGATGGCGATTATGGCCCTGAGCTTTTTTATCGCGCTCGCAGGCAAAGGCGCAGAGAAAATGACGCAGTTTCACACCACCCATAATGCAGCCAACCTGCACCGTAACCCGCTCAAGTTTTACCTGCGCAACCAGTCAGGGATTGTTAACGTCTATCGAGGGTTCTTCCTGATAGGTGGGGTTTATATGCTGTGGGCGATGTGGTTTAGGATGGGTTTTTGAAAATATTGCTGTTTAAGCCACCGATGTCACATTATCGTTACTAAAAACTATGCATGGCATAAAACACAAGTATGTTTAATCTTTTATTTAGTCGAGTAGACCATTAATTTCGAATTTATTCTATAACATAATAAGCAATTAAATCGTAAAGGACGTTCTATATGCTTTCGAAAACGCTGTGATGTTATTTTTATTTTTTTATAAATATGTTCTTTCTCGAAGGATGATGATGTTACTCTTATAAAGCTCCTCGATATAATAAAATGGTGCTGTTAGATTCTTGTGTGTTCCGTAAATTTCCAGCTTATCATCAAATGATCCTGAAGGTTGAATCAAAATCGTGCAATTCTTTTTTTAGAGTACGAATGAAACACTCGATGAGTCTCCATTTCCAGAGAATATTACAGTGGCGAGCCTGCATTAAGTTGCGTAATAAGCATAGGATTACCTTTTTGAAACCTACCAATTCTGGTGGGTTTATTGCTAATGCTATGCATGTCCGCAAAAATTACTCTATATGGGATGAAGCTAAAAAGAAGATATATGAGTGAGTGAGATCTAATTAATGAAATTAACTTGTTGTTGAAAAAGATGTGTGTTGATAGTTTGAGGTTTTTCTTAAGGAGGTGCAAAAAATGGCAAAAAATGAACCCTCTCAGCTAAGAGATGCGCAGGTAGACAATCTTATCATTCTTTGTGATGAGGCTATGCGAGCTACTCCTGAAAATGTAAAACGTTTTATCGAACCTGCTCCAGGTGTTCTTGCTCAATCTAAAGCTAAACAACACAGTTTAATTTTTGGGCGAAGGGGATCAGGGAAATCATCTTTACTTCGAAAAGTTGTAGCCGATTTAACTATAGACAGAAGGCCAATTTCCTTTGTCGATATGGAAACATTCAAAGGTCATTCCTATCCAGATGTACTTATAAGTGTTTTAATAAAAAGCCTCCAAGAATTCGAAATGTGGCTAGAAACAGCAGCCTTAACACCAGCTACTAAAACTTCTTTTTGGAATAGGATTTTTGGGCGGGCTCCAGAAAGGAAACCTTTCAAAAAGGCTGCAACAAACGAACTTATTGGAGAGCTAAAAAAAATCATCTCAGATCTCGAGCAAAAACTACAGCAACCTGAAGAAGTTGATATTCAAAGGAAGGAGGTTACGACAGATAATTTCGAAACAGCAGGTAATGTAGGTTTAAAAAAAGGCCCAATAGATTTAGGTTTTGGAATCAAAAATGGTGAGATTGCAACCAAAGAACATAGTGAGGGTTACAAATCTATTAAAACTGAGTATCTTCATCAAAATATTCTTAAGTTCCAAAAGTTTTTTAATAAATTGGCAAGTTTATCAGAGGGGCCCGCATATCTGATACTTGATGATTTATATCACATTAGAAGGACAGATCAAGCTAAGGTCATTGATTACTTTCATAGAGTAGCCAAAGGGAACGGTCTATGGCTAAAAATTGGCACAATTAAACATAGAAGTGAATGGTATATACATACTGATCCGCCGACAGGCGTCAAATTAGGTGATGATGCTAAAGAGATTAACATTGATATATCTTTAGAAAAGTTTTCAACGCTGAAACAGTTCATGCAAAAAATCCTTTCCAACCTTATGGTTGAAACGCCTCCGATAACAGTAAATGGTCTACTCAATTCCACAGCGGTTGATAGATTAATTATAGCTTCTGGTGGCGTAACGCGAGATTTTATTGGTATATTCACAAAAGCAATCAACCACGCTCGTGAGAGAGGGCCAGACCACCCTAGAGGCCCAAGAATTGGTGCTGAAGATGTTAACTTAGCGACGGGCGAATATGGGGACATTAAAAGAGAAGAGTTTAAGCTAGATGCGGATGATGATCGAATAGCTCTTGAGGGCGCTTTTGCTAAATTAGTTTCTTTTTGTCTGAATGATGCTAAATGCAATATTTTTCTCATTAATCAGAAAATGGCAGGGCCAGAGAGAGATGCTATTAATCAGTTGATTGATCTACGGTTGGTTCATCTAGTGCAATCACGCGTGACGTTAAAAAAAGGAGCGGATGGTTTAGTATTTGAAGCTTATATGCTTGACACAAGCCAGTATACTGCCTCAAGAAAAGTTAGAGATCTAGACTTGATTGATTTAAACTCTAAAACTTTTAGCGAGGAAATTCGAAAGAAAAAATTATTATATGAAGGTTAATTTTTTTAAGGGGGTGTGAATTCGCCTCATAAAATTTTTGACCATGATTGTCATATAGTAATAGATCTGAATTTGCTGGTCTGATCAGTGATTCATGTGTCCGACAGGATCGCTGTAACTCGGGGAAACCCCGCGATGTTTCCTATGGGTAACGACCCGGATTTTATTTCGCAAACTATGGCTGAGTGGGAAAAAATTCACGCGGTAAGGCTGGGATTTATCGAATAAGGCACACTAATTAAGAAGCATTTATTGAGCACTTTAACCGTACATACTGCACTGAAATATTCGATTCCCATCTGTTAAGGACGCTGAACGAAATAAGGACGAGAAAACATAGATTAGTGGCTTTCAGAATAAAACTATAAAAGTCTATATTGACCACTGAAGAATCTGATACCGAAGAAATGACGATTATAACGTTGTCTGGTTACGGGCTCAGAAAGTACGTCGAAATAAATCGTGTATATTTACACTTTCTCAGGTTTTTTAGGTGAGTGATAGTTCATCAGGCTTGATGTTGTTACTGGGGATGTTTTGATTATGGGGAGGTTAATTATATTTTTAAAAATGGGATGTTATCTAATCAAAAGCCACTCGCTTTGCAAGTGGCTAAAAATAAAAATAGATACAAATACTCCTAGAGTAAATCGTTAATATAAGATTTGGCTATTTCATTTTCTTGTTTTAATTCATGGGTTTTTCTTTCTAAATCATCAATAAAAATTTCTAAATTTTTTGCATTAATTCTATTGACCCTACTCATTGAAAGGTGTTGATTCTTAATGGTAAGGGCTATAATTTGTGAGTCTTTTAATATTAAAGAAAGATTTTGTATGAAGCGTTCAATGGATGATTCACCATACATTTCGTTCAACTTACTAGAGTAACGGTTTAATATAGAGATGTTTGCTATGCAATCACTACTAATTTTATTGAGGTTATCTAAGGCTTCTTCTGAACGTAGTATGAGCTCTTTGATTGCTTTGAATTTTTTATTTTTTATATTATCAAAATAGTTTACAAAACCATCGTTAACAGCGCGTTGGTAAGCGTTGGGGAGTTCATGCTCAAAGTAGTTATCTACGGCAGAATCGTTTACATTAGGGTGCACGGGTGTCATTACTAAATCTTTTACTTCATCCAACGTGTCATTGCTTACATCTACACCAGGAAGATAATCTTTAGCCTCACGGAGAAAAGATAGTTGATTTATGAGTCTAAAATTTTTTAAATTGGAACGCTTGCATATTTCTGTTTTTAAAGATTCTAAAGGTCCGTGAGTTATTCCTTTGTGGATGAAAACCCAGTCTTCTTTTACATCGTCTGAAACAAAAACTACAGTTTCGATACTATCTTCTCTAGCTTTTACTATTAATTGTTCCCATAAATATAAATCGCCAAACTTGTCTTTTATTATAATGTCTGAATAATAGGATACTCCCTTTTTGCTCGAGTCTTTAAAACCAGGAGGGATTTTTTTTTGATAGCGATCCTCTCCTAAATCATTGATTCTATCTATTTCTTCTTGAGTTGGAGTACTGCCAACACGTTCACTAATTATTTCATCAAGCTCATCCCTAATAAAATCATGCTTTGAGATTTTCTCTTTGTTTTTAATGCGGGCGTCAATCTTAGTAGTTATGAACGTGTCAATGTTATTCTGAAGGTTTTCTTGGAATTCAGAAATGTCATGGCTTAGTTTATTATATAGGTGTTTTTTAATACCAGCTTTTTCAAGTATACTTTCTTTATAGAATTTTATTAATTCATGCTTTATATTAGATAGGCTTGAGATACTTTCTTCAATTACGGTCCTTCTGGTTCTTTGGTACTCATAACCAACCTGAAATGGAATCCAAATCCGATGGGATAATCCCCTCATAACTTTGATAATATTCTCTCGAGTGGCATCCTCGCATCTATATAAATTGAGTAAGCAATTGGTATCCAAAACGAAAAGAGTAGTGTCATCTCTCCACACCGATTCAAGAGACTCATCTGGAGTGCTGTAGAAACCACGAAATTCATTTTTCATTTGACCGACCTCTAATAATAATGTCGTAAAAATATGGTGCCATTTTGATAAGTCATCTATAAGCTTTATCATTTCCCAAAGTGGAGTTGGTCATAGTTCACTGACCTCTTATAAATATTTTTTACCCTTCCAGAGATCCAGGAATGAACTTTGTTAATGTGTGAGCCGTATTTATGACTAATCGTTACGTAACTAGGCTTAATCTTGTAGGTTTTTCTTCAAGCTCCATGTTTTGAACTTACATGAGTTTATAAAGTGCCGATACCATCATGTAGATTAATATAAGCCACTTAATGTTCTTTTAAGGTTCTCATCTTCAACAGTTTTACATCGAGTCCCAAAGACTCGCGGACAACTTTCCATAGTCCTTGCGAATCTCATTTCGCTGAAAATGATAGCTTCTCTTTAGCGATGTAGGATTTAAAAGTTGATTCCATCATGTTGCAAGCGGCGGACAACTCCTCTTGTGGATCAGTGTGAAGGTCTCTAATGCTTTTAAGAACCCCATGTCTATCGCAGGTATGTTGCGTTTTTCGAGATATTCTTTGGGACTATGTGTGGCTATTGATGCGCCATCACAAATATGCTTTCCAGTCACATAGCGAAAGTAGTATTGCCAATTAAATTAGCCAGTTGGCAACAAAACTAACTTTGTTTTATCGCCAAGAGAAGATGTTACTTTTCGGCAGCTCTATTTCCATATAACCTTTTATCGAGTCTCTAAGAATTGAAAGCCGGTCATCGTGCTCTTTGTTGATTCTGCGAAGCCATTCTTGTGCTCTAGCCGATTTTGCTATATCAAAACTATTACCTAGGGCATTTGCTTAGATGAATAATCTATTCATAGTAGCACGGTTCTCTACTGAACCATATGATCGAAAAATATAGAGATTACGGTATTTGTCGTCCCATAACGTTTTTTCCTTATGTATCAGATCGCTGTCGCTATTTTATCGCAGTGAACTGCAATTAACGGTCGTAACTGGTTGGTTTTAATAAAGAAATATAGAAGACAACAAAAAACCCATCAACCTTGAACCTAAGCGGCGGGGTTGATGGGCTCCACAATCGGGGGACATCAAAGAAAAGCAGTGGCACTAGTTATGACTGACACCCCACAAAAAAGTTCTGCGTATAAGCGAAATATTTCTTAGCTTCGGAGTTATCCGAGCCCCGGCCAGATAATGATGATCAATGTCCCGGCGAGGGTAAGCAGCACGTTGGCGATGGCATAGGTACCTGCGTAGCCCAGCGCGGGGATGTTGCTGCGCGCGGTATCGCTGATGATCTCCATTGCCGGTGCGCAGGTGCGTGCGCCCATCATCGCGCCGAAGAGCAGGGCGCGGTTCATTTTCAGGACGTAGGCGCCGAACAGGAAGCAGATCAGCACCGGCACCAGGCTAACAAGTAATCCGGCGATCAGCATCTGTCCGCCCACAACACCAAGGCCGTTGCCGATGCCGCTCCCGGCGCTTAAACCGACCCCGGCCATAAACACCATCAGGCCGAACTCTTTTACCATCATCAGCGCACCCTGCGGAATGTAACCAAACGTCGGGTGGTTCGCGCGCAGGAAGCCGAGCATGATGCCAGCGAAGAGCAGACCGGCGGCGTTACCGACGCCGAAGCTGAAGGAGCTGAACTGGAAGGTGATCATGCCGATCATCAGGCCGACGATAAAGAAGGCGCAGAAGGCGAGCAGGTCGGTCACCTGGCTGTGAATGGAGATAAAGCCGATGCGGTCAGCGATAGTTTTCACGCGTCGCGCATCGCCGCTCACCTGCAACACGTCCCCTTTGTTGAGCACGATATTGTCGTCGATGGGCATCTCAATCTGGCTGCGGATCACGCGGTTAAGGAAGCAGCCGTGATCGGTCAGCTTCAGCTGCGCCAGGCGGCGGCCGACCACATTGTGGTTTTTCACCACCACCTCTTCGGTGACGATGCGCATATCCAGCAGGTCGCGGTCAAACACCTCTTTACCGTTACGGAAACTCGGGTCGAGGCGCGCATGAGCGTCCGGGTAGCCGACCAGCGAGATCTCATCGCCCATCTGCAACACCGCGTCCCCGTCCGGGTTGGCGAGAATACCGTTGCGGCGAATACGCTCGATATAGCAGCCGGTCTGGCGGTAGATCCCCAGCTCGCGCAGATTTTTGCCATCTGCCCAAGCCACCAGTTCCGGCCCGACGCGATAGGCGCGGATCACCGGCAGATAGACTTTGCGGTGAGCATCGGTATCCAGCCCGCGCTCGCGGGCGATCTGCTGGGCGCTGGTCTGCAAATCCTGATGCTGTAACTTCGGTAAGTAGCGCGCGCCAAAGATCAGGCTCACCAGACCAATCAGATACGTTAAGGCGTAGCCGAGGCTGAGGTTGTCCAGCGCGCTGGCAAGCTGGCTGCTCTCCATGCCGGAGTGGCGCAGCGTATCGCCCGCACCAACCAGAACCGGCGTCGAGGTCATCGAGCCGGCGAGCATCCCGGCGGTTAAGCCGATATCCCAGCCAAAGAGTTTGCCGAGACCGAGCGCAATCAACAGCGCGCTACCGACTAATACCAGCGCCAGCATCAGGTAATTCTTACCGTCGCGGAAAAAAATTGAGAAAAAGTTAGGTCCAGCTTCGACGCCAACGCAGAAAATAAACAGCATAAAGCCGAGGTTCAGGGCATCGGTGTTAATGCTGAAATGTTGCTGGCCTAATAATAAAGAAACGACTAAAACGCCAATAGAATTACCCAGTTGGATAGATCCCAGTCGTAATTTTCCAAGGCAAAGCCCAAGCGCCAGAACCACAAACAATAACAGTATGTAATTCCCATTTAACAAATCTGCGACGTTTATATTCACGGAGTCTAACTTCTTGTTTACTTGTAAGCTGTTGATAGAAATGGTGATTTGAGCTAGTGTTTTGCCTATGCGCTGGCGGATAAATTAAAGCCGTGCAACACCAGACACCCCGCACAAAACATAAACTGGCCGTTAGTTTAATCTCATTGCATAACAACGGCTAGTGACAATCGTCTGTTTGCATGGGTGCCATTCAGGCAATAATTGCCGCAACGCTTTATCCGTCCGACATTCTTTAAAACGGTGTAAACGTCGATAGAGAAAAAGTCAGGAGGCGTGTTTGAAGAACAGGCGTAGTTGGTTCGGCGTTATCTGCTGTGGTCTCCTTTTTATCGCAATTTGCCTCTCTCTGGTGATGAATATGCAGGGCAAACTGCCCGCGCCTGGCGATCCGGCGACTGGTTTGCTGCTCTTTACCCTGCCAGGCATCCTCGGCGGTCTGGTCTCCCGTCGCCGCCGCGCCATCGTGCCGCTGGTGGGCGCGCTGCTCGCCGCCCCCCTTTGTTATATTTTGATTCACATTTTATTCACCCCGGTACGCACCTTCTGGCAGGAGGTGGCCTGGCTCTTTAGCGCCATGTTCTGGTGCGCTCTCGGCGGCCTTGGCTGCGACTTCGTTTACCGGATTGCGCGCGCGCGGCGGCGCGTCTGACAGGTTCTCCGCAACTTCCGCTTACAACGAGCGCAGCGGCTTAGCCTATACTGAACGACTTGTTTAACTGGGGGATTATTCAACATGACACCTACTATTGAATTGCTGTGCGCCCATCGTTCCATTCGCCACTTTACCGATGAGCCTATTACGGACGCACAGCGCGAGGCGATTATCGCCAGCGCACAGGCGGCATCGACCTCCAGCTTTTTGCAGTGCAGCTCCATTATCCGCATCACCGATCCGGCCATGCGCGAGCAGCTGGTGACGTTAGCGGGCGGACAACCGCATATCGCGCAGGCGGCCGAGTTCTGGATCTTCTGCGCTGATTTCCACCGCAACTTTGAGATCTGCCCGGAAGCAAAACCGGGTCTCGCGGAGCAACTGCTGCTTGGCGTGGTCGATACAGCAATCATGGGGCAAAACGCCTTTACCGCCGCGGAGTCGCTCGGGCTGGGCGGCGTCTATATCGGCGGCATCCGTAACAATATCGAAGCGGTCGGCGAACTGCTGCGTATCCCGAAGCAGGTGCTGCCGCTGTTTGGTCTCTGCCTCGGCTGGCCTGCCGATAACCCGGATATAAAACCGCGTATGCCGGCTTCGATGCTGGTGCATGAAAACCACTACCAGCCGCTCGATGAAAAGAAACTGGCGGAGTATGACGCGGAGTTGGAGCACTACTATATGACGCGCGACAGCAATAAGCGCCGCGATAACTGGAGCGATCATATTCGTCGTACCATCATTAAAGAGAGCCGTCCGTTTATTCTCGACTATTTGCATAAACAGGGCTGGGCAACGCGCTAATACCCGTTCATCCTGCCCCGTGCTGCGTGTATGATACGCAGGCTTTTAACTGGTCTTCTGCGCGAGGTGCAGGGTGAAAATAGCCGTATTATCCCGGGATGGAACGCTTTACTCCTGTAAACGCCTGCGTGAAGCCGCTGTGCAGCGCGGGCACCAGATTGAGATCCTCGATCCGCTCTCCTGTTATATGAACATCACCCCGGCCGCCTCCTCAATTCACTACAAAGGCCGCCAGCTTCCCCATTATGACGCGGTGATCCCGCGTATCGGCTCGGCCATCACCTTTTATGGCACCGCCGCGCTGCGCCAGTTTGAGATCCTCGGCAGCTATCCGCTCAACGAATCCGTTGCCATCACCCGCGCCCGCGACAAGCTGCGCTCCCTGCAACTGCTGGCGCGCCAGGGGATCGATCTGCCGGTTACCGGCATTGCCCATTCGCCCGATGACACCAGCGATCTGATCGATATGGTCGGCGGCGCGCCGCTGGTGGTGAAGTTGGTGGAAGGGACGCAGGGGATCGGCGTGGTGCTGGCAGAGACACGCCAGGCGGCAGAGAGCGTGATTGACGCCTTTCGCGGCCTCAACGCCCATATTCTGGTGCAGGAGTTTATTGCGGAAGCGAAAGGGTGCGACATCCGCTGCCTGGTGATCGGCAACGAAGTGGTGGCAGCGATTGAGCGGCGGGCGAAAGCGGGGGATTTCCGCTCCAATTTGCACCGCGGCGGGCAGGCGACGGTGGTCGAGATCACGCCGCGCGAGCGGGAGATCGCCCTGGCAGCGGCGCACACGCTCGGGCTGGATGTCGCGGGGGTCGATATTTTGCGTGCCAACCGCGGCCCGCTGGTGATGGAAGTCAATGCCTCACCGGGGCTTGAAGGGATCGAAAAAGCCACCGGGCTGGATATTGCCGGGCGAATGATCCACTGGATTGAGCGCCAGGCGATGCCGGGATTCTGCCTGAAAACCGGCGGCTAAGAGGATTTTCCTGCCTGAGCATGGTGCGCCCACGGCTTTTTGCGTAAGCTATGGGCAATTTTTTCCCCAACAGAGCACGTTTTCTATGGATTCACTGGTCGTCCCCGGTCTGGACACGCTTCGTCAATGGCTTGATCAACTCAGCATTAACTTCTTTGAGTGCGATACCTGCCAGGCGCTGCACCTGCCACATATGCAGAATTTTGACGGCGTGTTCGATGCGAAAGTCGACCTGGTCAATGATGTTCTGCTTTTTACCGCCATGGCGGAAGTGAAACCCTCTGCGCTGCTGGCGCTGGCGGCGGATCTTTCGGCGATCAACGCCAGCTCGCTGACGGTCAAAGCCTTCCTCGATATGCAGGATGATAATCTGCCGAAGCTGGTGGTGTGCCAGACGCTCAGCATCGGCCCCGGCATCGCCTTTGAGCAGTTCGCGTGGTTTATGCGCCAGAGCGAAGAGCAGGTTTCGATGGTGATTATGGAAGCCAACGCGCACCAGCTGCTTTTCACGCCGGGCGAAGAGGATCTGCTGGCCGGCGACGAAGAACCGAACAATTTTCTCCACTGATTCCCGCATCGATTAGCGCAGCCACTACCACGGGGGTTGCGCTGCCACATTTTTTATTCTGCTTTTAACCTTTCTTTAAAGAATGATTCACCATCATTCCTCGCCTTCTGGCTTATCCCATAGAGACTTATTGCATAAAAAATTGATAAAAGGCGGTTTTTTATCTGCCCTATAGCCTCAAACCCTGGCTACAGTTATTCTTGCGCTGCTTTAAAAAGCATGCGGCGTCTGCCGGAGTGATTTTACTCTTCGGCGCAGAGCAGAGTGACAAACTATGCATGAATCTTGCATATCCCAGAAAGCGTAGATTTAGTTCGTAGCTTAACGAGCTTTCCAGAAGGAATGAGATATGAGTGCCTCAAGAAAAAAATGGGTATCGGGTGTTGTTGCGGGTGCGTTAATGGCTCTCTCTGCCGGCACGCTCGCCGCCGGGCAAAAGACGCTGCATGTGTACAACTGGTCTGACTATATTGCGCCGGACACCGTCGCAAATTTTGAGAAAGAGACCGGTATTAAAGTGGTTTACGACGTCTTCGACTCCAACGAAGTGCTGGAAGGCAAATTAATGGCCGGCAGCACCGGGTTTGATCTCGTCGTGCCGTCCGCCAGTTTCCTTGAGCGCCAGCTCTCGGCGGGCGTCTTCCAGCCGCTCGATAAGAGCAAGCTGCCGAACTGGAAAAACCTCGATCCGGAAGTGTTGAAGATGGTCGCGAAACACGACCCGGATAACAAATACGCTTTCCCTTACCTGTGGGCGACCACCGGTATTGGCTACAACGTCGATAAAGTCAAAGCGGTGCTCGGCAAAGATGTGCCGATCGATAGCTGGGATGTCGTGCTGAAGCCGGAAAATCTTGAGAAGCTGAAGAGCTGCGGTGTCTCCTTCCTTGATGCGCCGGAAGAGATTTTCGCCACCGTGCTGAACTACCTCGGCAAAGATCCCAACAGCACCAAAGCGGATGATTACACCGGCCCGGCGACGGATCTGCTGCTGAAGCTACGTCCGAATATCCGCTACTTCCACTCTTCGCAATACATTAACGATCTCGCTAACGGCGATATCTGCGTAGCCATCGGCTGGGCGGGCGACGTCTGGCAGGCGGCTAACCGTGCGAAAGAGGCGAAGAACGGCGTTAACATCAACTACATCATTCCGAAGGAAGGGGCGCTGGCCTTCTTTGACGTCTTCGCCATGCCGAAAGATGCCAAAAATACCGATGAAGCCTACCAGTTCCTTAACTACCTGATGCGTCCCGACGTGATGGCGCACATCAGTGACCACGTCTACTACGCGAACGGCAACAAAGCTTCTGTACCGCTGATCAGCGAAGAGGTGCGTAACAACCCGGCCATCTTCCCGCCGCCGGATGTCTTCGCCAAACTCTTCACGCTGAAAGTGCAGGAGCCGAAAATCGACCGCGTACGTACCCGCGCCTGGACAAAAGTCAAAAGCGGCAAATAAATCAATCACCTGACTGGTGAAAGCGCTGCACCGCGCCGGTGCAGCCGCCCCAAAACGGGACAGCGGGCGCGCCTGCTGTCCCGTCATCTGTATGACAACCTGTTGAAGCAGGGTGATGCTTATGCCGGAGAGCACCGTAGTGAATGACGCTATTCCCCGCCCGCAGGCGAAGAGCCGCAAGGTTCTGACGCCGCTGCTGGAGATCCGTAACCTGACCAAATCCTTCGACGGCCAGCACGCCGTGGATGATGTCAGCCTGACTATCTATAAAGGCGAAATCTTTGCCCTGCTCGGCGCATCGGGCTGCGGTAAATCAACGCTGCTGCGCATGCTGGCAGGCTTTGAGCAGCCGACCCACGGGCAGATTATGCTCGACGGCGTCGACCTGGCCCACGTGCCGCCCTACCTGCGCCCGATCAATATGATGTTCCAGTCCTACGCGCTCTTCCCGCACATGACCGTTGAGCAGAATATCGCTTTTGGCCTCAAGCAGGACAAGCTGCCGAAAGCGGAGATCGCCAGCCGCGTCGCCGAAATGCTGCACCTGGTGCACATGAGTGAGTTTGCCAAACGCAAGCCGCACCAGCTCTCTGGCGGTCAGCGTCAGCGCGTGGCGCTGGCGCGCAGCCTCGCCAAGCGGCCGAAGCTGCTGCTGCTTGATGAGCCGATGGGCGCGCTGGATAAAAAGCTGCGCGACCGCATGCAGCTGGAAGTGGTCGATATTCTTGAACGCGTCGGCGTCACCTGCGTGATGGTGACCCACGATCAGGAAGAGGCGATGACCATGGCCGGGCGTATCGCCATCATGAACCGCGGCAAATTTGTGCAGATTGGTGAGCCGGAAGAGATTTACGAGCATCCGACCACCCGCTACAGCGCCGAGTTTATCGGCTCAGTGAATGTCTTCGAAGGGTTGCTGAAGGATCGTCAGGAAGATGGTCTGGTAATTGAGTCGCCGGGGCTGGTGCATCCGCTGAAAGTCGACCCTGATGCCTCGGTGGTGGATAACGTGCCGGTCTACGTGGCGCTGCGCCCGGAGAAGATCATGCTGTGCGACGATCCGCCGGCCGATGGCTACAACTTTGCCGTCGGCGAAGTGGTGCATATCGCCTACCTTGGCGATCTCTCTATTTATCATGTGCGGTTGCAGAGCGGGCAGATGATCAGCGCCCAGCTGCAAAACGCGCATCGCTACCGCAAAGGCGCGCCAACATGGGGCGATGAAGTACGTCTCTGCTGGGATGCCGACAGTTGTGTGGTTCTGACGGTTTAAGGAGCGGCGATGAGTACACTCGAGCCACCGGCCCGCGTAACAAAACCGGGCGGTGTAAAGCTGTGGCTGGCGCGCCTGCAAATGCGCCACGGGCGCAAGCTGGTGATTGCGCTGCCCTATATCTGGCTGACGCTGCTGTTTCTGCTGCCGTTTTTGATCGTCTTCAAAATCAGCCTCGCGGAGATGGCGCGTCAAATCCCGCCCTATACGGATCTGCTGGAATGGGCCGACGGGCAGCTGACGATTACGCTTAATCTCGGCAACTTCCTGCAACTGACCGACGATCCGCTCTATATCGAGGCCTATTTGCAGTCGTTGCAGGTAGCGGGCATCTCGACGATCTGCTGTCTGCTGCTCGGCTATCCGCTGGCGTGGGCAGTGGCGCACAGTAAGCCGTCGACGCGCAATATCCTGCTGCTACTGGTGATTCTGCCGTCGTGGACCTCGTTTCTGATCCGCGTTTACGCCTGGATGGGGATCCTGAAAAACAACGGCGTGCTGAACAACTTTCTGCTCTGGCTGGGGGTTATCGATCAGCCGCTGACTATTCTGCACACCAATCTCGCGGTCTATATCGGCATTGTCTATGCCTATCTGCCCTTTATGGTGCTGCCGATCTACACCGCGCTGACACGTATTGACTACTCGCTGGTGGAAGCTTCCCTCGATCTTGGTGCGCGTCCGCTGAAAACCTTCTTCAGCGTGATTGTGCCGCTAACCAAAGGGGGAATTATCGCCGGTTCGATGCTGGTGTTTATTCCGGCGGTCGGCGAGTTCGTGATCCCGGAGCTGCTCGGCGGGCCGGACAGCATTATGATTGGCCGCGTGCTGTGGCAGGAGTTCTTCAATAACCGCGACTGGCCGGTGGCCTCGGCGGTGGCGGTAATCATGCTGCTACTCTTGATTGTGCCGATCATGTGGTTCCACAAGCATCAGCAGAAACAGACGGGGGAGAAGGCATGAGCAATTTACCGGTAGTGCGTTCGCCCTGGCGCATCCTGATCCTGGTGATAGGTTTTACCTTCCTTTATGCCCCCATGCTGATGCTGGTGGTCTACTCTTTTAACAGCTCAAAACTGGTGACGGTGTGGGCAGGGTGGTCAACGCGCTGGTATAGCGAGTTGTTCCACGATGACGCGATGATGAGCGCGGTAGGCTTAAGCCTGACGATTGCTGCCTGCGCGGCGACGATGGCGGTGATTTTAGGCACCATTGCGGCGGTAGTAATGGTGCGCTTTGGGCGCTTTCGCGGCGCGAACGGCTTCGCCTTTATGATCACCGCGCCGCTGGTAATGCCGGATGTGATCACCGGCCTGTCGCTGCTGCTGCTGTTTGTCGCGCTGGCACACGCCATCGGCTGGCCAGCGGATCGCGGCATGCTCACCATCTGGCTGGCGCACGTTACTTTCTGTACCGCCTATGTCGCGGTGGTGATCTCCTCGCGGCTGCGCGAGCTGGATCGCTCGATTGAAGAGGCGGCGATGGATCTTGGCGCAACGCCGCTGAAGGTCTTCTTTGTGATTACGCTGCCGATGATCATGCCGGCGATTGTCTCCGGCTGGCTGCTGGCCTTTACCCTGTCACTGGATGACCTGGTGATCGCCAGTTTTGTCTCCGGTCCTGGTGCTACTACGCTGCCGATGCTGGTCTTCTCCAGCGTGCGCATGGGGGTTAACCCGGAGATCAACGCGCTGGCATCGATTATTCTCGGCGTGGTGGGGATTGTCGGTCTTATCGCCTGGTTCCTGATGGCGAGAGCGGAAAAACAGCGCCAGCGTGATATCCAGCGTGCAAGACAGGGCTGAACTCATTAGAATCTGGAAATTGTGTCGTTGATGCCGCGCTTGCGCGGCATTTTTCACAGGGAAATCATGGAATTGGGGTTCTTCAACAAAACCACGCACCACGCGACGCCAAATATACCGGCGCTGGTTCAGGTGGCGGCTATCGCCATCATTACCATTCGCTGTGTCGACGTGCTGATGATCATGAACCTGCTCGGCTGGCGCGGGCTGCTCGACTTCGTGCACCGCAGCGCCCAGACCTGGAGCCTGACGCTGATTTTCCTTGGCAGCCTGATGCTGGTCTTTGTTGAGATCCTCTGCGCCTTCTCGGTGATAAAAGGGCGGCGCTGGGCGCGCTGGCTCTATCTGGTAACGCAGCTTACCTCGACCGCCTACCTGTGGGCCGCGTCACTGGGCTATGGCTACCCGGAACTCTTCAGCATCGCCGGCAGTTCGCGCCGGGAGATCTTCCACTCCCTGATGATGCAAAAGCTCCCCGATCTGCTGGTGCTGTTCCTGCTCTTTGTGCCGACGCCGAGCCGACGCTTTTTCCGCCTGCAATAACGGTGGTACAATCCCGCCCCCGCAAATTGAAAGGCTTTATCTATGCAGTGCGCTCTCTTCGACGCCGGTCGCTGCCGCTCCTGTGAGTGGATCGCCCAGCCGCTCCCGTTGCAACTCTCCGCCAAGATGGATCATCTGCGCGCATTGCTCGCCCCCTTTGCGGTGGAGTCATGGTGCGAGCCGGTGCGCGGCCCGGAGCAGGGCTTTCGTAATAAAGCCAAAATGGTGGTCAGCGGCAGCGTTGAAAAACCGCTGCTCGGCATGCTGCACCGCGACGGGACGCCGGAAGATCTCACCGCCTGCCCGCTCTACCCGGAGACCTTCGCCCCGGTATTTGCCGCCCTGAAACCCTTTATCGCCCGCGCCGGGTTAACGCCCTATAATGTGGCGCGCAAACGCGGTGAACTGAAATACCTCTTATTGACCGAAAGCCTGCTCGACGGCGGCATGATGCTGCGCTTTGTGCTGCGCTCAGAGGCGAAAGTTGAGCAGCTGCGCGCCGCGCTGCCAGCGTTACAGGCGCAGCTGCCGCAGCTGAAGGTGATCTCGGTAAATATCCAGCCGGTGCATATGGCGATCATGGAAGGGGAGAGGGAGATCTTTCTTACCGACCAACAGGCGCTGGCGGAGAATTTCAACGGCGTGCCGCTCGCTATTCGCCCGCAGAGCTTTTTCCAGACCAACCCGGCGGTCGCCAGCCAGCTCTACGCCACGGCGCGGGACTGGGTGCGCCAACTTCCGGTCAACCATATGTGGGATCTCTTCTGCGGCGTCGGCGGCTTTGGCCTGCACTGTGCCACGCCGGAGATGAAGCTGACCGGGATTGAGATCGCGCCGGAAGCGATCGCCTGTGCGACGCAATCCGCCGAGGCGCTGGGGCTGCACAATCTTCACTTCCAGGCACTCGATTCAACCCGTTTCGCCACTGCGCAAAAGTCGGTGCCGGACCTGGTGCTGGTCAACCCGCCGCGCCGCGGCATTGGCGCAGAGCTTTGTGACTACCTGAGCCGCATGGCGCCGCCGTGGATCATCTACTCCAGCTGTAATGCACAGACGATGGCGAAGGATGTTGCCGCGCTTGCGGATTACCGCGTTGCGCGCGTGCAACTGTTTGATATGTTTCCCCATACTGCCCATTACGAAGTGCTTACCCTGCTTATCAGGCGTTAATTCTTCCGCTTAAAAGCCATTTGGCGCGACGAAATACTGACTTTTTTGCCCCACAGGCGCGTTTTTTGTACCAGGCTTAAGCCAAAAGCGACGCGAACAGTGTGGGGCAATATGAAAGAGCAGAAACAATCAACGGTAGGGATCGCGCCATACGGCGGCTCGGCGGGCGGCTGGGGCGCGTTAAAAGCGGTAGCCGATGCGCTGCGTGGGCAGATGTCCGTCAAACAGGATGTGATTGCGCTATTTAAAGTAAACCAGCCGCAGGGCTTTGACTGCCCCGGCTGCGCGTGGCCAGATCCGCAGCACACCTCCTCATTCGAATTTTGTGAAAACGGTGCCAAGGCCGTCTCCTGGGAGGCGACCAGCAAGCGCGCGACGCCGGAATTCTTCGCGGCGCACACCGTCAGCGAACTGTGGCAGCGCAATGCCTTTGAGCTGGAAGGCGAGGGGCGCTTAACCCACCCGATGAAATATGACGCTGAGAGCGACACCTATCAGGCGATTGAGTGGGAGACCGCGTTTCAGGAGATTGGCGCACTGCTGCAAAGCTATGACGATCCAAATAGCGTGGAGTTTTACACCTCCGGTCGTGCCTCCAACGAAGCGGCGTTTCTCTGGCAACTCTTTGCCCGCGAATATGGCACCAACAACTTCCCCGACTGCTCGAATATGTGTCATGAGCCGACCAGCGTCGGGCTGCCGGAGTCGATTGGCGTCGGTAAAGGCACCGTCGAACTGGAGGACTTTGACCACTGCGACCTGGTGCTCTGCATCGGCCACAACCCCGGTACCAACCATCCGCGCATGCTCGGTACGCTGCGGGAGGTCTCAAAACGCGGCGCGACCATTGTCGCCATCAACCCGTTGCGCGAGCGCGGCCTTGAGCGCTTTACCTCACCGCAAAGCCCGATAGAGATGCTGGCCCTTAGCTCAACCAAACTCGCCTCGACCTACTACAAAGTGCGCGTCGGCGGTGATGCGGCGATGCTGAAAGGCGTCATGAAGATCCTGCTGTCGATGCACGAGCAGGCGCTGGCGAACGGTGAACCGGGCGTAATCGATGAGGTGTTTATCCGCCAGCACACGCAGGGTTTTGCGGAGCTGAAAGCCGATCTCGACGCCACCGACTGGGACCATATCCTGAAAGTCTCCGGTATGGAGCGCGAGGAGATCCAGAACATCGCCCGGCTTTACGCCGACTCTGAGCGCACCATTATCTGCTACGGCATGGGCATCACCCAGCATCAGTACGGCACGCAAAACGTGCAACAGATTGCCAACCTGCTGCTGCTGCGCGGCAATATTGGTAAGAAAGGGGCGGGTATCTGCCCACTGCGCGGCCACTCCAATGTGCAGGGCGACCGCACCGTTGGCATCACTGAAATTCCCTCTGCCGAGTTTCTCGATAACCTCGAACGGGTGTTTGGTTTTAAACCACCGCGTGAGCATGGGCACGGCGCGGTGGCTGCCATTCAGGCGATGCGCGACGGTAAAGTGAATGCGCTGCTCTGCCTGGGCGGCAATCTGGCTGAAGCGATCTCCGATCCGCAAGTCACCTTCCCGGCGATGCGCAAGCTCGATCTGGTGGTGCATATGGCGACCAAACTGAACCGCTCCCATCTGCTGCTCGGCAAACACAACTACCTCTTCCCGGTGATTGGGCGGACCGAAACCGATGAGCAATTATCCGGGGCGCAGAGCGTGACGGTGGAGGATTCAATGTCGATGGTGCACGCCTCGCGCGGATCGTTAAACCCTGCTTCACCGCACCTGAAGTCGGAGCCCGCGCTGGTGGCGGCTCTTGCCAAAGCGACGCTGCCGCAGACGGTGGTGAACTGGGACCGGATGGTTAACGACTACAGCAATATTCGCGACGCCATCGAAGCGGTCTTCCCGGCGTTTGCAAATTTCAATGAACGGGTCAAACAACCGGGCGGCTTCCGCCTGCGTAACGCTGCCTCGGAGCGGGAGTGGAACACACCGTCGGGCTTTGCCGAGTTTAAAATTATGCAGGGGATTAATGAGGATCCGCGATCGCTCAAGTGCCACGACCTGGTGCTCACCACTTTGCGCAGCCACGATCAGTACAACACCACGCTTTACGGGTTGAATGACCGTTATCGTGGCGTGACCGGGCGACGGGATGTGTTGTTTATCAATGCCGACGAGGCGGAGCGACGCGAGCTGCGCGTCGGCGATCAGGTGAATGTGGTGGCGCTCGATCCCGAGGGGAACCCCACCTCGCGGCGGATGGATAACCTGACGGTTGTGGTGATCGATATGGCACCCGGTTCGGTAGGGGCCTATTACCCGGAGGCCAATATTCTGGTGCCGCTGGACAGCCACGACACCAAAAGCGGCATCCCGGCGTATAAAAGCATCCCGATAGCGATGGAGCGCGTCGAAACGCCGATCGCCACCTCGGGCGCACGGCGTTAAACGTAAAACCCGTAGGCCCGATAAGCCAAACCCGTAGGCCTGATAAGCGAAGCGCCATCAGGCATTTGTGCCGAGTTAATTGCCGGATGGCGGCTCCGCCTTATCCGGCCTACAAAAGCGCGCCATCTGGCATTGGTGTGGGATGTAATTGCCGGATGGCGGCTGGCGCCTTATCCGGCCTACAAAGAACGGCTTACTGCGGGAACCACTGATCGCTGATTTTCTGGTAGGTGCCGTCGGCTTTAATCGCTTTCAGCGCAGCGTTCAACTTCTCCAGCAGCGCTTTGTTATCCGGGCGCACAGCGATGCCAAGACCGGTGCCGAAATATTGCGGGTCGGTCACTTTCGGCGTTGCCACACCCAGCTGCGGGTTGGTTTTCAGCCACTCATTCACCACGGCGGTATCACCAAACACCCCGTCGATACGGCCATTTTTCAGGTCGATAATCGCGTTCTGGTAGCTGTCATATGCCACGGTGGTCACTTCCGGGTGCTTATCCTGCAAATATTTCTGATGGGTGGTGCCATTTTCCATACCGATGCGTTTGCCCTTCAGATCGTCGAAGGATTTAAAGGCATCTTTTTTGGCAATCACCAGCGCGGAGTTGGCGTAATAGGGGTCGGTAAACGCCACCTGTTTGCTACGCTCAGGGGTAATGTCCATCCCGGAGATCACCGCGTCATACTTCTTAAATTTCAGCGCCGGGATCAGGCTGTCGAAGGCGTGATTGGTAAAGGTGCAATTGGCCTGCATCTGCTTGCAGAGCGCGTTCGCCAGATCGATATCGAAGCCGACAATCTTATTGCCCGCATCCAGGGATTCAAACGGGGGATAGGTCGCCGACACGCCGAAGCTGATCTTATCGGCCGCAAAGCTCCCTGCGGAAACGGTAGCGAGAAGGGCGGCCAGTATCATTTTTTTCATGAGTAAACTCCTGTCTGTCTATCTTATTGTTGTTACCCGGAGGCATGGGATTAACAATGCCAGTGTATGAATTTATATGCAACTATAATGCTTATTTATTTTATTGGGGGTAAAAATAAATGCGAGTAATGGGGTCATTAGCTCGCCTCTACAGATTACCTATGCAGTTTAGTTGCGCCGCTCAAAGGCCAGCGCTTTGCGCTCAATCAGGCGCATCATCAGCGTCAGCAGGCCGTTTACCACCAGATAGATTAAACCGGCTGCGCCAAACACCGTCACATCGTAGGTGCGTCCATACAGCAGTTGCCCGTGACCCATCACTTCCATCAAGGTAATGGTGTAGGCCAGCGAGGTACTTTTAAATACCAGCACCACTTCGTTCGAGTAGGAGGAGAGGGCACGTTTAAACGCGTAGGGCAGCAGGATCGCCAGCGTATCTTTCTTACTCATCCCAAGCGCGCCGCAGGATTGCCACTGCCCATCCGGGATGGCGCGAATAGCACCGTAGAAGAGCTGCGTGGTATAAGCCGCGCTGTTAAGCGACAGCGCAATGAGCGCGCAGAGCCACGGCTCAGAGAGCAGACGCCAGATCGCCGGATAGTTCTGCAAAGAGGGGAACTGCCCCGGCCCGTAGTAAATCAGGAAGATCTGCACCAGCAGCGGCGTGCCGGTAAAGAGCGTGATATAGGCGCGGACAATCTGCGTCAGCACCGGCGTTTTCAGCGTCAGCACGATGGTGAAGAGCAGTGAAAGCACCAGCGCCACAATCAGCGAGGCCACCGTCAGCGTCAGGCTGGTGTGCAGGCCTTTGAACAGCTCGGGCATAAACTCAAGCATTATCCCGGCCTCCGTTCAAAGCGCGTCGCGCGCAGATCGATGCGTTTCAGCACCCACTGGCTGAGCAGGGTGATCACCAGATAGATCGCCGCCGCCACGATATACCAGGTAAACGGCTCCTGGGTGCGGGTAGCGATACTTTTGGTTTGCAGCATCAGATCGTTAACGCTTATCAGCGACACCAGCGCGGTATCTTTCAGCAGCACCAGCCACTGATTACCGAGCCCAGGAAGCGCGTGACGCCACATCTGCGGCATCACCAGGCGAAAGAAGATCGCCCCTTTCGATAAGCCCAGCGCCTGGCCCGACTCGCGCTGACCCTCAGGCACCGCTTTTAACGCACCGCGCAGGGTTTGCGAGGCATAAGCCGCGTAGAGCAGGGAGAGGGCGATCACGCCGCAGAGGAACGGGCTGACGTCGAAATTCTCAATCTGCATCTGTACCGGGATCTGCACAACGCCGAGGTTGAGAATAAAGCCGTCCGACAGCAACAGCAGTAGCTGTGAGGAGCCGAAATAGATAAACAGCACCACCAGAATCTCTGGCAGGCCGCGTAAAATCGTCACCAGCGCGGTGCCGATCCAGGCAATCGGTCGCCATTTGACCGACTCCCAGACGGCAAAGATCATCGCCAGCACCAGGCCGATGATCAGCGCGCAGACGGCAAGGCCGACGGTCATCCCGGCGGCGCTTGCTAATGGAAACATTTCATTCATTCAGTATTACTTCTGGAACCATTTGCTGTAGATGGTCTGGTAAGTCCCATCTTTCTTCACTTTTTCCAGCGCGGCGTTAAATTTCTGCTGCAGCTCGGTGTTACCCTGGCGTACCGCGATACCGAGGCCGGTGCCGAAGTAATCTTTGTCAGTCACTTTATCGCCGACGGCGGCCAGTTTGGCGTCAGACTTCAGCCACTCGGTCACTACCGCCGTGTCGCCGAAGACGGCATCAATACGGCCATTTTGCAGATCCAGACGCGCGTTCTGGTAGCTGTCGTAAGGCACGGTGGTGATTTCCGGGTGCTTATCGGTGATGAATTTCTGGTGCGTGGTGCCATTCTGCACGCCGACACGCTTGCCTTTCAACTGGTCGATGCCGGTGAATTTACCCTTTTGGCCGACGAACAGCGCAGAGTTGTCGTAATACGGGGTGGTGAACAGCACCTGTTTTTCACGCTCCGGCGTGATATCCATCCCGGCCATTACCGCGTCGAAGCGGCGGAATTTCAGGCTCGGGATCAGGCTGTCAAAGGCCTGGTTGGTAAAGGTACAGGTGGCGTCGATCTCTTTACACAGGGCGTTCGCCAGATCGACATCGAAACCGACGATTTTGTTATTGGCGTCGGTCGATTCAAACGGAGGGTAGCTCGCTTCGGTGGCGAAACGGATGGTCTGGGCTGCTGTAGCGCTAAGGCTGATGCTGGCAACAAGTGCGGCGATCAGTAATTTTTTCATTGTCATTATTCCCGAGTCTTCAGTGAGATAGGTAGTATTTAAACGCGTCGGTCTGCGGCGCGGCAAAGCAGCCCGCATCCCCTTGCTCAACAATGTGACCATTTTCCATATACACCACGCGACTGGCCGTCTTGCGCGCCACTTCCACTTCGTGGGTCACGATAACTTGCGTAATACCGGTTTGCGACAGCTCGCGAATGATGCTGACGATCTGTGCCGTGATCTCTGGATCGAGCGCGGCGGTTGGCTCATCAAACAGCAACACCTGCGGCTCCATCATCAGCGCGCGAGCAATTGCCACGCGCTGCTGCTGGCCGCCGGAAAGGTGCAGCGGATAGCGATCGCTGTAGGGCTTCAGGCGTAAACGTTCGAGCAGCTTCTCGGCGCGCGCCAGCGCCTCATCTTTGCGTAATCCGAGCACGCGGCACGGCGCTTCAATCAGGTTCTGCTGCACGGTGAGATGCGGCCAAAGATTATATTGCTGAAACACCATGCCCACATTCTGGCGCAATTCGCGAATCGCGTTATCAGAAGGGGTTTTGGCGAAATCGAAATGATTGCCTGCGATGGTCAACTGGCCAGAGCGCGGCATTTCGAGCAGGTTAAGCACGCGCAGCAGCGAGCTTTTCCCCGCGCCGCTTGGGCCGAGCAGCACCAGCGTTTCACCCTGCGGGCACTCCAGTGTGATATCGAACAGCGCCTGGTGTGCGCCGTAGAAGCAATTGATGCTGTTTAATTTAATACTCATCGAAGCAGTCTGATAGCAATTGAGGCCGCAAATAGTAACGTTGACAGAATAGTTATGCAATATTTGTGCGTTAAAACTTAAAAATAAACCAAGTTACTACATAAAGTTAGCACATATCACTGGTCGGTGTGGGAACCAGGCATAAATGTCGGCATTCCTCACAGAATGCCAGACATTTTACGGGGGTTATTGATGAGTTTAGTCAATACTTAGCGGTGCTCGACCGACTGGCGCAGCGTGCCGGCCGGGGCATGCACCGTGCCGCCGAGGTAGCGCACATCATCGACCGCCCAGCACTGGCCTTCGCGGATCATCAGTACCTCGTCCTGCCAGCGCTGATCGCCTTTGGTCAACGTCACGCGCAGCGGGATATTGCGCGCGTCGCTGTTGGGGATGGTTGAGGCGCTGGCGACATCCGCTTTCTCCGGTGCCAGGTTACGGCTGGAGAACGGGTCGCCCTTCAGCAGCACGTTATTACGCGCGTCGCGGCTGGCGGCGGTAAGCATTTTGCTCAGATCGTCACTCAGGTAAGGACGCAGCGAAGACCAGTTAGCGCCCGGATGTTCAATGCGGTAGTCATAGAATTGCTGTGCCACACTGTCTGGGCCGCCTTCAACACAGGCACCGACGCGTGCGCCGGTATCTTTGAAAGCGGGCTCAACGGTGGTACAAGCGCTTAACAGCAGCGCGCACGGCATAACAAGAGTCAAAACTGAATAGCGCATAATGATTTCCTTATTTCTGTTCAGAAGTCGCAACCTTTCAAGAATAGTGTATTGCTCTCATAATGTGTCTGGTAACGCATTGATGGTTAAAAGGAGAAGCATGAAAACGTGGGGAATAGTGCTACTGGCGCTGATACTGGCAGGCTGTGCCAGCGATAAAAAAGATGACAACAAAGGCGTTATTGAGAAACCTGGCTATCAACTGGTGACCCGTTATCAGGCGCAAGCGGCTTATCCCCGCATCAAGGTGCTGGTGATCCATTATACGGCAGATGATTTTGATGTCTCGTTGACTACACTGCTCGGCAAAGATGTCAGTTCGCACTACTTAATCCCGGCCAATCCGCCGCGAGAAAAGGGCAAACCGCGCATCTGGCAGCTGGTGCCGGAGCAGAAACTGGCGTGGCATGCGGGGGCCAGCTTCTGGCGTGGATCGACGCGCATTAACGACACTTCAATCGGCATTGAGCTGGAAAACCGCGGCTGGCAGAAGACGTCGGGCGGCAAAACCTTCGTTCCTTTTGCGCAGGCACAAATCAATGCGTTGATTCCGCTGGTAAAAGATATCGTCGCGCGTTACAACATCCCGCCGCAGAATGTGGTGGCGCATGCGGATATCGCCCCGCAGCGCAAAGACGATCCCGGCCCGCAGTTTCCCTGGCAGGTGCTAGCCGCGCAGGGGATTGGCGCCTGGCCCGATCCGGCGCGCGTGGCGTTTTACCTCAATGGCCGCGCGGAGTACACGCGGGTCAGCAACGCGGCACTGCTCGACCTGCTGGCGCGTTACGGGTATGACGTCAAATCGTATATGACACCGCTGCAACAAAAGCGGGTCATCATGGCATTTCAAATGCATTTTCGCCCGGCGAAGTGGGACGGCGTAGCTGACGCCGAAAGCTTAGCGATCGCCGAGGCTTTACTGGAAAAATATGGTCAGGCAGAGTGATCTCTGCCGACCGGCTTATGACGAGGTCAATGGAGATGGGTTTACGCATCCTTACCGGCGCGCTGCTGATGGCGGCTTTTACCGCCCACAGTGCGCCGACACCGCCCTTTAGCTGTGCTTACTGGGATAAAAAAACGGACAACGTCGAGACCCTCGCTAACTGCGCCACCCTGCAGGAGGGCAAGCTGCTGTTTCTGCCGGAGCTGTTCGAGAAGAGCCAGGCTGTGGATGGCATGTCGTGGGTTGGCTTATATGACTACACCCGCGAAGCGGGGCTACCGGATGCCGACTACTATGTCCGCGCGCCGGATCGCTACCTGCCGGTAGTGCATTTCGATAACGGGCCGGACTGGTTTGTCGAAGGGCTGGTACGCGCCCGGCAGAATGGCAAAGTGGGTTACTGGGACGATTCGTTTCGCAACCATATTGCGCCGCAGTTTGATTACGCCTGGCAGTTTCAGGAGGGTAAAGCGCTGGTCTGTAACGGCTGCAAGCCGCAGCGCGAGGGAGAACATATGGCGCTGGGCGGCGGTGAGTGGTTTTACATCAATAAAAACGGCCAGCGGGTTTCCGAGATCAGGTCCGGGCCGTTTTAAGTCCCTTAGCGGTGCAGCTTGCCGTGATCTTTTAGCCAGAACGCCGTGCGTCTGATGCCCTCATCGAGCGTCACAATCGGCGTGTAGCCCAGCTCCTGCTGCGCGCGTTTGATATCCAGCGTGAAATCAAAATTGAGCTTCGACACCCCGTAGTGCGTAAAGGCGGGCTCTTTCGCGCGCTTGTCGCCGAAGCGCTCCATACTGCGGGCCACCATATCCAGCATGGTATAGGGCACGGAGCGAATACGGCAGTCGATACCCAGCTCATCGATCAGTGTCTGCACAATGGTGCGCAGCGAGCGCGGTTCGCCGTTGGTGATATTAAAAGCGCGCCCGGAGGGAAGGGCGTCGCATTCCGGCTGGCTCGCCAGCCACATCGCATGCACCGCATTTTCGTAATAGGTCATATCGACCAGCGCATCCCCGCCGCGCGGCAGCAGCACGCTGCGGTAGTGCTGCATCATCTGCGCCAGCCGCGGGATAAAGACTTTATCGTGCGGGCCAAACAGGCTCTGCGGGCGCAAAATGGTAAAGCGGGTTTGCGGGTTCGCCTGCGCCAGCAGATCGATTACCTGCTCACCGGCGGCTTTACTGCGGGCAAACTCGTTGGCGAAACGCCGCGGGCGGAAGGCTTCGTCAATGTCGCGGTGGTGGTGATAGTCGAAATAGAGCGACGGCGAGGAGATATGGATAAAGTTACGCACGCCCCAGGCAACCGCCCATTCGCCGAGACGGCGCGTGGCGCGCACGTTGGCGAGATCAAACGCTTCCTGAGTACCCCAGGGCGAGGTGAAACTCGAGCAGTGCCACAATGTATCGATACCCGCGAGCATCACTTTCGCCTGCGAAGAGACCAGCTGGGTTAAATCCGCCGGTACAAACTCAGCGCCCATCTTGCAGAGCAGCTTGCCCATCGCTTCGTTGCGGCCCGTCGCCCGGACTGCAATGCCTTTTTGCCGCAGATATTCGACCGCGTTTCGGCCTAAACCGCTGGTTGCGCCCGTGACCAGAACCTTCATAGCAATCCACTGTGTTAAGCGTTTATCGCGCGCATTCTTTCGTGAATCACGTCCTGATGCAATGGGATTGTTAAAAGAAAGGCGATGGGCTCAGACTTTTTCACTGCCTTTTTCCGCAAGGCTGGCGATACGTTGCGCCATACCGCGAAAAATAAACAGATGCGCCGGAAACATCAGCAGCCAGTAAAAAAGCCCCGGCATACCGTGCGGATGCCACCAGGCGCGCACATCCAGCACCCGGCAATCACCCTTATCCGTCACGGTAAAAACTAACCGCCCAAGCCCCGGCGCTTTCATGCCAAACAGCAGGGCAAGCTGCTGCTCCGGCTCAACGATAATCACTTTCCAGCTGTCTACCGCATCGCCAACCTGCAAATAAGGGCGTTGCGGCCGCCCGTGCGCCAGCTTATGGCCGATAAGCCTGTCGAGCGCGGCGCGGGTTTGCCACAGAGGATTGCCAAAAAAGTAGCGCTCTTGGCCGCCGATACCGTTGATCACCTGCCATAACGCCTGCGCGCTGGCCTGGGTGGTGACGCTAAAACCGGCTTGCTTCGGGTAGTAGCCATATTGCGGCCGCCAGCGGGAGAAAGCCTGCGGATCGTAGCCCCAGTCGCTGGAGTTCACCAGCTTCTCCTCCTCCCTGAGCGTCCGGCGCACCGCTTCATCAAAGGAGATTAGGGTTTGCGGAATTAACGCGCGCAGGGCGCGGTCATCCGCCAGCAGGTCATGTTTCAGCCCCTGGATTAACGCTTTCGCAATAGAGGGCGGCACGGAGGTGATGAGGTGTAAAAACCACACCGAGATAAGCCGCGTCGGCAGCGGTAGCGGGATCAGCGGGCGCTTGACGCCGCTCACCGCCATAAAACGGATAAATTGCTGCTGATAGGTGAGCACTTCCGGCCCCGCGGCTTCAAACACCCGGTGCGTATCGGTCGGATGGTTGAGCAACTCAAGCAGGTAGTGCAGCAGATTCTCCAGCGCGATGGGGGTAGTGCGCGAGCGCACCCAGCGCGGTGGGGTCAGCACCGGCAGGTTGAAGACCATGTCGCGCATCACCTCAAACGCCGCCGAACCGGCACCAACAATGATCCCGGCGCGCAGCTCGGTGACCGGCACGCCCGCGGCGCGCAGCAGATCGCCGGTGTGCTGGCGGGCCAGCAGATGATCGGAGTCGCTTCCCTCGTGGGCTTGCAAAGAGCTGAGATAGATCACCTGTTTCACACCGGAGCCTTGTAGCGCATCGCGCACATTAAGGGCGATCTGCCGCTCATGTGCGACAAAGTCGCCGCTCTCGCCCATGCTGTGCACCAGATAGTAGAGGGTATCGACATCCTCCAGCAGCGCGGGCAGCGCCTGCGGCCAGAAGAGGTCAATCTCATGCAGCGAGACATTCGCCAGCGCCAGCTTTCGCAGCCGCCCTAAGCGCCGCGCCGCGGCTTTAACCTGATGACCCTGCTCACTGAGGGCTTGTACCAGCCGCTGCCCGATATAGCCGCTGGCACCGAGCACTGCTATGCGCTGCGCCACATTTGCTCCTTAGCGCTGCAAAAAGGCCTGCCAGTGGCGAACCACCTCGCCAAGCTGCTGGCGGCTGACATCAAGATGCGTCACCAGCCGCACCACGCTGCCTGCGGTGATCGTCACCCCGCGCTCGCGCATAAACGCGCCCAGCGCCTGGGCGTTATCGCCGACGCGAACAAACACCATATTGGTATCGTGGCGCATCACGTTGACGCCGAGTTCGCGCAGCTGTGTCGCCAGCCAGGCGGCGTTCTCATGATCCTCTTTCAGCCGTTCAACGTTATTTTTCAGCGCATAGAGCCCGGCTGCGGCCAAAAAGCCCGCCTGGCGCATGCCGCCGCCTGTCATCTTGCGCCAGCGGTTAGCGCGGACGATGTAGGCTTTATCACCGACCAGCAGCGAGCCAACCGGCGTGCCGAGACCTTTGGAGAGGCAGATGGTAAAGGAGTCGCAATATTGCGCGATCGCTTTCAAATCGCAGCCATACTCCACCAGCGCGTTAAAGATGCGCGCGCCGTCAACATGCAGCGCCAGCCCGCGCTCGCGGGTGAAATTCCAGGCCTGTTGCAGGTAGTCGCGCGGCAGCACTTTGCCGTTATGGGTGTTTTCAAGGCTCAGCAGTTTAGTGCGGGCAAAGTGGATATCGTCAGCTTTGATTTTGGCCGCGACCTTATCCAGCGGCAGCGTGCCGTCGGCGGCAGCATCAATCGGCTGGGGCTGAATACTGCCCAGCACCGCCGCACCGCCCGCTTCGTAGAGATAATTATGCGCGCCCTGGCCGACGATGTACTCTTCGCCGCGTTCGCAGTGGCTGAGCAGGGCGACCAGGTTAGCTTGTGTGCCGGTAGGTAAAAAGAGGGCGGCCTCTTTGCCGCTCAGTTCAGCGGCGTAGGCCTGAAGTTCGTTAACCGTTGGGTCATCGCCATACACATCATCCCCGACCGGGGCGGCCATCATTGCCTCCAGCATGGCGCGTCCAGGTCGGGTCACGGTGTCACTGCGTAAATCAATCACGGCATTTCCTTATCTTGCGATGGGTAATGCCCTCTGTTTTACCTGAGCCAGTTGGTTTTCGCCAGTTCAACCACCTCGTCGCCGCGCCCGTTAATGATCGCGCGCAGCATATAGAGGCTGAAGCCTTTCGCCTGCTCAAGTTTGATCTGCGGCGGCATGGCCAGCTCCTCTTTGGCGACAGTGACGTCAATCAGTACCGGGCCATCAATGGCGAAGGCACGCTGTAGCGCCTCGTCAACGTCGGAGGATTTCTCTACGCGAATGCCGGTGATGCCGCACGCTTCGGCGATGCGGGCAAAGTTTGTTGCCTGCAATTCGGTGCCATCGGTCAGATAGCCGCCCGCTTTCATCTCCATCGCCACAAAGCCGAGAACGCTGTTGTTAAAGACGACAATTTTCAGCGGCAGCTTCATCTGCGCCACTGAGAGGAAATCGCCCATCAGCATGCTAAAACCGCCATCCCCACACATCGCCACCACCTGGCGCTGTGGGTAGGTGGCCTGAGCGCCAATCGCCTGCGGCATGGCGTTGGCCATTGAGCCGTGGTTAAAGGAGCCAATCAACCGGCGTCTGCCGTTCATCTTCAGGTAGCGCGCGGCCCACACGGTCGGGGTGCCGACATCGCAGGTGAAAATGGCGTCATCATCGGCGAAATCACTGATGCGCTGGGCCAGATATTGCGGGTGGATCGCCTTGTCGCTCGGCTTCGCCAGATCGTCCAGCCCTTTGCGGGCATCGCGGTAGTTCTCCAGCGCTTTATCGAGGAAGGCGCGATCCGTTTTCTGCTCCAGTAGCGGCACCAGCGCTGCCAACGTCGCTTTGATATCGCCGACCAGCGCCATATCGACTTTACTGTGCGCGCCAAGGCTCGCCGGGTTGATATCGATCTGGATGATCTTCGCATCACTCGGGTAGAAGGCGCGGTAGGGGAACTGGGTGCCGAGCAGTACCAGCGTGTCGGCGTTCATCATGGCGTGGAAGCCGGATGAGAAGCCAATCAGCCCGGTCATGCCAACATCAAAGGGGTTGTCATACTCAACGTGCTCTTTGCCGCGCAGGGCGTGAACAATCGGCGCGTTGAGCTTACCGGCGAAGGCCAACAGCTCTTTATGCGCACCGGCACAGCCGCTGCCGCACATCAGCGCGACATTGCTGGAGTAACGCAGCAGTTGCGCCAGCTTTTGCAGCTCCTCCTCGGCGGGAACCACCACCGGCTGCGGGGCGCGATACCAGTGGCTGCTGGCGCTTTCCGGTGCCGCCTGCAGGGCAACATCGCCGGGCAGCACCACGACGGAGACGCCGCGGTTGAGGATTGCTTTGCGCATGGCAATCGCCAGCACTTGCGGGATCTGTTCCGGGTTGGAGACCAGCTCGCAGTAGTGGCTGCATTCACGGAAAAGCTCCTGCGGATGCGTCTCCTGAAAATAGCCGCTGCCGATTTCGCTCGACGGAATATGCGCGGCAATGGCCAGCACCGGCACGCGGTTGCGGTGGCAGTCAAACAGGCCGTTGATCAGGTGCAGGTTGCCCGGCCCGCAGGAGCCTGCGCATACCGCCAGTTCGCCCGAGACCTGCGCTTCGGCGCCTGCGGCAAAAGCGGCCACCTCTTCATGGCGGGTGGGCATCCAGTCGATGGTGCCCATGCGGTTCAGGCTGTCGCTCAGCCCGTTGAGGGAGTCGCCGGTGACGCCCCAAATCCGTTTTACGCCCGCCTGTTCGAGGGTTTTGGCGATATACGCGGCCACTGTCTGTTTCATATTGAGGCTCCTTTTTGTGATCACGCTTACAAGCTTAGACAATCAACAGGTAACGAGGCGGGAATATTATATCCATAAGTGAAACAGGGGTTTATTTTGACGATGAACAGGCATAGGTTGGTGTCAGACAACGAAAACAGGAATACTTTCAGATGGTTAAATCATTGTTAAATTCAGTTAATAAGATGTTTTCGCATGAGGATTTGGGGCGCTTGCTGCTGCGTCTGGCGGTCGGCGGGCTGATGCTGTTTCACGGCGTGCATAAGCTGATTGGCGGGATTGATGGCATTGCCGGGATGCTGGCGGCAAAAGGGCTGCCGGGGTTTATCGCTTACGGCGTGCTGGTGGGGGAAGTGCTCTGTCCGGTGCTGATTATTCTCGGTATTTTTACCCGCCCGGCGGCGCTGGTGCTGGCATTTACCATGGTTGTCGCCTGGCTGATGGTGGGCATTGGCGAAACCGGTTCGCTGGAGGTGACCGGGGCGTGGGCGATTGAGAGTATTGTTTACTTCTTCCTTGGTGCGCTGGCGGTGGCGTTTATGGGGGCAGGGCGGTATTCCGTCGCGCCCGCGTGGAAGTAGTTGTGATGTAAAAATGCCGGATGGCGGCTGTCGCCTTATCCGGCCTACAAAGGCATAACGGCTTGTTTTGTAGGCCGGATAAGCGCAGCGCCATCCGGCATCATCATCGGCACCTTACGCTAACACCAAATCCCCCTGCGGGTGACAGGAGCAGGCGAGCACAAACCCGTCGGCAATCTCCTTCTCGGTCAGCGTCATGGTGCTGCTGACCGAATACTCCCCGGAAATCACCTGCGTTTTGCAACAGCCACACACGCCTGCGCGACAGGCGGCGTTGACCGGCATTTTATTGCTCTCCAGCGCCTCCAGCAGCGTGCTGCCCACCGGCGCATAGAAGGTTTTCATCGGCGATAGCTTGCTGAACTTCAGCCCGCTGGCGGCGGCTTCGGCAACTGGCGTAAAGAACTGCTCTTTAAAGAAGCGGGTGACGCCGAGCGCTTTCACCTCCTGCTCAACCCATGCCATATAGGGCGCCGGGCCGCAGGTCATCACCGTACGCGCACTCAGATCCGGCACCGCGCTCAGCAGCTCGCGGCTTAAACGCCCCGCCACAAAGCCATCGGTAGCGTTGTGCTCCGCCACCAGCGTCACCGGGTAGTTTCGCCACTCATCGGCAAAGATCACATCCTGCGGCGAGCGCACGCTGAAAATCACCTGCACATCCGCCTGAGGACGGTGTTTCGCCAGCCAGCGACGCATCGACATAATCGGCGTCACGCCGCAGCCTGCCGCCAACAGCAACAGCTTATCGTTCGGTTCGTTATCGCAGGTAAATTCCCCCTGCGCGTCGGAGAGCCAGAGATAATCGCCGCGCTTAACCTCACGCGTCAGCCACTGCGAGCCGGCACCCTCATCAATACGGCGAATGGTCAGCGTAATGTATTCACTGACGCCCGGCGTCGAGGAGAGGGTATAGGCGCGCAGCGTGTTGGCGCTGTTGCCAATACTCACCAGCGCATACTGCCCGGCGCGGTAGGGGTAGTAATCATGGCACAGCAGCGAAAGCGTCCAGACATCCGGCGTCTCCTGGTGGATATGGTGCACCTGCATCCGCCACGGGCATTGAGGGGTTGGCATGCTCATTTTTCGCTCCTTATGCGCTCAGTAACTGCTGCATATCCTGCTCGACGGTGGTCACCTGGCGCAGGCCGAACTTCTCGTTCAGCACCGCCAGCAGATCCGGCGTCAGGAAGCCCGGTGCGGTGGGGCCGGTGACAATATTTTTCACACCCAGCGAGAGCAGAGTCAGCAAAATGACAATCGCTTTCTGTTCAAACCACGAGAGCACCAGCGAGAGCGGCAGATCGTTAACACCGCAGCCGAGTTTGTCGGCCAGCGTCACCGCCAGAATAATCGCCGAGTAGGCGTCGTTACACTGCCCGGCATCGACCAGACGCGGCAGGCCTTCAATATTGCCAAAGTCGAGTTTGTTAAAGCGGTATTTGCCGCAGGCCAGCGTCAGGATCAGGCAGTCATCCGGCACCTGGGTGGCAAAATCGGTGAAGTAGCTGCGCTCCCCGCGTGCGCCATCACAGCCGCCGACCAGGAAGAGGTGGCGCAGTTTTTCGCGGCTCACCAGATCGATCAATGTATCGACCGCGCCGAGCAGCGTCTGGCGACCAAAACCAACGGTGATCAGGTGTTCGATCTCGCTAAACGGGAAGCCGGACATCTGCTGCGCCTGGCGGATCACCGGGGCAAAGTCGTCGCCTTCAAGGTGGTTAACGCCCGGCCAGCCAACGATACTGCGCGTCCAGATACGATCGTCATAGGAACCGACGGTCGGGTCGATAATGCAGTTGGAGGTCATCACAATCGGGCCGGGGAAACGGGCGAACTCAACCTGCTGGTTCTGCCAGCCGCTGCCGTAGTTACCGACCAGATGTTTGAATTTACGCAACTCCGGGTAACCGTGCGCTGGCAGCATTTCGCCGTGGGTATAGACGTTAACGCCAGTGCCTTCGGTCTGTTGCAGCAGGTTATAGAGATCTTTCAGGTCGTGGCCGGAAATGAGAATGCATTTGCCCGCCACCGCTTTGACGTTGACCTGGGTTGGCGTCGGGTGACCATAGAGGCTGGTTTCACCCGCGTCGAGAATGCTCATCACGCTGAAGTTCATCTTGCCGATCTCCATCGCGCACTCCAGCAGGGCGTTCATATCCGCCGGCCAGGTGCCGAGCCATGCCATGATGTTGTGGTAGCGCGCGTAGAGATCGTTATCGTACTGACCGAGCACGTGGGCATGTTCCATGTAGGCCGCCGCGCCTTTGAGGCCATACAGGCAGAGCAGGCGCAGGCCAAGAATGTTTTCGCCAATCGCCGCTTTATCTTTATTCGGGGTGAATTCCGCCGCCTGGCGCTGCAACGCGCCGAGATCGTCGCTCACCAGCTGTAAATCTGCCATCGGGTTATCTACCTGCGCCTGTGGATCTATCGCCAGGCAGAGGGCTTTCAGTGCTTCACGTTTGGCAATCGCTTCGCGGGCGTAACCGATAATGCGCACGGAATCGAAGTTAACGTTGGTCAGGGTGGAGAAGAAGGCGCGCGGCGCAAAGTTATCAATCTCATGGTCAATCAGATCGTAGTCGCGCGCTTTGCAGGCCCAGGCGGAAAGCCCCTGCAGGGCGGCAATCAGCAGATCCTGGAGATCGGAGGTTTCAGCGGTTTTCCCGCACATCCCCTGCGCGTAAGAACAGCCATTTCCTGCCGGGGTACGGATGGTTTGTTCACATTGCACACAAAACATGGTCACACCTTCTTTAAAGTTATATTTAAAATGCATGTTTAAGATTAATAGTGCGGGCGAAGGCGTGAAAGGTCTTTTAGCGGCTATTTACGCCGAGATTGATTTAGCGCAAGTTTGGCGGCAGAAACCCACCGCCGAAGGGGATCAGGCGGAGAAGAGCGCCATTAACAGCGGCACCAGCAGACTGAGTACGAATCCGTGGACAATGGCGGCGGGCACCATCTCCAGCCCGCCAGAGCGCTGCAACACCGGCAGGGTAAAATCCATCGACGTTGCGCCGCATAACCCGAGTGCGGTTGAACGGCTGCGGCCAACAAGCCCGGGGATCAGCATAATGGCGATCAGTTCGCGCGCCAGATCGTTAAAGAACGCCGCGCTGCCAATCACCGGGCCAAAGGATTCAGTAAGCAGAATGCCGGAAAGGGAGTACCAGCCAAAGCCGGAGGCCATCGCCAGCCCGGTTCTCAGCGGCAAATCGAGGAGTAGCGCGTTGATCACACCGCCCACCAGCGAACTGGCACAAACGACCACCGCGATAATCATTCCGCGGCGGTTCAGCACAATCTGTTTCAGGGTCATGCCGCTGTTACGCAGCTGAATACCGACCAGCAGCAGCAGGAAGATCAGCGTGTATTCGCTGGCTTCGGTCGCGTGCTGCAAAAACGCAAGGCCGCTCAGGCCAATCACAAAACCGAGCAGCACCACGCCGCACAGGCGCAACGACTCCAGCGCCATCGCCAGCCGCGATGGCAGCACTTCCTGCTGGTGGTGATGGCGCCACGGCAGGGATCGCTCCAGCCACAGCAGCGCACAGGCGTTGCAGAGTAAAATAATCACCACGCTGACCGCGGAATAATGCAATATCGACAGCAGGTTAGCGCTAAGGTTATCAAGGAAGGCGAGGCTGATACCCATAAAAAAGAGGATCACGTAGACAATCCAGCTGAGCAGTTTATTGATCAGTTTGAGCGCGGAGGCGTGGCGCAGCGGAATGAGGTAGCCCGCGACCAGCGGCAGAAGAATAATTAACAATCCTGAAAACATGAACAGCCCAAATCCTTACGTAAATTTATATGCACTGCAACACACTACAGAAAGGCTGAAAGTGAGTAAAGCTGCGAAAAGTGAGCGATTTTATGCAAATGCAGATTTCAATGGCGCTTCCCGCCTGCCGTTATGCTGTTGGCGCAGGGAGAGGGCAACACACCCGGAGGATGAGAGATGATTCTGGAGCGAGTTGAGGTTGTGGGATTTCGGGGTATTAATCGCCTCTCATTGCAGCTTGAACAGAACAACGTGTTAATTGGTGAGAATGCATGGGGCAAATCAAGCCTGCTGGATGCGCTCACCCTACTGCTGTCGCCGCAAAACGATCTCTACCATTTTGTGCGCGATGACTTCTGGTTTCCGCCGGGGGATATCAACGGCCGCGAGCACCATCTGCACATTATTCTCACCTTTCGTGAATCTGAACCGGGGCGGTATAAAACGCGGCGCTATCGCCCGCTGGCGGAGTGCTGGGTGCCCAGTGACGATGGTTATCACCGTCTCTTTTATCGCCATGAAGGGGAGCTTTCGGCCGGGGGCGAAGTAAGGACGCTGCGCGGTTTTCTCGACACTAAAGGCGAACTGCTGCCGCTGCGTGACAGTGATGAGATGGCGCGCCAGCTGATTCGCCTCTCGCCGGTGCTGCGCCTGCGCGATGCGCGTTTTATGCGCCGGCTGCGCAGCGGCGGCACGCCGGAAACACCGCTGCTGGAGAGCACCGCGCGCCAGCTCGATTTTCTCTCCCGCGAGCTGGTATCAAGACCGCAAAATCTCACCGATGCGCAGATCCGCCACGGCTTATCGGCGATGGTGCAACTGCTGGAGCACTACTTTGCCGAGCAGGGCAGCGGTACGTCGCTGCCGCGCCTGATGCGCCGTCGCTCCCATGATGAGCAGCGTAGCTGGCGCTATCTCGACACCATCAACCGCATGATTGATAAGCCCGGCGGGCGCATGTACCGGGTAATTCTGCTGGGCTTTTTTTCCACGCTATTGCAGGCCAAAGGCTCTGTGCACCTCGATCGCGATGCGCGTCCGCTATTGCTGGTGGAAGATCCCGAAACGCGGCTGCATCCGATTATGCTCTCCGTCGCCTGGCAGTTGTTAAACCTGTTGCCGCTGCAACGTATTACCACCACGAACTCCGGTGAACTGCTGTCGCTGACGCCCGTTGAGCATGTCTGCCGGCTGGTGCGCGAATCGTCACGCGTCGCGGCCTGGCGCCTCGGGCCGGGCGGGCTGAGCGCAGAGGATGGGCGGCGCATCGCATTTCATATTCGCGTCAACCGTCCCTCATCACTGTTTGCCCGCTGCTGGCTGCTGGTCGAAGGGGAGACGGAAACCTGGGTGATTAACGATCTTGCGCGCCAGTGTGGGCACCACTTTGATGCTGAAGGGATAAAGGTGATTGAGTTCGCGCAGTGCGGCCTGAAGCCGCTGATCAAATTTGCCCGCCGGATGGGCATTGAGTGGCATGTGCTGGTGGATGGCGACGAAGCGGGGAAAAAATATGCCGCCACTGTGCGCGGCGTACTTGATAACCATCCCGATCAGGTGCGCGTTCATTTAACCGAACTGCCGGCGCGTGACATGGAGCACTTTATGTATCGCGAAGGGTTTGATGATGTCTATCACCGCGTGGCGCAGCTGCCGGCAAACGTGCCGATGAACGCGCACCGGGTGATCACTAAAGCGATCCACCGCGCGTCAAAACCGGATCTGGCCATTGAGGTGGCGATGGAAGCGGGCAGGCGCGGCGTGGAGGCGATCCCGCCGCTGCTGCGTAAAATGTTCTCCCGCGTGCTGTGGCTGGCGCGCGGGAGAGCCGATTAGCGCTGGCAACGTTCGGCAGTCTGGCTTTGCAGGCTATCGAGCAGCTCATAACGGCGGCGATACTCTGCGCGTTTTTTGCTGGCGATCTCCTCAATCGGTTTACGTGGCATCATCAGTGGCAGCACGAAGTCTCTCTGACCATCGACAACGCCACCGAGTGATTCCCAGAAGCTGTTGTAGTCCGCATGCAGCTGGCGCAGTTTTTTCTTGCGATAGCGCAGGCTCTGATAGATGTGCGTTTCATTGCTTACCGCGCGGATCGCTTCCACGTCGAGGTACTGCGCCAGCATCATTGCCGCTTCGACCAGTAGCCGCTTCGGGAACAGCCCGTGACAGGCTTTGGTCGCGCCCTGGATCGCTTCGTGGGGCACATGGGATTTTGGCCCTTGCAGCCCACCAATATAGAGCGTGGTCAAGCCGTTAAAGGGGCAGATGGTGAAGGTGAGGCGCGCCAGCGGCGTCTCCAGCGCGTCATAAAAGGTGAGCGTCGCTTCGCCCTCTTTATCCAGCGCGGCGTCTGACCAGAGACGGATGGAGTAACTCTGCTCATCTTTTCCGGTCAGCCGGGCCAGCGTGCAGCCCGACGTTGTGAGATAGCTGCTCACCATCCCTTCGGGCAGCAGACGATTAAACGTGTCGTAGTGCCAGCAAATCGCCTCGCTGGTTTGCTGACGCGTCAGGTTGACGGAGAGCCAGGGGCGGTGTAACCGGCACGGCAGACCCGGCTGCATATGCAGCTTGCGGGCGAGGTGTGGCTGGTCAACGAGACGTGACAAAAAGTGCGCGGTGGCAAAAGGCATCGCCAGCGAGCGCAGCAGGAATTTACGCCGGTGGGAGCCTTTCTCCCAGGCGGGGCCCGGCACCAGATCGCCGGTAAGCAGAGAAGCGAATAGCTGCCAGGCCGTTTTCGGGAGCGGCCGTTGAGGTTCAAAAACAGTAGCGATAACGGACATGGTGCAACTCACATTTCATTAAGAGATCTCAATTTCATCAGGTGCTGACTCAACGCCTCTTCAATGGATAAGGGAGAAAATGCGAAGATGAGGTTTCGTTGAGCCGCTGTTTAGTTAAAATTGCTCTCTCCATCGCATGTCCGATTATCTGGAAATTTTATGAAACTGAAGGGAAAACGCAGGACAGGGTTGTTTGTGCTGATCGTCATCATAGTGCTGGCGGCTTTCTGGCTCTGGAGCAAGTTAAATGCGCCGGTGGTGCAGTATCAGACGCTGATTGTTAAGCCGGGCGAGCTGCAACAAATGGTGCTGGCGACCGGCAAACTCGACGCGCTTCGCAAAGTTGACGTCGGCGCGCAGGTCAATGGTGAGTTACAGCGCCTGACGGTCAACATCGGCGATAAGGTGAAGAAAGATCAGCTGCTGGGCATCATTGACCCGGCGCAGGCGGAAAACCAGATTAAAGAAGTGGAAGCGACGCTGATGGAGCTGCGGGCGCAGCGCCGCCAGGCGCAGGCCGAGCTGAAGCTGGCGCAGGTGACTTATGGACGTCAGCAGCAGCTGGTGCAGAGCCACCTGGTGTCGCGCCAGGATCTTGACACTTCGGCCACGGATGTCGCCGTAAAACAGGCGCAGATTGGCACCATCGATGCGCAGATCAAACGTAACCAGGCGACGCTCGATACGGCAAAAACCAATCTCGATTACACCCGCATCCTCGCGCCGATGGACGGGGAGGTGACGCAAATCACCACTCTGGAAGGGCAGACGGTGATTGCCATGCAGCAGGCGCCGAACATTCTGACGGTCGCCGACATGAGTACCATGCTGGTGAAAGCGCAGGTCTCCGAAGCGGATGTCATTCATCTCAAACCGGGGCAAAAAGCGTGGTTCACCGTGCTGGGCGATCCGGGTACCCGCTATGAAGGGGTACTGAAAGATATTCTGCCGACCCCGGAGAAGGTCAACGACGCCATCTTCTACTACGCGCGTTTTGAAGTGCCCAACCCGCAGGGCGTGCTGCGTCTGGAGATGACCGCGCAGGTGCAGATCCAGCTCACCGGGCAGAAAAACGTGCTGACCATTCCGCTGGCGGCGCTCGGCGAGCCGGTTGGTGATAACCGCTATAAGGTCAAAGTGCTGCGCAATGGCGAGACCCGCGAGCGGGAGGTGATCCTCGGCGCGCGTAACGATACCGATGTGGTGGTGGTCAAAGGGCTGGACGCGGGCGATGAAGTGGTAATCGGCGAGCGGAAAGAGGGCGCGGCGCAATGACCGCCCTGCTTGAACTGAAGGAGATTCGCCGCAGCTACCCCTCCGGCGACGGCATGGTGGAAGTGCTGAAAGGCATTACGCTCACCATAAACGCAGGCGAGATGGTGGCGATTGTGGGCGCGTCCGGCTCCGGTAAATCGACGCTGATGAACATTCTCGGCTGTCTCGATAAGCCGACTCGCGGCACCTATCGCGTGGCGGGAACGGATGTCTCGACCCTCAGCGGCGACGCGCTGGCGCAGCTGCGCCGCGAGCACTTTGGTTTTATCTTTCAGCGCTACCATCTGCTCTCCCATCTGACCGCCGCACAGAATGTTGAAGTGCCAGCGGTCTATGCCGGGACGGAGCGCAAAGCGCGGCTGGCGCGCGCTAAAGAGTTGCTGACGCGCCTCGGGCTTGGCGATCGCAGCGAGTATCAACCTTCGCAACTCTCCGGCGGCCAGCAGCAGCGCGTCAGTATTGCGCGTGCGTTGATGAACGGCGGGCAGGTGATCCTCGCCGATGAGCCAACCGGCGCGCTGGATAGCCACTCCGGCGAAGAGGTGATGGCGATCCTCCATCAGCTGCGCGATCGCGGCCACACGGTGATTATCGTCACCCACGATCCGCAGGTTGCCGCGCAGGCTGAGCGGATCATTGAGATCCGCGATGGCGAAATTATTGCTAATCCGCCGGCAAAAACTTCCGCCAACTCTGCGGCAAAGCATGAAAGCGTTGTCACCTCCGTCGGCGGCTGGCGGCAGTTCACCAGCCGTTTCCAGGAAGCGCTGACCATGGCCTGGCGGGCGATGGCGGCCAACAAAATGCGCACCTTGCTCACCATGCTCGGCATTATTATCGGCATCGCCTCGGTGGTGTCGATTGTGGTGGTGGGCGATGCGGCCAAGCAACTGGTGCTGGCAGATATCCGCTCCATCGGCACCAACACCATTGATGTCTACCCCGGTAAAGATTTTGGTGATGATGAGCCGCAAAACCAGCAGGCGCTGAAGTATGACGATCTGCTTGCCATTCAAAAGCAGCCGTGGGTGCGCTCAGCCACGCCATCGGTATCGCAAAACCTGCGTCTGCGTTACGGCAATATCGACGTGGCGGCCAGCGCGAACGGCGTCAGCGGGCAATATTTTAACGTTTACGGTATGACCTTTAGCGAAGGCACCGCGTTTAACGCCGAGCAGCAGGGCAGGCGCGCGCAGGTGGTGGTGCTCGACAGCAATACCCGGCGGCAGCTCTTCCCGGATAAAGCCAGCGTAGTGGGTGAAGTGATTCTGGTGGGTAATATGCCGGCGACGGTGATTGGTGTAGCGGAGGAGAAGCAGTCGATGTTCGGCAGCAGCAAGATCCTGCGCGTCTGGCTGCCTTACAGCACCATTGCCGGGCGGATTATGGGCCAGTCATGGCTCAACTCCATTACCGTGCGCGTAAATGAGGGCTACAGCAGTGAACAAGCCGAGCAGCAACTGACGCAGCTGCTTAATCTTCGCCACGGTAAAAAGGATTTCTTTGTCTGGAACATGGACGGGGTGCTGAAAACGGCAGAGAAAACGACTCGTACGCTGCAACTCTTTTTAACGCTGGTGGCGGTGATCTCGCTGCTGGTGGGCGGGATTGGCGTGATGAATATCATGCTGGTGTCGGTCACCGAGCGTACCCGGGAGATTGGCATCCGAATGGCGGTGGGCGCACGTGCGGGCGACGTGCTGTCACAGTTTCTGATTGAAGCAGTGTTTGTCTGCCTGGTGGGCGGTGCGCTGGGCGTGATGCTGTCGATGCTGATCGCCTTCACTCTGCAGCTCTTTCTGCCCGGCTGGGAGATTGGCTTCTCGCCGGTTGCGCTGTTAACGGCGTTTTTGTGCTCCACCTTTACCGGCGTGCTGTTTGGCTGGCTTCCTGCCCGCAATGCCGCGCGGCTCGATCCGGTGGATGCGCTGGCGCGCGAGTAATAAAAATGCCAGCCCACCGGGCTGGCATTTCACTGCACTTTGTACACAACGAAGTCACAGGCGTCAGGCTATCGCTTCCAGTTCTACTGGCACGATAAGACTGGCATGATTGCCTTTAGGGCCCTGGTGTACATCAAACCGGACCGTCTGCCCGGCTTTTAACGTTCTGTAACCATCCATCTGGATGGTGGAGTAATGGGCGAAGATATCTTCACCACCGCCTTCCGGGCAGATGAAGCCAAACCCTTTGGCATTGTTGAACCACTTTACAGTACCCATTTCCATGCTTCGACATCCTTCGTAAAACTTATTTAAGTAAGATGGAATGAACCGGTGGCGGAGCGGCGGGTTGTTCAAAACCTCGCCAACTCACGACTCTACAATTTAGATAATTCGTATAATGCGTCAAGTATTTGGCAAGCATTCTGGGAGACAGCGCATCAATTTTTTGAAGCAGTTAACGCTATGGTAAAAAAATGTGATGCAGGTCTCGAATATGGCTATTCCCCAGCTATCTGTTGCGCAATACAAACCTTAATTACCAGTGATTTAAAATGTAATTTAATAAGTTATTAATTCACGTGAATTATCCTAATCCAAATAAATTATTTACCCTTTCGCCTTAATGCGATTATTCAAAAATTATCCGAGAGCATTCTTGTATATTAATCCACTTTAAGGGCTGAAAAGAAAAGCACCGTGAAAGGTACTATTAGCGACGCAACGTTGGTGTAAATAAAAAAGGATGAAGTTACATTGAAAACTTTAAAGAAATTATCTTTAGCGCTATTGGTATCAGCTTCGCTTATTAATTCCTCTTTCGTCGCGGCGGAGACAGTCGACGCGGCTCCACAAAACATGGCCCAAAAAGGAAATCACTATCCCCTGATTTTTGTTCATGGTGTTGTCGGCTGGGGCCCCGATGAAATGCTGGGTTTCAAATATTGGGGCGGGTTTGATGACACCATTGCCTATTTAAATAGCAATGGGGTGGAGTCTTACGCCGCCGTTGTTGGGCCGGTTTCCAGCAACTGGGATCGCGCGGTTGAGCTCTATTACTATATTAAAGGCGGCACCGTTGATTATGGCGCCGCCCATTCCCTGAAAGCGAACCATGCCCGCTACGGTAAAACTTACCCCGGCATCTATCCACACTGGGATGAGCACCATAAGATCCACCTCGTTGGCCACAGTATGGGCGGGTTAACCAGCCGCCAGCTGGTCGATATGCTGCAGGATGGCAGCGAAGAGGAGCGCGCGTTCCATGAATCGCACCCCGGAACAGAGCTCTCTCCGCTTTTTGAAGGCGGGAAAGATTATGTTTTCAGCGTCACTACCGTCGCGACGCCAAATAATGGCAGCTCGTTTGCACAAGATAAAAACCTGATCGTTGGCCTGATTGAAGATATGGTCCGCAAAGCGGCGACTATTGCCGGCGTGTCGTCGCTCTCTTCATTTGTGTATGATTTCAAACTCGATCAGTTTGGCCTGCGTCGCGACCCGGATGAGAGCCTGGCTGAATATATTCGCGATGTTTTCACCAGCAGCATCTGGGATTCGAAGGATATTGCCTCTTACGATCTCTCGGTAGTTGGCGTCAGTGCGAATAAGCAGTACCTGGAGACTAAGCCCAACGTCTATTATTTCTCGCATACCGGTAAAACAACCGTTGGCGTGCCGTTTACCTCTTTCCAGATCCCCGGCGTCTATACCAATCCACTGCTGGTGCCGTCAGCAACCTATATGGGTAAAACCATTACCGATCCGCAAACATCATTAATTAATGCCACCTGGACGACGAATGATGGGCTGGTGAATTCAGTTTCCAGCTATTACCCCTTTGGTGCTGATGCGAAACCCTATGATGGCCAGCCGAAAAAAGGGCAGTGGAGCTATTACCCGGTAATGTACGATTGGGATCATCTCGACTTTATGGGATTTGATGTCATCCCGCAGGCTTATGTTAATGCTTTCTATGCCGATGTTGCGAGGTCATTACTGGAGCTGGATAAATAGTTCTGAAATAAATAAAAAGACGAACCCTCAGCGGTTCGTTTTTTTATTTAGCATAATGTTTAAAATTTAAAAAAAAGAAAAATAAGATACATTGAAATCTTTTTACACAGGTGAAATGGCAAGGATCGCCAAAAAAAACTATAATCGAGCCATATAATGTGCACTAAGCAGGACATCTTCACATAACCATCCACTTAATGTTGTTATTCAAATGCAGGGCGATCCATTATAGTTGCCTGACATCTGATGCTGATTGAAAATGCATCTAAACTCATGTAATCGGCCGATTAGACGTGCGCCGGAACCTGTAACCTAAGATGAAGCGCTAACGATGGGTAAGAGCAATAGCTGGCTGGATTTTGAGCAATTGGCGGAAGATAAACTGCGCGACGCGCTCAAACCGCCATCGATGTACAAAGTGATGATAATGAACGATGACTACACGCCAATGGAATTTGTTATTGACGTGCTACAAAAGTTCTTTTCTTATGATGTTGAACGTGCAACGCAACTGATGCTAACGGTTCACTATCACGGTAAGGCTATCTGCGGTGTTTTCACCGCCGAGGTCGCGGAGACGAAAGTTGCCATGGTGAACAAGTATGCAAGGGAGAACGAGCATCCGTTGCTGTGTACGCTGGAAAAAGCCTGACGTCAGGCAATAAAACTTGGGGGAGGTGCCTATGCTCAATCAAGAACTGGAACTCAGTTTAAACATGGCTTTCGCCAGAGCGCGCGAGCACCGACATGAGTTTATGACCGTCGAGCACTTGTTACTGGCTCTGCTCAGTAACCCATCTGCCCGTGATGCGCTGGAAGCGTGTTCCGTGGATCTGGTGGCGCTGCGGCAGGAACTCGAGGCCTTCATCGAACAAACCACACCCGTCCTGCCGATGAGCGAAGAGGAGCGTGACACGCAGCCGACGCTCAGCTTCCAGCGCGTTCTGCAGCGCGCGGTGTTTCACGTTCAGTCTTCCGGACGCAGCGAAGTCTCCGGTGCGAACGTGCTGGTTGCCATCTTTAGCGAGCAGGAGTCGCAGGCGGCTTACCTGCTGCGCAAACATGAAGTCAGCCGCCTTGACGTGGTGAACTTTATCTCTCACGGCACGCGCAAAGACGAGCCGGGTCCATCCTCTGACGCGGGCAGCAGCAGTAGCAGCCAGGCGAGCAGCGAAGAGCAAGCAGGCGGGGAGGAACGTATGGAAAACTTCACCACCAACCTTAATCAGCTTGCTCGCGTGGGCGGAATCGATCCGCTGATTGGACGTGGCAAAGAGCTTGAGCGCGCCGTCCAGGTGCTGTGCCGCCGCCGTAAAAACAACCCGCTGCTGGTGGGGGAGTCGGGCGTCGGTAAAACCGCGATTGCCGAAGGGCTGGCATGGCGAATTGTGCAGGGCGATGTGCCGGAAATTATGGCCGACTGCACCATCTACTCGCTGGATATCGGCTCACTGCTGGCGGGTACTAAATACCGCGGCGATTTCGAAAAACGCTTTAAGGCGCTGCTGAAACAGCTTGAGCAGGACAGCAACAGCATTCTGTTTATCGATGAGATCCACACCATCATCGGTGCGGGCGCTGCATCTGGCGGGCAGGTTGACGCCGCCAACCTGATTAAGCCGCTGCTCTCCAGCGGTAAGATCCGCGTTATGGGCTCCACGACCTATCAGGAGTTCAGCAACATCTTTGAAAAAGATCGCGCCCTTGCACGCCGCTTCCAGAAAATTGATATCACTGAACCTTCCGTTGAGGAAACGGTGCAGATTATCAACGGCCTGAAGCCGAAATATGAAGCGCACCACGATGTGCGTTACACGGCGAAAGCGGTACGCGCCGCGGTTGAGCTGGCGGTGAAATACATTAATGACCGCCATCTGCCGGACAAAGCGATTGACGTGATTGATGAGGCTGGCGCGCGAGCGCGGCTGATGCCGGTCAGCAAACGCAAGAAAACGGTTAACGTGGCGGATATCGAATCCGTGGTTGCCCGCATCGCGCGTATTCCGGAGAAGAGCGTCTCTCAGAGCGATCGCGATACGCTGAAAAGCCTCGGCGACCGTCTGAAAATGCTGGTGTTTGGTCAGGATAAAGCCATTGAGGCCTTAACCGAAGCGATCAAAATGAGCCGTGCAGGGCTGGGCCAGGACCATAAACCGGTCGGCTCCTTCCTGTTTGCTGGCCCGACCGGCGTCGGTAAAACCGAGGTGACGGTACAGCTGTCGAAAGCGCTGGGCATTGAGCTGCTGCGCTTTGATATGTCCGAGTATATGGAGCGCCACACTGTGAGCCGTTTGATCGGTGCGCCTCCGGGCTATGTCGGTTTCGATCAGGGCGGCTTGCTGACCGACGCGGTGATCAAGCATCCGCATGCGGTTCTGCTGCTTGATGAGATCGAAAAAGCGCATCCTGATGTCTTTAACATCCTGTTGCAGGTGATGGATAACGGGACGCTGACCGATAACAACGGGCGCAAGGCCGATTTCCGCAACGTCGTGCTGGTGATGACCACCAACGCCGGGGTGCGTGAAACCGAGCGTAAATCCATCGGGCTTATCCACCAGGATAACAGCACCGATGCGATGGAAGAGATCAAAAAGATCTTTACGCCAGAGTTCCGCAACCGTCTGGACAACATTATCTGGTTCGATCATTTGTCTACCGAGGTGATCCACCAGGTGGTCGACAAATTTATCGTCGAACTTCAGGTGCAGCTGGATCAGAAGGGCGTCTCGCTGGAGGTCAGCCAGGAAGCGCGCGACTGGCTGGCAGAGAAAGGCTACGACCGTGCTATGGGTGCCCGACCAATGGCGCGTGTGATTCAGGACAACCTGAAAAAACCGCTCGCCAACGAACTGCTGTTCGGATCGCTGGTTGATGGCGGCCAGGTCACCGTCACGCTGAATAAAGAGAAGAATGAGCTGGAGTATGGTTTCCACAGTGCGCAGAAGCACAAACCGGAAGCAGCACATTAATCTCTGCATTAACCTCATCAAACCGGGCCCTGTGCCCGGTTTTTTTATGCCTGTCGATAAGCGCGCGTGAAAAAGCGGCGTACCCTCTACTTTGTCAACGCAAGACCCCTGCCTGTCACCGCACTAAAACCGTGAAATAAACGGTTCTGCAGAGCTAACTGCGGTACTTCGTGCAAACATTCTTAATGTAAATTATTGATATTAATAAAAATATTGCCGTATAAGCCGTTTTTTTGTAGGTTGTTTTCATGCGCAATAGCGCTGAAGTGGGTTATTGCCATGAAAAGGAATCAGAAGTTGGTCAATAAGGAGGAGATACCATGAGGCATATTTTTATACCTGTAATGCTCAGTTTTTTACTGCTTGCTCCGCTTGCAGGAAAAGCCGCTACCTGTAACTTCTACAGCAAATGGTGGCCAGTCTGTCGCGATCCGGCGTCCGGCCCGGATATCGGTACCGCTGAATGGAGAGCCTGTCGCGAGCGGGGCGGCTGCCACTATCCCTGATCGTTAAAAACGATTTTTTAAGTAGCGGCTGGAGCAGAAACAGAAAAGGCCGGGATTACCCGGCCTTTAAATTAGGTGCGCAGTTGCGCTAGCGGAAGATCTTAGCGGCTACGGAAGACAATGCGGCCTTTGCTCAGGTCGTACGGGGTCAGTTCCACAGTCACTTTATCGCCCGTCAGGATACGGATGTAGTTTTTACGCATCTTACCAGAGATATGCGCAGTGACCACGTGACCGTTTTCCAGTTCTACGCGGAACATCGTATTAGGTAACGTTTCAAGAACGGTACCCTGCATCTCAATATTGTCTTCTTTGGCCATCTAATCCTCGGGGGTATCACTACCATAATTTTTTGAATCGGCAAGATAATGCCGAAGTTCGTGTGTTAAGTAAAGATTTGTGCTGATAAAACGCAGCAAAACAGCTTTTGCCGATTCCCCGCACGCCGCAGCCAGAGCGCCAGTAAAGCGCAACCGTAAAGGGGAGCGGTAGAAGTAAACGAAGGGCATCCCTGATACGAACGACTCCCGGATGGGGCGGGGCAACAGGCAAAAGCTGCTACGAGCGACCATTATAACACTCTGAATACAAATGTGCCGAAAACATTCTTCAACGAGCCGGAAAGAGCCGACGGGGCACCCAAAAGTGTGAAGGCAGCGGGGCCAGACGTAGTTCCGCGAGGTATTGCAGATAGTCGCGGCGGGGGATCTCCACCGCGCCAAGGGAAGCAGTGTGACTATTAAGCACCTGGCAATCAATCAATTTACCGCCAAGTCTCGCGAACTCCTCGCTAAAGACCAGCAGGGCGGTTTTCGAGGCATTTACGCGTCGGCTGAACATCGACTCACCGCAGAAAAGCGAGCCCTGCGCGACGCCATACATCCCACCTACCAGCTCGTCGCCTTCCCACACTTCAATCGAGTGCGCATGACCCAGTTCATGCAAACGGTGGTAAGCCATGACGATATCGGGCGTAATCCACGTGCCTTCGTCACGATCGTCTGAACAGCCATCAATGACCTGGCCAAAAGCGTGGTTCAGCGTCACGCGATAAGGTGAGGTCTTATGGAAGCGCTTCATGCTGCGGCTGACGTGAAAATTTTCCGGCCATAATACGGCGCGCGGATCGGGCGACCACCAGAGGATAGGATCACCCGGTGAAAACCACGGGAAAATCCCGCGCTGATAGGCCATCAGCAAGCGCGCCGGACTTAAGTCGCCACCGAGCGCCAGCAGCCCGTTGGGTTCACGCAGCGCCGCTTCCGGCGAAGGGAATGCAATAGAGTGACGAGAAAGCTGAACCAGGCGCATGACTGCAACGCTCCACAATGCGACAAGTGACCTCTGTTAATATCGTCATCTTTCGCTCTTGCTTCAGTGTTGGTGACGCGAGAGCGTAAATGAGTCAAACCACTACAGACGCTGCTTAAACTGGTAGTACCGCCCCTGTTTCGCCATTAACGCTGCGTGATTACCTTGCTCAATTATTTGCGCGTTGTCCATTACAATTATCCGATCGTAATTTGCCAGTCCACGCAGACGATGGGTGACCATTAACAGGGTCTTGCCTCTCATCAATTCATTAAGAAGATCAAGGATTTGGCTCTCAGTGGATGCATCAAGCCCTTCGGTCGGTTCATCCAGTAACACCAGCGGGGCATCATGCAGCAGCGCGCGTGCAATCGCCAGACGACGCAGTTCACCGCCGGAGAGCTGACGTCCGCCTTCACCGAGCCAGGCGTTAAGGCCATTCTCATCCAGCAGCTTCTCCAGCCCCACGCGTTCCAGCGTCGCGCTCAGCATCTCATCGCTTGCCTGCGGTGAAGCCAGCAGCAAGTTATCGCGCAGCGTGGCGCTAAACAGGTGTACGCGCTGCGGCACCATACTGATAAGCGAGCGCAGATCGGCCTCAGCATACGAGCGTAATGGGCGATCCTGTAAATGAATCTCGCCCTGCTGCGGATCCCAGGCGCGCGTCAGCAGTTGCAGCAGCGTCGATTTACCACAGCCCGTGCGGCCCAAAATGGCAACATGCTCGCCTGCGGCGATCGATACGCTGAGACTATCCAGCGCCCGCTGCGGTTGTCCCGGATAGCTAAACGACACGTCGGTCAGCGCCACGCTAACCTGCTGGGGCACGGCGGTGCGCGTGGCAGGAAACGTGACTTCCGGCTGACAGTCAGTAAGCTGCGTCACCCGCGTCGCGGAGGCAATAACTTGCCCAAGGTGCTGGAAAGCGCCAGTAACCGGGGCGAGTGCTTCAAACGCCGCCAGCGCGCAGAAGACAAAGAGTGCGATCAGCGCGCCAGGCTCGGTATTACCGCCGACATCACCGGAGGCGAACCACAGCATGACGATTACTGCCGCGCCGCTAATCGTCAGCATCACTGCCTGCGACACGGCGCTCAGATCGGACTGGCGGCGTTGCGCCTCGTGCCAGCTTAATTCGGTGTTTTCCAGCTGCTCGCGATAACGCTGGCTGGCACCAAAAATGGTCAGCTCTGCCTGCCCCTGTAACCAGCTGGTTAATTGCTGACGATACTGCCCGCGCAGTGCGGTGAGGTTTTCCCCCGTCGCTTTGCCGGCGCGATAAAAGAGGGGCGGCAGAATAAGCAGCGTCGCCAGCATAATGCCGCTTAACATCAGAGCCAGCGAGAGATCGAGCACGCTCAGGCCGACCAGCACCACAATAATGACCACCAGCGCGCCCACCAGCGGCGAAATGACGCGCAGATAGAGGTGATCAAGCGTATCGACATCGGCAACCACGCGGTTAAGCACATCGCCCTGACGAAAACGCGCCAGCCCGGCGGGGGAGAGAGGTAACAGTTTACTGAAGGTAGTCACGCGCAGATGTTCCAGCACGCGGAATGTGGCATCGTGGCTAACCAGCCGCTCGAAATAGCGCCCGGCGGTACGGGTGATCGCCGCCCCGCGCACACCGGCGGCGGGCAGCATATAGTTGAAACTATATAGCCCGGCGACGCCGACCACTGCCGAGGCGGAAAGGAACCAGCCTGAAAGCGTTAACAGCCCAATACTGGCCAGCAGCGTGACGACCGCCAGCACCACGCCCAGCGTCAGCATCCATTTATGGCGTTTATATAATGCGAGATAAGGCAGCAAGGCGCGCATTTAAATCTCCTCCTGACGATGTGCCAGCAGCGCGGCAAACACGCCCCCGGCGGCGGCAAGCTCGGCATAGCTGCCCTGTTCAACAATGCGTCCCTCCTGCATCACCCAAACGGCGTCCCACTCTGCAAGGTTTTCCAGCTGGTGGGTCACCATCAGCGTGGTTTGCTGGTGCGAAGCGGTGGCCAGCGCCTGCATCACCCGCTGCTCGCTGTGGGCATCAAGGCTGGCGGAGGGTTCATCCAGCAGAAGCAACTGGCATGAAGAGAGCAGGGCGCGGGCAACGGCAACGCGCTGCGCCTGACCGACGGAGAGACGAACGGCCTGATCGCCAGGCTGCGTCTCCAGCCCTTCCGGTAACAGCGGTAGAAATTCGCTTACCCATGCCTTATCCAGCGCAGCGTGTAAGGCCGCTTCGCTGGCATCCGGGCGTGATAACAGCACATTCTCGCGCAGCGTGGCGGCCGGCAACAGTGGGTTTTGGCCGACCCAGCTTATCGCGTTGCGCCAGCTGTCGGGATCGAGCGCGCTCAGTTCAATACCGTTAACGCGCAGCGAGCCTTCATAAGGCAGGAACCCTAACAGCGCGTTAATCAGCGAGCTTTTTCCCGATCCGCTGCGCCCGACCACCACAACCCGCTGCTGGGAGGAGAGGGTAAAGGTGAGCGGCCCGGCCAGCACTGCGCCTTCGGGCGATTTAACAATTAAATCCTCTGCCGTCAGGGTGACAGGCTCACACGCGTTGAGCGTGATATCGCCGCGTTGCGGATGGGCGAGCGGCGCTTCCATAAAGGTTTTCAGGCTATCCGCTGCGCCTACTGCCTGCGCCTTCGCGTGGTAAAAGGTACCCAGATCGCGCAGCGGCTGGAAAAACTCCGGGGCCAGCACCAGCGCAAGAAAACCGGCAAACAGCGTCACGCCGGTACCGTAATGGCCGAAATTGAGTTCGCCCAGATAGGAGAAACCAAAGTAAACGGCGACCAGCGCGATGGAGAGCGACGCGAAAAATTCCAGCACTCCGGAGGAGAGAAACGCGAGGCGCAGCACTTCCATCGTGCGGCTGCGAAAATCCTGCGACGCGCGGCGGATGCTTTCCGTTTCCGCTTCGCCACGGCCAAAAATACGCAGCGTCTCCATGCCGCGCAGGCGGTCAAGGAAGTGACCGCTCAGGCGCGCCAGTGCTTTAAAGTTACGGCGGTTAGCATCGGCTGCGCCCATCCCGACCATCGCCATAAACAGCGGGATCAGCGGCGCGGTGCCGAGCAGGATCAGCGCTGCCGCCCAGTTAATCGGGAAAAGGGTGATCACAATCAGTAGCGGTACGCTCGCCGCCAGCGCCATTTGTGGCAAATAGCGGGCGTAGAAGTCATGCATGTCGTCGATTTGCTCAAGGATCAGCGTCGCCCAACTGCCGGCGGGTTTACCCTGAATCCATGCCGGGCCGGCCTGTTGCAGACGATCCAGCACGCGGCGGCGTATCGCAAAGCGGATCTGTGCCCCCGCATGAAACCCTACCCGCTCGCGTAGCCAGACCACCCAACTGCGCAGAATAAAGACCAGCACCAGCAGCGCAAAGGGCAGCAGCAGTGCCTCGCGAGGAATGTGCTCGATAATCATATGGTTGAGAATGCTGGCGAGCAGCCACGCTTGCGCGACGATCAGGACGCCGCTGACCACGCCAAGCAGGCGGGAGAGCGTCAACCAACGACGAGAGATAATGCTTTGCTGTTTTAACCAGCGAGTGAGTTCTTGCTGACGGGTTTTATTCATTGCGCGCTTTGCAGGTGAAGTTATCGGATTTTTAGCCTGCGCAATGTTACAACGGTGCAAAAATAAAGGCGACTTAATGTCGCCTTATTTACCTTTGTTACTGACTTGTAAAGATTATTTCTGAACAGCCAGCCCATCGAGGTAGCGTTCAGCATCCAGCGCCGCCATACAGCCAGTGCCAGCGGAGGTGATCGCCTGACGATAGATGTGATCCATCACGTCACCTGCGGCAAACACGCCGGGAATGCTGGTTTGTGTCGCATTACCATGAATACCGGACTGCACCTTGATGTAGCCGTTTTCCAGCTCAAGCTGACCGTCAAAGATCGCGGTGTTCGGGCTGTGGCCGATAGCGACAAACAGACCGGCAACGTCCAGCGACTCGATATTATCCGGGTTTTGCGTATCGCGCAGGCGCAGGCCGCTAACGCCCATCTGATCGCCCGTCACCTCTTCCAGCGTACGGTGCGTATGCAGCACGATATTGCCGCTCTCAACTTTATCCATCAGACGCTTGATCAGGATCTTCTCCGCGCGGAAGGTATCGCGGCGGTGGATCAGATGCACCTCAGAGGCGATATTCGCCAGGTAGAGCGCTTCTTCAACTGCGGTGTTGCCGCCGCCGATGACCGCGACTTTCTGGTTGCGGTAGAAGAAACCGTCACAGGTGGCGCAGGCAGAAACGCCGCGGCCTTTATAGGCTTCTTCAGAGGCGAGGCCTAAATAGCGCGCGGAGGCACCGGTGGCGATAATCAGCGCGTCGCAGGTGTACTCAGCGCTATCGCCAATCAGGCGGAACGGACGGTTCTGTAAATCGACGCTGTTGATATGGTCAAAAATGATTTCAGTATCAAATTTGGTCGCATGTTCATGCATGCGCTCCATCAGACCCGGGCCGGTCAGATCGTGCGGGTCGCCCGGCCAGTTTTCCACTTCGGTGGTGGTGGTGAGCTGACCGCCTTTTTCCATACCGGTGATTAGCACCGGCTGCAGGTTTGCACGCGCAGCATAGACCGCTGCGGTATAACCGGCAGGGCCTGAACCAAGGATAAGCAGCTTACTGTGTTTGGCCGTCCCCATGAGATCCTCATTATTGTTTGGCAGACATTGGGCTGGATTGTAGGGAATTTGCGGGCGTAAAAAAAGGGCGTAGCGATTTTGTTAACGATGTGTGTGATAGAAAAGACCGATGGCGGGGCAATGATTTATGCCAAAAACATAACAACTTCTACTGAGAAAAAGGCAGTTATAAGATGAATAAATGAGGATAAGGAATTGACCTTGATGAATATCTGGCATGTTGTACTAAAAAAAGATGTTTTGCTTTGACAATCCCCTGCGCTTTTGCGAAAACATCAAAGGAAGAAAAAAAGCAGTATTTCGCGCGTAACGCACGTTTACGCATGTAAATGCCATTTTACCGGGCTAGCGAAATCTACGCATGGCGTGGACAGACGCCATCCGTGATATCGATAGCTGCCGCAGGCACCGGTCTTCTCAACACAGCCCCTGGGATTATGCAACGGTCAGCTTGCTGGCGCGCGGCACAATACGACGGGCAAAGATCCTGAACAGTGAAGTGCACAGGGTCAAGACAGGAGTAGGGAAGGAATACAGAGAGACAATAATAATGGTAGATAGCAAGAAGCGCCCTGGCAAAGATCTCGACCGCATTGACCGCAATATTTTAAATGAACTGCAAAAAGATGGGCGTATTTCCAACGTCGAGCTTTCTAAACGAGTAGGGCTTTCGCCAACGCCGTGCCTTGAGCGCGTGCGCAGGCTGGAAAGGCAGGGGTTTATTCAGGGCTATACGGCACTGCTTAACCCGCATTATCTGGATGCATCACTGCTGGTCTTCGTTGAGATTACTCTGAATCGTGGCGCGCCGGATGTGTTTGAACAATTCAACGCTGCAGTGCAAAAACTTGAAGAAATTCAGGAGTGTCATCTGGTTTCTGGTGATTTTGACTACCTGTTGAAAACGCGCGTACCGGATATGTCGGCCTACCGCAAACTGCTGGGCGAAACGCTGTTACGCCTGCCAGGCGTAAACGACACCCGCACCTATGTGGTGATGGAAGAGGTCAAACAGAGTAATCGTCTGGTTATTAAGACGCGCTAATACGGAACAGGTGCACAATCGCTGTTTTTTGATTACACTCCTGTTAATCCATACAGCAACAGTGCCGGGGAGACCCGGCGCTGTTGTCCGTTTTAGCATCAAGGACCTGGAGAGCCTGTCTTGAGCCAGGAATACACCGAAGACAAAGAAGTCACTTTTAACAAGCTAAGCAGCGGACGCCGACTCCTCGAAGCGTTGCTGATCCTCGTTTCCCTTTCTGCCATCTGGCTGATGGCGGCGCTTCTCAGCTTTAACCCATCCGATCCAAGCTGGTCGCAGACCGCATGGCATGAGCCGATCCATAACCTTGGCGGCGTGCCCGGCGCATGGCTGGCGGATACCCTGTTTTTCATCTTCGGCATTATGGCCTACACCATTCCGGTCATTATTATCGGCGGATGTTGGTTTGCCTGGCGCCATCGCGCCACTGAAGATTACATCGACTATTTCGCCGTCTCGCTACGCCTGATTGGCGCGCTGGCGCTGATCCTCACCTCCTGCGGTCTGGCGGCGATCAACGCGGATGATATCTGGTATTTCGCCTCGGGCGGCGTGATTGGCAGCCTGCTCAGCACCACGCTGCAGCCGCTGCTGCGCAGCAGCGGCGGAACGCTCGCACTGCTCTGCATCTGGGCAGCCGGGCTGACGCTCTTTACCGGCTGGTCATGGGTCACCATCGCTGAAAAAATCGGCAGCGTTATTCTCAATATTCTCACTTTCGCCACCAACCGCACCCGTCGCGATGACACATGGGTTGATGATGAAGAGTATGAAGAAGAGGATGAGTATGATGAGGACGAGGCAAGCGACGCGCCTCGCGAATCCCGTCGCGCCCGCATTCTGCGCGGTGCGCTGGCGCGCCGTAAACGCATAGCTGAGAAATTCGCCAACCCGATGGGGCGCAAAACCGACGAAGCGCTCTTCTCCGGCAAGCGGATGGATGATGACGAGGAGATCGCCTACAGCGCGCGCGGTGTGCCTGCGCAGCCAGACGACGTGCTCTTCTCGGGACATCGCGCGACGGAAGTTGAGCAGGAGTACGATCCGCTGCTCAATGGTCGCAGCGTAACGGAACCCGTTGCGGCGGCTGCCGTCGCAACAACCGTTGCCGCGCAAAGCTTCGCTGCGCCGACGGAGCCGGTTATGCAAACGCCGCAGCCCGCTGAATGGCAGCATGCGCAGCAGGCGCCTGGCTATCCTAATCAACAGCCTGCTTATCAGCCGCCGATGCATCCCGATCAACAAGCTCTATATCAAGCACCGATGCAGGGCGATCCGCAGGCCGCTTATCAGCAGCCAACGCATTATGACGAAACGGCTGCTTATCAGCACCCTGCCGCGCAATCCGTGCCAGAGTGGCAGCAACCGATCGCGGAAGAGCCGTGGACGCCAGATGCGCCGGTAACGCCGCAGCCGCAGCAAGAAGAGGTCTACTGGCAGACGCAGCCTGCAGCCCAGCAGTGGCAGCCTGAACCGCAAATCGCCCCTGCGCCGGAGCCGGTCATCGAACCTGAACCCGTGGTGGAAGAGGCGAAACATACCCGTCCGCCGCTCTACTACTTTGAAGAAGTCGAAGAGAAGCGTGCGCGCGAGCGTGAGCAGCTGGCCGCCTGGTATCAGCCGATTCCGGAGCCCGCTGAGCCAGAACCGGTAGCCCGACCAGCCGCGCCGTCGATGCCTGTTCCACCTGCTGTGGATCCAACGGTTGTGGCAGAGAGCGTTCTGCCCGCTACCGCTCAGGCCGCTTCAACGGCTGGCACTGCCTCCGCCGCTGCGGCAGCCAGCGCGCCGGTGTTTGGTCTTGCCGGCGGCGCGCCACGTCCGCAGGTAAAAGAGGGGATTGGCCCGCAGCTTCCGCGACCTAACCGTGTGCGCGTGCCGACGCGTCGCGAGCTTGCTTCCTATGGCATTAAACTGCCTTCACAGCGCATGGCTGAAGAGCGTGCGCGTGAAGATGAGGTGCGTGAGCCAGATCAACATCTCTCCGATGATGATGCCGCTATGTTCCAGCAAAACGAGCTGGCACGTCAGTTCGCCGCGACGCAACACGATCGCTACGGTGAAGAGTATCAGCATGAAACGCCGCAGTTTGCTGCCTCTGAAGCTGAGTTGAATGAAGCCGAAGCGGAAGAGGCGGAGCTGGCACGTCAGTTCGCCGCATCTCAGCAGCAGCGCTACGGCGCTGAGCCGCAGGCCTTTACGCCGGAAGATGCCGACGTCTCGCCGATGAACGCGGCACCGGTTGAGCGTGCGAACGCACCGCTCTTTACGCCGCAGCCGCAAGCTTCTGCACAGCCTCATTATCAGCAGCCGCAGCAGCCACCTGCCGCGCAGCCGTCTGCCTATGGTCAACCTGCCCAGCAGCCGCAGCAGCACTATCAGCAGCCAGCCGCGCAGCCGGTTCAGCCGCCTGCCTATGGTCAGCCTGCCCAGCAGCCGCAGCCGCACTATCAGCAGCCAGCCGCGCAACCGGTTCAGCCGCCTGCCTATGGTCAATCTGCCCAGCAGCCGCAGCAGCACTATCAGCAGCCAGCCGCGCAACCGGTTCAGCCGCCTGCCTATGGTCAGCCTGCCCAGCCGCCACAACAGCACTATCAGCAGCCAGCCGCGCAGCCGGCTCAGCCGCCTGCTTATGGTCAACCTGTTCAGCAGCCGCAGCAGCAATCTGCTCCGCAGCAGCAGGAGAGCCTGATCCATCCATTGCTGATGCGTAATGGTGACAGCCGCCCGGTGCAAAAGCCGACTACGCCGCTGCCGTCGCTCGATCTGTTAACGCAGCCGCCGGCAGAAGTGGAGCCGGTGGACACCTTTGCGCTTGAGCAGATGGCTCGCCTGGTTGAAGCTCGCCTGGCCGATTTCCGTATTAAAGCGGACGTGGTGAACTACTCGCCGGGTCCGGTGATCACCCGCTTTGAGCTGAACCTCGCACCTGGCGTGAAAGCGGCGCGAATCTCTAACCTGTCACGTGACCTGGCGCGTTCGCTCTCTACCGTCGCCGTGCGCGTGGTGGAAGTGATCCCGGGTAAACCTTACGTCGGCCTTGAGTTGCCGAACAAGAAGCGCCAGACCGTCTATCTGCGAGAAGTGCTGGACTGCGTGAAATTCCGCGAAAGTCCGTCGCCGCTCACCGTGGTGCTGGGTAAAGATATCGCCGGGGATCCGGTGATTGCTGACCTGGCGAAGATGCCACACCTGCTGGTCGCCGGTACCACCGGTTCCGGTAAGTCGGTCGGCGTCAACGCCATGATCCTCAGCATGCTCTATAAAGCAACGCCGGAAGATGTGCGTTTCATCATGATTGACCCGAAAATGCTCGAGCTGTCGGTCTATGAAGGCATTCCGCATCTGTTGACCGAAGTGGTTACCGATATGAAAGACGCCGCTAATGCGCTGCGCTGGAGTGTCAATGAGATGGAGCGCCGCTACAAACTGATGTCGGCGCTGGGCGTGCGTAACCTCGCCGGCTACAACGAGAAGATCGCCGAAGCCGCGCGCATGGGTCGCCCGATCCCGGATCCGTACTGGAAGCCGGGCGACAGCATGGCAACCGAACATCCGGTGCTGGAAAAACTGCCGTACATTGTGGTGATGGTCGATGAGTTTGCCGATCTGATGATGACGGTCGGTAAAAAGGTGGAAGAGCTGATTGCCCGCCTGGCGCAGAAAGCGCGCGCCGCCGGTATTCACCTGGTGCTGGCCACCCAGCGCCCCTCTGTGGATGTGATCACTGGCCTGATTAAAGCCAACATCCCGACGCGTATCGCCTTTACCGTATCGAGCAAGATCGACTCCCGTACCATCCTCGATCAGGGCGGTGCGGAATCGCTGCTCGGAATGGGGGATATGCTTTACTCCGGCCCGAACTCAACCTCTGCCCCGGTGCGTGTCCACGGCGCGTTTGTTCGCGATCAGGAAGTCCACGCCGTGGTGCAGGACTGGAAAGCGCGCGGGCGTCCGCAATACGTTGACGGCATCACCTCCGACAGCGAAAGCGAAGGCGGCGGCGGTGGATTTGACGGCGGTGAAGAGCTGGATCCGCTGTTCGACCAGGCCGTTAACTTTGTCACCGAAAAACGCAAAGCCTCGATCTCCGGCGTGCAGCGCCAGTTCCGTATCGGCTACAACCGTGCGGCGCGCATTATCGAACAGATGGAAGCGCAGGGGATCGTCAGCGAGCAGGGGCACAACGGTAACCGTGAAGTGCTGGCTCCGCCGCCGTTTGAGTGATGCAAAGTTAGGTAAATAGTACAAATTCAGTTTTTTCTTCTGTCACTCTGGCGTTTCGCTTTCTAGAGTGACAGAAGGATTCTCCCACGTCGGGAGTGACGTATCAGAGGAATGACAATGAAAAAAATCGCCATGGTTTGTGCACTAATGGGCTCCTTAGTGGTCAGCAATGTCTGGGCAGACGCGGCAAGCGATCTGAAAAGCCGCCTCGATAAAGTCAGCAGCTTCCACGCCAGCTTTACCCAGAAAGTGACCGACGGCAGCGGCGCTGCGGTACAGGAAGGCCAGGGTGATTTGTGGGTTAAACGCCCGAACCTGTTTAACTGGCATATGACCCAGCCGGATGAGAGCGTACTGGTTTCCGACGGCAAAACGCTGTGGTTCTACAACCCGTTTGTTGAACAGGCGACGGCAACCTGGCTGAAAGATGCTACCAGCAACACGCCGTTTATGCTGATTGCCCGTAACCAGAGCAGCGACTGGCAGCAGTACAACATTGCGCAGAAGGGCGATGATTTTGAACTGACGCCAAAAAGCAGCAACGGTAACCTGAAACAGTTCACCATCAATGTCGGCCGCGACGGCACCATCCATCAGTTCAGCGCCATCGAACAGGATGACCAGCGCAGCAGCTATCAGCTGAAAGCGCAGCAGAACGGCGCTGTCGATGCATCGAAATTCACCTTTACCCCGCCGCAGGGCGTAACGGTTGACGATCAACGCAAGTAAGAGGCGTGCATGAGTAACATGTCGCTCGATTTTTCCGAGAACACGTTTCAACCTCTGGCCGCGCGTATGCGGCCAGAAAATTTAGCGCAGTACATTGGTCAGCAGCATCTGCTGGCACCGGGCAAACCCCTGCCGCGCGCCATCGAAGCTGGTCATCTGCACTCGATGATCCTGTGGGGACCGCCGGGCACCGGCAAAACCACGCTGGCAGAGGTCATTGCGCGCTATGCCGATGCTGATGTCGAGCGCATCTCAGCGGTCACCTCCGGCGTGAAGGAGATCCGTGAAGCCATAGAGCGCGCCCGCCAGAACCGCAATGCCGGACGCCGCACCATTCTGTTTGTCGATGAAGTCCACCGTTTTAACAAAAGCCAGCAGGATGCCTTTCTGCCGCATATCGAAGATGGCACCATCACCTTTATCGGCGCCACCACCGAAAACCCTTCATTTGAACTCAACTCCGCACTGCTCTCCCGCGCGCGCGTTTACCTGCTCAAATCCCTCACCACCGAGGATATTGAACTGGTATTAACGCAGGCGATGGAAGATAAAGGCCGCGGTTACGGCGGCCAGGATATCGTGCTGCCGGACGAAACCCGGCTGGCGATTGCCGAGCTGGTAGGCGGCGATGCGCGCCGGGCGCTCAACACGCTTGAGATGATGGCGGATATGGCGGAGCTCGATAAGAGCGGCAAGCGCGTACTCAACCCTGAGCTGCTTACGGAGATTGCCGGTGAGCGTAGCGCGCGCTTTGATAATAAAGGCGACCGTTTTTACGACCTTATCTCCGCGCTGCACAAATCGGTGCGCGGAAGTGCGCCGGATGCCGCGCTCTACTGGTATGCGCGCATTATCTCAGCGGGTGGCGACCCGCTCTATGTTGCGCGCCGCTGCCTGGCGATTGCTTCAGAAGATGTCGGCAATGCCGATCCGCGCGCCATGCAGGTCGCTATCTCTGCGTGGGACTGCTTTACCCGCGTTGGCCCGGCCGAAGGCGAGCGCGCTATTGCGCAGGCGATTGTCTACCTGGCCTGTGCGCCGAAAAGCAACGCCGTCTATAAAGCTTTTAAAGCTGCGATGGCCGATGCGCGACAGCGCCCCGATTATGATGTGCCGCCGCATCTGCGCAACGCGCCGACCAAGCTGATGAAGGAGATGGGTTATGGGCAGGAGTATCGCTATGCCCACGATGAGCCCAACGCTTTTGCCGCCGGGGAGGAGTATTTCCCGCAGGAAATGGCAGAAACGCGCTACTATCAGCCGACGAACAGAGGTCTTGAAGGCAAGATTGGCGAAAAGCTCGCCTGGCTCGCTGAACAGGATCATAAAAGCCCTATAAAACGCTACCGCTAGTGCGGGCGTTGCGGTAAGGTTACGGCTCATACCCTCGATCGCACTCTGCGGTCGGGTTCCTTTTATTTCAATTCGATAAGCACAGGAAAAGCATGCTCGATCCCAATCTGCTGCGTACCGAGCCAGACGCAGTCGCTGAAAAACTGGCACGCCGGGGCTTTAAGCTGGACGTAGAGAAATTACGCGCGCTCGAAGAGCGTCGTAAAGTCCTGCAGGTCAACACTGAAAATCTGCAGGCAGAGCGTAACTCACGATCGAAATCCATCGGCCAGGCGAAAGCACGCGGGGAAGATATCGAGCCATTACGCCTGGAAGTGAACAAGCTGGGTGAAGAACTGGACGCGGCGAAAGCCGAGCTGGAAACGCTGCTGGCTGAGATCCGCGATATCGCGCTGACCATTCCGAACCTGCCTGATGACAGCGTACCGGTTGGCCGTGACGAGAACGATAACGTTGAAGTCAGCCGCTGGGGCACGCCGCGCCAGTTTGATTTCGAGATCCGCGATCACGTCACCCTCGGTGAGATGCACAGCGGCCTGGATTTTGCCGCTGCGGTGAAGCTGACCGGCTCCCGTTTCGTGGTGATGAAAGGGCAGATCGCCCGTATGCACCGCGCGCTGGCGCAGTTCATGCTGGATCTGCACACTGAGCAGCATGGCTACGCGGAAAACTATGTGCCATACCTGGTCAACCATGACACCCTGTACGGTACTGGCCAGTTGCCGAAGTTCGCCGGCGACCTGTTCCATACCCGTCCGCTGGAAGAGGAGTCCGACAGCAGCAACTACGCGCTGATCCCGACCGCGGAAGTGCCGCTGACCAACCTCGTGCGCGATGAAATTATCGATGAAGAGAGTCTGCCGATCAAAATGACCGCGCATACACCGTGCTTCCGCTCTGAAGCGGGATCTTACGGTCGCGATACGCGCGGTCTGATCCGTATGCACCAGTTTGATAAAGTCGAACTGGTTCAGGTGGTTCGCCCGGAAGATTCCATGGCGGCGCTGGAAGAGATTACCGGGCATGCAGAGAAAGTGTTGCAGCTGCTCGGTCTGCCTTACCGCAAAGTGCTGCTCTGCACCGGCGATATGGGCTTTGGCGCCTGCAAAACCTACGATCTCGAAGTTTGGGTTCCGGCGCAGGGCACCTACCGCGAAATTTCCTCCTGCTCCAACGTCTGGGATTTCCAGGCGCGCCGCATGCAGGCACGCTGCCGCAGCAAGTCCGACAAGAAAACCCGTCTGGTGCATACCCTGAACGGCTCTGGTCTGGCAGTAGGGCGTACGCTGGTTGCGGTGCTGGAAAACTACCAGCAGGCCGATGGCCGCATTGAGGTGCCGGAAGTACTGCGCCCTTATATGAACGGGCTGGAGTACATCGGTTAATCCTGCCGATACAGCATGTTTTTAAAAGCGCCTACGGGCGCTTTTTTATTGCCTTTTTCGTGCGTCTCAACCATTAATGTTCATGAATTTTTTCAACTGAAAAATTGTCGTGGTTTATAGATTACTGGCTTCTTTTCAAAGAGATATAACGTGACGGTGCGCGCTAAGTGAGAAAGAGGATAAGTTTTACAAATCGTCGTCGATAAAAAGCTCACTCTGGCGAAAAACAGTGGATTGACAATGTTTTTGCCGGTGGCATGATGCGCACGCAATCTGAACTTCCTCACGGTTTTAACCCATGACCACCTATACCCGCCCAGTGCTTTTATTGCTCTGTGGCCTGATGCTGTTGACCCTGGCTATCGCGACGCTGAACACGCTCGTGCCCCTTTGGCTCGCCCATGAAAATCTGCCCACCTGGCAGGTCGGCATGGTTGGCTCCTCCTATTTCACTGGCAACCTGCTGGGAACATTACTGACCGGTCGACTGATCCGCCAGATGGGCTTTAACCGCAGCTACTACATCGCGTCGCTGATTTTCGCCGCAGGCTGCGTCGGCTTAGGGCTGATGGTGGGTTTCTGGAACTGGATGATTTGGCGTTTTATCGCCGGCGTCGGCTGCGCCATGATTTGGGTGGTGGTGGAGAGCGCGCTGATGTCCAGCGGCACCGCTCACAACCGCGGTCGCCTGCTGGCGGCCTATATGATGGTTTACTATATCGGCACCGTGCTTGGTCAATTGATGGTCAGCAAACTGCCAACCGAATTGATGAGCGTACTGCCGTGGGTTACCGGTATGGTGCTGGCTGCGATGCTGCCGCTGCTCTTTACGCGTATCGTTAATCAGCACAGCGAAGAGCAGGTGGCTTCTTCGATCTGGCCAATGCTGCGCCTGCGTCAGGCCCGTCTTGGCGTTAACGGCTGCATTATCTCCGGGATTATTCTCGGCTCGCTCTATGGCCTGATGCCGCTCTACCTGTCGCATCAGGGCGTCAGCGACTCCGGCATTGGTTTCTGGATGGCGCTGATGGTCAGTGCGGGGATTATTGGTCAGTGGCCGATTGGCCGCATCGCTGACCGCTTTGGTCGTTTACTGGTGCTGCGCGTGCAGGTTTTTGTGGTGATCATCGGCTGCTTCGGCATGCTGAGCAACGCGGCGATGGCACCGGCGCTGTTTGTACTGGGCACGGCAGGCTTTACGCTCTACCCGGTGGCGATGGCCTGGGCCTGTGAAAAAGTGGAGCATCATCAGCTGGTGGCGATGAACCAGGCGCTGCTGCTGAGCTATACCATCGGCAGCCTGCTAGGACCAACGCTCACCTCCATGCTGATGCAGAGCTACTCCGACAGCCTGCTGTTTGTGATGATTGCTGGCGTATCGCTGGTCTACCTGGTGATGCTGATGCGCAAAGCGGGCCACCACCCGACGCCGGTGGCACACGCCTGACGTTTCTCCGGCTCATTCGGCAGACAAAAAAGCCACAACGCTATGTTGTGGCTTTTTTTATTCGTTTCGCGGCTCAGTACATCACTTTATGGCCGTACTGCTCAAGGATCCCTTTTACCCGTTCCATAGTCTCTTTTTTCGGCGGGTGAATGCCATCGAGCTTGTACTCTTCGCCCATCGCCACCCATTTATGTTTGCCCAGTTCATGGTAGGGCAGCAGCTCGATTTTCTCGACGTTGCCCATGTCGCGGGTAAACTCGCCGAGGCGGTGCGCAGAGTCGTCATCATCTGACCAGCCCGGCACGACGACGTAGCGGATCCAGACCTTAATCCCTTTCTTCGCCAGATACTGGGCGAACTCAAGCGTGCGATGGTTGGAGACGCCAACCAGATTCTGGTGGATCTCATCATTCATCTGTTTCAGATCGAGCATCACCAGATCGGTGACCTCCAGCAGCTCATCGATCACCGGATCGTAGCGGCGAACAAAGCCGTTGGTATCAAGGCAGGTATGGATACCCTCTTTTTTACAGGCGCGGAACCAGTCACGGACGAACTCCGCCTGCAAAATCGCTTCGCCGCCCGAGGCAGTCACACCGCCGCCGGAAGCATTCATAAAGTGGCGATAGGCCACCACGTCTTTCATCAGCTCTTCAACGGTGATCTCTTTACCGCCATGGGTATCCCAGGTATCACGGTTATGGCAGTAAAGGCAGCGCATCAGGCAGCCCTGAAAAAAGGTGATAAAGCGGATGCCCGGGCCGTCGACCGTGCCGCAGGATTCGAAGGAGTGTATGCGACCAATAACTGACATTGCGGTGTTTTCTCCAGATGTGGCCCATCCGGGGCCTGTGTCTGTGCAGTTTCATTCCTTCTGCACTAAGTCTGTTTTGGCAGGCATCCGGTAAATAGATAGCTGACGAAGCAGGCTCTGGTTGTGAAAAAGGCCCCACAGACGTGGAGCCTTTATTGTACGCTTTTTACAAGCTTCTTTCAGCCAATACCATTACATGGTCTGGGTGAAAGTACGGGTAATCACGTCCTGCTGCTGCTCTTTAGTCAGAGAGTTAAAGCGCACAGCGTAACCGGAAACGCGGATGGTCAGCTGCGGATATTTCTCCGGGTTTTCCATCGCGTCGAGCAGCATTTCGCGGTTCATAACGTTGACGTTGAGGTGCTGACCACCTTCGATTGAGGCTTCATGGTGGAAGTAACCATCCATCAGGCCTGCCAGGTTAGTTTTACGCACTTCATCATCTTTACCCAGCGCGTTCGGCACGATAGAGAAGGTGTAAGAGATACCATCTTTCGCGTAGGCAAACGGCAGTTTTGCAACGGAGGTCAGAGAGGCAACAGCACCTTTCTGGTCACGGCCGTGCATCGGGTTAGCACCCGGCCCAAACGGTGCACCAGCGCGGCGACCATCCGGGGTGTTACCGGTTTTCTTACCATACACAACGTTAGAGGTGATGGTCAGAACCGACTGAGTCGGGATCGCGTTGCGGTAGGTAGTCAGTTTCTGAATTTTCTTCATGAAACGTTCTACCAGGTCAACCGCCATGTCATCGACGCGGGCGTCGTTGTTACCAAACTGCGGGTATTCGCCTTCGATTTCGAAGTCGATAGCCAGACCGTCTTCGTCACGAATAGGTTTAACTTTCGCATATTTGATAGCAGACAGGGAGTCAGCGGCAACCGACAGGCCAGCGATACCGCAAGCCATGGTGCGTACCACGTCACGATCGTGCAGCGCCATCAGAGAGGCTTCGTAGCTGTACTTGTCGTGCATGTAGTGGATCACGTTCAGTGCGGTGACATACTGTTTAGCCAGCCAGTCCATAAAGTGATCCATACGTTCCATCACTTCGTCGAACTTCAGCAGGTCGCCTTTGATAGGTTCAGATTTCGGACCTACCTGCATTTTCAGTTTTTCATCCACGCCGCCGTTGATAGCGTACAGCATGGTTTTCGCCAGGTTTGCACGGGCACCGAAGAACTGCATCTGTTTGCCGACAACCATCGGGCTTACGCAGCAGGCAATCGCGTAGTCATCGTTGTTGAAGTCCGGGCGCATCAGGTCATCGTTCTCATACTGCAGAGAAGAGGTGTCGATGGAGACTTTAGCAGCGAATTTTTTGAAGTTCAGCGGCAGTTTTTCAGACCACAGAACGGTGATGTTCGGCTCCGGAGACGGCCCCATGGTGTAAAGGGTGTTCAGGAAGCGGAAGCTGTTTTTGGAAACCAGCGTACGGCCGTCAACGCCCATACCGCCGATAGATTCAGTTGCCCAAATCGGGTCGCCAGAGAAGAGCTCATCATACTCAGGGGTACGCAGGAAGCGGACCATACGCAGTTTCATGACCAGATGGTCAATCATTTCCTGTGCGTCCTGCTCGGTGATTTTGCCCGCTTTCAGGTCACGTTCAATGTAGACGTCCAGGAAGGTGGAAACACGACCGAAGGACATTGCAGCGCCGTTCTGAGACTTAACCGCGGCCAGGTAGCCGAAGTAGGTCCACTGGATTGCTTCCTGAGCAGTGGTTGCCGGACCGGAGATATCACAGCCATATTTTGCTGCCATCTCTTTGATCTGACCCAGCGCGCGGTGCTGTTCAGCAATCTCTTCACGCAGACGGATAGTCGCTTCCAGGTTTACGCCGTTTTCCAGGTCAGACTGCAGAGACTGGAATTGGGCATATTTGTCTTTCATCAGGAAGTCGATACCGTACAGCGCAACGCGACGGTAGTCACCGATGATACGACCACGGCCGTAGGCGTCCGGCAGACCGGTCAGCACGCCAGATTTACGGCAGTTCAGGATATCTTTGGTGTAAACATCGAATACGCCCTGGTTGTGGGTTTTACGGTATTCGGTGAAGATTTTTTTCAGCTGCGGATCCAGTTCGCGGTTGTACGCTTTGCAGGAACCTTCAACCATTTTGATCCCGCCAAACGGGATGATGGCGCGTTTCAGCGGAGCTTCGGTCTGCAGACCAACGATCTTCTCAAGCTGCTTGTTGATGTAGCCCGCATCGTGAGAGGTGATAGTGGAAGCAACGGAGGTGTCGAAATCAACTGGTGCATGCGTGCGGTTTTCCAGTTTCACGCCTTCCATGACTTTGTCCCACAGCTTGGTGGTCGCGTCAGTGGCGCCCGCCAGGAAGGACTCGTCACCTTCGTACGGAGTGTAGTTTTTCTGGATAAAATCACGTACGTTTACAGCGTTTTGCCATTCACCTTGAGTAAAACCTTCCCAGGCTGCGGCTAATTTTTCGTTAAGTTCGGACATGTAACACCTACCTTCTTAAGTGGATTTTTTATTTACTGCCTGAAACGATCTTTAGTGACGATCGTTGCCACGCAGGTAAATGACCCAGTATGTCAACCCGACCAGTAAGCCTCCACCGATGATGTTCCCGATGGTTACCGGGATCAGGTTGTCGGTAATAAAGTGCATTACGGTCAGGTGAGAAAAACTTTCCGGGCTGGAACCAACGGCGGTCCAGAACTCCGGGCTTGCAAAGTTGCGAATCACGATGCCCATCGGGATCATAAACATGTTCGCAATACTGTGCTCAAAACCGCTGGCGACAAACATCGCTACCGGCAGCACCATAATCATTGCTTTATCCATCAGGCTGCGGCCGGAGTAACTCATCCATACCGCCATGCAGACCATCAGGTTGGCGAGGATACCCAACGCCACCGCTTCAACGAAGGTGTGGTGCACCTTGTGATCGGCGGTCTGCAATACGTTTAAGCCCCAGCCGCCGTTGGCGACCATATATTCGCCGGACAGCCACATTAATAAGACGAAGAGCAGCGCACCCACCAGGTTACCAACGTAAACGTTGATCCAGTTTCGAGCCAGTTGCCCCCATGTGATGCGCCCGCTGGCTTTCGCCACAACAATCAGCACCGTGGAGGTAAAGAGGTCGGCGCCGCAGATAATGCAGAGAATCAACCCAAGTGAGAAACAGATGCCGCCGATAAGTTTCGCAATGCCATACGGCATGGTTGCTGTACCGGTGGTAGCCGTTATATAGAAAACGAATGCAATGGAGATAAACACACCGGCAGTAATCGCCAGGTAGAAGGTCTTAAGCGGATGTTTAGTCGCTTTATAGACACCAGCTTCTTCGGCCACTTTGGCCATCTCTGCTGGAAGTATTAGATCAAAAGGGTTGTCAGCTTTCACACTAACTCTCTCTTTATTAAGTCGGCGACGAGATACTAACAAAGCATTATAGAAGACAATTTGATATGGATCATATCTCGCCTGGCTTATAGGCCCGCAAAGCGTATGGTTTTTCTGCTAAAGCGGAGTAACGTGTTGATTATCAAAATAAAAATAAATTTTAAAATTTATAAGAAGCGTTGAATTTTTTTGTGCGATCCTCCGTTAACGGTTAATTAATATGGAGTAATTGCCATTAGACGTAACAATATTCGCGCTGCGAATATAATTATATTCACCCACGATTAACGTAAATATTACATTTAAGATTCATCACCAAAATATAATAAAAAAGGGGCAATAAAATTGCCCCGTAATATAGCGTAGACTTGCGAATAAGCCTACCTGTTGTAGTGTTATTTATCGTTACTTAGACCAGTAAGCGACTTTCGCACGTTGTAATTTTTCGTAAGCGGCTAACAGTGCCTGATGAGCCGGGAACGCCTGCAGCGTGCCGTCGGCAGGCTGCAGATCGTAAAACGGCGCTTCACCGCTGAGGGCGGCGCTGGCGGCTTCAACGGCCTGCGCGCCATACATGCGCACAAAAGCGTTCAGGTATTGCAGCGGTTGGCGCTCCTCTTCCTGCGCCAGCAGAAGCAGGGTCTGCAGGCAGCGGTAGTAGTTGGCACGCTCTGGGCTGAAGATCGAGGCATTAAACTCAATCGTCCACTCGGTCCAGGCCAGCGCCTGATCGAGATCGCCGCCCGCCAGCGCCAGCATCGCTTTCAGCTCGCCGATGCGCAGGGTGTACCAGCCGTTATCTTTGCCCGTCGCCAGACCCAGCAGCTCGCGCACGCGCGTAAAGTCATCGTGACCTTCATCATCCAGCTGGGCGATAAGATCGAGATAGGCCTCTTTATCCCACTCGCTACCAGGCAGGGAGAGGATCGTTTCACGCAGGTGGGTACCCATGGTGTTATTCGCCAGCCACAGATCTTCCGCCGGATAGATATCAGACATGCCCGGCACCAGAATACGGCAGGCATAGACGCCCAGGTGCTCATAATCCGCGATATAAACCTCTTTATCTTCCTTCTGGAAGATACTCATCAGCGTCGCGAACTCCTCTTCCGTAGTGCCGGCAAAGCTCCAGTCGACAAACGGATAATCGGCATCCTGTTTGAACAGATCCCAGGAGATAAGACCGCTGGAGTCGATGAAGTGCGTTTCAAGGTTAGCGTGTTCCGCCACTTCTTCATCATCAAAGGTCGGCGGGGTGAAGACATCCAGATCCTTCAGACCGCGGCCCTGCAACAGTTCCGTCACCGTACGCTCCAGCGCCACGCCGAAGTCCGGGTGCGCGCCAAACGAGGCGAAGCAGGTGCCATTCGCCGGGTTGAACAGCACCACGCAGATCACCGGGTAGTTACCGCCCAGCGAGCCGTCATAGGCAAAGATCGGGAAACCTTCCGCTTCCAGTTTGGCAATCGCTTCGACCACGCCCGGATAGCGCGCCAGCACCTCCTGCGGGATCTCCGGCAGGCTAATGCTCTCGGCGATAATGCGGTTTTTAATATGACGTTCGAAAACTTCAGACAGCCCCTGCACGCGCGCTTCGTTACGGGTATTGCCCGCCGACATGCCGTTGGAGACATAGAGGTTGCCGACGATATTCATCGGGATATAGACCGTCTGCTCATCCGACTGGCGGGTAAAGGGCAGGGCGCAGATCCCGCGCTCTTCATTACCGGATTGCAGATCAATCAGCATACCGGCGGCCAGTTCGTTTTCCGGATCGTAGTAGGCGCGCAGACGCGCATCGAGAATGCCTTCCGGCAGCGAGTCATCTTCCGGCAGCGGGAACCACTTCTCATTCGGATAGTGGACAAACGGCCCCTTGGCAATGGCGTCGCCAAGCCAGAAGTCAGCAAAGAAGTAGTTGGTGGAGAGACGTTCGAAATATTCGCCGAGCGCGGAGGCCAGCGCCGCTTTTTTCGTGGCGCCTTTACCATTGGTAAAGCAGAGCGCGCACTCTTTATCGCGGATATGCACCGACCAGACGTTTGGCACAGGGTTTAGCCAGGAGGCCTCTTCAATATTGAAACCGAGATCGGTCAGTTTCTGCTGAAAGCGGGCGATGGAGTCTTCCAGCGCGGCGTCTTTACCGGGGATAAATGTTTGAGTCATGGCGGTCACTTTTTTCGTACGTAAAGCGCGCAATGATACGGGTTTTACGTGGCAGGCGCTATCGTCCTTAGTGGTGCGGCGAAAATAAAAGTTCTGGCTATGCTTATCAGGAGTAACTCACTGTTAAGGCATTAAAAATGAAAGCGTTTGACCTGCATCGCATGGCGCTCGACAAGGTTCCCCTCGAATTTCTGGGCGAAGTGGCGCTGCGCAGTCTCTACACCTTTGTACTGGTTTTTCTGTTCCTCAAAATCACTGGCCGACGCGGCGTACGACAGATGTCGCTGTTTGAAGTGTTGATTATTTTGACCCTTGGCTCTGCGGCGGGGGACGTCGCTTTCTATGATGATGTCCCCATGCTGCCGGTGCTGGTGGTCTTTATTACCCTCGCGCTGCTTTACCGTCTGGTGATGTGGCTGATGTCGCATAGCGAAAAGCTGGAGGATCTGCTCGAGGGCAAGCCGATCGTCATTATTAAAGACGGTGAGCTGGAGTGGGAGAGGCTGCATAAAGAGAACATGACAGAGTTTGAGTTCTTTATGGAGCTGCGCAACAACGGCGTCGAACAGCTCGGGCAGGTGCGGCTGGCGATTATGGAGACCAACGGCCAACTCAGCGTCTATTACTACATTGATGAAGAGGTCAAACCCGGGCTCTGCATTCTGCCGGAGGGGTGCAGCGAGCGTTTTATCACCGTGCCGGAAGCGGGCGATTATGTTTGCGTCCGCTGCAGTAAAATTTCTGCGTTGCAGGCGGGTGAAAAAAAAGCCTGCCCGCGCTGCGCAAATCCGGAATGGTCGAAGGCCAGCAGGGCGATTCGCGTCACATAACAGGGTTTTTATCGGATCTGCTTTCGACTGACAAAACATTCTGCTATGTGATGGGACGCACAACTTTCCCCTGCCTCTGATTACTCGTTGCGGCCTGTGGCGGTGAATGATAAAACCGATGTCACAGGAAAAACGTTTTGCTTTATAGGGTGGTAAGGGGAAATGACGCAGGTTTTCAATTTTAGTTCTGGCCCGGCCGTATTACCGGCGGATGTGCTTAAGCAGGCTCAGCAGGAGTTGTGCGACTGGCAAGGTCTCGGCACGTCGGTGATGGAAATCAGCCACCGTGGCAAAGAGTTTATCCAGGTGGCGGAAGAGGCAGAAAAGGATTTTCGCGATCTGCTCAATATCCCCTCCAACTATAAAGTGCTGTTTTGTCACGGCGGCGGGCGCGGCCAGTTCGCTGGCGTTCCGCTCAATCTGCTGGGTGATAAAACCACCGCGGATTATGTCGATGCCGGTTACTGGGCGGCCAGCGCAGTCAAAGAGGCGAAGAAGTACTGCACGCCAAACGTCATTGATGCCAAAACCACTCTCGACGGCCTGCGCGCGGTTAAACCGATGCGCGACTGGCAGCTGAGCGACAACGCAGCCTATCTGCACTACTGCCCGAACGAAACTATCGACGGCATTGCCATTGACGAAACGCCGGACTTTGGCGATGTAGTAGTGGCCGCGGATTTCTCCTCTACCATTCTTTCTGCTCCGCTTGATGTCAGCCGCTTTGGCGTGATCTACGCCGGTGCGCAGAAAAACATTGGCCCGGCAGGATTAACGCTGGTGATTGTACGTGAAGATCTGCTCGGTAAGGCGCACCAGTCCTGCCCGTCGATCCTTGATTACAGCGTGCTTAACGATAACGATTCAATGTTCAACACCCCGCCGACCTTTGCCTGGTACCTCTCCGGCCTGGTGTTCAAATGGCTGAAGCAGCAGGGCGGCGTGGCGGCAATGGACCGCATCAACCAGCAAAAAGCCGATCTGCTGTATGGCGTGATCGACGGCAGTGATTTCTACCGTAACGATGTGGCTAAGGCGAACCGCTCGCGCATGAACGTGCCTTTCCAACTGGCTGACAGCGCGCTCGATAAACTCTTCCTCGAAGAGTCCTTCGCCGCTGGTCTGCACGCGCTGAAAGGCCACCGTGTGGTGGGCGGCATGCGTGCTTCCATCTATAACGCCATGCCGCTGGCGGGCGTGCAGGCGCTGACGGACTTTATGGTTGAGTTCGAACGCCGTCACGGTTAATGCAGTAATGACGATCCCCGTAGCCCCGCTGCGGGGTTTTATTTTGTCCGTAGAGAGTGAAGTTTCATGGAATCCCTGACGTTACAACCCATCGCGCGCGTGGATGGCACCATCAATCTGCCTGGTTCAAAGAGTGTTTCAAACCGCGCCTTGCTGCTTGCCGCATTTGCCCGTGGCACCACCGTGCTGACCAACCTGCTGGACAGCGACGATGTTCGCCATATGCTTAATGCCCTGACTACGCTGGGGGTTCACTATACGCTGTCAGCCGATCGCACCCGCTGTGAAGTGACCGGCGTGGGCGGCCCGCTGAACGCGGCAGAAAAAGTTGAGTTATTCCTCGGTAATGCTGGTACGGCGATGCGCCCACTGGCTGCCGCCCTCTGTCTGGGCGACGGCGACGTGGTATTGACCGGCGAGCCGCGCATGAAAGAGCGCCCGATTGGCCATCTCGTTGACGCGCTGCGTCAGGGCGGGGCGAAGATCGACTACCTTGAGCAGGAGCACTATCCGCCTCTGCGCCTGCGCGGCGGGTTCAACGGCGGCGAAGTGAGCGTTGATGGCAGCGTCTCCAGCCAGTTCTTAACCGCGCTGCTGATGACTGCGCCGCTGGCGCCGCAGGATACGGTGATCACCATCAAAGGCGATCTGGTGTCGAAACCCTATATCGACATTACTCTGCATCTGATGAAAACTTTTGGCGTTGACGTTGATAACCAGCAGTACCAGCGTTTTGTCGTGCGTGGCGGCCAGCACTACCAGTCGCCGGGCCACTACCTGGTTGAAGGCGATGCCTCGTCTGCCTCCTACTTCCTTGCGGCTGCGGCCATTAAAGGCGGTACAGTCAAGGTGACCGGTATTGGCCGTAATAGCGTGCAGGGCGATATTCGTTTTGCCGATGTGCTGGAAAAAATGGGCGCGACCGTAGTCTGGGGCGAAGATTATATTGCCTGCTCGCGCGGCGAGCTGAACGCCATCGATATGGATATGAACCATATCCCCGATGCGGCGATGACCATCGCCACCACGGCGCTCTTCGCGAAGGGTACTACCACGCTGCGTAATATCTACAACTGGCGCGTGAAGGAGACCGATCGCCTCTTCGCCATGGCGACGGAGCTGCGCAAAGTGGGCGCAACGGTGGAGGAGGGCGAAGACTTTATTCGCGTGACGCCGCCAGCTGCGCTGCAGGTTGCAGAGATTGGCACCTATAACGATCACCGCATGGCGATGTGTTTCTCGCTGGTGGCGCTGTCGGATACGCCGGTCACCATTCTCGATCCGAAATGCACGGCGAAAACTTTCCCGGATTACTTCGAGCAGTTAGCGCGTATCAGTACGCTTGCCTGATGTTCTTACCGCCCCGCATCCTCTGCGGGGCGCAATTACCTGCCATTGTTAAGAGGGTGAAAAGCCGTTGCGCTGTGCTACCATTTGCGCGGGACTCTTTCCCTCAATTCAGTTAGTTAATACATGGACTGTCAATGAAAAAAACAATGATTTTTAGCTGCCTCGTAGCAGCAACGCTTGTCTCTGGTTGTAAGAACATGGGTGGTATTGATACGGATGCGCTGACCAAATCCGGTATGTCTGCTTATAAAGCGGCGACGCTGAGCGACGCGGATGTGAAAACGCTTTCTGAGCAGTCATGTGCTGAGATGGACAAGCAAAACACCATCGCGCCTGCATCGAGCACCTACGCGAAGCGTCTGAACAAGATTGCTAAAGCGCTGGGCAACAACATCGATGGCACGCCGGTCACTTACAAAGTCTATATGACCAAAGAAGTGAACGCGTGGGCGATGGCGAACGGCTGTATTCGTGTCTATAGCGGTCTGATGGACATGATGACCAACAACGAAGTTGAAGCGGTTCTGGGCCATGAAATGGGCCACGTTGCGCTGGGTCATAGCCGTAAAGCGATGCAAACCGCGTATGCCACACTGGCCGCGCGTGATGCGATCTCCGCCAGCAGCGCGGCAGGTGCACAGCTCTCCCAGTCTCAGCTGGGCGATCTGGGTGAGAACCTGATCAACTCTGCCTTCTCCCGTAGCCAGGAGTCCGCAGCGGATGATTTCTCCTACGATCTGCTGAAAAAACGTAACATCAGCCGTCAGGGTCTGGTTACCAGCTTTGACAAGCTGGCGAAGCTGGATGCCGGTTCTGAGAAATCGATGTTTGATTCTCACCCGCCGTCAGCTGAGCGTGCGAAGCATATCCGCGACCGTATCGCCGCAGATAGCAAGAAGTAAGTTTTATTCCGGGCTGGTGCAAATCAGCCCGTACTCCCGCGCAATTAATCTACACTCAGCCTCATACTCTTTCGTTATTCGCACGCAGCAGTAACTTTCGTGCGCGTTGGCGCGTATAATGCGCGGCGTTATATAACGATATGCCTTGATTAAGGAGAAAAAGATGACGGCAATTGCCCCGGTAATCACCATTGATGGGCCAAGCGGTGCGGGAAAAGGCACGCTTTGCAAGGCAATGGCGGAAGCGTTGCAATGGCATCTGTTAGATTCAGGCGCAATTTATCGTGTGCTGGCGCTGGCCGCACTGCATCATCACGTTGATGTCTCTTCGGAAGATGTACTGGTGCCGCTCGCCGTGCACCTTGATGTGCGTTTTGTCTCAACCGACGGTCATCTGGAAGTGATCCTCGAAGGCGAAGATGTCAGCGGCGAAATTCGTACCCAGGAAGTGGCCAATGCCGCGTCGCAGATTGCTGCGTTCCCGCGCGTGCGTGAGGCGCTGTTGCGTCGCCAGCGCGCCTTCCGTGAAGCGCCCGGTCTTATTGCCGATGGCCGCGATATGGGCACGGTGGTTTTCCCCGATGCGCCAGTAAAAATTTTCCTCGACGCCTCGGCGGACGAGCGTGCGCATCGCCGCATGCTACAGTTGCAGGAGAAGGGCTTTAGTGTTAACTTTGAACGCCTTTTGGCTGAGATAAAGGAACGAGACGACCGCGATCGTAATCGTCCTGTTGCACCGCTGATTCCCGCTGCCGATGCTTTAGTGCTGGATTCTACCCGCTTAAGCATTGAGCAAGTGATTGAAAAAGCGCTACAATACGCCCGCCAAAAGTTGGCTCTCGCATAACATATGCGACCGAATTCGTAGTACCCCCTGCTGCAATGGATTGTGAGCAGGCATGTGAAACAACCCCATCCGGCATGAAGCCAGGTGGACGTTAAATTGAAGAATCCTGAAGATTATCAATATGACTGAATCTTTTGCTCAACTCTTTGAAGAGTCCCTGAAAGAAATCGAAACCCGCCCGGGTTCCATTGTCCGCGGTGTTGTTGTTGCTATCGACAAAGATATCGTACTGGTTGACGCCGGTCTGAAATCTGAGTCCGCCATTCCGGCTGAGCAGTTCAAAAACGCCCAGGGCGAGCTGGAAATCCAGGTTGGTGACGAAGTTGACGTTGCTCTGGATGCAGTAGAAGACGGCTTCGGTGAAACCCTGCTGTCCCGTGAGAAAGCGAAACGTCACGAAGCTTGGATCACGCTGGAAAAAGCTTACGAAGACGCTGAAACTGTTACCGGTGTTATCAACGGCAAAGTCAAGGGCGGCTTCACTGTTGAGCTCAACGGTATTCGCGCGTTCCTGCCGGGTTCCCTGGTAGACGTTCGTCCGGTCCGTGACACTCTGCACCTGGAAGGCAAAGAGCTTGAATTCAAAGTAATCAAGCTTGACCAGAAGCGTAACAACGTTGTTGTTTCCCGTCGTGCGGTTATCGAATCCGAAAACAGCGCAGAGCGCGATCAGCTGCTGGAAAACCTGCAGGAAGGCATGGAAGTTAAAGGTATCGTTAAGAACCTCACTGACTACGGTGCATTCGTTGATCTGGGCGGCGTTGACGGCCTGCTGCATATCACTGATATGGCATGGAAACGCGTTAAGCATCCGAGCGAAATCGTAAACGTTGGCGACGAAATCACTGTTAAAGTGCTGAAGTTCGATCGCGAGCGTACCCGTGTATCTCTGGGCCTGAAACAGCTGGGCGAAGATCCGTGGGTTGCTATCGCTAAACGCTACCCGGAAGGCACCAAGCTGACTGGCCGCGTGACCAACCTGACCGACTACGGCTGCTTCGTTGAAATCGAAGAAGGCGTCGAAGGCCTGGTTCACGTTTCCGAAATGGATTGGACCAACAAAAACATCCACCCGTCCAAAGTTGTTAACGTTGGCGACGTAGTGGAAGTTATGGTTCTGGATATCGACGAAGAACGTCGTCGTATCTCCCTGGGCCTGAAGCAGTGCAAATCCAACCCGTGGCAGCAGTTCGCTGAAACCCACAACAAGGGCGACCGCGTTGAAGGTAAAATCAAGTCTATCACTGACTTTGGTATCTTCATCGGCCTGGACGGCGGTATCGACGGCCTGGTTCACCTGTCTGACATCTCCTGGAACGTTGCAGGCGAAGAAGCAGTTCGTGAATACAAAAAAGGCGACGAAATCGCAGCCGTTGTTCTGCAGGTTGACGCAGAGCGTGAGCGTATCTCCCTGGGCGTTAAACAGCTCGCAGAAGATCCGTTCAACAACTACGTTGCACTGAACAAGAAAGGCGCAATCGTAAACGGTAAAGTCACTGCAGTTGACGCTAAAGGCGCAACCGTAGAACTGGCTGACGGCGTTGAAGGTTACCTGCGCGCTTCTGAAGCTTCCCGTGACCGCGTTGAAGACGCAACTCTGGTTCTGAATGTTGGCGACGATGTTGAAGCTAAATTCACCGGCGTTGACCGTAAAAACCGCGTAGTTAGCCTGTCTGTTCGTGCGAAAGACGAAGCTGACGAGAAAGATGCAATCGCTTCTGTTAACAACAAACAGGAAGAAGGCAACTTCTCTAACGCTATGGCTGAAGCTTTCAAAGCAGCTAAAGGCGAGTAATCAAGCACGCTGTCTCATTTGCGCTGTAGCGCGACGTAAGTCGACCGTTATAGCGCAATTGATGATGAGCAACTTGACAGATTACAAGATTCGTCCTGTAATCAATGACAAAGGGCGGCTACGGCCGCCCTTGTTCAAGCTACTAAGCTAACCTTGCGTTGAAGGAGACCGGAGCAATCATGACCAAGTCAGAATTGATCGAAAGACTTGCAAGCCAGCAATCGCATATTCCGGCTAAAGCTGTTGAAGATGCAGTGAAAGAGATGCTGGAGCATATGGCCTCTACTCTTGCCCAGGGCGAGCGCATTGAGATCCGCGGTTTCGGCAGTTTCTCCCTGCACTATCGTGCACCACGCACCGGGCGTAACCCAAAAACAGGCGATAAAGTGGATCTGGAAGGTAAATACGTTCCGCACTTTAAGCCGGGTAAAGAATTACGTGACCGCGCCAATATTTATGAATAAGCCTTAGCCAACGCTAACGTTTACTCGTCGAAAGAGCACCCATTGGGGTGCTTTTTTCGTTTTTAGCATCGCTAATTTTTTCGGCCTGCCTCGCAAAAATATGTCGCTGTAGTGTAACCCTGTAAACACCCCCCGACACGCGCCGCAAACCGCGGAAAACGCTCCTGACATCGCTATCTCTGCATCTCATACTGCGCCTCATAACACGGAGGTGAGGATGAGACTGACCGCGCTGGCTGCCTGTATTACGCTCGGGATTATGCCGCTTGCATGGCTGCCGGCACTGCCGGGCATAAGGACACTCTGGTGCGCCATCATTGCTGGATTTCTGCTGGGTTGCCAACGCTACCTCGTATTGCGCTACGCTGGCATGACGCTGCTTTTTTTTGCGTGGGGGATCCTTGCCGCAATGCAGGCTGTTTGGCTGGCCCAGCATCTGCCAGCCGCACATCGGCACATCGAGTTTGAAATTACTCACAGCGATAATGCGGCCCGTCACCAGGGGAAAATCCTGCGTCTTGATGGTAAGCGGCTTCTTGCCGCGCCGGGCATTACGCTCTACGGGCAATATCTGCCCGCTCCGGCCTGCGCCGGGCAACGCTGGGCAATGACTATCCGCGCGCGGGCCGTTCACGGGCAGCTGAACGAAGGGGGATTTGATGCACAGCGCTACGCGCTGGCCTCGCATCAGCCGCTCACCGGTCGCTTTATCGATGCCAGCTTACTGCAATCGCGCTGCAGCTGGCGTGCAGACTATCTTCACTCGCTGAGCGAAGTGCTGGCTGAACGGCAGTGGAAAGCCGTTATTCTTGCGCTCGGTATGGGTGAGCGCACAGCGCTCAGCCCGGAGATAAAGGAGACCTTCCGTCAGACGGGAACCGCGCATTTAATGGCGATTTCCGGCTTACATATCGCGCTGGCCGCGATGCTTGGCTGGTTGTTTGCCAGAGCGGTACAGCTTCTCTTACCTGCGCACTGCATTAACTGGCGTTTTCCACTCTTAACCGGACTAGTTTGCGCGGTCTGCTACGCCTGGCTTACGGGGTTACAACCGCCAGCGCTGCGCACGGCAATATCGCTTTGCGTCTGGGCGCTGCTGCGTCTTTCCGGCAGGCAGTGGTCGCCCTGGCAGGTGTGGATATGTTGCGTGGCCGCGATTCTGTTTATCGATCCGCTGGCTGTGCTCTCCGATAGTCTCTGGCTCTCCGCCTTTGCCGTTGCAGCCTTGCTGTTCTGGTTTCAGTGGTTTCCTGCGCCGCTGAAGGTGCGCACGCGGCTCGGGCGAGGCGCGCTAAACCTGCTGCATCTGCAGGTCGGGATGCTGTTGCTTTTACTGCCGATGCAGCTCGCTATCTTTCATGGTCTGAGCCTGAGCGCGCTGGTGGCGAATCTGATTGCCGTCCCGCTGGTGACGTTTGTGACAGTGCCGCTTATTCTGGCCGGGATGCTGCTGCATCTGTCCGGCTCCATGGTTTTGCAGTCGCTCTGCTGGGCGCTGGCGGATATGAGCCTGGAGGCGCTGTTTACGTTTTTGCGCGGGTTACCGCCCGGCTGGGTCAATATAGACACGCGTTGGCAATGGCTCTCCTTTGCGCCCTGGCTGCTACTGATTGCGCTACGCTTTCGCCTGTGGAGCACGCTCCCTGCCATCTGTCTGGGTTGCCTGACACTGCTCGCTTATCCCGCCTGGCGCAGCGCGCGGCCTGATAACTGGTCAGTGCATATGCTGGATGTCGGGCAGGGCCTGGCGATGGTGATAGAGCGTCGGGGAAGAGCGCTGCTGTATGATACCGGTACCGCGTGGCCCGGCGGAGACAGTGGCGCGCAGTTGATCGCGCCCTGGCTGCGCTGGCACGGGCTGCGGCCGGAAGGGATAATTCTCAGTCACGATCACCTCGATCATCGCGGCGGCCTGGATTCGTTGCTGAAGGTCTGGCCGCAGTTGTGGATCAGAAGCCCCATTGGTTGGGCAGGGCATGCGCCCTGTTTTCGCGGCGAGCGTTGGCAATGGCAGGGATTAACCTTTACCGCGCATTGGCCACTAAAAGAGACACGCTCGCAGGGCAATAACCGCTCCTGCGTGGTGAAGGTAGAGGATGGACGCTACAGCGTGCTGCTCACCGGTGATATTGAAGGGCAGGGGGAGATGGCGATGCTCAGCCATTACTGGGCGCATTTGCAGGCTACACTGATGCAGGTGCCTCACCACGGAAGCCAGAGCTCTTCGACCTTGCCCTTTATACAGCGTGTCGGCGGCGCGGCGGCACTGGCGTCAGCTTCGCGTTATAACGCCTGGCGCTTGCCCTCGGCGAAGGTTAAAAAACGTTACCAGCAGCAGGGCTATCAGTGGTACGACACGCCTCACCAGGGGCAGATCACAGTTTCATTTTCGCCTCAGGGCTGGGAAATCCACAGCTTACGCGATCAACTTTTACCACGTTGGTATCATCAGTGGTTTGGCGTCCCCCAAGATAACGGGTAGAATATGCGGCTATTTCAACAAGTGCTGGTTTTTTGAATGCATAACGACAAAGATCTCTCTACATGGCAGACATTCCGCCGTCTATGGCCGACTATTGCGCCTTTTAAAGCGGGGCTGATCGTGTCGGCGATCGCGTTAATCCTCAACGCAGCCAGCGATACCTTCATGTTATCGCTCCTCAAACCGTTACTGGACGATGGTTTTGGTAAAACGGATCGCTCAGTGCTGCTATGGATGCCGCTGGTGGTAATTGGCCTGATGATCCTGCGCGGCATCACCAGCTACATTTCGAGTTACTGCATCTCCTGGGTTTCCGGCAAAGTGGTGATGACCATCCGCCGTCGCCTGTTCAGCCATATGATGGGCATGCCGGTCTCCTTCTTCGACAAACAGTCCACCGGCACCTTGCTGTCACGCATTACTTATGACTCAGAGCAGGTGGCGTCATCGTCGTCCGGCGCGTTGATCACCGTTGTGCGCGAAGGTGCCTCAATCATCGGGCTGTTTATCATGATGTTCTGGTACAGCTGGCAGCTGTCGCTGATTCTGATCGTGCTGGCACCGATTGTGTCGATCGCCATTCGCGTTGTCTCCAAACGTTTTCGCAGCATCAGTAAGAATATGCAAAACACCATGGGGCAGGTGACCACCAGCGCAGAGCAGATGCTGAAAGGGCACAAAGAGGTGCTGATGTTTGGCGGGCAGGAAGTGGAAACAAGCCGCTTTGACAAAGTCAGCAACAAAATGCGCCTGCAGGGGATGAAAATGGTTTCGGCCTCCTCCATCTCCGACCCGATTATTCAGCTTATCGCTTCTCTGGCGCTGGCCTTTGTGCTCTATGCCGCGAGCTTCCCGAGCGTCATGGCGACGCTGACGGCCGGTACTATCACCGTGGTCTTCTCGTCAATGATTGCACTGATGCGTCCGCTAAAATCGCTGACCAACGTCAACGCGCAGTTCCAGCGCGGAATGGCGGCCTGCCAGACGCTGTTTGCCATCCTCGATAGCGAGCAAGAGAAAGATGAAGGCAGCCGCAATATTGAACGTGCGCGTGGCGATCTTGAGTTCCGCAATGTGACCTTTACCTATCCCGGACGTGAAACCCCAGCGTTGCGTAATATCAATCTCACCATTCCGGCCGGTAAAACCGTCGCGCTGGTAGGGCGCTCTGGCTCAGGTAAAACCACCATGGCCAGCCTGATCACGCGCTTCTACGATATTGATGAGGGTGAAATCCTGCTGGATGGTCACGACCTGCGCGAGTATACGCTCTCCTCACTGCGTAATCAGGTCGCACTGGTTTCGCAAAACGTCCACCTCTTCAACGACACCGTGGCGAACAACATTGCTTACGCGCGTACGGAAGAGTACAGCCGTGAAGAGATTGAGCGTGCCGCCGAGATGGCCTATGCCCTCGACTTCATCAATAAGATGGATAACGGTCTCGATACCATCATTGGTGAAAATGGCGTTCTCCTCTCTGGTGGTCAGCGTCAGCGCATCGCTATCGCCCGCGCGTTGCTGCGCGACAGCCCGATCCTGATCCTTGATGAGGCGACCTCTGCACTCGATACCGAGTCCGAGCGCGCCATTCAGGCGGCGCTGAATGAGCTGCAGAAAAACCGCACCTCGATGGTCATCGCGCACCGTTTGTCGACCATAGAACAGGCCGACGAAATTGTGGTGGTGGAAGATGGCCGCATCGTCGAGCGCGGTAGCCATACCGAGCTGCTTGCGCAGCGCGGGGCGTATGCGCAACTTCATAAGATGCAGTTTGGCGAATGATCGCGCGTATCTGGTCCGGTGAATCCCCGCTGTGGCTGTTGCTGCTGCCGCTCTCCTGGCTCTATGGCCTGGTGAGTGGCGCAATCCGGTTTGCTTATCGTATCGGATTAAAAAAAGCCTGGCGCGCCCCGGTGCCGGTGGTCGTTGTCGGTAACCTGACGGCGGGCGGCAATGGTAAAACGCCAGTGGTTATCTGGCTGGTCGAGCAGCTACAGCAGCGCGGTATCCGCGTGGGAGTGGTCTCGCGCGGCTACGGCGGTAAAGCCGATCGCTATCCGCTGCTGTTGACGCCTGAAACGTCAACAGCGCAGGCGGGAGATGAGCCGGTGCTGATTTATAAGCGTACCGGCGCGCCGGTGGTGGTTTCGCCTGACAGATGTGAAGCGGTCAACGCTTTATTGTCGCAGCATCCGCTGCAGCTGATCGTTACCGACGATGGTTTACAACACTATCGGCTGGCGCGTGATAAAGAGATTGTGGTGGTAGACGGCGTGCGGCGCTTCGGCAATGGCTGGTGGCTGCCTGCGGGGCCGATGCGTGAACGCGCGTCGCGCCTGAAAACCGTCGATGCGGTGATTGCCAACGGCGGTACGCCGCAGGCAGGCGAAATCGCCATGCGTTTGCGTCCAGGTCTGGCGGTCAATCTGCTGACGGGCGAGCGCCGTGCGGTAAACGAGCTTGGCCAGATTGTCGCGATGGCGGGAATTGGCCACCCTCCGCGCTTTTTCGCTACCCTTGCTGAGTGTGGCGCAACGCTTAAGCGCAGCGTGGCGCTGGCGGATCACCAGGCGCTGGCACAGAAGGATGTCGACGCGCTGCTTCAGCCCGGTGAAACGCTGGTGATGACGGAAAAAGATGCCGTTAAGTGTCGTCCTTTTGCGCAGGCTAACTGGTGGTATCTGCCGGTTGATGCCGAGCTTGCGGGCGATGCGGCCGAAAAATTATTGCTGGATCTGCTCACACTGGTGCGCTGAGGATAGCCGCCTCGGCTGCGCCCTGTTTCATCAACAGGAACGCCTATGTCTGTGCCGCAACTTTCGATTACCGCCGCTCGCCATCTTCATCTCGCCGCGCAGGGCCTGCTGCGAAAACCCTCCCGACGTGCAAAAGCGGACGATATCCTCTCGACTATCCGGCGCATGTCGCTGTTGCAGATCGATACCATTAATATCGTCGCCCGTAGCCCTTATCTGGTGTTGTTCAGCCGTCTCGGCGCCTTTGAGCCGCACTGGCTGGATGATGCCCTGCGCAACGGGGAGTTGATGGAGTACTGGGCGCATGAAGCCTGCTTTCTGCCGCGCGAGGATTTTGCCCTCGTCCGTCACCGCATGCTTGCACCCGACAAAATGGGGTGGAAGTACCGCCAGGCGTGGATGCAGGAGCACGCGGCTGAGATTGAGCAGCTTATCGCAAACATTGAGGAGCATGGTCCGGTGCGATCCGCTGATTTTGAACATCCGCGCAAAGGCACCAGCGGCTGGTGGGAGTGGAAACCCCATAAGCGTCATCTGGAGGGGCTGTTCACCGCCGGAAAAGTAATGGTCATTGAGCGGCGTAATTTCCAGCGCGTCTACGATCTGACGCAGCGCGTGATGCCGCAGTGGGACGACGTGCGCGATCTGCTCTCGCAGGAGCAGGCCGAAGCCATCATGCTGGAAAAGAGCGCCCGCAGCCTTGGCCTGTTCTGTGCGCAGTGGCTGGCGGATTACTATCGCCTGCGTCGCCCGGCGCTTGCTCAGGCATTGGCACAGATGCAAGAGGCGCAAACCATATTACCGGTTAATGTTGAGGGGCTAGGACCTGCGTGGTTACACGCCTCTTTGCTGCCGCTGCTGGAACAGGCGCAGGCGGACAAACTCACCGCCACCCACAGCGCGGTGCTCTCGCCGTTCGATCCGGTGGTCTGGGATCGCAAGCGTGCAGAACAACTATTTGGCTTCAGCTACCGGCTGGAGTGTTACACCCCGGCACCGAAGCGGCAATATGGCTATTTTGTCCTGCCTTTGCTGCACCGGGGGCGGCTGGTCGGGCGAATGGATGCCAAAATGCACCGCAAAACCGGCGTGCTTGAAGTGATTGCGCTGTTTCTGGAAGAGGGCGTTTCCCCGTCGCTTCAGCTGGAGAAGGGGCTACAGCGCGCGATTACCGACTTCGCGCGCTGGCAAGGCGCGCAGCGCATTACCTTTTCACGACTGCCCGATGGACTGTTTTCATCATTGCGTGCCGGTCTGGAGATAGACGCGGCGTCATAATTGCCTATGATAAGTTCAATCCGCTCATCATCGGTTTCTCAGGAGGAAAGATGGATCACCGTTTACTCGAAATAATTGCCTGCCCGGTCTGCAACGGCAAACTCAACTACACCCAGGATAAGCAGGAGCTGATCTGCAAAGTCGACAGCCTGGCTTTCCCGGTACGCGAAGGCATTCCTGTGCTGCTGGAAACCGAAGCCCGCGCTTTAACCCCAGAAGAGAGCCGTCCATGAGCTTTGTGGTAATCATTCCCGCGCGCTACGCCTCGACGCGCCTGCCGGGTAAGCCGCTGGTCGACATCAACGGTAAACCGATGGTGGTGCATGTGCTGGAGCGCGCTCGCGAATCTGGCGCTGAGCGCATTATCGTTGCTACCGATAACGAAGAGGTGAGGGAGGCGGTGCAGGCGGTGGGCGGCGAAGTGTGCATGACCCGCGCCGATCATCAGTCCGGCACCGAGCGTCTTGCTGAAGTCGTTGAAAAATGCGGTTTCAGCGATGAGACTGTGATCGTTAACGTACAGGGTGATGAGCCGATGATCCCGCCGGCGATCATTCGCCAGGTCGCCGACAATCTGGCCGCGCGCCGCGATGTCGGTATGGCAACGCTGGCTGTGCCGATTGAGAGTGCAGAAGAGGCCTTCAACCCCAATGCGGTGAAAGTGGTGATGGATGCGCAGGGCTATGCGCTCTACTTCTCGCGTGCCACCATTCCGTGGGATCGCGACCGTTTTGCCGCCTCGCGCGAGACCATCGGCGACAGCTTCCTGCGTCATATCGGCATCTACGGCTATCGTGCCGGCTTTATTCGCCGCTATGTCAGCTGGCAAACCAGCCCGCTGGAGCAGATCGAGATGCTCGAGCAGCTGCGCGTTCTGTGGTACGGCGAAAAAATCCACGTCGATGTGGCAAGCGTGGTGCCCGGCACCGGCGTTGATACGCCAGAGGATCTTGAACGCGTCCGCCAGGCGATGCGTTAATCTATTCATCCCCTCCGCCCGGAGGGGATTTGCTCTGGCTCGTCAAATAATCACCCTGTTTTGATCTCATTGGGGTGACATCTCCCGGTATGGCGCTCATTATAAAAGCAGTCGTTTTTGTAGGGGCATTGCTATGGAACAACTTCGCGCCGAACTCAGCCATCTGCTGGGAGAGAAATTAAGCCGCATGGAGTGCGTCAGTGAAAAACCTGATTCGGCGCTCTGGACTCTGTATGACAGCCGGGGAAACCCGATGCCACTGATGGCTAGAAGCTTTACCACCCCGGGGCTGGCACAACAGCTGGCGTGGAAAATCTCAATGCTCGCCCGCAGCGGCACGGTGCGCATGCCGGTGGTTTATGGCGTAATGACTCACGAAGAGCACCCCGGTCCTGACGTGTTGCTGATTGAACGTCTGCGCGGCGTGCCGGTTGAAGCACCTGCGCGCACGCCGGAGCGCTGGGAGCAACTCAAAGATCAAATTGTTGAGGGGCTGCTCTCATGGCATCGTCAGGATAGCCACGGCTGCGTGGGCACCGTCGACAGCACCCAGGAGAATATCTGGCCCTCCTGGTATCGTCAGCGCGTCGAAGTGCTCTGGACTACCCTCAATCAATATCAAAATACCGGCCTGACGATGCAGGATAAGCGCCTGCTGTTTCGCACCCGCGAATGCTTGCCCGCGCTGTTTGAAGGATTCAACGACAACTGCGTGTTGGTGCACGGCAGTTTTAACCTGCGCAGCATGCTGAAAGATGCCCGCAGCGATCAGCTGCTGGCGATGGTTGGCCCCGGCATTATGCTGTGGGCACCGCGAGAGTATGAACTCTTCCGCCTGGTGGATGGCCCGCAGGCGGAAGGGTTGCTGTGGCACTATTTACAGCGCGCGCCGGTTGCCGAGTCGTTTCTCTGGCGGCGTTGGCTCTATCTGCTGTGGGACGAAGTGGCGCAGCTGGTGAATACCGGTCGCTTCAACCGTGCCAATGTCGATCTGGCCTCGAAATCACTGCTCCCCTGGCTGGCCTGAACTCCCTTTTAGCCACTGCCAGATGCGTCCCAGCGTCTCATAACCCACCCGGTCGCTGTGCATCAGCCAGACCGGGGAAGGGATCACACGCTCCCACGGATTAAGCGGCGAGTCGATGGCCAGCTGGTTTGCCGGCGCAGGCAGCGGTTTTAGCCCAACGTGCTGGAAGAAGATCATTGCTCTCGGCAGATGCGACGCGGAGGTCACCAGCAGGAAAGGTGCATCGCCGATAGCCTGTTTCACCGCAGCCGCTTCCTCTTCGGTATCCATAGGCTGATCAAGGGTGATGATATCGCTGCGCGGCACGCCGAGGCTCTCGGCAACCCTGGCGCCTGCTTCTGCGGTGCTTACCGGGTTGGTTTTGGCCGCCGCGCCGGTAAAGATCATTTTTGCACCGGGATTAGCCCGCCATAAGCGGATCCCTTCATTAAGCCGCGGCAAGCTGTTACTAATCAGGTTCGAACTTGGTGCCCAGGCGTCATTCCACGTATAACCACCGCCCAGCACAACAATGTATTGCACCCGCTCGCTACCGTGCCAGGTCGGATAGCTCTCCTCAATCGGTTTCAGCAGGCGATCCGCCACCGGCTGGATGCTTAAAAGCAGCAGTAAAAGCCAGCCGACGCTGATAAACACCTTGCCGGTTTTCTGCCAGCGGCTAAACCAGACCAGCGCAATTCCGGCCCCGATAACCAAAAGTAAAAGGGGTAACGGCAGCATCAGGCCGCCAACGATTTTTTTCAGTGTGAAAAGCACTGTATCCGTCTCCTTTTTGAGCATACAGCAGGCGATTTCCGCGGATCTTACACCAGATAGGTTCATTATCGGCACGGCTGTGACAAAATAGCGCTTTTGCCAGGAGCGTAGGGCGGCCATGCAGGATCGCAATTTCGACGATATCGCCGAGAAATTCTCGCGCAACATTTACGGCACGACAAAAGGTCTGCTGCGTCAGGCGATCCTGTGGCAGGATCTTGATATATTACTGGCAGAAATGAATGACGGCCCGCTGCGCGTGCTTGACGCGGGCGGCGGTGAGGGGCAAACGGCGATCCGCATGGCGCAGCTTGGCCATCATGTGACCCTCTGCGATGTGTCGCAGGAGATGCTTAAACGCGCGCAGGCCGCGGCGGAAGAGAAAGGCGTCAGCGGTAACATGCATTTTGTACACTGCCCGGTTCAGGAGATTGCTCAGCATTTGGCATCGCCGGTTGATCTGATATTGTTCCATGCAGTTCTTGAATGGGTCGCCGATCCCGTCGCCGTGCTGCAAAAATTGTGGACGGTATTAAGGTCGGGCGGTGCGCTGTCGCTGATGTTTTACAATGCTGACGGCCTGCTGATGCATAACATGGTGGCAGGGAACTTTGACTATGTGCAGGTGGGGATGCCGAAGCGGAAGAAGCGTACGCTCTCCCCGGATTACCCGCGTGCGCCCGCCGAGGTTTATCGCTGGCTTGAGCAGATTGGCTGGCATATCACCGGCAAAACCGGCGTGCGTGTTTTCCATGACTATCTGCGCGACAAAACTCAGCAGCAGCGCAGTTTCGAGATGCTGCTTGAGCTGGAGACCCGCTACTGCCGGCAGGAACCCTATATTAGCCTCGGCCGTTATATCCACGTGACAGCCCGTAAGCCGCAAATCGATGGAAGGACAAACGATGAGTGAATTTTCCCAGACAGTCCCCGAACTGGTTGCCTGGGCCAGGAAAAATGATTTCTCCATCTCGCTGCCGGTCGACAGGCTCTCCTTTTTGCTGGCTGTCGCCACCCTTAACGGCGAGCGTCTTGATGGCGAAATGAGTGAAGGCGAGCTGGTTGACGCCTTTCGTCATGTGAGTGAAGCGTTTGAGCAAACCAGCGAAACCGTTAACCAGCGTGCGAACAACGCGATTAACGATATGGTGCGTCAGCGTTTGTTGAACCGCTTTACCAGCGAGCAGGCAGAGGGCAACGCCATCTACCGCCTCACGCCGCTGGGCATCGGTATTACCGATTACTATATTCGCCAGCGCGAGTTCTCCACGCTGCGCCTCTCGATGCAGCTCTCAATTGTAGCGGCTGAGTTGAAGCGCGCTGCCGATGCGGCAGAAGAGGGCGGGGATGAGTTTCACTGGCACCGGAACGTCTTTGCGCCGCTGAAATACTCTGTTGCAGAGATTTTCGACAGCATCGATCTCACCCAGCGCATCATGGATGAGCAGCAGCAGCAGGTGAAAGATGATATTGCCCAGTTGCTGAATAAGGACTGGCGCGCCGCCATCTCCAGCTGTGAGCTACTGCTCTCTGAAACCTCCGGTACGCTGCGCGAACTGCAGGATACGCTCGAAGCGGCAGGCGATAAGTTGCAAACCAACTTGCTGAGCATCCAGGAAGCGACCATGGGACGCGACGATCTCGAGTTCCTCGATCAACTGGTCTTTAACCTGCAAAGCAAGCTCGACCGTATTGTCAGCTGGGGGCAGCAGTCCATAGACCTGTGGATCGGTTACGACCGCCACGTACATAAATTTATCCGTACCGCGATTGATATGGATAAAAACCGCGTCTTCGCCCAGCGTTTGCGCCAGTCGGTGCAAAGCTATTTCGACGCACCGTGGACGTTGACCCACGCCAGCGCCGACCGCTTGCTGGATATGCGCGATGAAGAGATGGCGCTGCGCGACGAGGAGGTGACCGGTGAGCTGCCAACGGAGATGGAGTTCGAGGAGTTTAACGAGATTCGCGAACAGCTCGCGGCGCTGATCGAACAGCAGCTGGCTATCTATAAAACCAAAGGTGTGCCGCTCGATCTCGGTCTTGTGGCCCGCGAGTATCTGGCGCAATACCCGCGCGCGCGTCATTTTGACATCGCGCGCATCGTAGTTGATCAGGCGGTACGCCTCGGCGTAGCGCAAGCAGATTTCACCGGCCTGCCGCCGAAATGGCAGCCGATTAATGATTACGGAGCCAAGGTACAGGCGCATGTCATCGACAAATATTGAACAAGTGATGCCGGTTAAACTGGCACAAGCGTTGGCAAACCCGCTGTTTCCGGCGCTGGATAGCGCACTGCGCTCAGGGCGGCATATTGGCCTCGACGAGCTGGATAATCACGCCTTTTTGATGGATTTCCAGGAGTATCTCGAGGAGTTCTACGCCCGTTATAACGTGGAGCTGATTCGCGCGCCGGAAGGTTTCTTCTATCTGCGCCCGCGCTCTACCACCCTCATCCCGCGCTCGGTGCTCTCTGAGCTGGATATGATGGTCGGCAAAATTCTGTGCTACCTCTATCTCAGCCCGGAGCGTCTGGCTAACGAGGGGATTTTTACCCAGCAGGAGCTCTATGACGAGCTGCTGTCGCTGGCGGATGAAAACAAGCTGTTGAAGCTGGTGAACAACCGCTCAACCGGCTCCGATCTCGACCGTCAGAAGCTGCAGGAAAAGGTGCGTTCCTCCCTCAACCGTCTGCGCCGTCTCGGCATGATCTGGTTTATGGGCAATGACAGCAGCAAGTTCCGCATCACCGAATCGGTGTTCCGCTTTGGTGCCGATGTGCGTTCGGGTGACGATGCGCGTGAAGCGCAGCTGCGCATGATCCGCGACGGTGAAGCGATGCCTGTGGAAAATCACCTGCAGCTCAATGATGAGCCTGAAGAGAACCAGCCGGACAGCTCGGAGGATGAGTAATGATTGATCGCGGTAAATTTCGTTCACTTACGCTGATTAACTGGAACGGCTTTTTTGCCCGCACCTTTGATCTCGACGAGCTGGTCACCACCCTTTCAGGCGGTAACGGGGCCGGGAAATCGACCACCATGGCGGCGTTTGTCACGGCGCTGATCCCGGATCTGACGCTGCTGCACTTCCGTAACACCACCGAAGCGGGCGCAACTTCAGGCTCACGCGATAAGGGTCTGCACGGCAAACTGAAAGCCGGGGTCTGTTATTCGGTGCTGGATGTGATCAACTCCCGCAACCAGCGCGTGCTGGTTGGCGTACGTTTGCAGCAGGTCGCCGGCCGCGATCGCAAAGTGGACATTAAACCTTTTGCGATTCAGGGCTTGCCAACTTCGGTGCTGCCAACGCAGCTGCTGACGGAAACCCTCAATGAGCGCCAGGCGCGTGTCCTGACGCTACAGGAAGTGAAAGATAAGCTCGACGCGATGGAAGGGGTGCAGTTTAAGCAGTTCAACTCCATCACTGATTACCACTCGCTGATGTTCGATCTGGGGATCGTGGCGCGCCGTCTGCGCTCCGCCTCCGATCGCAGCAAGTTCTACCGCCTGATTGAAGCCTCGCTCTATGGCGGGATCTCCAGCGCCATTACGCGCTCCCTGCGCGACTACTTGCTGCCAGAAAACAGCGGCGTGCGTAAAGCGTTCCAGGATATGGAAGCGGCGCTGCGCGAAAACCGCATGACGCTGGAGGCGATCCGCGTTACCCAGTCCGACCGCGATCTCTTTAAACATCTGATCAGCGAAGCCACCGATTACGTGGCGGCAGACTATATGCGCCACGCCAATGAGCGTCGGGTGCATCTGGATAAAGCGCTGGAGTATCGCCGCGATCTCTTTACCTCGCGCAAGCAGCTGGCTGCCGAGCAGTATAAGCATGTCGATATGGCGCGCGAGCTGGCGGAACATAGCGGTGCGGAAGGGGATCTGGAGGCCGATTACCAGGCCGCCAGCGATCACTTAAACCTCGTGCAGACCGCGCTGCGTCAGCAGGAGAAGATTGAGCGCTACGAAGCCGATCTGGAAGAGTTGCAGATCCGCCTCGAAGAGCAGCAGGAAGTGGTGGCCGAAGCCGCCGAGCGCCAGGAAGATAACGAAGCCCGTGCCGAAGCGGCCGAGCTGGAAGTGGATGAGCTGAAAAATCAGCTTGCGGACTACCAGCAGGCGCTGGACGTTCAGCAAACCCGTGCGATCCAGTACAACCAAGCTCTGCAGGCGCTGGAGCGGGCGAAAACGCTCTGCCACCTGCCGGATCTGACCATTGAGAGCGCCGATGAGTGGCTCGAGACCTTCCAGGCGAAAGAGCAGGAAGCAACCGAGAAACTGCTGTCGCTGGATCAAAAAATCAGCGTCGCGCAAACGGCGCACAGCCAGTTTGAGCAGGCCTATCAGCTGGTGGCCGCCATTAATGGCCCGCTGGCGCGTAATGAAGCCTGGAGCGTAGCGCGCGAGCTGCTGCGCGATGCGGTCAACCAGCGCCATCTGGCGGAGCAGGTTCAGCCGCTGCGCATGCGTCTGACGGAGCTGGAGCAGCGCCTGCGCGAGCAGCAAGACGCCGAGCGCCTGCTGGCCGAGTTCTGCAAACGCCAGGGCAAACAGATTGATGCTGAGGAGCTGGAAGCGCTGCATCAGCAGCTGGAGGCGCAAATTGCCGCGCTCTCAGACAACGTTTCTGCCGCCGGTGAGCAGCGTATGGCGCTGCGCCAGGAGCTGGAGCAGTTACAGTCGCGCATTCAGACCCTTACCAAACGCGCGCCGATCTGGCTGGCGGCGCAGAACAGCCTGTCGCAGCTGTGTGAACAGAGCGGCGAGCAGTTTGAGTCGGGCCAGGACGTTACCGAGTATCTGCAACAGCTGCTGGAGCGCGAGCGTGAAGCTATCGTTGAGCGCGATGAGATCGGTGCACGTAAGCGCGCGGTCGATGATGAGATCGAGCGTTTAAGCCAGCCGGGCGGTGCGGAAGATCAGCGCCTCAATGCGCTGGCAGAACGCTTTGGCGGCGTCCTGCTTTCGGAAATCTATGATGACGTTAGCCTCGAAGATGCCCCTTACTACTCAGCGCTGTATGGCCCGTCACGCCACGCTATCGTGGTGCCGGATCTCTCGCTGGTCGCGGGTATGCTTGAAGGGCTGGAGGATTGCCCGGAAGATCTCTATCTGATCGAAGGGGATCCGCAATCCTTCGATGACAGCGTCTTCAGCGTGGATGAGCTGGAAAAAGCGGTAGTGGTGAAAATCGCCGACCGCCAGTGGCGCTACTCCCGCTTCCCGACGCTGCCGATCTTTGGCCGTGCCGCGCGTGAAAGCCGGATTGAAAGCCTGCACGCCGAGCGTGAAACGCTGGCGGAACGTTTCGCCACCCTGTCGTTTGATGTGCAGAAAACCCAGCGTCTGCATCAAGCCTTCAGCCGCTTTATCGGCAGCCATATTGGCGTGGCGTTTGACGACGATCCGGAAGCGGAGATCCGCACCCTCAACAGCCGCCGCGGCGAGCTGGAGCGGGCTATCAGCAATCATGAAAATGATAACCAGCAGAATCGCGTTCAGTTCGAGCAGGCGAAAGAGGGCGTGGCCCAGCTTAACCGCCTGCTGCCGCGCCTGAGCCTGCTGGCGGATGAGACCCTCGCCGATCGCGTCGATGAGATCCAGGAGCGGCTGGATGAAGCGCAGGAAGCCGCGCGCTTTATTCAGCAGTTCGGCAATCAGCTGGCGAAGCTCGAACCGATGGTTTCCGTATTGCAGAGCGATCCGGAGCAGTTTGAACAGCTTAAAGCCGACTACGCCGCGTCGCAGCAGGTGCAGCGTGATGCGCGCCAGCAGGCCTTCGCGCTGGCGGAAGTGGTTCAGCGCCGGGCGCACTTCAGTTACTCCGACTCCGCCGAGATGTTTAACGGCAATAACGATCTCAACGAGAAACTGCGCCAGCGTCTGGAGCAGGCTGAAGCGGAGCGCACCCGCGCGCGCGAAGCGATGCGCAGCCATGCCGCGCAGTACGGACAGTACAACCAGGTGCTGGCCTCGCTGAAGAGTTCGTTTGATACCAAAAAAGAGCTGCTTAACGACCTGCAAAAAGAGTTACAGGATATCGGCGTGCGCGCCGACAGCGGGGCAGAGGAGCGCGCGCGTCAGCGTCGTGACGAACTGCATGCCCAGCTCTCCGGCAACCGCTCGCGCCGCAATCAGCTGGAAAAAGCGCTCACCTTCTGTGAAGCCGAGATGGATAACCTGACGCGCAAGTTACGCCGTCTGGAGCGCGATTATCACGAAATGCGTGAGCAGGTGGTGAGTGCGAAAGCGGGCTGGTGCGCGGTGATGCGCATGGTGAAAGATAACGGCGTTGAGCGTCGTCTCCACCGTCGCGAACTGGCTTACCTCTCTGCGGACGAGCTGCGCTCCATGTCGGATAAGGCTCTTGGTGCGCTGCGCCTGGCTGTGTCGGATAATGAACACCTGCGCGATGTTCTGCGCATGTCAGAAGATCCGAAACGCCCGGAGCGTAAAATCCAGTTCTTTGTCGCGGTCTACCAGCATCTGCGCGAACGTATCCGTCAGGATATTATTCGCACCGACGATCCGGTAGAGGCGATTGAGCAGATGGAGATTGAGCTAAGCCGCCTGACGGAAGAGCTCACCTCGCGCGAGCAGAAGCTGGCGATCAGCTCCCGCAGCGTGGCGAATATTATTCGCAAAACCATTCAGCGCGAGCAGAACCGTATCCGTATGCTCAACCAGGGTTTGCAGAGCGTCTCGTTCGGCCAGGTCAACAGCGTGCGCTTAAATGTGAACGTGCGGGAGACCCACGCCACGCTGCTCAATGTGCTTTCAGAGCAGCACGAGCAGCATCAGGATCTGTTTAACAGCAGCCGCCTGACCTTCTCGGAAGCGCTGGCGAAGCTCTATCAGCGCCTTAACCCGCAAATCGATATGGGCCAGCGTACGCCGCAGACCATTGGCGAAGAGTTGCTCGACTACCGCAACTATCTGGAGATGGAAGTGGAAGTTAACCGTGGCTCCGACGGCTGGCTGCGCGCCGAGTCGGGCGCGCTGTCGACCGGGGAAGCGATCGGTACCGGGATGTCAATTCTGGTGATGGTGGTGCAGAGCTGGGAAGATGAAGCCCGCCGCCTGCGCGGCAAGGATATCTCGCCGTGTCGCCTGCTGTTCCTTGATGAAGCGGCGCGTCTTGATGCCCGCTCTATCGCCACACTGTTCGAGCTGTGTGAGCGTCTGGAGATGCAGCTGATTATCGCCGCGCCGGAGAACATCAGCCCGGAGAAAGGCACCACCTACAAGCTGGTGCGTAAAGTGGTGCAGAATCAGGAACATGTGCATGTTGTTGGCCTGCGTGGCTTTGCTCCGCAGCTGCCGGAAACGCTCCCCGGGACGGCGGACGTTTCGTAATTGCAGCACAATATATAAAGAGCGGCCCCAGTGCCGCTCTTTTTGTTTTCTGAAAAAGATTGCCAGTCGGCGTTTAATCTTTAAACTTCTTTACAGTAGGTCAGACAAATGTTTTTTTATCTTTATATACTGAGAAAAAGGTGACATTTAGTCACATGCAAGGTGAGAACAGGGGGCAGGGATGTTGCTTTTGAAGTCGTATGGTCGTCGAATGTCGGCGTTGAGTTTGTGCCTGGCATTCGCATTCGCTCCGCTGTTTAATGCGCAGGCCGATGAGCCTGAAGTTGTACCGGTTGATACCTCGGCGACGCCGGGCGATCAACCCACCCTATTACCGCAGCCGCTGGAGCAATCTCCGGCGACGGCGATGATGATCGGTGTGAAACCCTATCCGAACGGTGTCTCGGTTGCCGATGTACGGGCACAGCTGCAATCTCAGCTGCCAGCAAACTGGACGCCTGTCTATATGGATCAGCTCGCGGCGCTCTATGCTGCACGCAGCCAGAAGCCGATGTGGGAGAACCGCGAAGCAGTTCAGGCTTTCCAGCAGCAGCTGGCCGAAGTGGCGATTGGCGGCTTTCAGCCGCAATTTACCACCTGGGTCGAATTGCTGACCAACCCGGATGTGACCGGCATGGCGCGGGATGTCGTACTCTCCGACGCGATGATGGGCTACCTGCAATTTGTGGCCGGTATCCAGGCGAAGGGCCAGCGCTGGCTCTATAGCGATAAACCTTATACGCTCGCGACGCCCGCTATTTCGGTGATCAACCAGTGGCAATCTGCGCTCGATAACGGCTCCCTGCCTGCTTTTATTGCCACGCTGGCACCGCATCACCCGCAATATACGGCGATGCACCAATCCTTGCTGACGCTGGTGGCAGATTCGCGCCCGTGGCCGGAGATGACCGGTACAGCGTCACTGCGCCCGGGACAGTGGAGCAATGACGTTCCGGCGCTACGTGAGATCCTGCAGCGCAACGGCATGCTGGAGAGCGGCGCAGAGATAGCGCTGCCGGATGGCAATAGCGCGGTCAGCACGTCAGCAGAGCCGGCACCTAAGAAAAAGCCCGCCGCGCGCGAGGCCTATGACCGCACGCTGGTTGAAGCGGTAAAACGCTTTCAGGCCTGGCAGGGTTTACACGCAGATGGCGTGATCGGTAAAAGCACGCGCGATTGGCTGAACGTCACGCCTGCGCAGCGCGCCGGTCTGCTGGCGCTCAATATTCAGCGTCTGCGCCTGCTGCCCTCGACGCTTTCGACCGGCATTATGGTTAATATTCCGGAGTATTCACTGGTCTACTACCTCAACGGCAATGAAGTGCTGTCGTCGAGAGTGATCGTCGGTCGCCCGGATCGTAAAACGCCGATGATGAGCAGCGCGCTTAATAACGTTGTGGTTAACCCGCCGTGGAACGTACCGCCGACGCTGGCGCGCAAAGATATCCTGCCGAAGCTGTGGAACGATCCCACCTACCTTGAACGCCACGGTTACACCGTGCTGCGCGGCTGGAACAGCAAAGAGCCGATCGATCCGACAATGGTCGACTGGGCGACGATTACGCCATCCAACTTGCCTTTCCGTTTTCAGCAGGCACCTGGCGTGACCAACTCGCTTGGGCGTTATAAGTTCAATATGCCGAGTTCTGACGCGATTTACCTGCATGACACGCCGAACCACGCTCTGTTCCAGAAACAGGCCCGTGCGCTTAGTTCCGGCTGCGTGAGGGTGAATAAATCCTCTGAGCTTGCCACTATGCTGTTGCAGGATGCGGGCTGGAGCGATACGCGTATTTCGGATGCGTTAAAGCAGGGCGATACGCGCTACGTCAATATTCGCCACGATATTCCGGTCAATCTTTACTATTTGACCGCGTTCGTTGGCGCGGATGGACGCACGCAATACCGCACAGATATTTACAATTATGATCTGACGGCACGCACCGGTGCGCTTGTTCTGGCGAAAGCTGAAAAATTAATCAGGTAAATGAAGCAGTTTGCGATCTTCCGTTGTCATAGTGACAGGCAATTCCCGGGTAGTTCAGGCTACAGAGCCCGGGATTGCTGGGGAGAGGCCGCCTTGACGCGGCGTTTGATGCCCGGTAAGGTGCCTCTCGTGCGCTAAAGCAGTGCATAAAAATCGTTCAATGCACTTTTTCTGTAGATCTGATTATCATGGATAAATTTGACGCTAATCGCCGCAAATTGCTGGCGTTGGGTGGAGCCACACTCGGTGTTGCTCTGCTGCCCACTCCCGCTTTTGCAACGCTCTCCACGCCGCGCCCGCGTATTTTAAGACTTAATAATCTTAATACCGGGGAGTCTATTAAAGCTGAGTTCTTTGATGGTAGAGGCTATATTCAGGATGAATTAGCAAAACTCAACCATTTCTTCCGTGATTACCGCGCAAATAAAATTACGCACATGGATCCTCAGCTATTTGATCACCTGTTCCGCCTGCAAGGCCTGTTAGGCACGAATAAACCTGTCCAACTCATCTCCGGTTATCGCTCTGTTGATACCAATAATGAGCTGCGTGCTCATAGCCGCGGTGTGGCGAAAAAAAGCTATCACACCAAAGGCCAGGCGATGGATTTCCATATTGAAGGGATTTCCCTGAGTAATATTCGCAAAGCTGCGTTATCTCTGCGCGCGGGTGGTGTAGGATACTACCCCAAAAGCAATTTTGTGCATATTGACACCGGGCCGGTAAGGCACTGGTAAAACTCAGTCTGAGCTACAGGAGCAGTATGAACTATCGTATTATTCCGGTTACCGCGTTCTCCCAGAATTGTTCGCTAATCTGGTGTGAACAGACGCAAGTCGCTGCCGTAGTTGATCCCGGTGGCGACGCAGAGCGCATTATTCAGGAAGTGGATGCGTGTGGTGTGGCGGTGACGCAAATCCTGCTGACGCATGGTCATCTCGATCATGTTGGCGCAGCGGCGGAACTGGCGCAGCATTATGGTGTGCCGATTATCGGCCCGGAAAAAGAAGATGAGTTCTGGCTACAGGGATTACCGGCGCAGAGCCGCATGTTTGGCCTCGAAGATTGCCAGCCGCTGACGCCCGATCGTTGGTTAAATGAAGGCGACAGCGTAGCCGTAGGCAATATCAGCCTGCAGGTGCTGCACTGTCCGGGACATACACCGGGGCATATCGTCTTTTTTGACGTGCAGTCACGTTTGCTGATCTCTGGCGACGTGGTCTTTAAAGGCGGCGTAGGACGCAGCGATTTCCCGAAAGGGGATCACGCGCAACTGATTCACTCCATCAAGCATAAGCTGTTGCCGCTTGGTGATGACGTGACCTTTATTCCGGGTCACGGACCACTCTCGACATTGGGGAATGAGCGGTTGCACAACCCGTTCCTGCAGGATGAACAACCGGTGTGGTAAACAAAAAAGGGTCGCGTAAGCGACCCTTTTTACTTCCTGCGTCTTGCTTATAGGACGGCGACAATCGCCTCGCACAGCGGTGCCATATTATCTGGCGTCATGCCGGCGACGTTAATACGCCCGGAAGCCACGGCATAGATGCCAAACTCTTCACGCAGGCGCAGCACCTGCTCTTTGGTCAGGCCGCTGAATGAAAACATACCATTCTGGCGGGTGATAAAGCTAAAGTCGCGGTTCGCGCCTTTCTCCTGCAGCGTATTCACAAACAGCAGACGCATACGCTGGATGCGCTGGCGCATGTCGGTTAGCTCCTGCTCCCAGATCGCACGCAGAGCGGTATTGCTGAGGATAGTTGCAACCACTGACGCGCCGTGGGCTGGCGGGTTGGAGTAGTTAGCGCGGATCACTGATTTCATCTGGCTGAATGCGCGATCGGCAGTATCTGCATCGGCGCAGACCAGCGTACAGGCACCTACACGCTCGTTGTAGAGGCCGAAGTTTTTCGAGTAGGAACTGGCGACCAGCAGCTCTTTATGCAGCGCAGCGAAGGCACGCAGCCCTTCAGCATCCTCTTCCAGACCGCGAGCGAAACCCTGATAGGCGAAGTCGAACAGCGGCAACCACCCTTTTTCTACAGAGCGCTTCGCCAGCGTCTCCCACTGCTCCAGCGTCGGATCGATACCGGTCGGGTTGTGGCAGCAGCCGTGGAACAGCACTACATCGCCAGCCTGCGCCTGCTCAAGGCTGGCCAGCAGGCCTTCAAAATCGAGGGTATGGTTCTGTGCATCGTAGTAAGCGTATTCGCACACTTCCAGGCCAGCGGAGTTAAATACGCCTTTATGGTTCGGCCAGCTCGGGTTGCTGACCCAGACGCGTTTTACGCTGGTGTTTTTGGCGAGGAAATCTGCGGCAACGCGCAGACCGCCGGTGCCGCCTGGGGTTTGTGCCGTCCGTGCGCGTTTGTCATTGATAATGGCGCTGCCTTTGCCGAAGAGTAACTCCTGGGTGCAGCGGCCAAATTCTGGAATGCCGTCGATGCCGAGGTAGTTTTTGGTGGCTTCGTTTTCCAGCAGATAGAGCTCTGCTTTCTTCACGCTGGTCAGCACCGGCGTCTTACCGGTTTCATCTTTATAGACACCGATGCCTAAGTTAATTTTGTGCGGGCGTTCATCGGCGCGAAACAGATCGGCCAGGCCCAGAATAGGGTCGGCAGGGGCAGCGGTAATATTCTCAAACATGACGAGGTTCCATTTTGATGACAGAAGGGAATTCCGTTATCAGGTTAACGGCTGGCAGGGGAATTGCCAACCGTTTGCAATAAAAAGCGCGACGCTTTTCAAAAGTCGTCGCGCTTTTTGCCGCAGGCATAAAAAAACAGGGCCGAAGCCCTGTTTTAAATGCCTATAACAGTCGAGGGTGACTGATTAGAACTGGTAAACGATACCCACAGCTACGGTGTCGTCGTAACCTACGCCCAGTTTGTTGTCTTTATCAATCTGGTTGATGATGTAGTCAACATAGGTGGACATGTTTTTGTTGAAGTAGTAGGTTGCGCCCACTTCAACGTAGTTGAGATAATCTTCGCTACCTACGCCTGCAACATCTTTCGCTTTGGATTTGTAGTAAGCGATGGACGGACGCAGACCGAAATCGAACTGGTACTGAGCAACAACGGAGAAGTCCTGAGTTTTATTCAGGTAACCGTTGCGGTTGCCAGCGCCTGGAACAGTAGTTTTCAGGCGAGTCGCGTTGCGGGTTTCACCGTACAGAGCTGCCAGGTAGATATTGTTCGCGTCGTATTTCAGACCCGTTGCCCACTGCTCAGCTTTTTTACCTGCCGCGCCGTAACCAGTCGCAGAAGCGTCGTTGGCTTCCTGTGCGTTGGTACGATCCGCTGCGCCGTAAGCACCAACGATGCCGAAGCCATCGAAATCGTAGCTCAGAGAGGTCGCCCAGCCGTCGCCGTTGGAACGAGTAATGTCATCTGCAGAACCCTGGGCGTTAGCACGCTCGTTTTTACCCAGGTACTGAACGCCGAAGTTCAGACCTTCGACCAAACCGAAGAAGTTGCTGTTACGGTAAGTCGCCAGGCCGCCGTTACGACCTGCGAAGAAGTTATCGCTTGCGCCAGTGTCGCCACCGAACTCTGGCAGCATATCGGTTACGCCGATTGCATCGTATACCAGGCCGTAGTTACGACCGTAGTCGAAAGAGCCCGCGTCGCCGAATTTCAGGCCAGCAAAAGCCAGACGGGTTTTGTTGCCCTTCTGAACATCGGTGCCGCTTTCAGAGTTGTTACCCTGGAAGTTATATTCCCACTGGCCGTAACCGGTCAGTTGGTCATTAATTTTAGTTTCGCCTTTGAAGCCCAGACGAGCGTAAGTTTTGTCGCCGTTGCCGTCATAGCCGTTAGCGCCGTTGTCTTTGGTGAAGTAGTGCAGACCGACCGCTTTACCGTAGATATCAACTTTGTTGCCATCTTTGTTATAGATCTCAGCAGCGTTAGCTGCGCCCGCTACGAGCAGGGCAGGGATAACCACTGCCAGGATATTGCGCTTCATCATTATTTATTACCCTCATTGGTTTTTTTTGGACACCTGCCACTGCCGCCGTGTAAATCCGTCAAAAAAAATTTACGGAACTACAGATGAGAGTTTGGTGTCTTTCTGTGTCTGAGAGGCATCTTTCCAAACAAGTAAACGTTTCGCTAGCCTGAAAGTGCTACAAATGTCTTAAAGAAGTAACAAGAAGAAATATTGTGTAATAATTTGTGAATTTGACGGAACTTTGTGAACCATCTCTAAATTCCGCAGTTGCCGCTTAAAAAATCAGCGCTACCTTTCTTATTTATATGAATTACTTATGTTTAATTGAGATAAAGGCATACCTTATGCACAAAAGCGGCAGATAAGGCTTTTTCTTATATTTGAGTTTAGACGTCCAGATAGCTGTGCTAATTTTAACCAAATGTGCTACTCATTCGAATGAAATACTTTGAAATATTCACGTCCGTGATTTTTGTTGCGAAGCAATTCAGGTGTAAAAAAACGCAAAGAAACGTATAAAGGGCGATTTTTCAGGCGGGGTAAAGTGTGACCGCGTTAACAAAAGTTGACAGCAGATAATAAAAAGGCCAGCAATTATGCTGGCCTTGTTTGACATTGACGCAATCAGAAGGTTGCGTTGCGCGGCGTACGCGGGAACGGGATCACATCACGAACGTTCTGCACGCCAGTAACATAGGCGATCAAACGCTCAAAGCCGAGACCAAAACCGGCATGCGGTACGGTGCCGTAGCGGCGCAGATCGCGATACCACCAGTAGTCCTCTTTGTTGAGCCCCATTTCAGCCATGCGCGCGTCCAGCACGTCGAGACGCTCTTCACGCTGCGAGCCACCGATGATTTCGCCGATGCCCGGTGCCAGCACGTCCATCGCCGCCACGGTTTTACCGTCATCATTAAGGCGCATATAGAACGCTTTAATCTCTTTCGGGTAGTTTTTAACGACAACCGGCGCTTTGAAGTGCTTCTCAGCCAGATAGCGCTCGTGTTCGGACGCGAGATCGACACCCCAGTAAACCGGGTTTTCGAACTTCTCACCGCACTTCTCAAGGATCGCCACCGCATCGGTGTAATCGACCTGCGCGAAGTCAGCCGCGATAAAGCGCTCCAGACGACCGATAGCATCTTTATCGACGCGCTCGGCGAAGAACTGCAGATCGTCCAGACGCTCTTCCAGCACCGCTTTAAAAGCGTATTTCAGCATCGCTTCTGCCAGACGGGCGTTATCATCAAGGTTCGCGAAGGCGATTTCTGGCTCCAGCATCCAGAACTCCGCCAGGTGGCGGCTGGTGTTGGAGTTTTCCGCGCGGAAAGTCGGGCCAAATGTATAAACCTTTGAGAGTGCGCAGGCATAGGTTTCTGCGTTCAACTGACCGGAAACCGTCAGGAACGCCTCTTTGCCAAAGAAGTCTTTGTCGTAATCAACTTTGCCTTCGGCGTTACGCGGCAGGTTTTCCATATCCAGCGTCGAGACGCGGAACATTTCGCCGGCACCTTCGGTATCGGAGGCGGTGATCAGCGGAGAAGAGACCCAGAAGAAGCCCTGCTCGTCGAAGAAGCGGTGCAGCGCCTGCGCCAGCGTATGACGAACGCGCGCGACGGCGCCGATCAGGTTGGTGCGCGGGCGCAGGTGTGCCACTTCACGCAGGTATTCGATGCTGTGACGTTTTGCCGCCATCGGGTAGGTGTCCGGATCTTCAACCCAGCCGGTCACTTCCACGGATGTTGCCTGGATCTCCAGGCTCTGACCTTCGCCCGGCGAGGCCACAACTTTGCCGGTGACCACAACCGAGCAACCGGTGGTCAGATGCAAAACGTCATCATTGTAATTGGGCAGAGAATTATTAATAACGGCCTGTACAGGATTAAAGCAGGAGCCGTCATAAACGGCGAGGAAGGAGATACCAGCTTTAGAATCTCGGCGGGTGCGCACCCATCCGCGAACCGTCACTTCACTGTCAACGGCAACGCGACCATGGAATACGTCGGCTACAGGCACAACGCTCATAATATTCTCTCTATTAATAGTCGGAAAAAATAAACACTTGTCCACCCGAAATGGGCGGGATCACCTATGTTACCTGGCGAGCGCCATCAGACAAGCAGAATTCGCAGGCAGCATTAATAATTTGTCATGAAAAAAGGGAGCCGACTGGCTCCCTGATGATTAACTCGCCTTTCGCACCTGCGGCAGGTCGAAGGCCTCGCGCAGCGCGCGGACGAACGCTTTGTCGTGGCAAATCGTTTTGCCGGGGCTATCGGATAATTTCGCCACCGGCTTACCGTTACACTCCACCAGCTTAATCACGATATTGAGCGGCTTAACGCCCGGAATATCGCAGGTGAGTCGCGTACCGATGCCGAAGCCAAGCTGAATACGCGAGGCGAAATGGCGGTAGAGATCCAGCGCTTTATTGAGATCGAGGTTATCGGAGAAGACCAGCGTTTTCGACAGCGGATCGATACCAAGCTTTTCATAATGGGCAATCGCTTTCTCGCCCCACTCAGCGGGATCGCCAGAATCATGGCGCAGCCCCTGATAGCGGGTAGCGAACTCCGGGCCGAAATCGCGCAGGAAGGCATCCATGGTGATGCAGTCCGTCAGGGCGATACCGAGTTTATCCGGGTACTCAGCAAGCCAGGCAGCCAGTGCGGCACGCTGGCTGGTCGCCAGATCGGGGCTAATCTGCTGATGTGCTTGGAACCACTCATGGGCCTGCGTACCCATCGGCGTCAGCGACAGGCGACGGGCGAGATCGTAATTGCTGGTGCCAACGAACCACGGCTCCTGTTTAAGCCGCTCAACAATTGCTTGCTGAACATCGGCAGAGAAGCGACGGCGGGTGCCGAAATCCATCAGCCGGAAACCGGACATATCCAGCGACGCGGTGCGCGCAGCGAAATCTGCCAGTTTACTCTCCAGATGCAGCAGGGCCTGCTGGACGCCCGCTTCAGGCGAGCGACAGCGGTGCACCACTTCGCTAATCAGCGCCAGCAGCGGCACTTCCCACATAATCACCTCGCGCCACGGGCCGGAGAGGCGAATTGAGAGCTTGCCATTATCGTTGCTGATGGTGACCTGCTGCGGATCGTAACGGAAGTTACGCAGCCAGGCGAGGTAGTCGGGTTTGAAGAAGGGCAGGCCGGAGAGCCAGAGGAATTCGTCATCCTGCAAGCGCAGATGGCGCATCGCATCAACCTGCTCGCGGATCGCGTCGGCATAAATGCCCAGCAGATCGTCGCCGCGACAGCGAAATTCCGCCGAGACATGCACATCATAGTAGTGATGGAACACCGCTTGCTGCATGTGCAGTTTGTAGGCATCGGTATCCAGCAGCGTTTGCAGACCAGAAAAAGCGAGTTGAGTCATGGCGCGCAGTAGCATCCTCTTACAGGAGCGTTTAGTAGATTAAACAAAGCAAGTAAGTCGCTGGAGTATACCTTGTTTACTCATTTAGTGAACCCCATCACACCATATCGTCGAAAAAGGGTCGATGGCTTTTCGTGCCCACTGTTATAAAAATGTAGCAGACAGAGCTTTTCCCTCTGAAAAGATAAACATTCTGCGTGGCGCGTTTGTAGCAACCGGAATAGACTGGAACCGTAACCAACAGAAGATGCTAAAGGTTTTTTATGACACAACAGCCACAAGCCAAATACCGCCACGACTACCGTGCGCCGGACTACCTGATTAGTGATATTGACTTGACCTTCGACCTTGACGCCGCGAAAACCGTCGTCACTGCGCTGAGCAACGTGTCACGCCAAAGCGCCTCTGCTGCGCCGCTGCGCCTGGATGGCGGCGATCTGACCCTTATCTCCCTGCATATTAATGACCAACCCTGGACGAACTATAAAGAAGAGGGCGGTCAGCTGGTGATCGACGGTCTGCCGGACCGTTTTACCTTACGCATCGTTAATGAGATCAGCCCGGCGGCGAATACCGCGCTCGAAGGGCTCTATCAATCCGGTGAAGCGCTTTGTACCCAGTGTGAAGCGGAAGGGTTCCGTCATATCACCTGGTATCTCGATCGCCCGGACGTGCTGGCGCGCTTTACCACCAAACTGATTGCCGATAAAGCCCGTTACCCGTTCCTGCTCTCTAACGGTAACCGTGTCGATCAGGGCGAGCTGGACAATGGTCGTCACTGGGTGCAGTGGCAGGATCCGTTCCCAAAACCCTGCTACCTCTTTGCGCTGGTGGCCGGTGATTTTGATGTGTTGCGCGATACCTTTACTACCCGTTCCGGTCGTGAAGTGGCGCTGGAGCTCTATGTCGATCGCGGGAATCTTGACCGCGCGCCGTGGGCGATGACCTCGCTGAAAAATTCAATGAAGTGGGACGAGCAGCGTTTCGGTCTAGAGTACGATCTCGACATCTATATGATCGTGGCCGTCGACTTCTTCAATATGGGCGCGATGGAGAACAAAGGGTTGAACATCTTCAACTCCAAATATGTTCTCGCCCGCACCGATACCGCCACCGATAAAGATTATCTCGATATCGAGCGCGTGATTGGGCATGAATATTTCCATAACTGGACCGGTAACCGCGTTACCTGCCGCGACTGGTTCCAGCTGAGCCTGAAAGAGGGGCTGACGGTGTTCCGCGATCAGGAGTTCAGCTCCGATCTCGGTTCCCGCGCCGTTAACCGCATTAATAATGTGCGCACCATGCGTGGCATGCAGTTCGCCGAAGACGCCAGCCCGATGGCGCACCCGATTCGCCCTGAAAAAGTTATTGAGATGAATAACTTCTACACCCTGACGGTGTACGAAAAAGGGGCGGAAGTGATCCGCATGCTGCACACCCTGCTGGGGGAAGACAACTTCCAGAAAGGGATGCAGCTCTATTTTGAGCGCCATGACGGCAGCGCGGCGACCTGCGATGATTTTGTGCAGGCGATGGAAGATGCGTCCAATATCGACCTCTCCCATTTCCGCCGCTGGTATAGCCAGGCCGGCACGCCGATTGTTTCGGTGCAGGATGATTACAACCCGAACACCGAGCAGTACACGCTGACCATCAGCCAGCGCACCCCGCCAACGGCGGAGCAGCAGGAGAAGCTGCCGCTGCATATTCCGTTTGATATCGAACTTTACGATAACGAAGGGAAAGTGATCCCGCTGCAGAAAGAGGGCCACCCGGTACACAACGTGCTAAATGTGACGCAGACGGAGCAGACCTTTGTGTTTGATAACGTCTACTTCCAGCCTGTTCCATCGCTGCTGCGTGATTTCTCGGCACCAGTGAAGCTGGAGTATAAATGGAGCGATCAGCAGCTGACGTTCCTGATGCGCCATGCGAAGAACGACTTCGCGCGCTGGGATGCGGCGCAGAGCCTGCTGGCGACGCATATCAAGCTGAACGTTGCGCGTCATCAGCAGGGGCTGGCGCTCTCGCTGCCGCTGCATGTTGCCGATGCGTTCCGCGCGATCCTGCTCGATGATCAGATCGATCCGGCACTCGCCGCCGAGATCCTGACCCTGCCGTCGGTCAATGAGATTGCCGAGTTGTTCGACATCATCGATCCGGTGGCTATCGCTGCCGTCCGTGAAGCGCTGACCCGCACGCTGGCCACCGAACTGGCAGACGAATTCCTCGCGGTCTACAACGCCCATAAACTCGACAGCTACCGCGTGGAGCATGAGGATATTGGCAAGCGCTCCCTGCGCAATACCTGCCTGCGTTATCTCGCCTTTGGCGATGCGCAGCTGGCAGATAAACTGGTCAGCCAGCAGTATCACGAGGCGGATAATATGACCGATGCGCTGGCCGCGCTCGCGGCGGCGGTTGCCGCCCAGTTGCCTGGCCGCGATCTGCTGATGCAGGAGTATGATGACAAGTGGCATCAGGACGGTCTGGTGATGGATAAGTGGTTTATTCTGCAGGCCACCAGCCCGTCGGCGAATGCGCTGGAAACGGTGCGCGGCTTGCTGCAACACCGCTCTTTCACCCTCAGCAACCCGAACCGTATCCGCTCGTTGATTGGCGCGTTTGCCAGCAGCAACCCGGCGGCGTTCCATGCTGAAGATGGCAGCGGGTACCGCTTCCTGGCCGAAATGCTGACGGAGCTTAACAGCCGTAACCCGCAGGTTGCGTCGCGTCTGATTGAGCCGCTGATCCGCTTCAAGCGTTACGATGAAGGTCGTCAGGCGTTGATGCGTAAAGCGCTGGAACAGCTGAAAGCGTTGCCGAATCTCTCTGGCGATCTCTACGAGAAAGTCAGCAAAGCGTTGGCGTAATCGTGCGGCCTACCTTATCTGACCTGCGCGCGTTGTAGGCCGGATAAGGCGTCAGCCCTTATCCGGCAGCGATGCCCGATGGCGCTGCGCTTATCGGGCCTACGGAAAGAGTGCATGGGGTCGGTTGTAGGCCGTATAAGGCGTCAGCCGCCATCCGGCAGTAATGCCCGATGGCGCTACGCTTATCGGGCCTACGGAAAGAGTGCATGGGTTCGGCTGTAGGCCGGATAAGGCGTCAGCCGCCATCCGGCAGTGATGCCCGATGGCGCTACGCTTATCGGGCCTACGGAAAGAGTACATGGGTTCGGTTGTAGGCCGGATAAGGCGTCAGCCGCCATCCGGCAGTGATGCCCGATAGCGCTGCGCTTATCGGGCAGATGGGCTGTTACTGTTCGTTAATAACATCATGCGTGGCGGGTTCGGGGTACAACGCTGTTTTCGGACTCGCCGCGCTGCATCACGCGGTTCAACACCTGCTCTTCGAGCTCGGCCAGCCTGACCGATCCGAGGCGGCGCGGGCGCGGCAAATCGACACTCACATCGAGGCCAATTTTCCCCTCCTCAATCAGCAATACGCGGTCTGCCATTGCTACCGCTTCACTGACATCGTGCGTCACCAACACCACCGTAAATCCCTGCTCCTGCCACAACTGTGTGATCAGCGCCTGCATCTCCAGCCGGGTGAGGGCATCCAGCGCGCCTAACGGTTCGTCGAGCAGCAGCAAACCCGGTTTATGTACCAGCGCACGCGCCAGCGCAACACGCTGTTTTTGGCCACCGGAGAGCGCCGCTGGCCACTCTGCCGCACGCTGCTCCAGCCCCACCGAGCGTAACGCGCTTTCTGCTGACTCACGCCAGCGGCCTTTCAGCCCGAGACCAACATTATCAATCACCGATTTCCACGGCAGCAGACGTGAGTCCTGAAACATCATGCGCGTATCATGTTGAATGCTGGCAAGGGGCGTCGTGCCTGCCAGCAGCTCACCGCTGTTTGGTGTCTCCAGCCCGGCTAATAGACGCAGCAGCGTGCTTTTCCCGCCGCCGCTGCGGCCCACCACCGCGATAAACTGCCCGGCGGCAATATGCAGATCGAGTCCATTTAACACTGTGTTGGCGCCATACCGTTTGGTGACGCCATTTAACAGCAGTGGGATGCCTTGATTCAGTCGGGCAGTATTCATGCTGTTGCCTCCTTCGTATGGTATGCGGGGTGCCAGCGCAGCCACAAACGCTCCAGCGCCAGTGCGCTGATATCGGCCAGCTTGCCGAGCAGGGCGTAGAGAATGATGGCCACCACCACCACATCGGTTTGCAGAAACTCGCGCGCGTTCATCGCCAGATAACCGATACCGGCATTCGCTGAGATGGTTTCGGCGACAATCAGCGTCAGCCACATCAGGCCGAGCGCAAAGCGCACGCCAACCATAATCGACGGCAGGGCGCCGGGCAGGATCACATGGGCGAAGAGCGCAAAGCCGGAGAGGCCATAGCTGCGCGCCATCTCCACCAGTCCGCGGTCGATATTGCGGATCCCGTGCCAGGTGTTGATATAGATCGGAAACAGCGTCCCGAGCGCGACGAGAAAGATCTTTGCCGTCTCATCAATACCAAACCACAAGATCACCAGCGGGATCAGCGCCAGATGCGGCACGTTACGCAGCATCTGAATCGAAGTATCCAGCAGGCGTTCTCCCCAGCGCGAGAGGCCGCTAATCAGCCCAAGCGTCAGGCCAATGCTGCCACCGATGGAGAAACCAATCGCCGCGCGCCAGGCGCTGATCGCCAGATGCTGCCACAGCTCACCGCTGGCGCTCAGCGTCCAGAACGCTTCCACCACCCCTTCCGGCGACGGAAAGATACGGCTTGAGAGCCAGCCGAAGGTCGAAGCGAGTTGCCAGACCGCGACTATCAGCGCCGGCAGCAGCCAAGGAGCCAGGCGCAACAACCACTTATTCTCTTTCGCCATCACAACCTCAGCTTTGCGCCACGTTACGCGGAATAAACTCGTTCGCCACCGTTTCACCCTGCGGCTGTAACGGTTGCGGCTGCGGGATCTCGGGGATAGCTACATCCAGATGCGGGAAGAGCAGTTCGCCGACGCGATACGCCTCTTCCAGATGCGGATAGCCGGAGAGGATAAAGCTGTCGATACCGAGAGCGGCATATTCGTTGATGCGCGCTGCAACCGTCGGGCCATCGCCCACTAACGCCGTGCCCGCGCCGCCACGCACCAGACCGACTCCGGCCCACAAGTTAGGGCTGATTTCGAGCTTATCGCGCCGGCCGTTGTGTAAGGCGGCCATACGCTGCTGACCAATCGAGTCCTGACGGGCAAAGGCTGCCTGCGCTTTTTCAATTGTTGCATCATCAAGGTGTGAGATAAGGCGATCCGCTGCCTGCCACGCCTCGGCATTGTTTTCGCGCACAATCACATGCAGGCGAATACCGAAGCGCACTTTTCGCCCGTGGGCAGCGGCCTTCGCGCGCACCTGCTCAATCTTCTCTTTTACCTGCTCTGGCGGCTCGCCCCAGGTGAGATAGAGATCGACCTGCTCTGCCGCCAGATCCTGGGCTACATCGGAGGATCCGCCGAAGTAGAGCGGCGGTCGCGGCTGTTGTACCGGAGGGAAGAGCAGCTTCGCGCCGCGTACCTGTAAATGCTTACCGGTGAAATCGACGGTGTCGCCCTCCAGCAAACGACGCCAGATATGGGTAAATTCCGACGACACCTCATAGCGTTCGCTGTGATCGAGGAACACACCGTCGGCTGCCAGCTCCTGCGGATCGCTGCCGGTCACCAGGTTAAACAGCGCCCGGCCATTGGAGAGCCTGTCGAGCGTTGCCGCCTGGCGCGCGGCAACCGTCGGTGAGATCACGCTCGGGCGCAGGGCAACCAGAAACTTCAGGCGCTGGGTGACCGGAATCAACGAGGCTGCCACCAGCCACGCATCTTCACAGGATCGCCCGGTCGGAATTAGCACGCCGCTAAAGCCGAGCCTGTCGGTTGCCTGGGCGATCTGCTGCAAATAGCCATAATCAACCGGTCGCGCGCCGTGGTCGGTGCCAAGATAGTGACCATCACCGTGGGTCGGTAAAAACCAGAACAGATTCAGACTCATGATTTCGCTCCTTCTTGGGTCGGCTGCCAGATGCGGCTACGGATATCGACTTTTTTCGGTACCAGATGGTTTTCATAGAAAAGGTCGGCGGTCTGCTGCTGTAGTGCAGCCGTTGCCTCATTTACCGGGGTGATTTTGGTCGGCGGACGGTGATCGAAATAGGTGGCGATAACCGGCTGCGGCAGCCCCATGGTTTTGGCAAACAGAGCGATACTTTCGTCGCGCTGGCTAATCGTTAAAGCATCCGCTGCGCTGAAGGTATCGAGTACGCCCTGAATAAAGGCGCCATTCTTCTCGGCATAGGGGCGCGCGGCTAAGTAAAATGAACCGGTCTGCTTGAGGGTGGTGCCATCTTTCAGCACCCGCACACCGCCTTGTAACAGGGCGGCAGAGTAGTAGGGATCCCAGATAGCCCAGGCGTCGACATTGTGTTGCTGGAATGCAGCACGCGCGTCTGCCGGGCTGAGGAACACCGGCTGAATATCGCTGAATTTAAGTCCGGCCTGTTGCAGCGCCCGCAACAGCAAGTTATGGGAGCTGGAGCCCTTCTGGAACGCGACTTTATGGCCCTTCAAATCCGCTACGCTTTTGATTGGGCTACCTTCAGCCACGAGGATCACTTCCGCTTTTGGTTTTGGCGGCTCGACGCCGACATAGACCAGATCTGCGCCCGCAGCCTGGGCGAAAATCGGCGGGATATCGCCGGTGCTGCCAAGATCGATACTGCCGACATTCAGCGCTTCAAGCATTTGCGGCCCGGCCGGGAACTCAATCCAGGAAATTTTGGTATGCGGATAGCGCTGCTCCAGCAGGCCGTGGCTTTTCGCCAGCACCATGCTGACACTTCCTTTTTGATAGCCGATACGCAAAGCCTCCGGTGCCGGCTCGGCGGCCTGCGCCCAGGCGGAGAGGGTGAGCAGCCCGCCAAGCAGCAGCCCGGTGGCGGAAAATGAGAGGCGGTTAAACATGAGCAACTCCTTGCGGGGCGTGGAAATCCGGGGCTTTAATATCGCGGCGATGCAGCGCCTGCCAGAAGGTCTCCAGGGCGCTATCCAGTCGGCCTTGCAGATTGGGCGTCAGGCTCGGTTTATGTTGATAATCGAGCACCTGACTGTCGTCGGCGAAGACACCGTGGAGGATCTCCTGTGCCTTGAGGGCACTCAGCACCGGTTTCAGGGCGTAATCAACCGCCAGCAGATGCGCTACCGTGCCGCCCGTTGCCAGCGGCAATACTACTTTGTCTGCCAGCGCGCGTTCGGGAAGCAGGTCGAGCAAGGTTTTTAGGGCTCCGGAATAGGCTGCTTTATAGACCGGGGTGGCGACAATCAGCCCCTCAGCCATGCTGAGTTGCTCGATAAAGGTTTGCAGCGCCGGGCTGTCGAAGCGGGCATAGAGCAGGTCTTCAGGATCAAAATTGTGCAGATGCCAGTGGTTAACCTCAACGCCCTGCGCAGAAAGCCTATCGCGGGCATACTCCAGAAGCGCGCTGGAGCGCGAGGGAAAGCGGGGACTGCCGGCCAGGGTGACAACGCGCATGCTTACTCCTTATAACCAAATGTTTGCTTTTAGATAACATTGATAACAATTTCAGGCAGTGTGACAGAGGCGGTTTATTCCCCTAAATGATTTATTCGGGGAAAAGTTGCTGAAATTTGCATAAGGAGAGGGCCTGAGAGGAAAACGATTGCGCGGAATAGGCTTTTTTTGCCACAGGTCAATTCCCTTTCGCTGCGCTTTCACTGATAATACGCCCCCGGTTTGCACACCGGGAATCCAGGAGAGTTCATGTACTACCCCTTCGTTCGTAAAGCCCTTTTCCAGTTCGATCCAGAACGCGCTCATGAATTAACGTTCCAGCAGCTGCGCCGTATTACCGGCACGCCGCTCGAAGCGCTTGTCCGCCAGCGTGTACCGGCAAAACCGGTGCAGTGCATGGGACTGACCTTTAAAAATCCGCTCGGTCTGGCCGCAGGTCTGGATAAAAACGGAGAGTGCATTGATGCGCTGGGCGCGATGGGGTTTGGCTCAATCGAGATTGGCACCGTGACGCCGCGCCCGCAGCCGGGAAATGATAAGCCGAGGATCTTCCGCCTGGTGGAAGCTGAAGGGCTGATTAACCGCATGGGCTTTAACAACCTTGGCGTCGACAACCTGGTCGAGAATGTCAAAAAGGCGCATTTTGACGGCGTACTCGGTATTAATATCGGCAAAAATAAAGATACGCCGGTTGAACAGGGAAAAGATGACTACTTGATCTGCATGGAGAAAATTTACCCCTATGCCGGTTATATCGCCATCAATATCTCTTCGCCAAACACCCCAGGTTTGCGCACCTTGCAATATGGCGAAGCGCTGGATGATTTACTCAGCGCCATTAAAATTAAGCAGAATGATCTGCAAGCTCGCCACCATAAATATGTTCCGGTGGCGGTGAAAATTGCGCCCGATCTTTCTGAAGAAGAGCTAATCCAGGTCGCGGACAGTTTAGTTCGCCACAATATTGATGGCGTTATTGCCACCAATACTACCCTCGACCGGGCATTGGTTCAGGGAATGAAGCACTGTGATGAAACCGGTGGTTTAAGTGGACGTCCCCTGCAATTAAAAAGTACGCAAATTATCCGACGTCTGTCACAAGAATTATCCGGGCGTTTACCGATTATTGGCGTCGGCGGAATCGACTCGGTGATTGCCGCACGCGAGAAGATGGAAGCGGGCGCTTCGCTGGTGCAAATTTATTCTGGTTTTATTTTTAAAGGCCCACCGCTGGTAAAAGAGATCGTCACCCACCTCTGATCTTTTTCCCCTCCTGCGTAACCAGGGCTTTATTTCCGGCCCTGGTTGTTTTATATTCCGTCACTGTTGCTAATTTAAACATTTCAGTCTTCAATTATTAAGTTAATAAGCGAGGCGGCACAACGGATGAAAAAACAACAGGATGTTTAGGGGGAAAGGGGGAAACAATGCGAATTAAACCTGACGATAATTGGCGCTGGTATTTTGATGAAGAGCACGATCGTATGATGCTCGATTTAGCCAATGGTATGTTATTTCGCTCCCGATTCGCCCGTAAAATGCTGACGCCTGATGCCTTTTCCCCGTCTGGTTTTTGTGTTGATGACGCTGCGCTTTATTTCTCCTTCGATGAAAAATGCCGTGATTTAGAATTATCTAATGAGCAACGCGCCGAGCTGGTACTCAATGCGCTGGTGGCTATCCGCTTTCTTAAACCGCAAATGCCGAAAAGCTGGCACTTTTTGAGCCACAACTCCCCGTGGACGCCCGCCACTGGCGACGGTGCCTGCGTCTGGTTAAGCGATACGCAAGAGTGCGTGAATTTGCTGGTGGTCGAGCCAGGAGAGAACGCGACGCTCTGCCTGCTGGCGCAGCCCGGCGTGGTGGTTGCCGGGCGCACGATGCAACTGGGCGATGCGATAAAGATCATGAACGATCGCCTGAAGCCGCAGCTTAATGCCGCAAGCCTCGCTTTCGAGCAGGCGGTTTAAGGTTCCAGCCGCAGCGACGTTTTCGGTACGCAGCTGCAACTGAGGATAGTGCCATCCTCACCCAGCGCTGACTGTTTCAGCGCACTCACTTCCCCTTCGACTAAACGTATCCGGCAACAGCCGCAGATGCCTGCGCGACATGAGTAGGGCACGCGGATCCCCTGGTTTTCCAGCTGCTCCAGCAGCACCTGCTGGTTATTACCGCGAAAGGTCTGACCCTGCCACTCAATATCCACCGTGCCTGCGGGTTGCGCCTCCGGTTCAAGTGATTCAACGACCGCACCTGCGCCGTAAACCTTCGCCGGGCCGGTGGCCAGTACCGCAACCTCATCGCCGGTGCGAATTACGCCGCTGTTGCGGGCAATTAAATTCTGACCGAAGTCGACGTCGCCATTATCCTGCGCCGTGCGGAACTTTTGCAGTGTGGCGAGCGGCTCACCGGTAGGGTGTTTCTGACCGCGCTCGGGGCTGACGGTGGTAAAGATGCAGCGGCTGCACGGTTTAACCACGTCAAACACCACGTCGCCAATGCGCACCACTTTCCAGCTATCCTCCTCCCACGCCTGCGCCCCGGTCACCACCAGATTGGGGCGAAACTGCTCCATCTGTACGCTGGCAGGGCAACGTTGTTGCAGATCGCGCAACGAGGCTTCATTGGTTAACAGATAGGGAAAGCCATCGGCAAAGGAGAGGGGAACCTCTTCGTGGCGCTTAACGCGGCGGGTCGGATTTGTGCCCACCCAGCGCAGCTGCACCTCGCGGTCGAAAAAGCCGCTCAGCCACTGGTTGATGGCCGCAGGGGCAATCAGCGCCGTAAAGTGGTTGCCCCACACCTCGGTAGGTGCGGCGTCGGGGGAAAAATCGGCAAAGCGGATCACCGCACTACTGCCGTCGGGCGCGGTCAGATGCAGGCCATCCGTTAAAGGCGAGGGCAGAAAACGCACCATCTGCGGAAACTGACGTGCGGTAATAAAGGTGCCATCAGGTTGCGTAACCATAAAAACCCGGTCAAATGCGAGGCCGCTGGCATCGGCGAGGGCATGCGTCAGGCCAATACCGCGCATGGATTTCACCGGATGGATATAAAGACGTGAAAGGGTAGGCACGTCTTCCTCCCTGTTAGACGAAAATAAGCCCTCAACTTTATGACATGAGGGCGAGATTAGCTATAATGCGCAACAATTTTCGTAGAGTGTAAGTGACATTATGATTTCTCTGTTTGCCAGTACGGCCCGTGGGCTGGAAGAGCTGTTAAAAACTGAACTTGAAAAACTCGGCGCCGTGGAGTGCCGCGTCGTTCAGGGTGGTGTCCATTTTGAAGGCGACACGCGGCTCCTGTACCAAAGCCTGATGTGGAGCCGCCTGGCCTCGCGCATTATGATGCCGCTGGGAGAGTGCAAGGTTTACAGTGACCTTGATCTCTATCTAGGCGTGCAGGCGATCAACTGGACAGAGATTTTCAACCCGGGCGCAACCTTTGCCGTGCACTTCAGCGGGCTGAACGATGAGATCCGCAACAGCCAGTACGGCGCGCTGAAAGTGAAAGATGCGATTGTCGACAGCTTTACGCGCAAGAACCTGCCGCGCCCGAATGTCGAGCGTGAAATGCCGGATCTGCGCATTAACGTTTGGCTCAACCAGGAAACGGCGCATATCTCGCTCGATCTGAGCGGCGAAGGTCTGCACCTGCGCGGCTACCGCGATCGTACCGGCATCGCGCCGATCAAAGAGAACCTGGCCGCAGCAATTGTGATGCGCTCCGGCTGGCAGCCGGGCACGCCGCTGCTCGATCCGATGTGCGGCTCCGGCACGCTGCTGATTGAAGCTGCCATGGCGGCAACCGATCGCGCGCCTGGCCTGCACCGTGGCCACTGGGGTTTTAGCGGCTGGGCGCAGCATGATGATGCCATCTGGGGTGAAGTGAAAGCCGATGCGCAAAACCGCGCGCGCCAGGGGCTGGCGACCTATGAATCCCGTTTTTATGGCTCTGACAGCGATGCCCGCGTCATTGAGAATGCCCGTAAAAACGCCCGTCGCGCCGGAATTGGCGAGCTGATTACCTTTGAAGCCAAAGATGTCGCGCAGCTCAGCAACCCATTGCCGCAAGGCCCGTACGGCACGGTTATCAGTAACCCGCCTTACGGCGAGCGTCTTGAGAGTGAACCGGCGCTGATCGCCCTGCACAGCCTGCTGGGTCGTCTGCTCAAGTCACAGTTTGGCGGCTGGAACCTGTCGCTGTTTAGCGCCTCGGTCGATCTGCTCAACTGCCTTCAACTGCGCGCCGACCGTCAGTTCAAAGCCAAAAACGGCCCGCTCGACTGTGTGCAGAAAAACTACCATCTGGCGGAAAACACCGGCGAAGCGAAAGCGCCAGCGATGGCGGAAGATTTCGCTAACCGCCTGCGTAAAAACGTTAAGAAGCTGGAGAAGTGGGCACGTCAGGAGGGGATTGAGTGTTATCGCCTGTATGATGCCGATCTCCCGGATTATAACGTTGCTGTCGATCGCTATGCCGACTGGGTGGTGGTGCAGGAGTACGCCGCGCCGAAAACCATCGATGCGCAAAAAGCGCGTCAACGCCTGTTCGATATTATTGCCGCCACCATTCACGTGCTCGGTATTGCGCCTAACAAGCTGGTGCTGAAAACCCGTGAGCGCCAGAAGGGCAATAATCAATACCAGAAGATGAACGAGAAGGGCGACTTTATCGAGGTGAGCGAATATAACGCGCGCCTGTGGGTCAACCTGACCGATTATCTGGATACCGGCCTGTTCCTCGATCACCGTATTGCCCGCCGCATGCTGGGCCAGATGAGCAAAGGCAAAGATTTCCTTAACCTTTTCGCCTACACCGGCAGCGCCAGCGTCCATGCGGGCCTCGGCGGCGCACGCTCAACCACCACCGTGGATATGTCCCGCACCTATCTGGAGTGGGCAGAGCGTAACCTGCGCCTTAATGGCTTAAGCGGCCGCGCACATCGCCTGATCCAGGCGGATTGCCTCGGCTGGCTGCAGGAGACCGATGAGCAGTTCGATCTCATCTTTATCGATCCGCCCACCTTCTCCAACTCCAAGCGCATGGAAGAGTCTTTTGATGTGCAGCGCGATCATATGCGCCTGATGGAAGACCTGAAGCGTCTGATGCGCAAAGGGGGCACCATTATGTTCTCCAATAACAAACGCGGTTTCCGTATGGATCTCGACGGGCTGGCGAAGCTGGGGCTTAAAGCACAAGAAATTACCCAAAAAACGCAGTCGCAGGATTTTGCCCGCAACCGTCAAATCCACAACTGCTGGCTGATTACCGCAGCCTGAAAGGATAAATAGATGTCATTAATTAGTATGCACGGCGCGTGGCTCTCATTCAGCGACGCACCGCTTCTTGATAATGCGGAACTGCATATCGAAGAGAATGAGCGCGTCTGTCTGGTTGGCCGTAACGGCGCAGGCAAATCGACGCTGATGAAGATCCTCAACCGGGAAGTGAATCTCGATGATGGTCGCATTGTTTATGAACAGGATTTAGTTGTTGCGCGTCTGCAGCAGGATCCGCCGCGCAATGTCAGCGGCAGCGTTTACGATTTCGTTGCCGAAGGTATCGAAGAGCAGGCAGAGTATCTCAAGCGTTATCACGAGGTTTCCCACCTGGTGATGACCGATCCGAGCGACAGAAACCTTGCCGAGCTGGCGCGCGTACAGGAGATGCTGGATCACCACGGCCTGTGGCAGCTGGAGAACCGCATCAATGAAGTGCTGGCGCAGCTTGGCCTGACGGCTGATATGTCGCTCTCAGCACTCTCCGGCGGCTGGTTGCGTAAGGCGGCGCTGGGGCGTGCGCTGGTCAGCGGGCCGCGCGTGCTGCTGCTTGATGAGCCAACCAACCACCTCGATATTGAAACCATTGACTGGCTGGAAGGGTTCCTGAAATCGTTCGGCGGCACCATTATCTTTATTTCGCACGACCGTTCGTTTATCCGCAATATGGCGACGCGTATTGTCGATCTCGATCGCGGCAAGCTGGTCTCCTATCCGGGCAATTACGACCAGTATCTGCTGGAGAAAGAGGAAGCGCTGCGCGTTGAGGATCTGCAAAACGCCGAATTCGATCGCAAGCTGGCGCAGGAAGAGGTATGGATCCGCCAGGGCATTAAAGCGCGTCGTACCCGTAACGAAGGGCGCGTGCGTGCACTGAAAGCGATGCGCCGCGAGCGCAGCGAACGCCGTGAGGTGATGGGCAGCGCAAAAATGCAGGTCGAAGAGGCATCCCGCTCTGGCAAAATCGTCTTTGAGCTGGAGCATGTTGATTACGGCGTCGATGGTAAAGCGCTGGTGCGTGACTTCTCCACCCAGGTGCAGCGCGGCGACAAAATTGCGCTGATTGGCCCGAACGGCTGCGGTAAAACGACCCTGCTGAAGCTGATGCTTGAACAGTTGAAAGCCGATAGCGGCCGCGTTCACATTGGTACCAAGCTTGAAGTGGCCTACTTCGACCAGCATCGTGCTGAGCTGGATCCCGACAGAACCGTGATGGATAACCTGGCGGAAGGTAAGCAAGAAGTGATGGTCAACGGCAAGCCGCGCCATATTCTCGGCTACCTGCAAGACTTCCTGTTCCATCCGAAGCGGGCAATGACGCCGGTACGCGCGCTGTCAGGCGGGGAGCGTAACCGCCTGTTGCTGGCGCGGCTGTTCCTTAAACCCAGCAACTTGCTGATTCTCGATGAACCGACCAACGACCTGGATGTGGAAACCCTCGAACTGCTGGAAGAGCTGATTGATAGCTACCAGGGCACGGTTCTGCTGGTGAGCCACGACCGTCAGTTTGTTGATAACACCGTGACCGAATGCTGGATCTTCGAAGGCGAAGGGCGCATCGGTCAGTATGTTGGTGGTTATCACGATGCGCGCGGTCAGCAGGCGGCTTCGCAGGCGTTTAAACACGCTGCGGTGCAGAAAAGTGCCGAGGCGCCTGCCGCCAAAGCAGAAACTGTTAAACGCAGCGCCAACAAACTAAGCTATAACCTGCAGCGTGAGCTGGAACAGCTGCCGCAAAAGCTGGAACAGCTGGAAGCAGAGCTGGAAAGCTTGCAGGCGCAGGTAGCGGATGCAAGTTTCTTCAGCCAGCCGCACGATCATACGCAAAAAGTCCTCGCTGATATGGCGTCAGCCGAGCAGGCACTGGAAGCGGCGTTTGAACGCTGGGAGTATCTGGAGGCGCTGAAAAACGGCGCATAGAGGAAAGCGGTATGTGTGAACACCACCATCATGGCACGCGCCACATTCTCTGCTCGCAATGTGACATGCTGGTGGCGTTACCGTCGCTGCAACATGGACACCGGGCGGCGTGCCCGCGCTGCGGCACAACCCTGACGACCGAATGGCAGGAGCCGCGGCAGCGTCCGACGGCGTACGCCCTCGTCGCCCTGTTTATGCTGCTGCTCTCTAATCTTTTCCCCTTCGTCAATATGCAGGTGGCGGGCATCGGCAGCGAAGTGACGCTGCTTGAGATCCCAAGCGTCATGTTTTCTGAAGACTACGCCAGCCTTGGCACGCTCTTCCTGCTTTTTGTCCAGCTGGTGCCTGCCTTCTGCCTTATCACTATCCTGCTGCTGGTTAACCGGGTGCGGATGGATTTTCGCCTTAAAATCGCGCTGGCGCGGGTACTGTTTCAGCTGAAAAGCTGGGGCATGGCGGAGATTTTTCTTGCCGGCGTGCTGGTGAGCTTCGTTAAACTGATGGCCTATGGCGATATCGGCATCGGCAGCAGTTTCATTCCGTGGTGCCTCTTTTGCCTGCTGCAGCTGCGCGCCTTTCAGTGCGTCGATCGCCACTGGCTGTGGGATGACATCGCGCCTGCGCCTGTACTTGAGCAACCTCTGCATGCGGGCATTACCGGGATCCGTCAGGGGCTGCGCTCTTGTCCCTGCTGCACGGCAATCGTTCCGATGGATAATACGGTTTGTCCGCGATGTCATACGCGCGGTTATGTCCGGCGACGCCACAGCATTCAGTGGACGCTGGCACTGCTCGTCACAGCGATCATGCTCTATCTGCCGGCCAATATTTTGCCGATCATGATAACGGATCTGCTGGGCGATCCGACGCCATCGACCATACTGGCGGGGGTGGTGCTGTTATGGAGCGAGGGCTCCTATCCCGTAGCGCTGGTGATTTTTATTGCCAGCATTATGGTGCCGACGCTGAAAATGATCGGTATTGCCTGGCTCTGCATTGATGCGAAAGGATACGGCAGACGTGACAGTGAACGGATGCATTTTATTTATGAAGTGGTCGAGTTTGTCGGCCGCTGGTCAATGATTGATGTCTTTGTTATTGCGGTGCTATCTGCGTTAGTTCGCATTGGCGGGCTGATGAATATCTATCCTGCAATGGGTGCGCTAATGTTTGCGCTGGTCGTTATTATCACGATGTTTGCGGCGATGACTTTCGACCCGCGTCTCAGTTGGGATCGGGAGCCACAAACGCACCATGAGGAGTTGTCAGAGCATGGAGAATAAACAGGGCGAAGCCCAGGTGCAAAAAGTAAGGAACTGGTCACCGGTCTGGATTTTCCCGATCGTGACCGCGCTGATTGGCGCCTGGATCCTCTTTTACCACTACAGCCATCAGGGGCCGGAAGTGACGTTGATCACCACCAATGCTGAGGGCATTGTCGGCGGGAAAACGCCGATTAAAAGCCGCAGCGTGGATGTCGGCGTCGTGGAGAGCACCACGCTGACCGATGATTTAACCCACGTGGAGATCAAGGCGCGGCTCAACTCCGGCATGGAAAAACTGCTGCATAACGATTCGGTATTCTGGGTGGTAAAACCGCAGGTCGGTCGTGAAGGGGTCAGTGGCCTTGGAACACTGCTCTCGGGTGCCTATATTGAACTGCAGCCGGGTGCTAAAGGCAGCGTGCCCGATCAATATACTCTGCTGGATGCCCCTCCGCTGGCACCGCCGGATGCTAAAGGTATCCGCGTGATCCTCGACAGCAGCAAGGCGGGACAACTCTCACCCGGCGATCCGGTGCTGTTCCGCGGCTATCGTGTCGGTTCGGTTGAAACCAGTAACTTTGATACGCAAAAACGGACCATGACCTATCAGCTCTTCATCAATGCGCCGAACGATCGGCTGGTGACCAGCAATGTCCGTTTCTGGAAAGATAGCGGTATCGCCGTCGATCTCACCTCTGCCGGGATGCGTGTCGAAATGGGATCGCTGGCGACGCTATTTGGCGGCGGCGTCAGTTTTGATATCCCGGATGGGCTGGACTTAGGGCAGCCGGTGGCGGAGAAGAGCGCCTTTAAACTGTATGACGATCAGCGCAGTATTCAGGATTCGCTCTATACCGATCATGTCGACTACCTGATGTTCTTTAAGGACTCGATTCGCGGCCTGCAGCCGGGTGCGCCAGTGGAGTTCCGCGGTATTCGCCTTGGAACCGTGAGCAAGGTGCCATTCTTTAACCCGGGCATGCGCCAGGCGCTGAACGATGATTACCGCATTCCGGTTCTGATCCGTATTGAGCCTGAGCGGCTGGCGAATCAGCTGGGACAGGATGCAGATATGACCGCGCATATGAAAGAGCTGCTTAATCGTGGCCTGCGCGCATCGCTGAAGACCGGGAATATCGTCACCGGCGCGCTGTATGTCGATCTCGACTTCTACAGTAATGCGCCGCCGATGAAAGAGTTCACTGAGTTTGAGGGCTATCCGATTATCCCGACGATGAGCGGCGGTCTGGCGCAAATCCAGCAGCGACTGATGGATACGCTGGATAAGATTAACAACCTTCCGCTCAATCCAATGATTCAGCAGGCGACAAATACGCTGTCGGAGAGCCAGCAAACCCTTAAACGTCTGCAAACGACGCTGGATAATCTGAATAAATTGACTGCCAGCCAGTCAATGCAGCAGCTTCCGGCAGATATGCAGTCTACGCTGCGCGAGCTTAATCGCAGTATGCAAGGCTTCCAGCCGGGGTCGGCCGCCTACAACAAGATGGTGGCGGATATGCAGCGCCTGGATCAGGTGTTACGGGAACTGCAGCCAGTGCTGAAGACGCTGAACGATAAGAGCAATGCGCTGGTATTCGAAGCGAAAGGGAAAAACGATCCGCAGCCGAAGAGGGCGAAACAATGAGAAATAGCGCACTGGCGATGCTTGTCCTGTTATTAGCCGCCTGCAGCAGCGGCGGCGATAACAAAAGTTACTACCAGCTACCGTCGCCGTCGGTAACCACGACGCAGTCGATGACCGGGCAAACCCAGGGCAATCGCCAGCTCTGGGTAGAGCAGGTCTCTGTGCCGGACTATCTGGCCGGCAATGGCGTGGTGTATCAAACCAGCGATGTGCAATACGTTATTGCCAATAACAATCTCTGGGCTAGCCCGCTCGATCAGCAGTTGCGTAATACGCTGGTGGCGAACCTGGGCAATGCCTTACCCGGCTGGGTTGTGGCATCGCAGCCGCTGGGCAGCGAGCAGGACACGCTGAATGTGACGGTAACCGGTTTTCACGGCCGCTATGACGGGCGCGTTATTGTCAGCGGCGAATGGCTGCTTAAGCATCAGGGCAGCTTAATTAAGCGGCCTTTCCATATTGAACTGAAGCAGCAAGAAGATGGTTACGATGCGATGGTGAAAACGCTGGCGCAAGGCTGGCAGCAGGAAGCCGCTAGTATCGCTGCGGAGCTGAACCGTTTGCCATAAGTAGATTTAATGATCAAAGAAGCCGCAGCGGGCCTTCACTTGCTGCGGCTTTTTTTGTTTTTGTGCTCATAAACTTAGTCAGGCGAATGTGTGTTTGTTGTACAAATGAAGTTTTGTCCAGGTCACATTTATGACACTGGCGTGAATTTTGCGCATTGACGACGCGGTCCATTCAAGGTATTTGTGACCTGTGGTTGCACATTAAGTGACCACTGTTTTCTTTTCCACCAGATAAAAGAATGAGGGAAACGAGGCATGAAGAGACAAAAACGCGATCGCCTGGAACGGGCACATCAACGTGGTTATCAGGCTGGTATTACGGGGCGCTCGAAAGAGATGTGTCCGTACCAAACCCTGAATCAAAGGTCCGAGTGGCTTGGAGGCTGGCGACAGGCCATGGAGGACAGGGCAGTGACTGCCTGATTCTGTCTCTTTAGAAAAAGAAACCTCCGCAATGCGGAGGTTTCGCGTTTTGGCAGGGTTACGCTGCTATCAGAAAGCAGAGGTATCCTGGAACAGACCGACCTTCAGATCGGATGCTGTGTAGATAAGACGATCGTCAACCAGCACTTCACCATCAGCCAGACCCATGATCAAACGACGGTTAACGATGCGTTTGAAATGAATGCGGTAGGTGACTTTTTTCGCTGTCGGCAGAACCTGACCGGTAAATTTCACTTCACCTACGCCAAGCGCACGGCCTTTGCCTTCGCCGCCCAGCCAGCCGAGGTAGAAACCAACCAGCTGCCACATGGCATCAAGACCGAGGCAGCCTGGCATAACCGGATCGCCGATGAAGTGGCAACCGAAGAACCACAGGTCCGGATTGATATCCAGTTCAGCTTCAACGTAGCCTTTATCGAAGTTACCGCCGGTCTCGGACATTTTGACCACACGGTCCATCATCAGCATATTCGGAGCCGGTAATTGCGGGCCTTTTTCGCCAAACAGTTCGCCGCGACCAGAGGCAAGAAGATCTTCTTTTGTATAGGATTCGCGTTTATCTACCATGTTCTTAATAAGCCTTATTTGTAATTTCGCACGCAGGATAGCTAACACGTGTACGCTGAACAAGTCCGATCAGTTAACAGTGAACTAGTTTAGCCAGCGTAACGGCCAGGGAAAGCGATGGCGAGCCTCTTGTTGGGTTGCCTGCGCGATACGTTCGAGAATGATTTGCTTGAGGTTAGTTTGCCCTTCAGCGTCCCATGCCAGACCCATCAATAAGGGTAGCGCATCTGTCACATCATCCACTGCCCAGATGGAAAATTGCTTCGCCTCAATGGCATCCAGCAACTCCTGGCGTAAACACAAATGCCGAACATTCGCCGAAGGAATGATGACCCCTTGCTCGCCGGTCAGTTCACGTTGCTGGCAGATGGCGAAAAAGCCTTCAATTTTTTCGTTTAAACCACCGACCGGCTGGCAACGACCAAACTGATCGACTGAGCCGGTGATAGCAAGGCGTTGATTGACCGGCACCTCTGCCAGGGCACTGATCAGCGCGCAAAGCTCAGCCATTGAAGCGCTGTCGCCATCCACTTCACTGTAAGACTGTTCAAAGGTGAGCGAGGCAGAGAAGGGTATTTGCTGTTCCAGATCCAGTTCCGACATCAGAAACGCCTGCATGATCATCATCCCTTTCGCATGGATGTTGCCACCGAGTTCCGCTTTGCGCTCAATGTCATTGAATTCACCGTCACCGATATGCACAACGCAGCTGATGCGCGAGGGTTCGCCAAACGCGCGCGGATGCCCAGGGAATTCAATCACGGAAAGGGCATTAACCTGGCCGATACGTTCCCCTTCGGTTTCGATAAGGATCTGCTCAAGCAGGATCTCATCCTGCATCCGCTCCGCAAGGAATCCTTCTCGCCACTCACGCTGAGCAAGCATGGTGGTCAGGGCATCGTTATCAAAGGTATCGTCAGCCGTTAATGCCGCAACTTCGCGCAGTTGGCGTGAAAGCCACAAAGGGCAGAGCGGTAATGTTTCTTGATCGCCGGTATAACGCACGGCTTCACGAATTAGCGTGGCCCAGGCATCTGCCGCCGGCGTCGGTAACTGTGTGGCGCTGGCCGTTTGTTCTACCCACTGATGCCATACGCGCAGTGTGTCGCTATCTGTAACCTGCAGGGTCTCTTCGTATTCGCTATAAATCGCCTGTGCAGCGAGTTCCGGCTCCATCTCCTGGAACTCTGCCAGCGAGTCGCGCTCGCCGACCAGCACAACTTTCAGATCCAGCGGCATAGACGGTACCGACACCGGAAGTGGGCGCGACTCGTCAAACGACACCCAGTCGAAACGGCGCTGCGTCACCATGGTTTTCAGACGCATCCAGAGTAATGGCTGAGCTAAAAGAGCACGCAACGAAATCAGTAATACGCCGCCGTTTGCCTGATGAACTAGGCCAGGCTGAAGGGTGATCTCTTGATTAAACTGACGCAGGCAACCGAACAGCTGCTCGGCTTCAACCCAGTCGGCAATCACAACCGGCTGCTTACCGACGAAATTACTCTCGGGATCGGTGGTGGGTTCGAAACGCACGATTGAGCCGGTAATATCGTACTGGCCGCCTGCAGGCGTGTGAGTGGCAGGCAGTAGCGAGGCGAGCGTTTCACCAATAAGGGTGAGATATTCGGCTTCTTCTGGCGCTTTTGTCAGTAAAAAGCGCGAGGTTGCGCGCGGGTAGAGCAGTTGCTCGAGCGCATAGTGCAATCGGGGCTGAGTATCAGCCAGTGAGAAGTCCGTTTCGCTCGCTAATGCGGACGATTCAAACACGTCCTGATAGCTGTCTGCATCAGGAACCAGGTCGTTCCATTCAAGTTTTGTAGTGGTCAAAGTCGTTATTTTAGTCAGCTGTAAAAGGCGGGATTATACCGTAAACGCTGGCGCATCACACAATGATTACAACTTTCAGCCAGCCTTACCCGGCAGATCGACTGTTCCTGGTGATTTCTTCTGAGCAGAGTCTTAAAAAACTGATATTCTGGACTCAGTTACGCGGTTACGTTGAGAGAGAAATGAAATATCAACAACTGGAAAATCTCGAAAGCGGCTGGAAATGGAAGTATCTGGTTAAAAAGCACCGTGAAGGGGAGTTGATCACCCGCTATGTGGAAGCCAGCGCGGCGAAAGAGGCCGTCGATAATTTATTGACCCTCGAAAATGAGCCCGTGCGTGTTAACGCCTGGATTGAGCAGCATATTAATCCGGCGTTGATCAACCGGATGAAGCAGACTATTCGTGCGCGTCGTAAGCGGCACTTTAATGCCGAGCATCAGCATACGCGTAAGAAATCAATCGACCTGGAGTTTGTTGTCTGGCAACGACTGGCGGGGCTGGCGCAACGCCGCGGAAAGACCCTTTCCGAAACGATTGTGCAATTGATTGAGGATGCTGAGCATAAAGAGAAGTATGCGTCGAAAATGTCGACAATAAAGCACGACTTGCAGGCGCTGCTTGGAAAAGAGTAGTCAACCGCCTTCCTGATTCTTCCCCTTTTCAAACGCTACATAATAAAAAACCCCGCGCAATGGCGGGGTTTTTTCTGACGGAGAACTTAAGCCTGCGGCTGAGTTACAACGTCTTTGATACCTTTAACTTCGATCTCAACGCGACGATCCGGACCCAGGCAATCGATCAGAGCAGCGCGTGCTTTCACGTTGTCACAGGTGTTGCCGGTAACTGGGTTAGATTCACCCATGCCACGTGCGGAGATTTTGTTAGCCGGGATACCTTTAGAAACCAGGTAATCAACAACGGACTGAGCACGTTTCTCAGACAGACCCTGGTTGTAAGAGTCAGAACCGATGCGGTCGGTGAAGCCCAGAACCACTACGGAACCGTCTTTCGGATCCAGGTTGCTCAGCTGGCTGTACAGCTGATCCAGCGCCTGCTGACCTTCCGGTTTCAGGGTAGCTTTGTTGAAGGTGAACAGAACGTCAGACTTCAGAGTGAAGTGCTTGGTCTGTACTTCCGGAGCCGGAGCCGGAGTCGGAGCAACTACCGGTGCGGAATCTTCCTGCTGACCGAAACGGTAAGAAACACCTAAGCTCAGCAGACCGTTGTCCGGACGACCACCAACGGTGTTCGCGTCACCAATGTTGTTAGTCCACTGGTATTCCAGACGGGTAGCGATATCACGGGTAACTGCCCACTCAACACCACCAGCGAAGACCGGAGAAACGCCGGTATCATGATCTTTGAAGCCCTGGTTGTTTTTAGCGTCTGCACGCCAAACCATACCACCCAGACGGGTATACAGGTCAACGTCATCAGCAATCGGGTAACCCAGTTTAGCGGTCAGCTGAACGCCCTGAGCTTTGAATGCGCCGTTTACATCGCTGCCTTTGTACGGCATGCGACCCAGCCAGTCATAGCCCATTTCAAAGCCAACGTACGGGTTAACCTGATAACCACCGAACGCACCAGCGCCTAACTGGCTCTCGTGAGTCGGGCCATTGTTAGGGATCTGGTTGTTACCAACATCGTGGAACTGAGACCAGCCCAGTTTAGCACCGGTGTACCAGGTGTTATCTTTCGGAGCGGCCTGCGCTACGGTAGCGAAGCCAGCCAGTGCCACTGCAATCGCGATAGCTGTCTTTTTCATTTTTTGCGCCTCGTTATCATCCAAAAATCGCCATGGAAATCTCGTCGAGAAGTCACGGTTAAATCCTTCACCGGGGGCATTGCTCACTGACAACTCTGCAGATATCTTTACCGATATCTTTGGCTTATGCCGAGCACCCCTGGCGATGTAAAGTCTACAACGTAGTTGGAAACTTACAAGTGTGAAGTCCGTCAGGCATATGAAAAAAAAGGCTTTGTGTACACAAAATTTAACATTTGTGCTCAGATATCGTTCATCATTGATGTATGGCAAACCACGCCGCACAAGCTTTGCGGCTCTATTTAGCTAATAAATAGGGGATACTGGAAGCTGCGAAAAATAATCCCAGGAAAACTCCTAAATTTACTCAATGATACAAATTTGAGTGAATTTTTATCCCGGAAAGCTGTCTCGCAGCGAGGGGATTGCGACGAATTGGACGCATAACAAAGCCAATCGCATTACCTTCTTCGGCTGCCGATGCCAGGCGGCGATGTTCATCTTCCGTCAACTCCTCAGTATGCCAGCCAATGACAACGCTGAAATTACCGGTCCGTAACGCCCGGATCATGGAGTCCAGCGTAACCCCGGGAGAGAGTTGATTAATCTGCATCACTTTGGTCAGCGGCAAGCCAGCAGACTGAACCCACTCACGGCTTAATTTCTGTTGCGGTGTTAACCACAGCTGCCAGCGCGACTGTTGACCAAGCTGCTGTAGCAGTGGCAGCAATAATAACTGAGTCATCATGGGCTGGTCTTCATGGTAAACCACTTCGCTAATCAGCCCGGTAGCGAGAGTATTCGATTCGCTCTGGTTCAATTTGTTAATCGCGGAAGCGGATGTTTTAGAACGATTTGCATAGCCTGAAGTGTGCATAAGCAATCCAGCCCTCTGAGTTACTGTATAAACATACAGTACCCGTTGAGTGTTTAAAGATCAACCTCAATTTCTGAAAGCATCTCGCATTTTTGTTTTGTGGATGCGGCTCAATACAAAATTTGCTTGCCGTCGCGCGCGCAGTTGCCTATGTTCCTGATTACTGGATCCGCTTACGGAAAAACGCATTACCAGGTGATTTATAAAGGAAAAATCATGGAAGACCTATCTTATCAACGGATATATCAATCGCGCGAATATCTCACTTCACTCGGACAAATTAGCCATCGCGCCCACTTTGGTGGTTATAGCCTTGCAGTGGATAACATCGTTTTTGCGATGATAGCCGAGGGGAAACTCTACTTACGCGCCTGTGATGAAAGCGCGCAGTATGACGTCGTCCGGCGTGCACCGCTTTTAAGTCTCAACAAGCGGGGGCGTCAGATATCGTTAAATTATTTTTATGTCAGCGACAATGTATGGGGTGACCGCGGCTTGCTGCTGAAGCTTTCTACACTTGCGCTTGATGCAGCACGGCGGGAGAAAACACAGCGCGAAAAACTTTTTCGCCTGCGCGATCTACCCAATCTTTCCAGTCAACTCGAGTTTCAATTGCAGCAGGCCGGCATCAAAGATGCGCAAATCCTGCGGCTACTTGGTGCGAAAGTTTGCTGGCTCAGACTTCGGAAAATGAATAAACAACTCAGTGTAAAAGTGTTATTTGCACTGGAAGGGGCCATCGTCGGCATTCATGAAGCAGCGCTTCCGGCAAGTCGTCGCCAGGCGCTGCTTGAGTGGTCTAATGATGTGATCAATAAAGGAGCTAACCCTCTCTAGACTATTTGGCTTTTTAAACGAGAAACTTCCGGCAATAACGCTATCAACAGGCCAACCTGTTGTAATACAAGCGGCTCTTTGCTGTCAGGGCGCGGATCCAGTTGCTTGATGCGCTGCGATAAATCAGCAAGCGCATCCTGCACCCGCCCCTGATCGGCAGGCGAATGGTGGAGGGCATCATCCACATAACACACCGCGTCATCCAGCAGACGCAATACTTCAGGTTGGGTTAATTGCTCGCGATGGGCCCCCAGCGCAGAAATGTAGCTTATAAAAGTCTGATTAAGGCACAGCAATCTGAACGCCACTTCACGGAGTTCAGGTGAGGTACCCGGTTCCGAAGACATATTCGATACTACCGAAGCCAGTTCGGCATCGCGGTTGTAAGCGTTACGCCTGGCGATGCGATAGGCAAGGCGATTATCACGTCCTTGATGATACTGCTCGAGGATCGCGTCAAGATAACGGCAGTTGGCGTTAAATGCCTTCTCCGTGACGCTCGCCAGGTTCCTGAAACGCCAGTCCGGCCAGATAAAGCTCACTGCCGCCCAAGCGATAGCGCAGCCAATCAATGTATCGATAATGCGTGGAATAGCGACTTCGAACCCTTCCCCGAGCAAGTTGAAACAGAGTAAAACCAGCAGCGTGATGAACATTGTGGCATGGGCATATTGCACCGTGCGGAATGAGAAAAAGAGCACGCCAGTAATAACAATCAGCAGCAACTGTCCCTCTTGCGAAGGAACAAAATAGAGTACCGGCAAACCGATAGCGACACCTATCAGCGTGCCGATGACGCGCAAGCTCAGACGATGGCGTGTGGCATTATAGTTTGGCTGGCAAACGAACAGGCTGGTTAACAGGATCCAGTAGCCATGTTGTAAACCGGTGAGATGGATAAAGGCGTAGCCGATACAGAGCACCACCGACATACGTACTGCATGGCGAAAGAGGGCAGATTCGGGTGTCACATTTTGGCGCAGGCGTAACCAGACGTCGTGTAAACCGTTCAGGCTGTCGTCTGCGAGCTGATTTTCTGTCTCGCCATGAGCCTGAGGATGAGGCTGTCCTGATTCAATGGCTGCCAGTTGCGCGTCGATCGCGCGTAGATTGTCGAGTAAAAAACCGAGCGCTTTGACATGTTCGGGAGTCGTTTCCCCGCTGTTTTTTATCCGCGCCAGCGCGGCGTCAAGGTGAAGGAATACCCGTTCAAATCGACCGTCATGCTGATAGGGCTCGCGCAGCAAAATCGCACGGGAGAGCTGCGCGCAGGCTTGAGACTGCATCGAAAGAAGACGTTGAAAGCGGAACATCACGTCGCTATAGCGAAAATGCTCGCGCAGGGTTTGATACTGAATATGCGATGAGCTCGCGCGTTCATGAATATCTTGTGCGGCAAAGTAGTAATGCAGCGCCTGACGCGTGCTTCGCTGCCCACGATCGCCCCGTAAACGGGTGAGCATCGTGCCCTTTGTCTGATTAAGCGTGGTAACCAGTTGGCTATTAGATAAGGCGAGTTCATATAAAGGTGCCTGGCTGGCTTCCTCAATATCAGGATCGAAAAGGCGTGATTTCAGCTCCAGATAGTGTGCTAGCTGCTCATAGCAGCGAGCCAGGTTGTCCTGCAGCGCGCGAATGGGGAATACAAGATGCCCGACCAACGTCAGGAGGTTGAACCATACGGCTCCAGCCAGCAACAGCAAAGGTTGCTGGTACCAGTGCTCGAAAAGCGACACGCCCAGCATGGTGTAAACGGCAATCAGCAGCGCACCAAAGGCAATAGTGGCATATCGTTGACCCAACCCTCCCAGCAAAATAAAGCCGATAGTGGAGCTGACCAGGCCAAGTGCGAACAGCCATGGCCAGGGGAATAGCAGCTCCACCGATGCCGAGGCGATAAAAAAGGAGACCAGCGTAATGACCAGGTTTTTTAACCGCCCGGTAAGACGGTCATCGAGGTCGGCCAGCGCAGCAGCAACCACGCCAAGGGTTAATGGAATGGTCAGTTTAACTTCGCCAAGGTGCCACGGTAATGCAGCGGTGCCGCAAAGGGCGATAAAGATCCTGACGTTATACAGCCAGGCGCTGTTCCATGTGTAACGACGAAGCAAGGGGCTCAACATAGGGCAGGGATCCGATTACTGAAAACGACGACGTGCGTTGGCTTCACGTGCAGCGCGTGCCGTTTCAACGGAAACAACACGACGGCCCACCGGCCACAACGCGATAGCGGCGATTTTAAAATTCGCCACGCCAACCGGGATGCCAATAATTGTCAGGCATTGAGCCACGCCGGCAATAATATGCATCACGCAAAGCCACCAGCCGAACAGGATAAACCAGATAACATTCAGTAAGGTTCCCCCTGCGTTCAGCAGACCATTCCTGGCGTCTGGAGAGAGTTCATCGACGTGGACCGCCTCATTTCCCCACGGAATAAGGGATAGCTTAGTGATCTCCCAGCATGAGCGCGTGAGCGGAAGGGTCACGATTAACAACACGCTAACAATGGTTGCCACCAGCCAGCCCAGTGTTGTGGCAAAACCACCGAGGACAAAATTCAGGATATTCAAAATGGTACGCATAAAGCCTCAGTTGAGTTCCGGGTATTGATCGTTCCGGCAATTGTAACGATTTTTTGGACTGGAGCACCAATTCTCTGACAGGTAAACTGGCAATAATTGTCACAAGCTGAGATCACCAAGAGATGGAACTGAAAGCGACTTCCCTGGGAAAACGCCTGGCACAGCACCCGTACGATCGCGCGACCATCCTGCATGCAGGTATAAAAGTAGCGGGCGACCGCCATGAATACCTCATTCCCTTTAATCAATTATTGGCGATTGAGTGTAAGCGGGGCATGGTTTGGGGAGAGATGGAGTTTCAGCTGGCTGATAACAAAGTGGTGCGTCTGCATGGCACCGAGTGGAGTGACACACAGCGTTTTTACCACCTTCTGAATGAGCGCTGGCGCACCTGGAGCGCGGAGATGAGCGAGGTGGCAGCTGAACTCCTGTCGGGTCAGTTAGCGCTTATCTCTGAACGTATCGAGCCGTCCAGATGGTTGACGCGTAACCAGTTGACCGGCGTACAGCTTCAGTTGCAGGAGGCTTTCGCTGCGCTTCCGATACCCACCAGTCGCCTGTCGGAGTTTGATAATTGTCGCACGCCCTGGCAACAGTGCCAGGCATGGCTACAGGATGTTGAAGGGCGTCGGGCAGAGCATAATCAAGCCTTTACCGAATCGATGCTGAAGCAGTATGCGACCTTTTTTGAACAAGTTGAAAGCTCGCCTCTAAATCCGGCGCAAGCGAGGGCAGTGGTCAATGGTGAGCACTCTCTTCTGGTATTGGCTGGCGCTGGCAGCGGTAAAACTTCCGTGCTGGTGGCGCGTGCCGGTTGGCTACTGACACGCGGTGAGGCCTCTGCCGATCAAATTCTTCTGCTCGCCTTTGGCCGTAAAGCAGCGCAGGAGATGGATGAGCGTATTCGCGAGCGGCTGCATACCGATGAGATCACTGCACGGACTTTTCATGCGCTGGCGCTGTACATCATTCAGCAAGGCAGCAAGAAAGTGCCTGCATTAAGCGAGCTGGAAAACAATACTGCCGCACGTCTGACGCTCTTAACCCAAACCTGGGTGCAGCAGTGCAGCGAGAAAAAAGCGCAGGCAAAAGGGTGGCGTCAGTGGCTGGAAGAGGAGCTGAGCTGGCACCTTCCTGAAGGGAATTATTGGGATGACGAGACGTTGCAGCGGCGCGTTGCACCACGTTTGGATCGCTGGATAAGTTTGATGCGCATGCATGGCGGTGCTCAGGCAGAAATGATTGCCAGCGCACCGGATGAGATACGCGACCTCTTTGCCAAACGCATCAAATTGATGGCGCCATTGCTGAAAGCATGGAAGAGCGCGCTTAAGGAAGATAACGCCGTCGACTTTTCGGGGCTTATTCATCAGGCCATCAACGTGCTGGAAAAAGGACGCTTTATCAGCCCGTGGAAGCATATTCTGGTGGATGAGTTCCAGGACATTTCACCCCAGCGCGCTGCGCTACTGGCGGCGTTACGCAAACAAAATACGCAAACAACACTTTTTGCAGTCGGCGATGACTGGCAAGCCATATACCGCTTCAGCGGCGCGGAACTTTCGCTTACCACCGCTTTTCATCACTATTTTGGTGAAGGCGATCTCTGCGCCCTTGATACAACTTATCGCTTTAATTCACGCATCGGTGAAGTGGCGAACCGCTTTATTCAGCAAAACCCCTCGCAGCTTGCCAAGCCGCTTAACAGCTTGCTGGCAGGTGATAAAAAATCCGTAACGCTGCTGGCAGAAGATCAACTCGATGCGCTGCTTGATAAGCTAAGCGGTTTCGCGAAGCCTGAGGAGCGCATCCTGGTATTGGCCCGTTATCATCACGCCAGGCCAAAAAGCCTGGACAAAGCGGCAACGCGATGGCCGAAACTGCAGCTGGATTTTATGACGGTTCATGCCAGTAAAGGACAGCAGGCCGACTATGTCATTATTGTTGGGCTAAAAGAGGGGCAAGACGGGTTTCCTGCGCCAGCGCGGGAATCGATTATGGAACAGGCGCTTTTGCCTGAGGAAGAGGACTTTCCTGACGCGGAGGAGCGTCGTCTGCTCTATGTTGCACTGACGCGAGCACGTAAGCGCGTTTGGTTGCTGTTCAACAAGGATGAACCTTCACGCTTTGTTGAAATACTCAAATCGCTGGATGTGCCCGTTGCCAGAAAGCCCTGAACTCAGGCGGCGGTGCCGCCTGAAGTTACTTTAACCGCTCAGCCAGATAGCGCTGATAATCTGGAATCAAAATATCAACGCTGTGATTAAATTGCGGGGATTCGATAATAAAATCGGCGGTTGAAAGGTTGGTTGCCACAGGAATATTCCATACCGTTGCCAGGCGAAGCAGGGCTTTTACATCAGGATCGTGAGGGACGGCATTTAGCGGATCCCAGAAGAAAATGAGTACGTCGATTTTACCTTCCGAGATGAGCGCGCCGACCTGCTGATCGCCACCCATCGGGCCGCTCAGCATAGCATTCACTTCCAGCCCGGTTGCGCGTTGAATCAAATTACCGGTAGTGCCGGTTGCATAGAGTTGATGTGCTGCCAGCACGGGCTGGTGCCGCTCAACCCATTTCATTAACAACTGCTTGCAGTGATCGTGCGCGACAAGGGCGATATTCTTGCGTACGGGTAGCGTGCGAGTGGTTGATTCCATGATCTATTTCCGTCAGTGATGTTTGCTACAGATTACTGGAAGCACTTGATGCTGCAAGAGAAGCGCATAAAAAAAACAGAAAATGGTTGAGTTACCCCGATTGATTTACACTTTGTGAAATCAAGCGGAGGAAATGATGAAAGAGAACGATATTGCCGAGATTTTACGCGCTACGCACACCATCGCTCTGGTTGGCGCAAGCGACAAACCCGATCGTCCCAGCTACCGCGTCATGAAGTACCTGTTAGATCAGGGCTATCATGTGATCCCAGTCTCACCAAAAGTGGCGGGAACGACGCTGTTGGGTCAGCAGGGGTATGCGACGCTGGCAGAGGTGCCAGAAAAAATTGATATGGTGGATGTGTTCCGCAACTCCGAGGCCGCATGGGACGTCGCGCAAGAGGCGATTGCCGTGGGGGCGAAAACGTTATGGATGCAACTGGGCGTGATTAACGAACAGGCTGCTGTGCTGGCGCAGGAAGCGGGGTTGAACGTAGTGATGGATCGCTGCCCGGCGATTGAAATCCCGCGCCTGGGTTTGGCGAAATAAAAAAATACCCCGCTGGTTGCGGGGTACGATCAGTTTCGCAGTCTTGGAGCCTGCAGCTGGCGCCGAATGGTCCGCGCCAGTTCATCCATTGAGGGCTGTTCGGGGTGCTCATCCGTTATTTCGCTGGTGAGCTGCGCTTCGGCCAGATAAGTGTGAACAGGTTGACCGTCGTCATCTTCCATCACTACGTGGTACCAGGGCAGTATGCGTAACTCGTCATTGACTGCCAGCTCATCTGCTGACGGCTCATCAAGCGAGTACTCTGGGTCGATATCGACCACTACGCCAAGATACCCCAGCAGTGAGTGGCGAACCTGCTGACCGATACCGAATTTGCTGGCTATCATTGTCACCTCCCGGGAACCTTTGATAACCCCAAATATGGGGGCGCGGCTCCAGATTTCAACTTACATGACGCGACAGGCAAACCCTTTCAGATAAAGCCCTTCCGGGTAGGTTGCGATCACCGGGTGATCGGCGGCCTGACGGAACTGGTCTATAAATTGTATATCACGCCCGGCATCTAAGGCGGCATCAGCGATGATTTTCTGAAATAAATCGGTGGTCATCAAACCTGAGCAGGAGAAGGTCAGCAGCACGCCGCCGGGATTGAGCAACTGAATAGCCAGCATGTTGATATCTTTGTAGCCGCGGCACGCACCCATTAGCTGGCTTTTGTTTTCAACGAATTTTGGCGGATCCATCACTATCACATCGAAGGTTTCGCCCTGATCGCGATATTTACGCAGCAGTTTGAACACATCATCGCGTACAAACTCCGCTTTGCTCAGATCGAGCTTATTCAGGGTAATGTTCTGCTTCGCAACGTCCAGCGCTTCCTGAGAGGTATCGACGCTCACGACCTCACGACAGCCGCCCATCAGTGCGGAGACGGCAAAGCCGCCAGTGTAAGAGAAGCAGTTAAGTACGCGTTTGTCAGCTACATAGCGACGTGTCGCCAGTCGGCTGTCGCGTTGGTCAAGGTAATAACCTGTCTTATGCCCACCCTGAATATCAACAAACAGCTTCATGCCGTTCTCTTCGATAGGCAGCAGCGGCGGAGGAAGCTCGCCTGACACCGGGCCTTGTGTTAACTCCAGTCCCTCTTTTTTTCGCACCGCGACATCACTGCGATCGTAAATAGCGCATTCCGGATAGAGCGTTTGTAGTGCAGAAAGGAGTGCCGGACGCTGATATTCCGCTCCGGCGCTCAAAAGTTGCAGCACCAAAAAATTGCCGAAACGGTCAATCGTTACACCGGGTAAGCCGTCAGACTCGCCCGCAATAAGACGATAGCTGTCCAGACCATCACGCCCGGCGAGCCAGTTACGCCACTGCTGCGCTTGCTGTAAACGGCGGATAAAGAAGTCGATATCAACGCTTTCGTCTTTATCAAATGTCCAGACGCGCGCGCGGATTTGTGAAGCGGGAGAGAGCGCTCCGCGGGCCAGCCATTTACCCTGATGATCGACGATATCCACGGTTTCTCCGAGGCTGGCTTTGCCTTCCATTCGCGCTACGGCGCCGGAAAACACCCAGGGATGACGACGCAACAATGACTTCTCGCGTCCTTTGGCTAACACTAAACGTACACTCATATTTGGCTATTCTGTCGGCTGAAGAAAATGGGCGCTATTGTCACGGGTTCGCCGGGTAAATGCAACGCGCCCGCATTGATGGAGATAAGATATGGCTCAAGCTTGCACAATCGCCTGGGTACACGGCAGCGTACAAGGTGTTGGATTTCGCTACACCACGCAACACGAAGCGCAGCGTCTGGGATTAGTCGGATATGCGCGAAATCTGGATGATGGCAGTGTTGAGGTGGTTGCCTGCGGTGAGGCTGAGAATGTCAACAAACTGATTGAGTGGTTAAAAGCGGGTGGGCCGCGTAGCGCGCGGGTTGATAAGGTTTTGACCGAGCCTCATCAACCCGACAAAGCGTGGAGCGATTTTGGGATCCGCTACTAGATGCACTTAACCGGTTTAGGCAGGCCTGCAATTTTCGTGGCCTGTTTAGCCGGTCCTTTTGGAAAGAGGCGATAGAGATAGCGGCTGTTGCCTTTCTCTTCGCCATATTTATTGGCCATTGCCTTTACCAGCATGCGAATCGCAGGTGAAGTATTGAACTCCAGATAAAAGCCACGCACGAAACGCACCACTTCCCAATGTTCAGGGGAGAGAGAAATACTCTCTTTCTCTGCGATCGCCTCTGCCAGAGCCTCGCTCCACAGCGAAGTCTCTTTTAAATAACCTTCGCTATCTGTTTCGATTTCTTTACCTTCAAAGATCAACATAGTTTCCACAACGGCTGTTTATGACGGCGGGAGTGTAACAAAAAACAAAGCCCCGCATAAGCGGGGCCTGATGGAGAAGGGATTGGCGTTAGTCTCTGCTGGCGAAACCGAGAATGCTCAGCAGGCTGACAAAGATGTTGTAGAGCGAAACATAGAGACTCACGGTCGCACGGATATAATTCGTTTCGCCACCATGAATAATATTGCTGGTTTCATACAAAATCGCACCGGTAGAGATCAGAATAAATACTGCGCTGATTGCCAGATGCAGGGCAGGAAGCTGAAGGAAAATATTCGCAACCATACCGATTAGCACAACCACGATACCGGCCATCAGCATACCGCCCAGGAAAGACATATCCTTGCGTGTAGTCAGCACATAGGCTGAGCAGCAGAAAAATACCAGTGCGGTACCGCCAAGCGCCAGCGCAATGACGTCACCCATCCCGGCAGACAAATACGCGTTCAGCATTGGGCCGAGGATGTACCCAAGGAAGCCGGTAAAAGCAAATGCTGCCAGAATACCGCTTGGCTTATTCGCCAGTTTATAGGTTAAGAACATCAAACCATACATACCCACCAGAGTCAGAATAAGACCCGGTGAAGGGAGCATCAGAACGGTGCTTGCTGTTGCGGTAATCGCAGAAAAAGCCAGTGTCAGACTGAGCAGAAAATAGGTATTACGAAGAACTTTGTGCGTACTCAGCAGGGATGTGCGGTCACGCGAAGAAGTAAGTAGACGATCCATAAGCCACTCTCTTATGACAGATGTAATTAGAAGTGGAGTCTAGGAAAGTCTTGCGTGCTGTAAAAGGCGTTTTACCCATCTTTACTCATCGCAGCGGCTGCTGATACCTGTTTTATCGATTAAAAAGGTGACCAGAAGATTCTGGGAGCAAATGTGATGCAGACCCATATTTATCTCTTATATCGCTCGAAATGTTTTGCCGTCTAATCTTTAGCACGTTAAGAGTGTAAAGGCGTCGGTATATAACAAATTTCAAAGGCGAAATGGATATGAAACCACAAACACTAAACAACATAACTCACGTTTTATTGGCAGTTGGGATGATGTGCGCAACGACCCAGGCCTATGCGGCAAGCGTACCCGCAGGTGTTGAACTGGCGGCAAAACAGGAATTGGTGCGCAATAATGGCAGCGAGCCAGCATCGTTGGACCCGCATAAAGTTGAGAGTGACATCGAGTTCAATATTATTCGCGATATGTTCGATGGGCTGCTAGCAGTCAAAAAGGATGGTTCTATTGAGCCGCTTTTAGCCGAAAAATGGGAAAACAAAAATAATACTGTCTGGACGTTTCATTTACGCCCGGGGATGACCTGGTCAGATGGTACGGCAATTACAGCTAAGGATGTGGTCTGGAGTTGGCAGCGTCTTGTTGATCCGAAAACGGCCTCTCCTTACGCCAGCTATCCGGGCAATATGCATATCCTCAATGCAGAAGATATCGCACAAGGTAAAAAACCAGTTGATTCACTGGGTGTAAAAGCAGTGGATGACTCGACCCTTGAGGTTACCCTGACTCAACCGACAGCCTCTTTTTTATCTATGTTGGCTCACCCCTCAATGGTTCCGATCGATCCAGTGCTGGTTAACCGCTTCGGTGATAAGTGGACAAAACCAGAACATATCGTCACCAGCGGAGCGTATAAAGTGACCGATTGGGTGGTCAACGAGCGCATTGTGGCGGAACGTAACACGCGCTACTGGAACAATAAGGCGACAGTGATCAATAAAGTCACGTATCTGCCTATCAGCGCGGAAACTGCAGATGTAAACCGCTTTAAGGCCGGGGAAATTGATATTACCTACACAATTCCTGTGAATCAGTTTGCCCAGCTACGTAAAACATTTGGCGAGCAGGTCAGCGTTGAGCCTCAACTGGCAACCTACTATTACGAATTCAATACCACTAAACCCCCCTTCAACGATCCACGCCTGCGCCGCGCGCTCAATATGGGGTTAGATAAAGATATTATTGCTGACAAAGTGATGGCGCAGGGGCAAAGGCCGGCATGGGTCATCAGCCAGCCAGAAATCGGCGGAGTGAAGTTATCTCCGCCAGATTATTCAACATGGCCGCGTGAAAAACGCCTTGCAGAGGCGAAGAAATTGTTAAACGAGGCGGGCTTCAATGAAGCGCACCCTCTAAGTTTTAATCTTCTCTACAACACGATGGAGACGCATCAACGGATTGCCATTGCTGCGAGTTCAATGTGGAAAAAAAATCTTGGTGTAGAGGCAAAGCTGCAGAATCAGGAATGGAAAACAATGCTGGATACGATGCATACCGGCAATTTTGACGCAGTGCGCTATGCATGGATCGCGGATTACGATGATGCAGCAACCTTCCTGAACAACTTCCGTACCGGAAGTAGTGAGAATACCAGTAAGTACAGCAATTCAGCCTATGACGAGGCGCTGGATAATGCAGCGAAGGCGAAAGATATTGCTGAGCGAGGAAAATATTATCAGCAAGCAGAAGATCTTCTGGCGCGTGATGTTCCAGCAATCCCGGTTTATCACTATGTCCGTACGCATTTGGTGAAACCATGGGTGGGTGGTTTCAATCCCGATCCGCTGGGTTACTATCTCACGCAAGATATGTACATCAAAAAACATTAAAACGCTGTCCTTATCCGCTTCTTTATTGAGCACTGTGTTGATGTTTAAAGCGATTAACCTGTTTTTGGTTGTTTTTCACGCAAACGAACATTGTCACGCTTTACATGAAGGGCAGGGATGTTTATAGTGCGCCTCACACCGGAAGTGTGGCCGAGCGGTTGAAGGCACCGGTCTTGAAAACCGGCGACCCGAAAGGGTTCCAGAGTTCGAATCTCTGCGCTTCCGCCATATCTGATAAGGGGTTACCGAAAGGTAACCCCTTGTTTTTTTTGCTTCGCAAGTAAAACCGTGTTTATACGCCGCTAAAAACTATCAAATAGCCAACTTACACCTCTACTGCCTTTTCTGAACGTTCATCACCTGGTACAGACAAACAAAGGGCGTTTACCGACACTGAACAGAAAGCTGCTACTCCCTTGCGGTTGAATTGCATAATTTACCCGTCTGTTAGGGTAAACATAGAACGCCGGCAGGACAGTAGCGATGACATCCTCAGGTAAACTCTCAACATTATCGACCTTATTAATATTGGTTGATAAAAGGTGAAAAGTATTTTTGTTCTCAACCCATGTATAAGCGACATCCCTTCTTATTGTACCCTCTGTATGGTTGGGATCACGGTAACGTCCGCTAACAGAGACGATACCGCTTAGGGTCCGTCTGTTGTACATAAAGTCCAGTGTCAAATTAGCTTGTGCGTCCTTGTTAAACACAACCACAACCGCCGTGCAGGTTTCCGCAGCGCGGAAGTGTGTCGTTACCATGAGGTACAAATAGCCGAATCCGAGACCTGCCAACAGACAAATTATTAATAAGCTAACCCTCTTTTTAGTCATCACGGTTGATTCCGGTAATATGAAGAGAGATACATCCTGGCGAAGATTCCGTTGTATATTTATTCTTACAAGCTAACGCAGTCAAAGTAGGGGAGGTCACGGAAAGAGGAAAGTAGACCCAGGGATAACTTTTGCAACTTAAGCCCGTATTCAGAATTAAGGATTTATATTTTGAATAAGGATTATTGTTATCATGAATGTCATTCCTGGTGTGAAGATGACAACCGTTATCAGTTTCTGTAAGCGTATAAGTGTTGAAGAAGGCGGGTTCAACATGTCTGTACCAAATGAAGCTTGTGACAATAAAGCCAGTAACAAAAGAGATAAGAATAAGCAGAAGAGGCAAAAGCAATTTCTTAATTCTATTCTCATCTTCACCAGGTAATGGTTGGAAAGTCGGTGTTAATACAGGCTCGGGTGAGGCATCCTCATCCTCTGGAACTGCGCTCTTTTCAGGCAGGTCTGAGCTCGGGACGTCAATAGCAGGAAGCTCAATCGTGTTATCCGCTTTTACAATATCTTCCTGTTTAAGGATCCTGACGCCATCGTCAATTTGAAAGCCTTTACGAGGGATGGTGGCGATGAGTTTTTGATCCGTATCGCCCACTGCACGCAACCCGCGGCGGACAATAGAAATGTTCTGATAGAGAGTATTAGCGGGAACCAACATACCTTCCTCTTCCCATACTTTCTTGAAAAAATCTTGCTGTAAGACAATATCGGGAGAGGCTTCAAGTAATAACAGAAGACACCGACTTGCTGGTGTGGTTAAGATCACACTTACTTCAGGGTTTTTAAGGGAGGTTAATTTCTTTAAAACGGGCCTGAATTCAATATATTCGTTTATAATCCAGTGCATATGCCTATCAACGCAGCCAGAGCTGAGTTCCTTATCAACATTCCATATTTAAGACAGCCATTACTCCATCCGGTAATTTCAACATGATGGGAGCGCAATTTCCATGATTTTTTATGACTTAAATGAATATTGATTAGACGGCTTTAAGATCTCAAATCATCAATTTTCTTATATGAGAGTTTAACGTGACTAATTCTGGAGTGAATTCGTAGTAAAACTCACCATCTATCTGATTATATCGGTATGGTTGTATAAACAATAACCACATGAAATATAAAAATCAGTTATGATTCATGTGCATTCATCATATATTTTTATAAAAGCATCGTTATAGAGTATGAATATTTCACCCGCCTGTTTTACATGGCCACTGTGGAGTGATTCACCGGGCCGAAGATACCATGTCGTACTGGCATCTTCGTTTGCTCCGCATCCGGGTTTTAATAGCGCCTTAAACCATGTATTTCCATTGTTAGCAACCTCTCCTGTGGAGTGGTTCAGAGACCATTTGAAATTTATCTTACGAGGTCTCACTACAAGAATGGTGTCCATCACTATGATCGGTGCCATACTTATAATACTGTCATTAGCGTTCTTTGATATTTTGTTCTGAGGCGGGATCTCTTCGAATGCAACACGGTAGTAACGTTCTTTATCATCTGCAGGGCCATGGTAATAAAACTTGAAGAAATCGCTCTCTCCTGGTTGCAGCATCATTTGTCGAGGTGCGAACAATAGCTCCCCGTCAGCAGGTTGAGAATAAACTTCAGATATACCTGGACTGTCGATTGCCCTGATAGTTATACGATAGAGACGAGCGGATTTATTATTATTTATCACCAATTTTGCGAACATATTGCTTTCAGCATCAATCGAAAAGGTTTGATTACCAACATAAATAGCATTCGCAAAAAATGGAGCAAGCCAAAAAAGCAAGCAAACGTAATTTATAACTCTTTTAATTAACATTCCGCCAGGTCGCCTTAATTCTAATTTCTCCCGATGCGCTAACATCCCCGAACCACGTTGAATGATTTAATGTATACAAAGAGCGCTCATCGTTCATAGGAATGGAGAAGCGGACGTTTGATTTGTTCATCAATCCCATAGCCCCATTTGAGCTAAACCAGGGTGTTGTTAACCAAAAGGCATCTGTCATATCACGCCATAGCCCATCGCAGCCGACATCATAGGTTTTATTGACCCCATTTCTGGTTTTATAAGTTAATGATGCTGGAAAAGGAACCTGAGTTAAGCTATCTAAAGATTTAAATATACACCATGAGCGCCCGTAAATTTTTTGTGTTGGTCCTGTTACGCTGATTAGCACTTCATCAGCTGAGGTCTTGCCATTTGTCGTTACAATATAATCAAAGTCCAGTGAAGGACTATTTCTACCGATTTTTCCGGTGCGAGAGGGATTTTGGACATAATCTTTAGAAATTATGCTTACACTAAAATCCCTTGGTTTAATAATAAGCTGGCTGGATGTGGAAAATTCATACCAACCGGATTCAGGTGCAAGGGCATTATGCATTCTGAAATTAAAAAGATCGTTTGTATTGCTGTCACTGATACCTAGTTTAACCATTTGTTTGAAAAAATTTTGTGAAAGAAAAATGTAAACACTTCTTTTTCCTTTCAGTTCATTAAAAGTAAAGTAATGACTCGTTTTGCTTACTGTCTTCCAGGTGTTGCTATCGAGACTAAATTGCATATCTTCAGCATTTATCACTGATTCGAGAGCTGGTTTGTTTATTGATGGAAAAACTTTTATTGTTGAGTTACTCATCCCATTATCACGCAGGGAATAGGTAAGCATTTTACAGGCAAGGCCAGAGATTTTTCCGATAACTAGGGGGTAACAGCTTGAGTTTCCTTCGCCGAGCGTCGGAACGCCATCACTATTAATGAAAACTTCCGTAATCCCGTTAGTATTTTCAAACTTGAGATGAGCGCCTTTTGTATAAGAGACTTTACGTACGTACCAGTTACCTGAGGCCATATTGCGACAGCGTTGACCAAAATGAGCGCTGTAACTTTCTGCAGTCGTACAAGTATTAATGGTCATGGTAAAGTTACTCCCTACGGAGGCATTATTAAGATAATGATAGAATTGATCGCTCATCATTCCATGCATCCATTTAGCACCACCTGACGGGACAGAGACACCATAAAATCCTGCTGCATCTGTAGCTTCTGGCAAAATCAAGCTTGTCGCCATATCGCAGCCTTTATACCAGTTAATGCAGCGTAACCCAGTAATTAAATGTGATGTCGGCGCGTTTTCAAGCCACATATCGAAACGACGGTTGCTCAATAAAAGCGTATTATAGCCGTTGTCAATATAGCCAAGGCTCTGCTGGTAAATGGTTCCGGAACCATTGTATTTTAGGCCCGTCCAACGGTTGGAACCTGTCATTCGTGGATCGAGCGCACCAGTAGGAGTAACGAAAAAATTATCGTTGTTATTATTTTCTACGAAAACATATTCACGAGTAGGAGCATCGGAAAAGACGGTTTTGTTCATGGCAGCTTCTACAATATGAACCGTTAAGAAGAGAGAAACAAAAGCTAAAAGCCAATATAAATTAACCTTCATTTATCTCTCCATCAACCATAGTGCTAGCGAACGTTTTTAACCCCTGGCAAATAATATCACCTACCCAAACAGCGCCGCGCGCATTACTTATATCCAAATTTGCTTCGCAAAGTTTATTATCATCGTAGTTGAAATCAACGGTAGGGAATTTCTTATCAATATCCATTACGAACTCGCCATTACTATCCGTGCGTGTTCTTCCAATATGGTTATTGATGTGAGCATTGGCAAGTAATGTTCCGTCCTCAGCGCGTATCCGGCCCGAAACGGTTACCATCTGTTTAATTTCGGGCACCATGGTTACAACGTTGCCCGGATAGAGTGTAAATTGACCTTTTCTGCCGTTTGCGATGTTATAGCTATCGACAGATTTTTTGCTATTAAGAATCTCAATTTCATAACGTGAGTAAGGATCTAAAGGAAGATAGTTACGTTTTCCTAGTAGTGGGAAAAGGCGACCATTAACTCTTGCAGTGAGTTGGCCATCATGTTCAATATCAGTACGTAATATCACGCCAGCGTTACCCTCTGTGCTGCCGCTCATACCTATCTCACTTCCTTGCCAGCCGAGACTACCGTTAGCCGTAAAATTTGTGCTTAAGTATCCATCAAGACCGCTATTGACACTTAATGTACCGGTTGAAAAGCGATTCTCATATTTTGTCCATGCCGTGGCGCTTAAGTTTTTATTATTACTGTTTTTACCAGAAATGCCTCTGGAAATATCGGCGCCGATAGCTTGTATAGTGTCATCCTCATCGAACTGCTTCTGAGCTGAGATGTTTGCCATAGCATAGCCATTCTGCTGCGTTATGCCGGCCCGAAAAGCGCTTCCGAGCGGAAGTAGAAAATCAAAAGCAACATATTTTTGCATACGGGTTGTTTGCCGACTATTGCTATGCTGATAGCGTTGCAAGCCTGCTCGTAATCCTAATGAACCGAACTGCCCATTGTAGAGGGTCTGCGTATAATCAGCCGTATAATAATGACTGTTATGTTGGCGATCTTTGTTATAGCTTGCGCTGAAGGAACCTAGCCGTGACCAAAGCGTATTGAGATTTAATGATGCACCAATTGCAATATTGGTAGCATCGCTACGCCGAAGGGTATTCCCTATAGACGTTTTTTCCTGGCTTAACCAGACAGAACTAAATTTTCCGGGCAAAGTTGCATTTAGACTACTAATGGAACTCCATGATCCATCGGTAGCTAACATATTTTGCATGCTGATTTGTAAAGCTTCGGTAATGGGCCATGAGAGCTGAAGTTCTCCGACAGTGACTGAGTCGTAGTTATATGCTGAAGCCATCCAGGCTAACGCATTAAGACCGCCTGAAGTGGACAATCCTATCAGGAGACTGTTTTTAGCTTTCTGAATTTCCCTATCGCCACTCTCCCATCGCTCCATATGTATGTTACCTCCCCAAAATTGCCAACGGAATGGCATTCCCGCTGATTTACCCCGCGCAAAAAGTTTGTTAACTCGCTGAATATTTTGGCTTATATGTTGCCCATTAACGATAACATCGACTTTGATATCGTAAATGCCATAAGGGAGTCCGCTGGTGTCAACTTCATGACTGCCCATGCTAAAGTTCTGTACGCTGAGAAGTTTACCATCCCGAGAAAGGTGAACTTCGCCAGCAGAGGGCAGGAAAACAATGACGGGGATAACGGAGTGCGAATCATTGAAGACCGTTGACTGCGCGTGGTTGCCCCAGGAGAAACCATAAATTCTTCCAGAAGGAAGCGCAGTGACCGATCCAAGAGATTGTAAGTTCCAGGAGTCTAGCATGCCACCGGCAACTCTGAAGCCTGAAAAGTCACGTTCGTACATGGCACGGTAGATCTGAGCCTGTTGGGAATTCGATCCCAGGCCATACACAGTGCCATTCATCATTAAATGGTGCTCTTTTAGGGCTGTAACTGAGTCAAGTGAAAGGTAATTTGAAGTACTACTATCTCCCCCCTTCATTTTATTGTTATAGATGCCAAAGTTATAAGCAATTGTACTACTAAGATCTTCTGCACTTGATTCACCGATATCCTCGATTTTAGGGCGGAAAAGGGTTTTTAGTGCTTGCTGAGTGACGATCACTTGCAATGTAAGTTGTTGGAAGTTTAGGTATAACCAGGCATTAGCGGTAATGGGTATTTTAGACTCTTCATTAAATGGAATATCTTTTAGACTATTAATTTTTGACCGTGTGTGATCATTCAACGACGCATTGCCATTCTGATCTTCAAGCTCAATTAAGCGCACTTTCACCATATTTTCATCGAGCCAAATGGAAGCAGTGCCGATACGCTGATCATCTTGCGTACCAGAAACCCCATTTAGATGGATGAATAAAGGGATACTCATACCATCTTGTAATGCTTTCCTAAAAGCATCAGGAACCATGATGCCGGCGACATGTAAACTCTGAAGAGGAGAGGAGTAAACTTCACTCATGCCAGCAAAGAAAATGACGGTATAAGTAACGCAAGCCTGGAGGGTTTTATTCTCGACAATGCGCACAGACAAAATCTCCCAAAACTATTTAACTGAAACGAAATGATTCTCTTGCCAGAAAGCTACACGGCCATTCTTATCTGCAACATTGACTCGAGTGAATGTTCGCGACTTACCGGGCATAAGATAGTAATTTTCTTTGCAAGACTCACCATCAGTCGGTTTTAAACATGGGCCATAGGCGATAATACGTAACGTAGCATTTCCAGGGTTGGTTATTTTTCCTGTGGAATATTTGTATTCATATTTAGCTTTACGAGGAGCAACAACCAATATTGAACTAATAAGCGCTGATGCTGTGGCAACAGCATGGCGCTTTGCGTTGCTTCTTTTGCCTTCGCTTAACGATTGATCGGACCAAAGAATTCGGTAGTAACGTTCTTTATCGTCAGTCGGTCCTTTGTAAAAAAAACGAATGGTCTCATTGCTATTAGCGGGTAGCAATAAACTTCCTGGCGTCAAAAGAAGCTCATTTTTACTCTCCATGGGAATGATTGTACCTCCTTCTAGAGGGTTTGTTATTCTCTCAACTCTGATATTGATAAGACGACCTGTATTTGTAGAGTTCTTTATCTCCTTACTGATAACGGAACTATCGCTATACATAAAAGAAGATATGTCTCCAATATCTAATGCATATGCAGGCATCATGACAGTTAAAGAAAAATTTAACACAAAAATAATTTTTTTCATAATTTCTTGTCCTAAAAAAAAGGAGCGGTCCCTCGCTCCTTAATTAATGAAAGTTAGCTAGTCCATGTTGCATCGAACTGGACGCTAACATCGCCGCTCCAAATACCTTCTGGCAATACACTTAAATCTGTTGCAGGTGTTGTGCCATCAGTAGTTGCACTTGCGATCGAGAATGTAAATGCATCCTGACCAGCAAAACGACCTGCTTGATTATAATTAGAAGCAATATTGCTCAGACCACCACTTTTACCGGTAAGGGTGTCAACAAGAACTGTATCTGACGTTTTGTCGACCGCATTACCAAAGTAATTAACTCCAACATTCAGCGTTGACCCTGATCCATCAAGCTGTGTTAGCGTGTTACTTACTAATCGTGAGGTTAGTTTAAATGCCGTTGCGCTTGAATCTCCTTCAACTGCAACGTCAAAAAGACCTTTTTGAGTATTGAACCCTTTAACGCCCTCAGCGTACTGGAATGAAAGACTTCCCAGGGGAGTAACCACTAATTTACTAGTGGTATCTTTTTTTGCTGTTGCGGACCATGTCGCCACAGCTTGTGCTGTAGTATCAGCTGCCTGAACTGCACCCATGCTAAAAGAAGACAATAATGCAAGCGCTAAAATTTTACGTTTCATAAATGCACCTTACTCTTGATGGTTTTAACCTTAAAGGTTCCTTGTATTAACAAGGGTTTTTTACAATTCAGATCTCATTACGCGCTAATCTGATTGAAAGAAGCTAAAGGATATAACTTGCTTAAGTGTGCTAATAACAAGCTAATATTGCGCATTTACGTTTGATAGCGAACATGTACTCACTCGAATGAATCGCGATCTCACGCAAAGCCACTGCTTCCGACAAAAATAATAACCTTGCCGTAAAATGATTGGATAGCAATAAAGTGTTAATTAGCTAATAAATAATATGTGTTAAATTATTGATCTCTTTTTACATGAAAAAACGTGGTTTCCCGTCCTGCTGATAACATGTCAGTAACGTATTTGTGTTGTATTGATAAGATCTCTTATTCGTTTTTAAGAAGAACATAAGCATTACTTAAATAATAATTTCTTTATTTAAGAGCGATGTGGTTCGATTTTTCTTTAAGATTTTATGTTTAGCTATTTTTCTTATTTAATAATATGACTATTTGTCGCACTCCTGGTTATGGAAACTTTTGTGCTCCCGTTGACTCTTTAATGGAAGTGTTGGTTGAAGGGAGGCAAATACTGTCTGGTGCGACCTATGTAAATTTTCAATGCAGATGTTATTTTTATGTATTGAATATTTGCAGTAGTTATATGAAATAATCTTAAATTCATTAGTTGTATAATTTGTTTTTATAAGTGGTTGAGTTGAAAGGTAAAATGAGAATTCATCTTAATTTTACTTGGTAAGCACCTGGCCTTTTTTTAAGGATAATTCACTTGTTTTAATGCGCTCTTTAGCAATAATTAAAAAATTCCTATTAGCTCTTCAAAGTGTGTTTGATATTAACTAATTCTAGGGTATGTGTTTTTGGTATGTGTATTGCAAATCCGTATGCCGAAATAAGTGTTAAGACAAATGGCGGAGCTCCAATGTTAGCGTGGTTTCAATCTGCATAACGAGTTTAGATGCCTACATAAAGTACTTCAAAAGTCGATTTAGTAAGCGGCTAAACTCATCTTAATAAGTTGCATAAATTACAGGTAGGAAATAAATGAAAGGTAAAAGAAAAACAGGGCGTTTGATGAGATTCAATCCAGTAGCAGCTTCTATTCTGCTCTCTCTACCGGTTCTTGCTCAAGCAGGCGATCTGAATATTAAAAATGGCACCATTGCCAGTTCAAATGGCGTACCCGTAATCAATATTGCCAATCCCAATGATAATGGCCTCTCTCATAACGTTTATGATGATTTCAATGTTGGCAAGAACGGGGTTATTTTCAATAACAGCTCATCTGGCACAAATACCGTAATTGGGGGAGCCATAGCGGGTAATAGCAACCTTACCTCTGGTAGCGCCAAAGTCATCCTTAATGAAGTCACTTCGAATAAAACCAGCATGCTTGAAGGCCTGATGGAGGTTGCAGGAGACAAAGCTCATTTAGTCATTGCCAACCCGAATGGTATCTCTACTAGCCTGGGCAGTGGTTTTATCAATACCAGTAAAGCCACTATCACGACCGGTAGACCAGATATTCAGAACGGCATGTTAAGAGGTTATTCAGTTGGAGGTGGTGTTATTACTGTCAAAGGGCTAATGAGCTCTTCGCCAACAGAAATTCTTGCTCGCTCTGTTGCAGTACAGGGGCAAATCGTGACGGATGAACTTACTGTTATCGCAGGTAATAATTATGTCAATAAAAATGCTGAGGTCTTAGGCCATGTAACAGCAAGCGGTATCAGGAATACATACGCGGTTGATGTGTCTGATCTTGGCGGGATGTATGCAAATCATATTAATTTGATCAGTACTGAAAGTGGAGTTGGTGTCAGAAATATGGGGGTTATTGCCGGTGGTGCTAATGATATCCATATTAATGTAAATGGTAAGTTTATTAACACTGGCGGTGAGGTTCAATCAGTTGGCTCTACCAACATCACAACTAATGGTGTGCTGGAAAATATCGGTGGAGATATATCGGGTAAGGGCAAAATATTTATTAACACGACGAAGAATTCAATAAATAACACTAGCGCCGGTAGTATTGCTTCAGAATCCGATATCTATATAGATAGTGGTGAGTTTAATAACAAAAACGGTAAAATTTCTTCTGGTGGGATTTTAGGTGTCAATACTAATGGCAAAACGTTAATTAACAGCGGTAAAGGTAGTTCTGCAGGCCTGGAAGCCGCTGTTGTCGCCTTAAAAACAGGTAAGTTAGATAACCGGGCTGGGCAGATCAAGGGTGGTTATGTTGCTTTTGAAACTTCAGAGATAACTAATGTTGGAGGTGAAATTCAATCTACCGGAAAAATTGATATGATCAGCTCCGGGAATATTGATAACACCAAAGGCCTTATTAGGTCACAAGCAGGGGGCATTCAGATTGAGACGGCTAAGTATTTTATCAACAAAGATAATATCACTGCTGATGCTACCAGTAACGATTCCTTAGGATTAATTGCAGGTGACGACGGTATTAAGTTAAAAGCTGGCACGATTAATAATTCGACTGGTGGAATCAGTTCATCAGGTACGATCTCCCTGGAAAGTAGTAGTACGATCAACAATCGTAATGGGAAAATAGCCGCTGATAAAGCTGTGTCACTGTCTGCGATTGGCAATATCGACAACTCCAGTGGAAGGCTTCTTTCGAAAGACACCGTTTCAGTCATCGGCTCCACAATGGATAATAGTCTTTATGTCGGTCAGATTATGGGGGACCGTGGAGTTAACATAGATTTAACCGGGTATTTTAACAACCATATTGGTTTAGTAAGTTCACAGTTCGGTAATGTTGATATTAAAGCTAAAAACGTCAAGAACGTGGGTGGGGTGATTCTTGGCAAAGATATCTCAATCCAAACAGAAGCAGATGTTGATAACTATCATGGATTGATGGTTGCAAATAACCTTCTCAAGATTGATGCTAAAACCAGTGTTAATAACACCTATGGTGAAGATTTCGGATCGTGGTATGGTAATTACTTCGGAATACCCGGTCAAATTGGCGGATTGATTGGGACTAATGGTGTGACAATTAACGCTAAGTCTATTAATAATACGCATAGTCGCATTATTGCCGAGCACGGCCCGTTAACTTTGAATGTTGCAGAAACACTCGACAATTATCGCGGCTTGCTCGTCAGTGGAAGTGATGCAAATATTAAGGCCAAACGCTTGGTTAACAATTATGCCACGATCCATAGTACTGGCGATCTCAATATTGATGTTGACTCTCTGTCAAATTACAGCTCTGGATCAATTGAAAACAATGATTCAACAGGGATAATTTCAGCCGATCGTCATCTCTCGTTAATTGTCGGCAGCGATTTTAATAATTATGGGTGGATTAGTAGTAAGCAGAACTCGGTAGTACGTGTTGCGGGGGCATTGCATAACTACAATACTATTTCTGCTGATAATACCTTGGAAGTAGATACAACTGGCACTCTTACCAATGAAAAGGATATTGCTGCAGGTACGGTGCTTTATGTTGAATCGGATGGTAATGTTGTTAATAGCAGCAAGGGCAACATGGTTGGTAGTTCAGCATTCATCAAATCAGCACTTGATGTGACTAACTATGGTAATGTGGTTGCCTGGGATTATCTCGATGTCAACGCTGCTCGCACGATTTACAATTACAAAAACATCTATACTGAAGGCAACGCAGTAATTACTTCGAAGTTAATACATAACTCTGGTGCTAATGCTGTTTTAGGCGGTGAAAGGGGACTTGTACTTAACACCGCACAGTTAACCGGCACAGGCACTATCGTTGGTTTGTGATTTAAAAACGTTATAAAAGCAGCAGCAATGCTGCTGCTTTTAATTCAATCTGAGCGACCGTAATAGTGCAACTCTATAAAATCCATTTTCTTATTTGTTTTTTTTGTTTTCATGTGGCCGCAGCCGACAATCTTGACCATTTTGCGAGGGAACAGCAGCGCAACGACGCAAATCTATTGCGTGAGAATAAAATTGAGAAGAAAGATGTTTTCTCTGATAAAAGAGAGTTGATTATTGATAATATCAAGGTTCCTGAGGAAAAAATATGTTATCCCATAACCAGTCTTACTCTTGATAATGATTTTATAAATGATCAAAATATTAAGGATATAAAAAATAAATTTACTGGGGAATGCCTTGGCGTCAATGGCATTCGCAGTCTGGCTAAAATCATTCAAGATTACTTTATTAATGCTGGCTTTGTAACAACGCGTATTGACATTCCCAGTCAAGATTTAACTACAGGCACGCTTGTTATAACGGTTACACCGGGTCGGATAGAGCATATTTTAATTGAAAGCGGTGACGTTACCACTCTCATCCTGCCTTTTAAAGAAGGCGACATTCTTAATCTAAGGGATATTGAGCAAGGGCTTGAAAATTTGCAAAGAACGCCCGCAGTTGATGTTAAGATAAATGTCGCACCCGGAAATCAAAACGGTTATAGCAATATCATTATAAACACCCACCGTACAAAGAGATGGAGTGCAAAAGCAAACTATAGTAATTGGGGTGATAAAAGTACTGGGCAAAATATAACAAGTGGTGCACTTTATCTGTTCAATATCGCTGGCATAAGTGATGTGGGTTATCTTTCCGGAGCGAGTAGTACAACTGGAGGCTACAAAAATATAACCGCCTGGTACTCCTTCCCATATGGGTTTTGGGACTATGAATTTATCTATAGCACCAGCGTCTCAAATCAAAACATACCCATTGCTGGATGGGATTATGATTATATGGGTAGGAATAAATATTACAGTTTTAAAACTTCGCGCCTACTTTTTCGCGATATGTCAAAGAAACTTTCAGCAAGCCTGGAAATCTTCAAGAGAAAAGCCGATTATGAGTTTGGCGGTGTCAAACTGGCAATGCAGAAACGCGATATGAGCAACGTAAAACTGGCCTTCAATTATATTCAGGGGTTTGACGGAGCTTCATTAGATTCAACATTAAGTTGGCAGCAGTTTGTTAAATGGCCAGCTGGAAAAGAAACACCAGATATGTTATCTGGCGACGTGGATCGCGCCAGTCATATCTATAATTTAAATATGACATATTTAAAGGCGCTGGAGTTGTCATCTATGCCTGCCTGGTATGAGATGTCCATCGGTGCGCAATACAGCCCCGCAGCACTAACGATTCAGGATCAGTTTAATATTGGTAATCGCTGGAATGTACGAGGGTTTGAAAACAGTTCTGGTGTTGATGCGATAAATGGTTTCTACATACAAAATACTCTTAATATTAACACTGGCTTTTACGGGGTTACCCCTTTCTTTGGGGCTGATTATGGGCAAGTAGGTGGGAGCAAGTCTATACGGCAAATATATGGTGGCGACAAACTCGTGGGGGTTACTGGAGGAGTAAAAGGGAATGTCCAGTCTTTGGGATATGAACTATCTTTGTCTCTTCCTTTGCTCTCTCCTTCAAAGATGATCGTCGATGATTTTACGGCGAAATTTAACATCAGTTATCAGCTTTAATAACTATGGCTAAAAAGCGCTTTTACCTTGGTACGGACATTGTTGAAGTAAGCAAGATTACACGAGCAATAAATAATGGTGGGGATGGTTTTCTCCATCGTGTGTTTTCTCTTTCAGAGAGAGATAAATTTATCGCAGAGTGTCTGGATTATGAGAGAGCGTCAGGTTTTTGGGCTGCAAAAGAGTCTCTTGTGAAAGCGTTAGGTTTGGGGTTTCGTGAAGGGATAACTTTTCAGGATATGGAGGTCCAGCATGACTGTTTCGGATGTCCCTATTTTTCTCTTTCCGGTCGGATAGCACAGATAATCCAAGAGAGAGATATCGAACATATCTCACTGAGCATATCCCACTGTCGAACACACGCTATTGCAGTGACAATTATCTCCTGAGCAAGGACAAAGGAATAGAATGTATACATATAAGGATTTGAACACTAAAAATGTGCTTGTCTCTGGCGCAAGCGGCGATATCGGATTAGCGATATGCGAGAAATATCTGGATCAGAACTGTAACGTCTTTGCAATATTTAAAAGCAACGCCGAACCCCTCCGTTTATTAAGCGAGACTCATGATAATGGCCACCGTTTAACAATTTTGCAGTGCGATCTTGCTAATCCCGCGAGTGTGGGTGATTTGGTTATCCATCTTGGTTCCGCTATCGAGCGTCTCGACGTTCTCGTTAACAATGCGGGTATCGTTAAAGATAATCTTTTTTCCTCAATGAGTTTCGACGATTTCAATACCGTGATTGAAACCAACGTATTAAGCACCTTTCATCTTACGAAAGCGGTGCTGAAACTCTTACGGAGCGCGGAAGGCGCGACAATTATTAACGTCGCGTCTATCGCTGGAATTATTTCCAGTGTTGGGCAAGCAAATTACAGCGCTTCTAAAGGGGCGTTACTCGGTTTTACGCGGACTCTGGCTGCTGAACTTGCTCCACGTGGAATCCGTGTCAACGCCGTGGCGCCGGGTATGATTGCCTCAAAGATGGTCAAAAAAGTTTCAAGGACCGTCGTTCGTGATGTAACCAACTCTATCCCCCTCAAGCGGCTAGGAGACTGTAATGAAGTCGCTAATACCATCGTTTGGTTATCTTCCTCAGCATCCAGTTATATTGTCGGGCAGACCATCGTTATTGATGGTGGGCTAGTGATGCGGTGATTTATGTCAAAATACACTATTCCTCCAAAGCTCTTTCTTGAGATGGGCGCCTGGCGCCAGCCTCTTATGATGGTCGATCGTATAGAAGAGTATAAATATGGTGAAAATGGTTATATCCGGGTAATCAAACATGTTACCTATAACGACCCTTATCTTACCGGGCATTTTCCCGAAAACCCTATTATGCCGGGTGTGATTGTTGCGGAGATATTTGGTCAGGCGAGTGAGTATTTCTCTTTCATCAGTGATATTTGCGACGCCTGTGCCGAACGGTTTGGTATGTCACTAACCAGTTTACGCGATATTCATAACGTTATTCACAAGCCGGAATTAATCGCAATTATTCGCGAGCGCCGGGCGCAAGTCCGTGGCGTTCTGGCATCGCAGAACTTGAAATTTAAGGATATAGCTTATCCGGGAGATACCATTGAGGTGATAAGCAGGCCTGCTTTTACTGATCCTGCTGGTTTTAAACACTACTCCGTTACGGCAAATGTCGGTAAGAAAAAGATAAGCGATGGCACCATTATCAATTTTCGTGAAACTAAATAACAGGGATGAAAAGCATGACAATAATGCAGAGTAAAATTGAAGAGCGTAAAGAGGTTCTGTTTACCATCAAAACAGAAATCGTCCAGCGCTTAAACATCTCTCGAGAGCCGTCACAAATTGACGACGATACCCCCTTGTTTGGCAATGGGCTGAAATTAGATTCAGTTGACGCCACCGAAATTATCGTAATGCTGGATAAGGTTTTTGATATTGAAGTAAGTGAAAGCGATAACCCTTCATATATGCGCAGCATTAACAGCCTTGCTTCTTTTGTGATAACGAAACGTCAGGCTTAATTCCGGTTAACTATTTTAATAAGGACTTCTATGAAATCGCTGCATGACTTGCATCTTGCCGGCAAGGCTAAAATGGGTGTTTTCAATAATCATCTGCTTCCGGCTGCTTATCACGAACCTGCTATCGAATATAAAGCGGTAAGAGAGAATGCAATACTGGTCGATTACTCTCACATGTCTATAGTAAGCGTTATGGGGGATGATGCATGGGCTTTAGTCAATCATCTTGCTTCGGCTGATGTTTCCATTATCCGCGATGAACAGGGACTATATTCATTTGTGCTTAATGAGGATGGCACTATTAGAGGTGACGCCTATATTTTATGTACGCCGGACGGTTACTATATCTTGTCAGAAAACATTTCCGCGTCCGATATAATCGACTCTCTTAATAACCTTCTCCAACATCCTGAAGCGCTGGAGATCGCTGATCTACCTGTTATCAAATCGATGACGGAGGAGGCATGGGGGGCGCTTATGGTTGAGGGTCCTTACTCTTGGGAGTTACTCGCGGAAGTTTATGGCTTCGACATTATCGGCTTACCCTACCATGAATATATTAATCAGGACGGAGAACTGATCCTCTTTCGCTGCGGCAAACACGGAGAGTTTGGTTATCTGCTAATTGGCCCACAGCCTACGCTCGTTGATACATGGTCAATGCTTGTTGAAAAAGGTGAAAAATATCAATTAAAAACTGGCGGTCTTGATTACCAACGCACAGTGCGCATCGAGAATATGTGCTGGGATGAAAGTATCTATGCCGATTTCAGCCGTCATCCGGTTGAGCTGCAAATGCAGTGGGCGGTGCAATACGACAAAGAGGGATTTATCGGTAAAGACGCGGTTATAGAACGATCCCTCGCGCCTGCAAAACGTAAAATTATCGGTATTTCTGCGCTGACGGATAGCGCCGTTATTGCTTCCAATGACAAAGTCTTGGTCGACGATCGGCAGGTTGGCGTCATCATTAAATCCGTCTGGTCTCCTGCGCTGGGCGCACCCATTGCCCTCGCGCTGCTCGATCATGATTACGCCTGGTCAGATATTTCAGGTTTCACCATCGAAACCGCGACCGCGAAGATCCCGGCAAAAACACAAAATCTTCCCTTCCTTTATAACCTGAGTTTGTTAGTCAGCCCGACGGAGCACAGTTATATCGACGCCATGAAAGCACGACACGCGTAATCATCCATAACGCCAGCTTTACGCAAATGCGCCGACTGGCGTTGTTACCCGCCTCGATCCAGGTGGTCTGTTCATCATTGCCGCTGCAGGGAAGAATAATGAAGAGTAGTAGAAAAAGAGTCGTTATAACCGGGATGGGCATACTCTCGTCTCTGGCTGAAAACCTTCAGGATTTTAAATCCGCACTTCTTAATAAGAGATGTGGTGTAACGGATAGCCAACGTTTTGCGAAATGGTTCGAAAATGCCCGTGCCGCGGAGGTGCTGCACGACATTCAGTTCCCTGAGCTGGCAGATGAGATTGTGCAGTCATTGGATAACGCTGCGCTCTGGGCCTATAAAGTGGGTAAGGATGCGTTAAGCCAGGCGGGGCTCATCACAAACTCGCCTGTACTGGAAGAGACGGGGTTAATTGTTGGCGTCTCCTCTGCGGGTACCGAAGCCTTCCTGCCACTTTTTGAACAGCGCATCGAAGACTTTTCCCTGCGTAAGGCTCTTTATGCCGGCGGATTCGCCTCATGCTGTTCAAGTGTGTCAACGCTGCTTGGTCTGAAAGGCGGGGTAGAACTGGTAGCGACCGCCTGTACGGCCAGCCCAAATGCTATTGGCATGGCGTTCGACTATCTGCAAAACGGCAAAAGCAAAACCATGCTGGCTGTGGGAACGGAACCGATCTATTTGCCGACCTTCGCCGGTTTCTACGCCCTTAACGTTATGCATCCTGATGCCTGTACCCCTTTCTCTGGCCAGCCCGGTATGTCAATCGGTGAAGGTGCAGGGGCGCTGGTACTGGAAGAGTATGAGCATGCCATAGCACGTGGGGCCACTATCTATGGCGAAATCCTCTCCTATGCCACATCCTGCGACGCTTACCACGAGACCGGGCCCGATCCGCGCGCCAATGGTGCTGTGCAGGTGATGCTCAAAGCGATGGAGAACGCGGGCGTCACCCCTGACCAGATTGACTACGTCAATGCGCATGGTACCGGAACGGAAGCTAACGACCGAATCGAGACCATGGCGATGAACAAAGTCTTTGCCCATCGCAAGGATTTGCTTGTCAGCTCAACAAAGTCCTATTTTGGTCACAACATCGGCGCTGCCGGCATCGTTGAGTTAATCGCCTGTCTGGTCACACTACCTGACAATATCGTTTTGCCTACGCTCAACTTCTCTGTCCCGCGTCCCAATTGCGATCTGGATTACGTAGCAAATGAGTTCAGAGAGAAACCGGTTAATCTCTTTTTGAAAAACAACTATGCCTTTGGCGGTAATAACTGCTGCATGGTTATTAGCACCCGACCAGGAACCGTACCTGTAACACACTATTCCCCGAAACGCGTTGCAATAACCGGCGCTGGCGCCGTAACGGCTATTGGTCACACGGTAAGCGACATTCTGCATAACATCTGGCAGCGCAGCGCTACCGGAACCCTGGGCGGAGTGAAGTTCCCGCAGGATACCCTCACCGAGGCGCGTGAGCTGTTAGGGGTTCTGGAGAAAACCAACCAACTGAGCGACATCCTTGGCAGTCAGCATGCTGTGGGCGAGGGGAGGCTGCCGGAAGAGGAGGCGCATTTCAAAACCTTCCAGGTGAACAATCTGGAACCCCGCAAATATCTGCGCCGCTTTGATTCACGTAAAGCCACTCGCGGGGGAACATTTGCACTGGTCGCGCTCTCAGAGGCGTTAAACAGCGGTAAGCGCAAAATTAAGCGCGACGGTGAAAACCTCGGCATGGTGATGGGCATGTCACGCGGTCCGCAGGAGACAACCTATAAATATTTGCAAAGCCTGAAACCCGATCCGCGCAAAGTTCGCACTTCGGAATTTCCCGGCTCGCTAATGAACGCTATTGCCACTTTTTGCGGCATCTCTGAAGGGATCAAAGGCTATACCACGACGCTTGCAACCGGTGAAAACGCTGCGCTCGGCGCACTGACCTATGGTTACGAACTTGTGCGGCAGAATCTGCAGCCGCAGGTCATTGTCGGCGGCGCAGATGAGTATTTTCCCTCCATGGCGCTCTATATGGATGCCGTTACGCAGAAAATCGCCATGATCGCCGACGCGGCCGATTATCAAATTTATAGCGAGAAGGCAAAAGGGTATGTACCGGGTGAAGGCGCCTGCATGTTGTTGCTTGAGGATCCGCAGGCTGCTCGCGAGCGCGGAGTTGAGGTTCTGGCCGAAATTATTGGCTACGGCAAATCCTGTGATAACAGCTGGTTTGATCCTGCCCAATCAGGCGAAAAATCGGCTGCCATGGTGCTGGCTATTCAACGTGCGCTTGCCGATGCCGGGTTAGGTACCCACGAGATCGATCTGGTGTGCGGCAGCAGCCATGGCGGGCCAGCGCATTCGCAGGTTGAGATCGACGCCCTACACGCGGTTTTCCATCAGTCGCACCCGCAGGTGCCGGTTGTTAACTACAACGCTTACTTCGGTTTCGTCGCATCGGCGGCCGGTCTGTTGAACCTGCTGGTGCTTACCGAGTGCATGAAAACGCAAACTGTACCGGCGATTGCTGGCACCGATTCCTTCTTTGATAAGCGAATGAATTTTGTGCGCCAACCGCTCAAGCTTGCTGTTCGCCATGCGCTGCTGGTCGGCGCCACTGAGGGCGGCAATTACTACGCGATGGTTATAAAAGGATAGCGCCGTGGAAAATGCAGCTTTGATTTCCGGCTACAGCCTTTCGTTGCCTTATGCAAATCATGCTGAGCAGTTGATGAGCAATCTGCGGCAGGGTATGTGCGTTAACACTGCGCCCTGGTTTGCCAGCGAAGAGGAGGCCATCAAATGTGGGTTTAAGCGTAATGTCAGCGTGGCCAGGCTTAATGCGACAAAGGAGTCTGATCTTGACCTGATCTACCGCTTAATCGAAGAGGCAATGGCGCAGGCAGGTTTGACCTCTGCCGCGTTGGCAGGGGCGTCAGTGCGAGTCTATTTGACCGGTCTCGGACCGCGCATCGATGCGATGGATTACAAATCCTTTTACGACAAAAACGATATTGAAGACGTTGCTCTCTCTGCCTCGATAAAAAATCTGCATGTCAGAAATATGTCTCAGGATTATCTGGCTTTCAAACTGGCAGAGAAATACCGCCTGCAAATCCTGCCTGCTGCGATGCACTGCACCAGTAATTCCGCGCTGACGGCCATCCATTTGGGCTGTCAGGCAATTGAGCACGGCGGCCTTGATCTGGTTTGTATTATTAATTGTTCAAAAATTAACACCCAGGATATCTGGTTCCTCGAAAATCAGTCGATGCTGGCAAGCAAGGTGGTACAGCCGTTTGGTAAAAACAGCCAGGCGGTCTTATTTGCAGAAGGTTGTTCGGTGATGTTACTGGAGCGCCATGGATATCGTGGCAGTCAGGAGAGGCACAACGCTGTCCGCCTGAAATCAAATTACATCCAGACCAGTGCCGGGCGTAGCCACGATACCGGCTGGCTCAGCTCTAATCTCTTAAAAGTGATGCGCAGCGTATTGAGTGAAGCCGCGGTGACACCGGAACAGCTCTGCGCCATTATTCCGCACGGCAACGGCTCTTCAACCAGCGACAAATCGGAAGCGAAAGCGATTTCAATGCTGGTGGGCGAGCAGAAGATACCGGTACTGGCCTATAAAGGCATGATGGGTTATACCGCGACCGGTTCCGGCATTATCGATCTCATTATTGGTGCGGAGGCGTTGCGAAAGGGAGAGCTGATTCCGGCAGTGGCGAACGATGAAATAAGTGATGAAATATCTCATCAGCTATTGGTTAATCAGCCGGTCATGTCTCATCAAAAGCTACACCTGTTAAAAACCGGTCTCGGCGTGGATGGCTCAATTATCGGCGTCGTCATCTCTCTCTTCGCGAAAGAGGAGACCAGTCGATGAACGATGCAATGTATCTAAATGCCTTTGCGATGACCGAGCCGGAAGATGATTTTTATATTTACTCCCCCGGATGGCTAAATGTCTGGGAATCGCATCTCTATAACCAGGCGCTGAAAGCAACGGCTAAACGTGGCTGGGGCTTTAAGCGCTTCGGAACCAGCAAAGCGGTCTATGCGCGAGAGATGGTGCGTAAACCGGACTATATCCACTATATCGAGGCGCTTGAGCAGGCAGCGGAAAGTGCATTACAGAGCCTGGGCGCAAAAGAACGGATGCTGTTATTAAAATCGCGCACCGCGTTTATCTACGTTGATGCGTGGGGCGAGAGTGCCATTTTTGAAAATATCAGCAGCGCATTGCACACCTCAACTATCGATACGTTGCCGAAAAATCTTCTGAAGAAATTCGCCATCAAAGATGTCAGCTGCAAAATGCGCGGCGAGAAATTATCACTGATCGCCGCGATGCGCAGCGCGCAGGATTATCTTTGCTGGAATACGTTTGATTTTGTGGTGGTGTGCGCCGCCTGGCGCGCGATACCGCTACTAGTCTTCTCCGAAGCGGCATTAGCGGGAGAGGCCGGGAACAGAAGGGCGCAGCAAGTAAGCGGTATTCACTTAAGCGTTGAACGTGCCGGCTGCTTTATTTTTAGCCGCCGTGCAGGTGGCATCAGTGTTCGCTGTGGAAATTACCATAGCTGGCAGGATGGCGCGCAAACTCAGCGTGAACTCTATGAGAATGCGAGCGATATCGACCTGTTTGCGCATGCCGGACCGGCCACAAACCCCATGAAGCCTGAACAGGCAGTGAACATACTCGATCTCAGCGCCATTTTTGGTTCCAGCGGCTGTTTAACCTCTGCTCTGAGCTGGGAGTACCTGCAACAGAACGTTCCTCGCGGGACAAAAATACGCACTATCGTAAAAGACAGTTTCGGTGGTAGCGCCTGGTTCGACAGCTGGATCGACATGGAAAAGGAAGGCGCATGAAAAACAGCGTAAACGCTCTACCAGCCATTGTTCTCAGCGATATCTCAAAACAGTTCGGCACAGGAGAAAGCCAGGTTAGCGCATTAAAAGGCGTGAACCTTGAGATTGCGAAAGGGGAATTTATCGCGCTGTGCGGTCCCTCCGGCAGCGGCAAAAGTACGCTGCTTAATATCCTTTCCGGAATTGATCGGCCGAGCGCCGGACAGGTTATTTTTTTAAATCATCTGCTCAACGCTCTTCCCGAAAAGGAGATGGCCGCGATTCGTGGTCAACATCTCGGCTTTATCTTCCAGTTCTTCAATCTGATCCCGGTGCTGGACGTGCTGGATAATATTTTTTACCCGCTGGTTCTCAACGGCTATTGCGATAAAAAGGAGGCGAAAGCGCGTGCATTACATGCGCTCGATAGCGTCGGCCTCGCGCAGTTTGCTCGGCGAAAACCGGGCCAATTATCCGGTGGTCAGCAGCAACGTGTGGCGATTGCCCGCGCGCTTGCGCATCAGCCTGGCGTTGTTGTCGCCGATGAACCGACGGGCAATCTGGATTTAGCCACCGGCGAGGCGATCATGGATTTGCTGTTAAAAATTAATCAGCAAACACAAACCACCTTTATCGTTTCCACGCATTCCACCCAGCTCAAGGATCGGGCGAAGCGGGTTATTGAAATCACGGATGGAGAATTAACTTATGATTCGGCCCGGTAAACGGTATCGACTTAGGAGTGTAATCATTGGCTTATCGCTGGTGGTCAATGGGGCATTTGCCGCGCCAGCGTCTGAAGTTGAGAAAATAATAGCGCAGGGTTTTCCAGCACAGCAGCACGCGCTGATCGAAACCACCTCCGCATTATGGAATGAGTATCGCCGTGAACACCATGTCGCCTCGCTGATCTTTTACGCCTATGGTCTGTTACAACAGGCCAAACATTATGTGGCGATAAATGACTTTATCCACGCCGCAGAGTATGCAAAAACCGGTTTTTTCTATCTCGATGAGGCGGTGGAGTCAAACGACGATAATCTGCGATTACACTATTTACGTGCGCGTATCGATGCTTACTTACCTGCAAAAAGTGGTCGGTGCGTCATCGCTCTGCATGATACCGAACGCCTGATTAACGCAACAGGTTTGTTCGATGAGAATATGCTCATCCCCATTCGTTATATGCGCTACCGCGCGCTCATTGATTGCGGGCTGTCACACGACGCCGGGCAACTGTTAAATGAATTAAGGCAAACGGGAACGCGCGCGGAGAAATATACTCTTCTGCCGCCTGGCACCGCACCAGAGTGGGATCTGCAAGAGATAACGCAGATAGTTATGCCGCTATTAAATGAGAAGTAAAGGAATACACCATGTTATTCGTTAATCTGGCGATGAGCGCTATCCTGCTTTTTATTCTTTTCTGTTTATTATTTCGATTCAGAGATGCGCAGTTTGCTTTATTAAATATTTTTCGCCATCGGCGGCGCACTTTATCTACACTCGCCGCAATAATGCTTGGCGGTGTCGCCATTTTTCTGTATGGCGGTTTTATTCAATACTCCTTCTGGATTTTGAAAGAGCAAACCATTCGCACCAATATTGGTCATGTGCAAATTTATAATCCGGCCTATTTTGAGGGTGCAAAGAAAAATCAGAGCTTAATTGAAGATTATGCGGCGTTGAAGCAAGCCATTCTTGCACAGCCGGATTTATCGGCTGATATTTCAACGATTTCAGGTCAACTTGAGTTTACTGGCGTGGCCTCTCAATATGAAAACGAAACCACCAGTTACTTCTCCGGTCTTGGCGTCGAACCTTTAGCCGCATTAAAGCTTGGCTCATTCGATAAGTTGATCAGCGGTAGCGATTTGTCACGTGTAAAAACGGACGAGGTGACCGCTGGAAGCGGTCTGGCCAAAACCCTTAACGCCGCGTATGGCGACTGGCTGGATATTATGGTGGTAAATGCCCATGGAGGTCAGGGCGCTATCTCGTTAAAGGTACGCGGAATTTTTACCTCCGGCATTAAAGACTACGATGATACGGCAATGAAGATGCCGTTAATGACAGCGCAGCGTCTGATGGGAACTGAGGGTGTCAGCAAGGTGTTGATTCTGCTTAATACGGAAAACGTCTCAGGCTTTGCGGCTAAACTTCGACACTTTATTGCCCAACATCACTTACCGTTAATCGTAAAAGAGTGGAGTAGTGTCTCGCCATTTTATCAGCAAGTCGAAGATCTTCTCTCCGGGATTTACTTCTTTATTAAACTTCTTGTCGCGGTGATCGTTATTTTCATGATCGGCAATTCGCTCACCATGAATATCATTGAGCGTACCCGGGAAATTACCACCCTGCGCGCTATCGGGCTTAGGCCATGGCATGTCACACGGCTATTTATTCTGGAAGGGATTTTTATTGGCATTATCGGTGCGGCAGGCAGTCTGGCAATAGGGTTCGCTCTTGCCTGGCTTATTAATATTAAAGGCATTGCGATGCCGCCCTCGCCGGGACAGTCACAGGGTTACACCGCATTTATTAAAACCACGGATATAGATACGGTCTGGTTTACCTTTTTCTTACCGATTATTACCGCGGCTTTCGCGTCCCTGCGTCCTTCATTACGCGCAGCAAAACTGAATCTGGCCGATGCTTTTAAATTTTCATAAAACAGGACAGCTTATGAATATTTTCTCTCTATGTTTTATCACGCTGGCGATGATCCCTGTGGTCTGTAATGCGACGCCAGCGCAAGATATTATCCGCCGTGCTGATGAAATACGCTCTCCAAATCAACCGTTTCGCTATACCGTCACGGTGCGTGAATATAAAGAAAAAACCGGTGCGGCGGTCAATACACAGATTTTCGATGTTTCGATGCGCTTTATGAAGCCCGAAAATGGCCGGCCTGCGGATGCAAGATCCCTTGTGCGCTTTATCTATCCTGCCAGAGATAAAGGCAAAATTATGCTCTCGGATTGGTATGACTTATGGTTCTACTCGCCGGAGTTACGTCGTCCAATGCCTGTTTCGCCTGAGCAGCGCTTAGTCGGACAGATCGCGAATAGCGATGTCATTGTTACCAATTTCGATTACGCCTATAACGCTCAACTCACTGGCGAAGCGGCCTGTGGAAAGCGCCTCTGTTATCGACTCTCCCTCGAGCGAAAAACCCCCGCCGCAACCTATCCCAAAATTGTCTATCTGGTCGAGAAAGAGAGTTTTCGCCCTTATAGCGCCTCCTTTTATTCACAGGATGAGAAATTACTTAAGGAAGTGAGTTATCTGGATTACCAGACCGTGCTCGGAGAGGCACGGCCGATGAAAATCGTTGTGCATGATGCACGTCACCAGAAGGGATTTACCGTTATGGAATACAGCGAGGTCAGACTTGAGTCTCTGCCAGAATTTTACTTTACCAGGGAAGCTATTCAGCGGGGTGTGAAGTGAAATCGCTCATTAATACTCTGCTTATTCCTCTATCATTGCTTGCCTCTTTCTCGCAGGCGTCCTGCCTCTCCGGTGATGAGGTGGCCGCAAATAGCGAAACCGCGCTGATGCTGCAAACCTCCTATATAACGCGAACAGCTTCGCCGTGGAGAACCGCCGGAGAAAGGGCTTATACCCCGACAAATGCTTTTCAGGATGCCGGGATAAAATTCAGCAGCAAATGTGCGGTCATTGAAAATCGTCTGGATATCGATTTTTCCCTCTACGGACTTGCTTATTACGCATGGCATCTGCCCGGCTCTTTTGAAGAGGATCAGCAGCGCTCGCGTGTGCTGCTCAACAGGTTACAAATTAGCTACGCCCTTTCAGACCAGCTTCGCCTGGAGGCCGGGAAGTTACCGGCAACGCCGGGGCTCTTTTTTCTTAAATCGCCCGCTGCGCTGATGAGCAACTATTACGCGGGCTTTAAAAGCACCCGCATTTACGATCCCGCCATGCGGTCGAACTATAGCGAATCATCATGGGGCGCGCGATTGGTCGATAACCATCGCGACTACAGCCTCGTATTTACGGTTGCGCCGCAGCTGGCAACCATCAACCAGCGGTATGAAACTTCCAGCCATTGGTCAGCAAACCGGCGCGGCAATGCGCAGGCGCGGTATCTCTTAAGTTATACCGACTACCACCTGGCGAATCACACGCCTGCTCTTAGCCTGCTGCTGGGTGATAAACGATCTCTCGCGCTCTCGGACAGCTTCAGCTACACGCCAGCGCTCACTTTTAACGGCGAAGTGGCGTTGCACAACGCTCAGCAATGGCACCATTTTTCGCCTGAACGTGCCGCAGAGGTTGTGGATTATCAGTTTCCCTCTTCGCTTTATCGCGCAGACCGAAAACCGGGAGTAGAAGTGGCGTTAGGTGCGCAGTACACCACCCGCGACTTCGCTGTGCTGGGGCTTGAATACTACTTCCAGAGTGAAGGCTATTCAGACAGTGAATGGCAACAGCAGGCGCAACTTTCACGTTACCTGAACAGAGCGTCGCAGTCGGCGTTATTAGATCAGATCTTTGACGCTTACAAATATCTGATGGGGGCCGAAATCGGCAATATTGCCAACAAAGGGCAACTGCAGGGAAAACACTATTTGAGCGCCTATGGCAGTGTTCGCAGCGAGAAAGGGGCAACGCTTCAGCCCTATATCACGATGAATATGCGTGATAACAGCGCTCTGTTAGGCATACACCTTTCGACGCCCTTAGCCTCCTTTGACGACAGCCTGAATGTCTATGCCGGCGGCTGGGCCGGGCTTGGGAAACAGGATACGGAATTCGCTTTTTTTGGCAAAACCGTCGGATTTTATCTGGGGCTTAACTATCTCTTATAAGGACATGACAGATGAGTGAACAAAAAACAGAAAAAGCGGTTGTATTACTGTTCGCCGGACAGGGGAACCCGGCCATCGGCATGGGGGCTGACTTATGGGATCTCACTATGGCAACCAAACATATTTGGGATTGTGCCAGCGATGTCTCGGGGATTGATATTCGGCGCCTCTGCCTGAAAGGCCCGATGAACCGGTTGATTCAGACGACTGTACAGCAGCTGGCGGTGACGGCCATTAATGTCACGCTTTATACCCTCTGCCAGCAAAAAATGGATCCCTGTGCGATTATCGGTTCCTGCGGGCACAGCGTCGGCGAATATAGCGCCCTCTATGCCGCAGGTGCACTCTCTCTGGAGGGGCTCTTTGAGGCGATCCACTTTCGCGCGAAGGTTATGCATGAGATCAGCCGTCTGCACAAAGGCGAGATGGCGGCGGTGAAAGGTATTGATGTTCTGCGCCTGCGCGAACTGATCGACCATGCCGGGTTACTTATCGATATTAGCTGTGATAACAGCCCTAAGCAGCAGGTCATTGGCGGGGCGAGCGCGCCGCTACGTGATTTTTCTCGTCTGTTGCTGGAGAACGGATTAGAACCGGTCAAACTCGGCGTTAGCGGCGCGTGGCATACGCGTTTGATGACCGAGGGCGTTGCCTTGATGCGGGACTATCTTGCCGGAGTGGACGTTGCGCCACCGCGCCATGCGGTGGTCATGAATGTTTCTGGCAAGGCGGAGTATCACCCTGAGCAGATCAAAGAAAATCTCGCGCGCCATTTGACTCACACCGTTAAATGGCGTGACTCAATCGATGGGTGGCTTATTCATAAGCCGGACGTGCAGTTTGTCGAGATCAGCAATAAAGCCTACCTTGCTCAGATGCTCACTGACTTTATCGGGTTTACGCCCGCGATGTCCCGGCACTGCAAAACGCTTTTATCTGCGTGAGGGCGCCATCGTGATACCTGATTACCTGACTTTTATCCGCCACCAGGACAAAAAAATCCTTTTGCTGCTCTGCGCCATTATCTATTTGCTGCTGGGGCTATATTGGAAAAACGCGGCGTTTAACCTGACATCACAGGACGCAATGATCACCAGCGCGATCCTTGCGCTGGTGATGTTTCATTTTATCTGGGAGCTAAAAGCCTACTGGGCGTATAAATGTGTGATTAAAAATATCGATCTCTCATTCTTTATTGGCAAAAAAGCGGGTCGGCTGGAAAGGGCGCTGTCGCGACCGGCAATCGCCAGCCTGCTGAGCGGAACGCTCTTTTGGCTTATTACCCAGGCGGCGCTGTTATTTTTTACGCCAGAGCGGGTGCTGCCATTTCTGGCTGCGCTGTCGCCGCTCTTTCTCTTTGGTGTGTTTCGTTGTATCAGAAGCAGTTACATCAAGCTTATCGGGCAAGAAGCGAATGAAACAGTGCAGTTTAAGCATCTTCACCGTTATGTTGCCCACTACCTGTTGATCAGCCTCGGCGTAAGCCTGTTAACCATTGTGCCGCTTAAAAACCAGCCTGAGTTTTCCCTCGAACAGGGGGTGTTCTTCGCGCCGCTTATGGTCGCGATGCTGCTGCTCTGCGCAATTGTGCTGGCGATGAATCTGCTTTTTGTTCGGTTATCGAGGCGCTATATCTTTCTTGGGCGCCTCTTTATGCGTGAAATTGACTTCTACTTCGCCAGTTCGCTGCCTCGGTTCATTAATACAGGTACACCTTTCTGGCTGCGGCTTTTGAGCTTACTGGTAATTGAAGCGCTCTGGATCGCCGTAATCAGCTTATTACTTGATTTTTCGGGCGTAGCAATTTTCTTCGAAGCCTATTTCCTGCTGTGTCTGCTACCGTGCCTCGCGTTTAGCTTCCTGCATATTTACAGGCTGTGGCATAACGATTTTTTGATGGCGTGTGATATGTGTTTTCGCTGGGATGAGATAAACAAACAGTCGCAACTCTGGTAGTGCATGTCCGTCTGGAGTGGCTATACGCTGCAGACGGACATTACCAGTCTAAGGAGAGAGAGTAGGGGATGACAGGTGGGCATGCTCAAGCAAATTATCTTTAATCAGCAGGAGATCGCTGATCTTTTTCCCGCCCATCTTTTTGCATGCTTTATTTCGGTAGGCATAAACCCGCTTCGGTGAAATAGAGAGTAGCTTGGCAATAAGATGGATGTTTTTCCCCTTCAGCGATTCATTTAACACAATCCTTTCAATATCGCTGAGGACGTTTTCTTTATGCGTGGCCTCTTTCCTGAGCTTGGCGAGTTTTTTAATCGCGTGGCTAATCTCATTTAGCGAGTCCTGGGCTTTAAGCACAATATCCGCTTCGTCGATCAAAATATTTCGCGTTGTGCCGGAAATAACGAGAAGCTTGCATACTTTATTGAGCGGGGAGATGGCTTTAGCGTAAGCCATATTCTTTTTATCGAGATGGAGAATAACTACGTCGTCCAGAGTTAGTTCGGTGAGTAATTGCGGGTTGAACTGTTGCGCTTCGATTGTCCAGCCTCTTGCATTAGCCAATGAAATCATTCCGTTCTGAAAATATACATCATCGCTTATTGTATAGATCTTCATATGATTAATTACCATATAGAATAATGCCTGGGAGAGTGTTTCGGATTGTAAATTGCTCCCGCACGAAGCCGTAATTAAATAGTCTTAAATAAGATCTTAACGTTCAACGCAGGTTATTATTCCAGGTTGTGATAGTAATTGAACGGGCTATACTCTATTTCGGTACGTTTCTACTATTGCCTTCTTACATGGTTAAAAAGAAGTCTAACATGCTGTTTTCCCATGTAATTTCTAAATCGTGAGCGAGGACCGCCCGGACGCTAAAAGAGGGAATATGTGGGCGGTGCCACGCTAATTCTGGCCCTGTCGATCTGCGTCGATGGACGTTTGTTTGCAACATCCTGAACGTAAGATGTGTTAACTACCGTAAGGGTCTGAATGATGGAAACTTATCTTAAATCGATGAAGGGTGAATGGCTTACCCTATTAGAAAAGACCGATCACAACATTCGCCGTCTCACCGCTGAGGTGGCTCATACCCACGCCCACGACCTTAGTGAAACCTTTTACCGCATCGTATTAACCGATCCCCATGCCCGTGAATTTCTCTCTAATGCCCAGGTTGAAATACATCTTAAATCCGCGCTGGAGCGCTGGATAAAGGAAGTATTAGCCTGCACACCGGATGATATCGAGCGCCTGATTCAGCAGCAGCACACGGTTGCCGAAGTGCATGCGCGCATTGGTATCTCCGTCGAACTGGTCGAGATGGGCTTTCGCGTCCTTAAGAAGATCTTTTACCCGGTGATTATTGAAAGTGAGTTCAGCGCAGAAGAGAAATTGCAGATTTATCACCATGCGATCAACAGTATCGACCTTGCAATGGAAGTGATGTCGCGAGCCTTCTCGTTCAGTGAGCATAACTCAGCCAAAGAGGATGAAAATTATCGTATCTTCTCGCTAATGGAGAATGCAGAAGAGGAGAAAGAGCGGCAAACCGCGGCGCTTCTCAGTTGGGAAATTGACCTGATTTATAAAATCATTATGGATGCTGATTTAGGCAATACGCTGGCCGTCAGCCAGTCCGATTTTGGTTTATGGTTTAACCACAAAGGACGCCACTATTTTAGTGGGATCGCGGAGGTTGGTCATATATCCCGTCTGCTGCAAGAGCTTGACGAAATATTTCGGTCTACCCGCGCAACACCCCGCGCATTAAGTAATCGCGCGCTGCGCGTCGGCTTTCTTATTTCCGTAAGAAAAAATGTGGTGCAGATAATCACATTGCTGCGGGAGCTATTTGAAGAGGTTTCCCGCCACGAAGTGGGCATGGATGTCTTAACGAAATTACTCAACCGTCGCTTTATGCCTACCATTTTCAAACGCGAAATTTCCCATGCGCAAAGGGCCTCTACGCCGCTGTCAGTGTTAATTATAGATGTCGACAAATTTAAGCAAATAAACGATAGCTGGGGACATCCCATGGGGGATGAGATCCTGCGTAAAGTCTCAAATGCTTTTTATGACAACGTGCGCAGCAGTGATTATGTCTTTCGTTATGGCGGCGATGAATTTGTCATCCTGCTAACTGAAGCGACAGAGTTTGACACGCATCGAATTGGCGAACGTATCCGCTCTCGCGTCGAAAAGACCATCATTAAAACGCCTGAGGGTGAGCGGGTACCGATTTCTCTCTCTATCGGTGCCGCCATGTTTGATGGCCACCCCGACTACGAGCGCTTTATTCAGCGCGCTGATGAAGCGCTCTATATTGCGAAAGAGCGCGGCCGCAACTGTGTCCATATCTGGCAAGCCGCAGAGTAATCACACCGGAGGAAAGAGCGCGAAGGAGGCTCGCATCTCATTTGCCTCCTCCCGCGGGCTGCGGCCAAACAGGCGGCGAAACTCGCGGTTAAACTGTGAAGGGCTCTCATAGCCAACGTGAAAAGCCGCACCCGCAGCGGTTGCGTTATCGCGAATCATCAATAAGCGTGCCTGGTTAAGCCGCACAGACTTGATGTACTGCAGCGGTGAGGTGCTGGTGACGGATTTAAAGTGTTTATGAAACGCAGGCACGCTAAGACCGGCATCCTTTGCCAGCGTCGGAATATGCAGCGGCTCGGTAAAGTGTGTATGGATACGCTGCAACACTTTAGCAATCGCTGCAAATTGCCCCTGATTAACCAGCGCCGCACGCAGCGCATCGCCACGTTCCCCCATCAGCACCCGGTAATATAACTCCCGCACTAACTGTGGACCCAGCACCTGCGCCTCCTGCTTTGACGAGAGCGCTTTCAGTAATCGCAATGCCGTATCGGCAAGATCGGCTTCGAGTGGCGTGGACATAATGCCTTCCGGCGCCGCCTCTGCGCGACCGGGCGGCAGATCCAGCGACAGCATCAGTTCAGAGAGCACCGTCATATCGAGATCCACCGTCAGCGCCAGCAGCGGCTTCTCAGGGCTGGCGTCCGTTTCCGTTGAGAAGGGGAGCGGTACCGATAACACCAGATAGTGCTGTTTATCGTAGTAATAAACGCGATTCGCCAGATAACCCCGCTTCTGCCCCTGGCAAACGATAACAATGCAGGGCTTGTAAACCACCGGCGTGCGGGCCAGCGGGCGGTCTGAGCGCATAAAGCAGACGCTCTCCAGCGCCGAGCGTGTAGAGCCTTCGTGCGGTGCAAGCGCCCGCAGTAACGCGACCATCTCCTCCATCATTACTCCTCGCATCTGTTGATATTTGAGCAACCATTCTGCCGATTCACGCGCAACAAGTGAACAATGCGAAGAGAAACAGGCAATCATGGGATAAGAATGCGCCTGTTTTGCGAGTCGCGCGCTGGTTAACCTGTTTGCGTCACTTAATACGGGAGAAGAGAGATGAGTAATCGCAAAATTATTCTGCTCACTGGCGCAAGCAGTGGGATCGGTGAAGCCACCGCACGTCGCCTGGTGCAGGCGGGTCATCATCTGGTCATTGGCGCGCGCCGCATTGAGCGTTTGCAGGCCCTGCGTGATGAACTGGGTAACATAGACTGTTTAGCCATTGACGTAACTCAGGCGGAGGATCTGGCGAAGATGGCGCAATTCGCGCTGCAGCAGCATGGCCGCATCGATGTTCTGATCAATAACGCTGGTGTAATGCCGCTCTCACCGCTGGCGGCGTTGAAAATGGAGGAGTGGCGTCAGACTATCGACGTCAACGTTCACGGCGTGCTGAACGGCATTGCGGCGGTGCTGCCGACCATGCAGCAGCAGCGGGCAGGGCAGATCATCAACGTTGCCTCTATTGGCGCGCATGCGGTCTTTCCGCTCTCCGCCGTGTATTGCGCCAGCAAGTTTGCTGTTCGCGCGATCTCCGACGGGCTGCGCCAGGAGAGCGACTATATTCGCGTCACTGTAGTCAGCCCGGGTGTGGTCGCCTCTGAACTGGCCGATCACATTACCGATGCCAGTGCGAAAGCGTCGATGGAGGGTTTTCGCCGTATCGCATTACCCGCAGAGGCGATTGCCGATGCCATCGCGTGGTCCATTGAGCAGCCGGACAGCGTCGATGTCAGCGAGATCATTGTGCGTCATACGCAAAGCCCTTACTGAGTTTCGCATCATTGCAAGGAGCCGCTCGCGGCTCCTTTTTTGTGATCCAGGGCGGCTGATGTGATTAAAGCGGGATTATCTGCGTCCACTCGCTGTGCGGTTGTGTCACACTTGCCTCATCGGGTTGAGATACAAGGACAAAGGATGAAACGTTTATTCTGGTCAGCCGCCATCGCCGCGGCCCTGGCATTACCCAGCGCGATGGCGCAAACGACACCGGAGGGCTACAGCCTGCAACAGGTGGTGATTGTCAGCCGCCACGGTATTCGCGCGCCGCTGGCAAACAACGGCAGTGCGCTGGCGCAGGCCACCGCCAAACCGTGGCCAACCTGGAAAGTGGCGGGCGGGGAGCTGACGGATCGTGGTGCGCTGGTGGAGATCTTTTTTGCTCATCAGATGCGTAAGTGGATGACCCACGAAAAAGTGCTCTCTACCGAACAGTGCCCGACAAAGAAACAGTTTTTCGTCTGGGCAAATAGCCTGCCGCGCACCCATGACACCGCGCAATTCTTCGTCAGTAACACCTTTATTGCCTGCGATGTGCCGATCTTCCATCAGCGCAAAATGGGCGAAATGGATCCGCTGTTTAATCCGGTTATCACCGAGGACAACGAGGCGTTTCGCCAGCAAGCCGTTGCGGCGATGGAGGCCAGCCGCCAGCGTGTCGATCTGACTGAGAGCTATAAACTGCTGGAGCAGATCGTTGATTATTCAGCCTCGCCAGCTTGCAAAGCGCAAAGCGGCAAGCCCTGTACCCTGAGTGATGAAAAGGATTCCTTCCGTGCCGATTACCGGCTGGAGCCCTCCGTCAGCGGGCCATTAAAAACGGCAAACGCGCTGGTGGATGCATTTACCCTGCAATATTACGAAGGCTTCCCACAGGATGAAGTCGCCTTTGGCGGGATAAAAAGTGACAAGCAGTGGCAACTGCTGGAGAAGCTGAAAAACAGCTATCAGTCCATTCTCTTTACCACACCAGAGGTGGCGCGTAATGTGGCCAAACCGTTGCTTAATTACCTCGACCAACAGCTGGTGGAGAAGCCGGCCGCTGCGCCGAAAGTAACGCTGCTGGTTGGTCACGACTCCAATATCGCCTCGCTGCTGGCGGCGCTGGATGCTAAACCGTGGCAACTTCCCGGTCAGTTTGAGCAGACCCCCATCAGCGGAAAAGTGGTGTTCCAGCGCTGGCATGACGACAAGAGCAACCGCGATCTGATGAAGATTGAGTATCTCTACTTCACCGCCGAGCAGATGCGTAATGTGGCAAAAATGGGGTTTGATTCGCCGGTGCAACGTTACACGCTGGAGCTAACAGGCTGCCCGACCGACAGTAACGGATTCTGTCCGATGGAAAAATTCAGTGAAGTGATGCGCAAAGTCGCGGAGTAAAAAGCAGATACGCTCCCCCAAAAATGGGGGAGCCGAAGCGCTACACGTTCTGGCGCTCTATGGTCTGTTCACCCCAGAAGAGGGAGTCTTTATCAGTCTTTTCAAAGGCGCGCATCAACACTTCATCGCTGCCTTCTTCCCAAATCTTCTCGGCGAGAACCTCGTCGTAATCAGCCAGTTCGAAGATCGCCTCGGCGATTTCTGGCGATGTATTACGCAGACTGGCCCATTCACCTACGCGATGAGCTTTTGCTTCCTGAGTTGGCATAAGCGCCTCCTGTTAAAGTTAGCCGTTCAGTTTGACTGCCAGCCGGCAATCGTGGTCGCGCCATAAGGCCCGCCGCCGCGAATACGCGAAAATCAGACCGCTGTTTCACGGCGTAGCCGATGGGAACAATCATCATCCCATGATGAGCAAGCGTAGTTCAGACTGAGGAAATTGTATGTTCCTGACTACGCCAGTGCCGGTATTAGCTGTTGCTCCTGCTACGTTGATTGCGCAGCGATACGCTGCGTCCCCTATTAAGGGTATGACGTGATGGCGAGAGTGCAAATCGACACGCGCCATTGCTGATAATTAAGACTATTTCCCCACACAAATCCACAGTTACGTTTTGACACATTTTTCACCCCATTAATTTCCCCATACATAAGAATTATTTATTGGTTTCGCTTAAGTCATTTCTGCCGCTCGGCCCCGAAGCTGTTGCAAAATGTTAATGGAGAAGCGATGGTGAGCCGCGTTCCACTAAGCTTATTCTCACGCGGCGCAGTTAAAGGGTTAGCTTTAACGTCGTGAGGTGAAAGAGTCCTCTTTTACTGAATGCAGAAAGATGTCTGATATTTCACTAACACCGACTGGAGGTGAAGAGATGGCAAATCATCGTGGTGGTTCAGGTAACTTCGCTGAAGACCGTGAAAGAGCATCAGCAGCAGGTCGCAAAGGCGGCCAGCAGAGCGGGGGGAACTTTAAAAACGATCCTCAGCGCGCCTCAGAAGCAGGTAAAAAAGGGGGCAAAAACAGTCACGGTAGCCGGAGCAACAACGGCAACAGCTAACGAGACCTGTCGGTAAATCTTAAAGGTTACCGAAATGCCCGCCGCCGGGGAGACCCGGCGGTTTTTTTTCGTCTGCGATCGCCCACGCCCTCTTCAATCTTCCAGCGGATAAAGCTGCTCAGAGGGTCGAGCCAGACGCCGACCTTTGCTATGCTGCAGCCTGGTTAGGGTCATGGAGTGGGTATGGCAAAGGAAATGGGTAAACGTACGCGGGCAGTCAGCGAAAAACGGCAGGCTATTCTCAGCGCCGCGCTGGAGGTTTTCTCCCGTCTCGGCTTTCACGGCGCGCGCGTGGAGCAGGTGGCCGAGCAGGCTGGGGTCTCGAAAACCAATCTCCTCTACTATTTCCCGTCAAAAGAGGCGCTATATATTGCCGTGCTGCGTCAACTGCTCGATGTCTGGCTGGCCCCGCTCCGTGCGTTTCGTTCCGACTTACAGCCGCTTGCGGCGATCAAAGAGTACATTCGCCTGAAGCTGGAGGTCTCGCGCGATCATCCGCAGGCATCCCGTCTTTTCTGCCATGAAATGTTGCAGGGTGCGCCGCTGCTGAAAGCGGAGCTGACCGGCGATTTGAAAACGCTGGTGGAGGAGAAGTCAGCGATTATTGCCGGCTGGATCGCCAGCGGTAAGCTCGCCGCCGTCGATCCACACCATCTGATCTTTATGATCTGGGCCGCCACGCAGCACTACGCTGATTTCGCTACCCAGGTGGAAGCGGTCACTGGCGCGACCCTGCAGGATGACGCCTTTTTTCAGCGCACCGTCGACAATGTTCAGCGCATGATTATTGAAGGCATCCGCGTCCGTTAATGGGCGGGCGGAAGGGGGCAGCTCATATCGCCCTCTTCACACTGTAACAGCGAGGCGAGCCACGCTTCGCGTTCATTGGTTTTATCCGCCAGGCACTGGTTCAATACCATCGGTTGGCCGCTGCTGCCTTCGGTGCCGGAGCCCACAAACGCGCAGTCATTGTCGCGCACGGCTATCCAGCTTTTCTGCGCTTTTTTCAGCATCTCAGCCTGCTGGGGCGAAGAACGCTTTAGCGCTTCCTGATAAGTCTGGTTGAGCTTCTTATCTGCGGCTTCATATTGCGCAGCGGTACACATATTGAGCGCCGTCTGAGTGGAGGCGTTATCACACTCATCAGCATAGAGCGGTTGGCTGAGCAGCAACGCGCTCAGCATCAACAAAGATCGTTTCATTCTATTCCCTCCCTGATCACATTCATTCAGCGAATTTATTAACATAGCCCTTAAAAAATGTCACTTCGCCATTACCCATGCTGATGAACGGATTGCTATGTTCGTTTCAGCTCACAAAACTGATATTTTTCTGCTGGCGAAACGGGGCAGGAGCGGGCGCAAAAAAACCTCTTAAAAAGGTATTGGTTAACTAGGTGTTAATTTTTAGTTAAAAATTCATCATTATTTAACAATGCGCACGCGCAATCGTGAGTAGATATTTCTTCTTTTAACTTTAATTTAACTAAATATTATCTTTAAATTAACATTTTTGGGCATGCATCACATTTATTGCATTCTCGCTGTTTTACCTCTTCCCTTCATTGTTAATCTCTCACCGCGACTTTCCCTTAAGAAAGGTACAACCATGAAATTCAAACTCGCCCTGATTAGCGCAGCGATGATTTCTGCCAGCATGCTCTCGGGGCAGGCTTTTGCCGCTCAGAAGTATGAGATTGCCGTTGTAGCCAAAGTAACCGGGATCCCGTGGTTTAACCGCATGGAGACCGGCGTCAACGAAGCGGCAAAAAAACTGGATGTTAATGCTTACCAGACCGGGCCTTCCACACCCGATCCGGCGCAGCAGGTGAAAGTGATCGAAGATCTGATCGCGAAAAACGTTAACGCCATTATCGTGGTGCCAAACGACGCGAAGGTGCTGGAGCCGGTGCTGAAAAAAGCGCGCGACAAAGGCATTGTAGTACTGACTCATGAATCCCCGGACCAGCAGATTGGGCAGTGGGATATTGAAACCATCGACAGCGAAAAATATGCGCAGGCTAACGTCGATGAGCTGGCAAAAGATATGGGCGGTAAGGGCGGTTACGCCATTTACGTCGGCTCGCTGACCGTGCCGCTGCACAACGCCTGGGCTGATTACGCCATTAAATACCAGAAAGAGAAGTACCCGGATATGTTTGAAGTCACCTCGCGTTTGCCGGTGGCAGAGAGCATTGATAAATCCTATGCCACCACCCTTGACCTGATGAAAACCTACCCGGATCTGAAAGGGGTAATTGGTTTCGGATCGCTTGGGCCGATTGGCGCAGGGCAGGCCGTTCAGAAGAAACGCGCGAAAGATAAACTGGCGGTTGTTGGCATCGCGATGCCAGCGCAGGCTGCACCTTATCTGATGCGCGGCGACATCAAAAAAGCACTGCTGTGGGACCCGCGTGATGCCGGTTACGCTCTGGTGACCGTCGCCGACCAGTTGCTGCAAGGAAAAGAAGTGACGTCCGATCTCTCCATCGAGGGGCTGGGCAAAGCCGATGTTGATATGAATAAGAAAGTGATCCGCTTTAATAAGATCCTCGAAGTGACAAAAGAAAACGCTAAAACACTCGGTTTCTGAGCCTCACAGGCCACACCAGGGAACCGGAACGCCGGCCTTTCAGGCCGGCTCTTCCGCCGCAGATTTCATCCTCGCGTCCTTCACGGGCGCTGGCAGAGGTATTGTCGATGACCGACACCACCGCATTTATCACTCTTGAGAATATCAGCAAGCAATTCCCGGGCGTGCTGGCGCTGGATAAGGTGAATTTAACCCTCAAAAAAGGCGAAGTTCACTGCCTGGCAGGGCAAAACGGCTGCGGGAAAAGCACCATCATCAAAGTGATTTCCGGCGTCTATCACCCGGAAAAAGGCGGCAGCATTGAGCTGGATGGCAAGCTCTTTCATCAGCTGTCGCCGCAGCTCTCCGCCCATTACGGCATTCAGGTGATCTACCAGGATCTCTCGTTATTCCCCAATTTCAGCGTGGCGGAAAATATCGCCCTGCATCGCTACCTGCCCGGCGGCGACATCTGGGTGCGCCGCGGCGCGATGCGCAAGCAGGCGCTGGCTGCGATGGCGCGCATCGGCGTGTGCCTCGACCCGGATAAAAAGGTCGAAAAACTCTCCATCGCCGACCGCCAGCTGGTGGCGATCTGCCGCGCGATTGCCGCCGAAGCCCGGCTGGTGATCATGGATGAGCCGACCGCATCTTTAACCCGTCAGGAAGTGAACGGGCTGCTGCGCGTGGTTAATGAACTGAAAGCCGCCGGTATCTGCGTCGTGTTTGTCAGCCACCGCCTCGATGAGGTGATGGAAGTGGCGGATCGCATCAGCGTGATGCGCGACGGCAAGCTGGTCGGCACCTGGCCCGCCAGCGAGCTCGATAGCCACGAGCTGGCCTATCTGATGACCGGGCAGCGTTTCCACTACAGCCCGCTGCCGGAAAAACCACCGGTCGACCAGCCGCCGATGCTGGAGCTGCGCCACTTGAGCCGTAAAGGAAAATACCGCGATATCAATCTGTCGTTGCGCAGCGGCGAGATCGTCTCGATTGTCGGGCTGCTGGGCTCCGGGCGCACCGAACTCTGCATGAGCCTGTTTGGCATGACCCGACCTGAAGATGGCGAGATCCGCATCAATGATAAGCCGGTAAAAATGCGTAATAACCACGACGCCATTCGCCACGGCATCGGCTATGTCTCGGAAGATCGCTTAACCCAGGGGCTGATTATGGAGCAGTCGATCTATGACAACACCATTGTCACTGTCTTCGACAAGCTCCATACCCGCAGCGGCTTGCTCGATCACGCCAAAGCCGGGCAGCTGGTAAAGGATCTTATTGGTAACCTGAATATCAAAGTCTCCGACCCGCAGCTACCGGTGAAAACCCTCTCTGGCGGCAATGCCCAGCGTATTGCTATCGCGAAATGGGTCGCCACGCAGCCGCGGATCCTGATCCTCGACTCGCCAACGGTTGGTGTTGATATTGCCAACAAAGAGGGCATCTATCAGATTGCCCGCCAGCTGGCAGAGCAGGGAATGGCAGTCTTGATGATTTGTGATGAAATCCCGGAAGCCTATTACAACAGCCACCGCGTGCTGGTGATGCGCCGGGGTGAACTGGTCGCGGAGTTCAATCCGCACCGCTGTAGCGAAGAGGAGATCGCGGAGGTGGTCAATGCGTAACTCGCTCGCCCGCTTGATTGGGCAACATGAGTTCTGGCTTGGCGTGCTGGTAGTAGCGCTGGCGGTCGGCCTGACGATCCGCACCGATGAATTTTTCACCCTCGGCAATTTAACGGATGTCGCTACCAGTTATGCGATCCTTGGCATTCTGGCCTGCGGGCTGTTTGTGGTGCTGATCTCTGGCGGTATCGACATCTCCTTCCCGGCGATGACGGCGATTGCGCAATATGCGATGGCCAGTTGGGTGATTGCCCACGGCGGCAACTTTGTGCTCGCGCTGGCGTTAGCGATGGCGGTTGGTTTGCTGCTCGGCTTGATCAACGGCTTTCTGGTCTACTGGCTGCGCGTACCGGCCATCATTATCACCATCGCCACCCTGAACCTCTTTTACGGCCTGCTGGTCTACGCCACCAAAGGCACCTGGCTGTATGGCTTCCCGGACTGGTTTATGAACGGCATTAGCTGGTTCACCTTTACTGGCGCGGATGGCTATGACTACGGCCTCACCCTGCCGCTTATCTGCCTTGGCGCGACGATTATTTTTACCGCCGTGCTGATGAACTACACCCGTCTGGGACGGCAGATCTACGCCATGGGCGGCAACCGCGATGCGGCGTCGCGTCTTGGGCTGAACCTGCTGAAGCTGCACTTCTATGTCTACGGCTATATGGGCATTCTGGCGGGAGTTGCGGCGGTGGTGCAGGCGCAGATCACCCAATCGGTGGCACCCAACTCACTGTTTGGTTATGAGCTGACGGTACTGGCGGCAGTGGTGCTGGGCGGAACCAGCATGTCCGGCGGACGCGGCACCTTGATTGGTACGCTGCTGGGGGTGATTCTGCTCGCCTTCCTGCAGAACGGCTTAACGCTGCTTGGCGTCTCCTCTTACTGGCACACGGTGTTTAGCGGCGCGATCATTCTGGTCAGTATCAGCGCCACCGCGTGGCATGAAAAACGCAAACTCGCAAGGGAGCTATAAGATGAAATCCATCGTCCGAATTCTGCCCGGTGATGCCATCATCCGCTTGCAGTGCGTGATTATTGTCGTCGTCGCGCTGATCTTCTCTTTCCTGCTTGGCGGGCGCTTTTTCAGCGTCGCTAACTTCCAGTCCATCGGATCGCAGTTGCCGATCCTCGGCATGTTGGCGCTCGGGATGGGGATAACCATGCTCACCGGCGGCATCAACCTGTCGATCATTGCCGGAGCCAACGCCTGTTCACTGGTGATGGCGGCGGTAATTGTGATGCACCCGGATAATCCACTCTTCCTGGCGTTAGCCCTGTTTGCCGGGCTGCTGACGGCGGTGGCGATTGGCGTGCTGAATGGCACCCTGGTCGCCTGGGTGGGCGTCTCGCCGATCCTCGCTACCCTCGGCACCATGACGCTTATCTCCGGGCTCAATATTCTGCTCTCTAACGGCACGGTGATCTCCGGTTTCCCGGCGGCGATCCAGTACCTCGGTAACGCCACGATTGTTGGTATTCCGGTGGCACTGCTGCTCTTTTTAGTGGTGGCATTACTGCTGTGGGTGCTGCTGGAGCACACCACGCTCGGGCGCAGCCTCTACCTGGTGGGCTCGAACGAACAGGCAACTCGCTACAGCGGTGTCAACACCGTGCGCGTGCAGATTGCGGTGTATGTCATCTCCGCGCTGCTCGGCTGGGTTGCCGCCATTCTGATGATGGCGAAATTTAACTCCGCGAAAGCGGGGTATGGCGAATCCTATCTTCTGGTAACCATTCTGGCCTCGGTACTCGGCGGCATTAACCCGGACGGCGGCTTCGGTCGCGTGCTCGGGCTGGTGCTGGCGCTGGTGGTACTGCAGATGCTGGAAAGTGGCTTTAATTTATTAGGTATCAGCAGCTATCTGACGATGGCGCTCTGGGGCGCAGTGCTGATCCTCTTTATCGCATTACAGAATCGTAAAGCCTGATTTCGGGAGAAAAAAAATGGCGAGCTACTTTATTGGTGTGGATGTAGGGACCGGCAGCGCCCGCGCGGGCATCTTTGACCTGACGGGCCGCATGGTCAGCCAGGCCAGCAGGAGCATTGAGATCTATCGCCCGCAGGCCGATTTCGTCGAGCAATCCTCCGACAACATCTGGCAGGCGGTGTGTAACGCCGTGCGCGATGCCATCAATCAGGCCGATATCAACCCGATTCAGGTCAAAGGGCTGGGCTTCGACGCCACTTGTTCGCTGGTAGTGCTGGATAAACAGGGTAACCCGCTGACCATCAGCCCCTCCGGGCGCAGCGAACAGAACATTATTGTGTGGATGGATCACCGCGCCATTGCGCAGGCGGATCGCATCAACGCCACCCATCACCGGGTGCTGGATTATGTCGGCGGCATTATCTCCCCGGAGATGCAGACGCCAAAACTGCTGTGGCTGAAACAGCACATGCCAAACACCTGGGCGAACGCGGGCTTCTTCTTCGATCTGCCCGATTTTCTGACCTGGCGCGCCACCGGCGATGACACCCGTTCGCTCTGCTCGACGGTGTGTAAATGGACCTATATGGGCCATGAAGATAAGTGGGATACCAGCTACTTCCGCCAGATTGGCCTTGAAGATCTGCTCGAACATGATGCGGAGAAAATTGGCCGCTACGTGAAAACGATGGGCGAACCGCTTGGTCGCGGGCTGTCGCAGCGCGCTGCTACCGAGATGGGGCTGATGCCGGGCACGGCGGTCAGCGTATCGATTATCGATGCTCACGCCGGTACGCTGGGCACGCTTGGTGCCAGCGGTCCGTCGGGTGAGGTGGCGGATTTTGACCGTCGCGTTGCGCTGATTGGCGGCACCTCCACCGGGCATATGGCGATTTCACCACAGGCGCGCTTTATCGGCGGCGTCTGGGGGCCCTATTACTCGGCGGTGCTGCCGGGCTACTGGCTGAACGAGGGCGGGCAGTCGGCAACCGGGGCGCTGATCGACCACGTCATTCAGTCTCACCCCTGTTACGACACGCTGCTCGCGCAGGCTAAAACCCAGGGGCAGACCATTTATGAAGTGCTGAATGCGCTGCTGCGTAAAATGGCCGGCGAGCCGGAGAATATTGCCTTTCTGACCCGCGATATTCATATCCTGCCGTACTTCCACGGCAACCGCTCCCCGCGCGCTAACCCTACGCTGACCGGCGTGATCAGCGGGCTGAAACTGTCGCGCACGCCGGAAGATATGGCGCTGCACTACCTGGCAACTATTCAGGCTATCGCCCTCGGTACGCGGCATATTATCGAAACCATGAATCAAAGCGGCTACAGCATTGATACGGTAATGGCGAGCGGCGGTGGTACCAAAAACCCAATCTTTGTGCAGGAGCACGCCAATGCCACCGGCTGCGCGATGCTGCTGCCGGAGGAGAGCGAAGCGATGCTGCTTGGCGGCGCGATGATGGGCACCATTGCGGCCGGTGTGTTTGACAGCTTCCCGGAGGCGATGTCGGCGATGAGCCGCATTGGTAAAACCGTGACGCCGCAGACTAATCGCATCAAGCTTTACTACGATCGTAAATACACCGTCTTCCATGAGATGTACGCCGATCATATGAAGTACCGCGCGTTGATGCAGGAGGAGGCATGAGCGAAAGCTGGCAGCAGGCGTGCGATGCCTGGCGCATCTACAGCGAAGAAATGGCGGCGCTGAGCCGCCATCTTGATCCCGCGACCTGGGCGGCGTTGATGGCTGAATTGCGCGGCTGCAAAGGAAAGATTGTGGTTACCGGCGTGGGCACCTCCGGCATTGCGGCGCGTAAAATTGCCCATATGCTGGCCTGTGTTGAGCGCCCGGCTATCTATCTGAACGCCACCGATGCCGCGCACGGCGATCTCGGTTTTGTTGGGCCAGACGATCTGGTGATTATGCTTTCACGCGGCGGCAACTCGGAGGAGTTAACGCGGCTGTTGCCGGGCCTGGCGATGAAAGATACGCCGATCCTCTGCGTGACGGAAAACCCCGCCTCGGCGATAGCGCTTGCATCAAGGCTTGTGATCTCCACCGGCGTGCAGCGCGAGATCGATCCGCTCAATATGTTGGCCACCACTTCCATCGTGCTGGTGCTGGCGATTTTTGATGCCGCCTGCGCCTGCCTGATGAGCGAAAGCGGGTATTCGAAAGAGACATTGCTCGCCGTGCACCCCGGCGGTGATGTCGGTTTAACGCTACGAAAAAAAGCGCCGTAAGGCGCTTTTTTTATGGCAACAATGCTGTCACTCCCGAACATTGCCGGATGGCGGCTAACGCCTTATCCGGCCTACAAATACGGTTCAAATCCACACCGTAGGCCCGATAAGCGCAGCGCCATCGGGCATTTCACCGATTTAACCAATCGTCATCAGGCTGGCGTTGCCGCCGGCCGCTGCGGTGTTAACGCTGAGCGAGCGCTCCAGCCACAGGCGTTCGAGCAGGATATTGGTTTCACCCCGCGCAAAGCCCTGAACGGAGACGATCGCGCCATCGCGTGCTGCAACGCTTTCGCACAGATGCACCAGCTGATCGGAGTCGCCGTGGAAGATCACCGCGTCAAACGGCTGCGCCATCAGGCTTTCCGCTTTGGCGAATGTGATCCGCTGGCTGACGGTTTCCGGCAACTGCTTAGCCAGATCGCGATGCAGCGTGTCGTCCTGCCACAGCGCCTGGCTTCCGGAGGCCAGCACGGCGGCAAGCTGCACCAGCGCATCCTGCTCATTATCGGCCACGCACAATACGCGATCGCGCGGTGCCAGCGTCCAGCTGTTGCGCTCCCCGGTTGGGCCTGGCAGCAGGCGCTGCGTACCCGCCTGCGCCAGTTCGCTGAACTGCTCGCACACCTTGTGTAATTCCGGGCGCTGCGTGGCGGCCCACGCGGTCAGCGCTGCCAGCGGCTGGGTCAACACGGTTTTCACCTGCGCATCGAGCGGGCGCTCGGCGTCGTGACGGTTAAGCGTTTTCAGCACCGCATTCTCCGGGCGGCTGCTCAGCAGGCGATAGAGGTAGAGCGGCCCACCGGCTTTAGGCCCGGTGCCCGACAACCCTTCGCCGCCAAACGGCTGCACGCCCACCACGGCGCCGACCATATTGCGGTTCACATAGAGGTTACCCACGTGAGCATTGCCGGTGACCTGAGCGATAGTTTCATCAATACGCGTGTGTACACCCAGCGTCAGACCGTAGCCGGAAGCATTGATCTGCTCCAGCAACTGATCGAGCTGGTTACGTGAATAACGCACCACGTGCAGCACCGGGCCGAAGATCTCTTTTTTCAGCTCGTCGAAGCTTTCCAGTTCAATCAGCGTTGGCGGCACAAACGTGCCGGTGCGCCACTCGCGGGCATCTTCGCTATTTTCACGCACTGCCTGGTAGACGGTGCGGCCTTTCGCCTGCATCGCCTGAATATGTTTTTCAATATTGGCTTTGGCTTCGGCATCAATCACCGGCCCAATGTCGGTGGAGAGGCGTCCCGGATTGCCCATCCGGCACTCGGCCATCGCGCCGCGCAGCATGGTTAGCGTATGGTCAGCAATATCCTCCTGCAGACAGAGCACGCGCAGCGCCGAGCAGCGCTGGCCAGCGCTGTCAAACGCCGAGGCGACCACATCAATCACCACCTGTTCCGTCAGCGCCGAGGAGTCGACAATCATCGCGTTCATACCGCCAGTTTCGGCGATAAGTGGCGTCGGACGACCCTGGGCATCCAGGCGGGTAGCGATATTGCGTTGTAACAGCGTGGCGACATCGGTCGAGCCGGTAAACATCACGCCGCGCACGCGGGCATCGCCGGTCAGCTGTGCGCCCACCGTTTCACCACGTCCTGGCAACAGTTGCAGCACGCCTGCCGGTACGCCCGCTTCAAGCAGGATCTTCACGCCCTGAGCGGCAATCAGCGGGGTTTGCTCCGCCGGTTTTGCCAGCACACTATTACCGGCCGCCAGCGCGGCGGCAATCTGCCCGGTAAAGATCGCCAGCGGGAAGTTCCACGGGCTGATACAGACCACCGGCCCAAGCGGGCGATGGGTCTCATTATCGAAATCGCTGCTGACCTGGCCTGCGTAGTAGTGCAGGAAATCGACCGCTTCACGCACTTCCGCAATCGCGTTGCTGAAGGTTTTGCCCGCTTCGCGCACCAGAATACCAATCAGCGTTTGCAGGTTGTCTTCCATCAGCACCGCGGCGCGCTGCAAAATGGCACCGCGCTCCTGCGGAGGCGTAGCAAACCAGATCGGCGCATGGTTCACCGCGTTCTCCAGCGCCTGGTTCACCTGCGCTTCGCTCGCTTCCACCACGTAACCGACAACATCTTTCGGCTCTGCCGGGTTGATCACCGCAATCGCTTCGCCCTCCATTACCGCCTCTTCAAGCATCGGATGGGCATACCACTTCTGCGCCGCGCTATTAAGCAGGGCAGAGGAGAGGGAAGCCAGACGGTGTTCGTTCGCCAGATCGAGACCAGCCGAGTTGATGCGACCTTCGCCATAGAGTGCGCGCGGCAGGGCGATTTTCGGATGCGGCAGGCCCACCTGACCCTCCTGGGCGGCGAGTTTTTCCACTTCCGTAACCGGGTCAGCGACCAGCGCATCCAGCGGCAGGGTGTTATCCGCAATGCGGTTAACGAACGAGGTGTTGGCACCGTTTTCCAGCAGACGGCGCACCAGGTAGGCCAGCAGGGTTTCATGGGTGCCGACCGGGGCATAAATACGACAAGGACGGTTGAGCTTACCATCGGCGACTTTACCGACCACCTGCTCATAGAGCGGTTCGCCCATACCGTGCAGGCACTGGAACTCATACTGACCCGGATAGTAGTTCTGCCCGGCCAACTGGTAGATCGCCGCCAGCGTGTGGGCGTTATGGGTGGCGAACTGCGGATAGATCAGGTTCGGCACCGCCAGCAGTTTTTTCGCGCAGGCGAGATAAGAGACATCGGTGTAGACCTTACGGGTATAGACCGGATAGCCCTCGAGGCCTTCCATCTGCGCACGCTTAATTTCGCTATCCCAGTAGGCGCCTTTCACCAGGCGGATCATCAGGCGGCGACGGCTGCGGGTTGCCAGTTCAATCAGGTAATCAATCACAAACGGGCAGCGCTTCTGGTAGGCCTGAATCACAAAGCCGATGCCGTTCCAGCCCGCCAGCTCTGGCTCGAAGCAGAGTTTTTCCAGCAGATCGAGGGAGATCTCCAGCCGGTCGGCCTCTTCAGCATCGATATTGATACCGATATCGTACTGACGCGCCAGCAGGGTTAAAGATTTGAGCCGTGGATAGAGTTCGTCCATCACGCGGTCGTACTGCGCGCGGCTGTAGCGCGGGTGCAGTGCTGACAGCTTGATGGAGATGCCCGGCCCTTCATAGATGCCGCGTCCGTTCGAGGCTTTACCAATGGCGTGGATCGCCTGCTGGTAAGAGACCATATAGGCCTGCGCATCGGCGGCGGTCAGCGCTGCTTCGCCGAGCATATCGTAGGAGTAACGGAACCCTTTCTCTTCAAGCTTACGGGCGTTGGCCAGCGCTTCAGCGATGGTCTCGCCGGTGACAAACTGCTCACCCATTAGCCGCATCGCCATATCGACCCCTTTACGGATCAGCGGCTCGCCGCTCTTGCCAATAATGCGGTTCAGCGAACTGGAGAGATTAGCTTCGTTATGGGTAGAGACCAGGCGGCCGGTAAACAGCAGGCCCCAGGTAGCAGCGTTCACAAACAGTGAGGCGCTGCGGCCAATATGGGACTGCCAGTTACCGTTACTGATTTTGTCGCGGATCAGCGCATCGCGCGTCGCTTTATCAGGAATACGCAGCAGCGCTTCGGCGAGGCACATTAGCGCTACGCCCTCCTGCGAGGAGAGGGAGAACTCTTGCAACAGGCTCTGCACCATGCCCGCGCGGCCGGTCGCGGTTTTCTGATTACGCAATTTTTCTGCCAGCTGGTACGCCAGCTTATGGGCACTCTCGGCCACCGGCTGCGGCAGACGCGCCTGCTCAAGCAGCATCGGCACGGCATCGGTTTCCGACCAGCGCCAGGCGCTGGTGATCGCGGCGCGGGAGACCGACTGCGGCAGGATCTGTTCGGCAAAGTCGAGGAACGGCTGTGGGCTTTCATCAATTACCGCGCTGGCCTCCTCTTCCTGCACGCTATGCGCCTGGGCGCCAGCAAGCTCAGGTAATCCTTCACTGCTCTCCAGCTTTTCGAGGAAATTAAAAATAGCTTGTTTAATTAACCAGTGCGGCGTGCGGTCAATGGTCGCTGCGGCAGCTTTAATCCTTTCGCGCGTGGCGTCGTCAAGCTTGACCCCCATGGTGGTGGTGCCCATGCGTTGCTCCTGTTTATATGGTGTTTTGCACATTAGGCTGAAATATCCACCATGTTGCAACTTTGTGCAACCTTGTTAATTGTGAGCTGGCTGGCAAGGTGAGAAATGAATGAATTGTTAATTACCTAAACAGGTAACAGGAACGATGTAATCTGCTGCAAAGCCAGGATTTATGCGGTTGCTAACACTTTTCAAAGGTGCAACCTTTAAAAATGTGATGGAGTGCAACCTATAACAAAATCCTATTCCCCGAGGCATATCTTCGATGTAAATGGTGTGTTAAATCAATTGTGAATAACGGAGGGTTCCGGCAGGATACGGGCGCTTCTAATAATACATACGCACCGTCGCTACGTTCCGGCGATGGATAAAAGCGGCAAATAGACATTTGTCGACGAAGATCCTGGAGACTATTTTGATGGCAATAAGCACACCGATGATGGTGACCTTTCTTATTTATATCTTTGGCATGATCCTGATCGGTTTTATTGCCTGGCGATCAACAAAAAACTTTGATGACTATATTCTCGGCGGTCGAAGCCTTGGGCCATTAGTGACGGCGTTATCGGCCGGTGCCTCTGATATGAGCGGCTGGCTGCTGATGGGGCTGCCGGGAGCAATCTTTATCTCCGGTATCTCTGAAAGCTGGATTGCGATTGGCCTGACCGTCGGTGCCTGGGTCAACTGGAAGCTGGTGGCGGGGCGTCTGCGCGTTCACACCGAAGCGAACAATAACGCCCTGACGCTGCCGGATTACTTCACCGGGCGGTTTGAAGATAACAGCCGTCTGCTGCGCATTATCTCGGCGGTGGTAATTCTGGTCTTCTTCACCATCTACTGTGCTTCCGGCATTGTGGCGGGCGCGCGTCTGTTCGAAAGCACCTTCGGTATGAGCTACGAAACGGCGCTGTGGGCCGGTGCGGCGGCAACGATTCTGTATACCTTTATCGGCGGTTTCCTTGCGATTAGCTGGACCGACACCGTGCAGGCCAGCCTGATGATCTTCGCCCTGATCCTTACCCCGGTGATTGTGATTATCTCCGTCGGCGGTTTTGGCGATTCGCTGGAAGTGATCAAGCAGAAGAGCATTGAAAACGTCGATATGCTCAAAGGTCTCAACTTTGTCGCCATCGTCTCGCTGATGGGCTGGGGGCTGGGCTACTTCGGTCAGCCACATATTCTGGCGCGCTTTATGGCGGCTGATTCCCACCACACCATTGTGCATGCACGTCGCATCAGCATGACCTGGATGATCCTCTGTCTTGCGGGCGCGGTAGCGGTCGGTTTCTTCGGCATTGCCTACTTTGATACCAACCCGTCGCTGGCGGGCGCGGTAAACCAGAATGCCGAGCGTGTCTTTATCGAACTGGCGCAGGTGCTGTTTAACCCATGGATTGCCGGTATCCTGCTCTCTGCGATCCTCGCGGCGGTGATGTCGACCCTGAGCTGCCAGCTGCTGGTCTGCTCCAGCGCGATTACGGAAGATTTCTACAAAGCGTTCCTGCGTAAAGACGCCAGCCAGAAAGAGCTGGTGTGGGTTGGCCGTGCGATGGTGCTGGTGGTCGCGCTGGTGGCGATTGCGCTGGCGGCAAACCCGGAAAACCGCGTGCTTGGCCTGGTAAGCTATGCGTGGGCCGGTTTCGGTGCGGCGTTTGGCCCGGTGGTGCTGCTCTCGGTGATGTGGTCACGCATGACGCGTAACGGCGCGCTGGCGGGAATGATTATTGGTGCGGTGACCGTTATCGTCTGGAAACACTTCGGCTGGCTGGGCCTGTATGAAATTATCCCTGGTTTCATCTTCGGCAGCCTCGGGATTGTGGTCTTTAGCCTGATCGGTAAAGCGCCGTCTGCCGCCATGCAGCAGCGCTTCGCAGAAGCGGATGCCCATTACCACTCTGCGCCGCCGGTTCGCGCGCAGGCAAAGTAAGCACCCTTGTTAATAAAACCCGCTGCGGCGGGTTTTTTTGTTGCTAAATCATGAGGATTACGCTGATATCTCCCGACAACTAACCGTGAGGGCAGGGGAATGAAAACAATAAAAGTGGCTATGGCATTGATGGTGGCAGGTCTGTTGGCGGGCTGTAATGCACCGGGGCAAAAGCCGCAAACAATGGCGCAACAGTGCGCACCGGCGGATCGGATGGAGCAAACGACGCTCTATTTCGGCCTTAATCGCCCGGCAGGCCAAGCGATTACCGCCGAGGAGTGGCAGCAGTTTGTCGATGGCGACGTGACGCCGCGTTTTCGTGAGGGGTTAACGGTGTTTGATGCGCGCGGTCAGTGGCTTGGCAATAATGGCAAAGTGGCGCGGGAGCCGAGTAAAGCGCTGATGCTGATCCACGCTAAGGATGCGCAAAGCGATAAAAAGATTGATGAGCTGCGCGGAGTCTATAAATCACGTTTCGCCCAGGAGTCGGTGATGCGCGTCGATCAACCGGTCTGCGTACAGTTCTGACAGACTCCCTCTCCCGCAACGGGAGAGGGAAATCTCACCTTAGAGCACTACGCCGGCAAACGCCGCGGAGAGCAGGCTCACCAGCGTCGCGCCGTACACCAGACGCAGGCCGAAACGTGAAACCGCATTACCCTGCTGCTCGTTCAGCCCCTTGATGGCACCCGCGACGATGCCGATGGAGGCAAAGTTAGCGAAAGAAACCAGGAAGACCGAAAGAATGCCCAGCCCGCGCGGGCTCATCTGCGCCGCAACCTTCTGCAGTTCAATCATCGCCACAAACTCATTCGCCACCAGCTTGGTTGCCATAATGCTGCCAGCCGGGAGCGCATCACTTAGCGGGATGCCAATCAGCCATGCCAGCGGATAGAAGACGTAGCCGAGCAACTGCTGGAAACTGATGCCAAACAGCGCTGAGAAGAGGGCATTAACGGCGCTGATCAGCGCAATAAAGCCAATCAGCATCGCCAGAATAATCATTGCTACTTTAAAACCGGCAAGGATGTATTCACCGAGCATCTCAAAGAAGCTTTGCGATTCGTGCAGCTTCTCCAGCTTAATTTCCGCCTCTTCCTGCCCGCGCGATGGGTTAATCACCGACAGAATGATAAAGGTGCTGAACATATTGAGCAGCAGCGCCGCGACCACATATTTCGCATCGAGCATCGTCATATAGGCACCGACAATCGACAGCGATACCGTCGACATCGCCGTCGCCGCCATGGTGAACATCCGGCGCGAGGAGAGATCCGCCAGAATGCCTTTATAAGCAATAAAGTTCTCCGACTGGCCGAGGATCAGCGAACTGACGGCGTTGAAGGACTCCAGCTTACCCATGCCGTTAAGCTTCGAGAGCAGCGTGCCGATCAGGCGAATAAAGATCGGCAAAATGCGCCAGTGCTGCAAAATGCCAATCAGCGCCGAGATAAAGACGATAGGGCAGAGGACGCCGAGGAAGATAAACGCCAGCCCTTTTTCGCTCATGCCGCCAAAGACAAACCCGGTCCCTTCGGCGGCGAATTTCAGCAGCACTTCAAAGAAGCCGGAGACATATTTAATCAGCGTTAACCCGCTCTGGGCATGTAAAAAGAACCAGGCCAGCGCTAGTTCGATCACAATCAGTTGCAGGATGAAACGAAACGGAATGCGCTTGCGGTCAAAACTCACCAGCCAGGCCAGCGCGAGGATCACTACCAGCGCCAGCAGAAAATGTAAAAAATTGAGCATAGTTGGGCGTAGCCAGGTAAACGAAACGGGCGTTTATTTAGCCACAGGCGTGAGGGACGGTAAACAGAAAGATAATGCTTCGTTAGCTAACTTTTTTCTGCTTTTCAACGGCTTCTGCATAAGGTGAGGGAGAGAGTCGTTAGCCTGCTAGCCGGTTACATCCGGTTATCATTCTCAACATATTTTTCGCTTGAGTTTCTTCCTGCCGTAATGATAATCACTATCAATGCAATTTACCTTTCTTTGCAACCATTGACGGTGCATAACACAAAGGCGGTTCTATGTTTGTCCCATTCCTTATTATGTTGCGTGAAGGCCTGGAAGCGGCGCTGATTGTAAGCCTGATTGCCAGTTATCTTAAACGCACCCAACGCGGACGCTGGATCAGCGTGATGTGGATCGGCGTGTTTCTCGCCGCCGCGCTCTGTCTGGGCCTTGGCATCGCCATTAATGAAACCACCGGCGAGTTCCCGCAAAGAGAGCAGGAGCTGTTTGAGGGAATTGTCGCAGCGATTGCGGTGGTGATCCTCACCTGGATGGTGTTCTGGATGCGCCGCGTGTCGCGCAACGTCAAAGTGCAGCTGGAGCAGGCCGTCGATACCGCGCTGGCGCGCAGCAATAACCACGGCTGGGCACTGATCCTGATGGTCTTCTTCGCCGTCGCCCGTGAAGGGCTGGAGTCGGTCTTCTTCCTGCTGGCGGCGTTTCAACAAGATGTCGGCATCTGGCCGCCGCTCGGTGCCGTGCTTGGCCTTGCCACCGCCGTGGTGCTCGGGTTTCTGCTCTACTGGGGCGGCGTGCGCCTCAATCTCGGCGCGTTTTTCAAATGGACCAGCCTGTTTATTCTTTTCGTTGCCGCCGGGCTTGCTGCGGGCGCAATCCGCGCTTTCCACGAGGCGGGTTTGTGGAACCACTTCCAGGATGTGGCCTTTGATTTAAGTAACGTGCTGACCACCCATTCGCTGACCGGCACGCTGCTGGAGGGTATTTTTGGTTACCAGGAGACGCCAAGCGTCAGCGAAGTGGCAGTCTACTTCCTCTATTTGATCCCGGCGCTGGTGCTGTTTGTCATGCCGCCGCGCGCCGGTGCGCAGCCCTCCCGCGCTGCGCCGTAAGCCTCTATAACGATTCTTAGTTACAACACACTTATTAAAGGGAAGGGTCATGGCAATTCTTTTTCGACGTAGCGCAGTACAACTCGGGGTCGCCGCGCTGATGGCGTGCGCGTTTGGGGCACAGGCAGCGGATGTGCCGCAGGTAAAAGTGACGGTGACGGATAAGCAGTGCGAACCGATGAACCTGACGGTCAACTCCGGCAAAACGCAGTTTGTTATCCTCAACCACAGCCAGAAAGCGCTGGAGTGGGAGATCCTTAAAGGCGTGATGGTAGTTGAAGAGCGCGAAAACATCGCGCCGGGCTTCAGCCAGAAGCTTACCGCCAATCTTCAGCCGGGCGAATATGAGATGACCTGCGGCCTGTTAACCAACCCGAAAGGGAAATTAGTGGTCAAAGGTGAAGCGACGGCTGACGCGGCGAAGGGGGATGCACTGCTGAGCCTTGGCGAAGCGATCACCGCCTATAAAGCCTATGTCGTTGGCGAAACCACGCAGCTGGTCTCCGGCACCAAAGCCTTTGCCGATGCGGTGAAAGCGGGCGATATCGAAAAAGCGAAAGCGCTCTACGCGCCGACGCGCCAGCACTACGAGCGCATTGAGCCGATTGCTGAGCTCTTCTCCGATCTCGATGGCAGCATTGATGCCCGTGAAGATGATTACGAGCAGAAAGCCGCCGACCCGAAATTCACCGGTTTCCACCGCCTTGAGAAGGCGCTGTTTGGCGACAACAGCGTCAAAGACATGGCTAGCTATGCCGATAAGCTCAATCACGATGTGCTTGAACTGCAAACCCGCATCAATGAGCTGGCTTTCCCGCCGTCAAAAGTGGTGGGCGGCGCAGCCGGGCTGATTGAAGAGGTGGCAGCGAGCAAAATCAGCGGTGAAGAGGATCGTTACAGCCATACCGACCTGTGGGATTTCCAAGCCAATATCGAAGGCGCGCAGAAGATTGTCGACCTGCTGCGCCCGCAGCTGCAAAAAGAGAACAGCGCGCTGCTTGCGAAAGTGGACGCTAACTTCAAGAAAGTGAATACCATTTTAGCGAAGTACCGCACCAAAACGGGCTTTGAGACCTATGACAAGCTGACCGATGCCGATCGTAATGCGCTGAAGGGGCCAATCACCACCCTGGCAGAAGATCTGGCGCAGCTGCGCGGCGTACTTGGACTGGATTAATAATGAAGCAGCATGAAGAAAACGACGTTAGCGAACCTTCGCGGCGCCGGTTGTTAAAAGGGATGGGCGCGCTGGGTGGCGCGCTTGCTCTCGCCGGCGGTTGTCCGGTCGCGCATGCGGCAAAACCGCAAAGCGCGCCGGGAACGCTCTCGCCCGACTCGCGTATGGAAAAGCAGCCGTTTTACGGCGATCACCAGGCGGGCATCTTAACGCCGCAGCAGGCCTCGATGATGCTGGTGGCATTTGATGTGCTGGCGGCGGATAAAGCGGATCTTATCCGCCTGTTTCGCCTGCTCACCGATCGTATTGCTTTCCTGACGGCGGGCGGCCCGGCGCCGGAGACACCAAACCCGCGACTGCCGCCGATGGATTCCGGTATTCTCGGGCCGTTTATCGCGCCGGATAACCTGACCATGACGGTCTCTGTCGGGTCTGCGCTGTTTGATGAACGATTCGGTCTTGCGGCGCAGAAACCGAAGAAGCTGCAAAAGATGATGCGTTTTCCTAACGACTCGCTTGATGCCGCGCTCTGTCATGGCGATCTGCTACTGCAGATCTGCGCGAATACGCAGGACACGGTGATCCACGCCTTGCGCGATGTGATCAAGCACACGCCGGATCTGCTCAGCGTGCGCTGGAAGCGGGAAGGGTTTATCTCCGACCACGCCGCGCGCAGCCGCGGGAAAGAGACGCCGGTAAACCTGCTCGGCTTTAAAGATGGCACCGCGAACCCCGACAGCAGCAATGCGCCGCTGATGGATAAGATTGTCTGGGTGACCGGCGATCAGGGAGAGCCAGCATGGGCAGTAGGCGGCAGCTATCAGGCGGTGCGCATTATCCAGTTCCACGTTGAGTTCTGGGATCGCACGCCGCTGAAAGAGCAGCAGACTATTTTCGGGCGCGATAAACAGAGCGGCGCGCCGCTCGGCATGCAGCATGAGCACGATGTGCCTGATTACGCCAGCGATCCCGAGGGCAAGGTTATCGCCCTCGACAGTCATATCCGCCTGGCGAACCCGCGGACGAAAGAGACGCAGGCGAACCTGATGATGCGCCGGGGCTACAGCTACTCCCTCGGCGTCACCAACGCTGGCCAGCTCGATATGGGCTTGCTGTTTGTCTGTTATCAGCACGATCTGGAGAAAGGCTTCCTGACCGTGCAAAAAAGGCTGAATGGCGAAGCGCTGGAGGAGTATATCCGGCCCATCGGCGGCGGTTTCTTCTTCGCGTTACCCGGCGTGAAGTCAACCCAGAGCTATCTTGCCCAGTCTCTGCTCGAAGCGTGAAGATCCTATCCTGCCCGTCCGGGCAGGATATTCTGTTATCTGTAGCAATTTGACATACTTTTTCTGCCATCCACGCATAATTTTAATGTATTACAAAGTATCTGTTATATTTCTGTAATATTCATCGAAGAGACTCTGTGAAACGACGCAGGGTGCGTAGCTGTTAATGTTTAGTAAAAACATTGTTGCATTGATGCTACGCTTTAGATGAGCAGTTCATTCGGTTATCCCTGCGGTGATGAAGTCTTCTGGAGATCGCGGATGGTAAAGTGCTGTAGTGGACAGACAAAACGACCTCGCAAAATCCGGCCCGGGGAGCACACCTCCGGCAACGACTTTTTCACCCCTGATTTCTCCTCCTCCTATTTTTTAACTCCTTCTGACGATGTGGCAGACGGTTTTGCTGTTCGTTGCGCCATGTCATTTTCAAAGGCAAGCCATGGCTTACAAGGAAGCCAACCCTCAGACGTTCGTGCGCATAATCGCGTCGATTTCGATGCGTGTGATGTAAACCAACAACTCAAGGTGCTATCCATGGGAAGACAGAAAGCAGTGATCAAAGCTCGTCGTGAAGCGAAACGCGTGCTGAGACGTGATTCACGTAGCCATAAACAGCGTGAAGAAGAGTCGGTCACCTCGCTTGTGCAGATGAGTGGTGTAGAAGCAATTGGCATGGCGCGGGATTGCCGTGATAACTCTCCGATTGCTGCCCGCAATGAGGCTCAGGCGCATTATTTACATGCGATTGAGACTAAGCAGTTGATTTTCGCCACTGGCGAAGCGGGTTGTGGGAAAACGTGGATTAGCGCGGCGAAAGCTGCAGAGGCTCTGATCCATAAGGATGTGGAGCGGATTATCGTGACCCGGCCGGTCCTGCAAGCTGATGAAGATCTCGGCTTCTTACCCGGCGATATCTCGGAGAAGTTCGCACCCTATTTCCGGCCCGTCTATGACGTGCTGTTGAAACGTCTTGGTGCGTCCTTTATGCAATACTGCCTGCGCCCGGAAATTGGCAAGGTGGAGATCGCGCCGTTCGCCTATATGCGCGGACGTACGTTTGAAAATGCGGTGGTCATTCTTGACGAGGCCCAGAACGTCACCGCTGCGCAAATGAAGATGTTTTTGACGCGCCTCGGGGAAAACGTGACCGTGATTGTTAACGGCGATATCACCCAGTGCGATCTGCCCTCCGGTGTTAAATCGGGGCTGAGCGATGCACTGGCACGTTTTGAAGAGGACGAGATGATTGGTGTGGTGCGCTTTAATAAAGACGACTGCGTACGCTCCGCCCTCTGCCAGCGCACGTTGAAAGCCTACGATTAAACGGCGCGCAAGATACAGTTAGCGTTAAAACCCGGGAAACCGGGTTTTATTTTTTGTGGGGAAGGGAAGGCGTAACCACGTACGGCTGATCAGGCGCAGCGTGTAGGCCTGATAAGACGTAGCCGCCATCAGGCAATTGGACATGGCACGATGTTGGCATGGTGAAATGTTTGGTGATGCGCGGAGTGAGATCTGCGCGTAGGCCTGATAAGGCGTAGCCGCCATCAGGCACTGGCTCCAGTGCCGATGCGTTCACCGGGGGGGATTGACTCGCTTCGCTCGCCCTTCGGGCAGCTGACTCGCAGGCTCGTCATCTGTCCAACGTGCTGTCGCCCGTTGTCGAACCCCGGTCGGGGGTTCTCATCCCCCCTGGCGCGGAGATACATGCGAAAAAAAAGCCCGCATTTTCATGCGAGCTCTTCTTCAAATAATGGCGGTGAGGGGGGGATTCGAACCCCCGATACGTTGCCGTATACACACTTTCCAGGCGTGCTCCTTCAGCCACTCGGACACCTCACCACATTGTATTGCCACCCGCCATACAGGAGGGCAACGGGGCGCTACTATAGGGAGTTGCGCTGAAGCGGTCAAGCAGATTTTCAGCCATGATGATTGTTCGCTTAAGGTGTGAGCAACGGCGTGGATTGGTGGCGGAAATGCCGGGATTTGCAGGGATAAAAATGCCGGATGGCGCTCACGCTTATCCGGCCTACGGAGCAGAGCAGGTTTGATGGTTGAGGAGGCACAATCACGTAGGCCTGATAAGGCGTAGCCGCCATCAGGCATTTAGACATGGCACGGTGTTGGCATTTTGAAATGTTTGGTGATGCAAGAGGGAGATCTGCGCGTAGGCCTGATAAGGCGCAGCCGCCATCAGGCACTGGCTCCGATGCCGACGCGTGCACCGGGGGGGATTGACTCGCTTCGCTCGCCCTGCGGGCAGCCCACTCGCTGTGCTCGTGGTCTGTCCAACGTGCTGTCGCCCGTTGTCGAACCCCGGTCAGGGATTCTCATCCCCCCTGGCGCGGAGGTACATGCGAAAAAAAAGCCCGCATTTTCATGCGAGCTCTTCTTCGAATAATGGCGGTGAGGGGGGGATTGACTCGCTTCGCTCGCCCTGCGGGCAGCCCACTCACTGCGTTCGTGGTCTGTCCAATGTGCTGTCGCCCGTTGTCGAACCCCGGTCGGGGATTCTCATCCCCCCTGTTCGGGGAATATAAAAGAAAAAAGCCCGTACTTTCGTACAGGCTCTCATCTTAAATAATGGCGGTGAGGGGGGGATTCGAACCCCCGATACGTTGCCGTATACACACTTTCCAGGCGTGCTCCTTCAGCCACTCGGACACCTCACCACATTGTTGTCCCGATGTCGTCGGGACGGGCGCTAATGTAGGGAAAACCCGTAGGCGCGTCAATCTTCTTTTGCAATAAATTAGTGCGTTTAGACAAACTTCAAACAACCTGCTTCTTAAACGTTCTGAAAACGCTTTTTTTCTCGCCTTGGCACTTAAGCCACGCGCTGGAGAGGATATTTGTTATGCTTATCAGCCGCATAAAAATGCCTCACCCACAACAAGACTGGAGCGCCGATGGAGATCCTCTTTTATCACCCCTCATTCGATAACGCCTTTTGGGTGAACGCCCTGCGAGAAGCACTGCCGGATGCCAATATCCGTGTCTGGACGCCGGGCGATAATGCCCCCGCTGATTACGCGCTGGTCTGGCATCCGCCCGTGGAGATGCTTGAAGGGCGGAAACTAAAGGCGGTGTTTGCCCTCGGCGCAGGCGTCGATGCGATTCTCGGACAACTTAAGGCGCATCCGCAGATGCTCGACGCCGCAGTGCCGCTGTTTCGCCTTGAAGACACCGGCATGGCGCAGCAGATGCAGGAGTATGCCGTAAGCCAGCTGCTGCACTGGTTCCGCCGCTTTGATGATTACCAGGCGCTAAAAGGCGAGGCGAAGTGGCAACCCCTTGAGGAGTATGCGCATAAGGATTTTACCGTCGGCATTCTTGGCGCCGGGGTGCTGGGCGCAAAAGTCGCCGAAGCGCTCCGACCGTGGGGATTCCCGCTGCGCTGCTGGAGCCGCAGCCGAAAAGATCTGCCAGGCGTCACCAGTTTTGCCGGCGCGCAAGAGCTTGGGGATTTCCTGCACGGTACGCGAGTATTGATCAACCTACTGCCGAACACGCCGGAGACCACAGGCATTATCAATCATGCCTTACTGGCGCAACTGGAAGAGGGGAGTTATCTGCTCAACCTCGCGCGCGGCGTGCATCTTGTGGAAGCGGATCTTTTGCAGGCGCTTGAGAGCGGCAAAGTGAAGGGCGCGATGCTGGATGTATTCCGTGAAGAGCCATTGCCTGCGGATAACCCGCTGTGGGCGCACCCGCGCGTCGCCATTACGCCGCATATTGCCGCCGTGACCCGTCCCCATGAAGCGATTGATTATATCTGCCACACCATTCGCCAGCTTGAGCGCGGCGAGGCGGTGAGCGGTCGCGTTGACCGGGCGCGAGGATATTGAGAGAGGCCCGGCCGCGCCGGGTTTTCATTAAACTGCATAACAATAGCTGCTATTCTTGCGCAATTGACTACAGGAGTGAGCCATGTACCCCGTTGACCTGCATATGCACACCGTCGCCAGCACCCACGCTTATAGCACGCTGCATGACTATATTGCCGAAGCGAAACGCAAAGGCATTAAGCTCTTCGCCATTACCGATCATGGCCCTGACATGGCCGATGCCCCTCACCACTGGCACTTTATCAATATGCGTATCTGGCCGCGGCTGGTCGACGGCGTCGGCATTCTGCGCGGTATCGAAGCCAATATTAAAAACCGTGCGGGCGAAATCGACTGCACCGGGCCGATGGTTGATGCGCTTGATCTGATCGTGGCCGGTTTTCATGAGCCGGTGTTCCCGCCGCAGGATAAAGCCAGCCATACCGAGGCGATGATCGCCACCATTGCCAGCGGTAATGTGCATATCATTAGCCACCCTGGTAACCCCAAGTTTGAGATTGATATTCCGGCGGTGGCCGCCGCGGCCGCGAAGTATGATGTGGCGCTGGAGATTAACAACTCCTCCTTTATCCATTCGCGCAAGGGCAGTGAAGCGAATTGCCGCGCCATTGCCGCTGCCGTGCGTGACGCGGGCGGCTGGGTGGCGCTCGGTTCCGACTCGCATACCGCCTTTACGCTGGGCGACTTCACGGAGTGCCGCAAAGTGCTGGATGAGGTCGGCTTCCCGGAGGATCGCATCCTGAACGTATCACCGCGCCGCATGCTGAGCTTCCTTGAGTCACGCGGCATGGCGCCGATTGATGAATTTGCTGAACTTTAAATACTGACTGGAACTACTGAATGAACGAATTTTCTATTCTCTGCCGCGTGTTGGGCTCGCTCTTTTACCGCCAGCCGCAGGATCCGTTGCTGGTGCCGCTCTACACGATGATCCGCGAAGGAAAGCTGGCAGAGAGCTGGCCGCTTGAGCAGGATGCGCTATTGGAGCGTCTGCAAAAAAGCTGCGATGCCCAGACGCTGGCTGCCGATTACAACGCGCTGTTTGTCGGCGATGAGTGTCGCGTCTCGCCGCTGCGCAGTGCATGGGTTGAAGGGGCGAGCGAAGCGGAGGTGCGCGAGTTTTTATCCAGCCGCGGCATGCCGCTGAGCGCTGCGCCGGCCGATCATATTGGTACGCTCCTGCTGGCAGCCTCTTGGCTGGAAGATCAGTCAGCGGAAGATGAGAGCGAAGCGCTGGAAACCCTCTTCGCGGAGTACCTGCTGCCGTGGTGCGGCACCTTCTTTGGCAAAGTGGAAGCCCACGCTACGACGCCGTTCTGGCGCACGCTGGCCGAGCTCTCCCGCGATGCGATTGCCGCTATGTGGGAAGAGCTTCAGGAAGAGTCAGAGAACGAAGAGTGATTTGAGTCACAAATAATTTGCAACGATGAGTTCGTTGTTTAAATTTATGTGGTGAATGTCACTTTGCAGCGGCGCGCATCTGCTATGATGCGCGCCATGAACAGACTCTTCGCACTCGCATTGACGACAGGTATCCTCTCCGGGCTCTGGGGCTGGGTTGCCGTCGCTTCAGGACTTTTAAGCTGGGCGGGTTTTCTCGGCTGTACGGCCTATTTCGCCTGCCCGCAGGGTGGGCTGAAGGGGCTTGCGATCTCTGCCTGCACGGTAATGAGTGGTGTCATCTGGGCGCTGGTGATTATGTACGGTAGCGCACTGGCTCCCCATCTTGAGATTGTGGGCTACCTGATGACCGGTATCGTGGCTTTTCTGATGTGTCTGCAGGCTAAAAACCTGCTGCTCTCTTTTGTTCCCGGCACCTTTATTGGCGCCTGCGCCACCTTTGCCGGGCAGGGCGACTGGAGAGTGGTACTCCCTTCGCTGGCGGTAGGATTGCTGTTTGGCTATGCCATGAAAAATAGCGGTCTGTGGCTCGCCTCCCGGAGTCGTTCATCCCGCGCGGCGGCAGTGAAAAAAGCGTAATTAGCCGTTCGCTTTCCCTCTCTTTCAGACAATATTTCCTGCCGGTTCGCTTGCGGCGCCACCATTTCCGTTGCGCCAGGATACACTTAGTGCATGTTCTCGGTTTTGCACCGACAAGGGAGCCATAATGGAATCACGTATGCAGGTTATTCAGGGGGATATTACAACCCTTGAGGTGGATGTTATTGTCAACGCCGCCAACGCGTCTTTACTCGGCGGCGGCGGGGTTGATGGCGCGATTCATCGCGCAGCCGGTCCGGCGCTGCTTGAAGCGTGCAAACAGGTTCGCCAGCAGCAGGGCGAGTGCCCGCCGGGCCATGCGGTAATTACCGCCGCTGGTAACCTTAACGCTAAAGCGGTGATCCACGCGGTCGGCCCCGTCTGGCGCGGCGGGAATGATAACGAAGCCCATCTGCTCGAAGATGCCTATCGCAACAGCCTGAAGCTGGCAGATGCGAACGGCTACGCCTCTATTGCTTTTCCTGCTATCAGCACCGGCGTGTACGGTTACCCGAAAGCGGCCGCGGCGGAGATCGCCATCAACACCGTTTCGGATTATCTAACCCGCTATTCTCTGTTACGGCAGATATACTTTGTCTGCTATGACGATGAAACTCTGCGACTCTATCAACGCCTACTCACCCAACACGGTGCCGACCCTGCACGCTGATTCCCGGCTTGGGCGCGCCGTTGCACCCGTTTGTGAGGCGCACCCCGGTCTTTGCGGTCTGCATATTCTCGATGACAGTATGGACGCTTTTGTCGCCCGCTACCGGTTAGCGGAGCTGGCGGAGCGCACGCTCGATGTGCAGTACTACATCTGGGAAGATGACACCTCCGGCCGCTTGTTGATGCTGGCGCTGCTTGCCGCCGCCGATCGCGGCGTTAAGGTGCGTCTGCTGCTGGATGATAACAACACGCTCGGTATGGATGGCGTACTGCGCCAGCTCGATAACCATCCCAATATCGAGGTGCGGCTGTTTAACCCTTTCTCCTTTCGCTCCCTGCGTGCGCTCGGCTATTTAACGGATTTCGCGCGCCTTAACCGGCGGATGCACAATAAAAGTTTCACCGTTGATGGCGTGGTGACGCTGGTCGGCGGGCGCAATATTGGCGATGCCTATTTCGGCATTGGCGAAGAGCCGCTGTTTACCGATCTCGACGTAATGGCGGTCGGCCCGGTGGTGAAGGAGGTGGAGCGGGATTTCTTGCGCTACTGGAACTCGGCCTCGGTCTCGTCACTGCGCAGCGTACTCTCGCTGTCGCCGGAGGAGATTGCCGAACGCATTCGTCTGCCGGAGAGCTGGCGGGAAGATATCACCGCCGTGCGCTACCAGGAGAGACTCGCTTCTACGCATTTCGCCGCGCACCTTGAAAACGGCACGCTGCCGCTATTGTGGGCGAAAACGCGTCTGCTGAGCGACGACCCGCGTAAAGGGGAGGGCAAAGCGCGCGAGCACACGTTATTGCCGCAGCGACTGCTCAATGTGATGGGTAAACCGGACCGGCAGATTGATATTATCTCGGCCTATTTTGTGCCTGGGCGCGCGGGCGTTGCGCTGCTGCTACAGCTGGCGCGTAAAGGGGTGAAGATCGCCATTTTGACCAACTCCCTTGCCGCCAACGATGTCACGGTGGTGCACGCAGGCTATGCGCGCTGGCGCAAAAAGCTGCTGCGCCACGGCATTGAGCTTTATGAACTGAAACCAACGCGCGGGGAAGCCCCCATTCACCCGGTGCATGACCGTGGTTTAACCGGTAACTCCGGCTCCAGCCTGCATGCGAAAACCTTCAGTATCGACGGTGAAAAGGTCTTTATCGGCTCGTTTAATTTCGACCCGCGATCCGCGGTGCTGAATACCGAGATGGGCTTTGTCATTGATAGTGAAACGCTGGCAAAGCAGATCCACCACCGTTTTCTGCGCAGCCAGAAAGATATCACCTGGCAACTACGCCTTGACCGCTTTGGTCGTATCAACTGGATTGAACAGCAGGATGGCGAGGAGATTGTGCTGAAAAAGGAGCCGCATACCCGTCTGTGGCAGCGCATTCTGGTGCGCATGGTCTACTGGCTGCCGGTGGAGTGGCTGCTCTGAGGTCAGAGCAGCCAGCCGTTTTACCCGGCCTGCACCGGTGATTTCGCGGTCTTCTCCTGCGGCTTACCGGAGAAGAGGAAGCGCAGCAGCGGAATGCGCAGGTGGATCTCATACAGCACGATGGCAATGCCGATCACAAACACCAATCCGGTGAAAAAGCCCACCACGTTCGACTGAATATGCGGCGTAATCCATGCGCCGAACAGCAGCGTCAACGGGTGATGCACCAGGTAGATAAAGAGCGAAGCGTTAACAAAGTAGCTGACGCGGGCAGACTGGAAATTGAGCAGCCGGTGGCCAAGCGAGAAGACCACATTCACCATCCAGAAGCCCATCAGCATGGTGATTACTGCTTCTGTTTCATACATCCACCCCTCACCGCTGCCGTAGCGCTGATTGAGCAGGTAGGCGATAAAGGCCAGCGCCGACCCCACCATGCACCAGGGCGATGGCGTAACAAACAGGCTTTTCAGACGCGGGCTGATAAAGGTCAGGGCGCCAAGCAGGAAGAAGGGGATATAAAACAGCGTCTGCATAACGGTGAAATTAAACAGCGCGTCGCGCAATATTTCCGGATAGAAGAGGAAAACGCCGCGACGAAATGCCGCCCAGGCGATGCCCAATAGCAGAAACCAGACAGAAAGCTTGCCGAGAGAAATGTCGTTAAGCAGGCGATCGGCGTTGTTTTTGATGGCGCGGAATAACCACAAGCTGATCGTCGTTAATATAACGAGCACCAGCAGGAACCATAAATGGGAGATCAATTCCCATGACAGCGTATTGAATTTGTCATAAGTAGACAGGGTGTGCCAGTTAGCGGTGTTCTCCTTAACATGTTGCAACATAATAAATTGCGGCAACGTCAGCAGTGGAATAGCCGTCAACATGGGAATGCCTACGCGCTCAACGCGCACTTTCCACCAGCGTTTAAGCGGGTAGCGCAGGTAGAGCATATAGGAGAAGTAACCCGAAATGACGAAAAAGACCTGCATGCGAAAGGCGTGAATGAAGTCGTTAAACAGCGTCAGCCACCATGACGGGTAGGTGCTGTTGACATGCCACATATGGCTCGAGTAAATGAGGGAAATGTGGAACGGGATCCCAAGCAGCATTAACCACGCGCGGATGGAATCAAGGAAATATTCACGTTGTGCGGGGGATTTAGACATATATCTCCGTGCATTCTCAGACTTTTCGTCTTATCCATAAGACAAATAATGATTACATTCCAAACCAACCCTACACTATGTCAGATAACCTGTCTCCAGGATAAGACTGCAAAAGGAAATGGGGGGCCGGATGCATTTGTTTAATCAATGAACGGTACCTGAGAACAAAGCAGGGATTCGGTTGTCGGATTGCCAGAGTTTCCATTAAAATGGATCGGATCGATTTAAGCACACAAAGGGGGAAGTGCTTAGTTATTATGAAACCTAAATTACGAATGATGAAAATGCATTGGGTAGGGGCAGCAGTACTGTTGTCACTTTATACGTCATCAGGCTGGGCCTTTTCTATCGACGATGTCGCAAAACAGGCGCAATCCCTGGCTGGCAAGAGCTATGAAGCACCCAAAAGCAATCTGCCCTCGCTGTTCCGCGATATGAAGTATGCGGACTATCAACAAATTCAGTTCAACCATGATAAAGCTTACTGGAACAAGACCAACACACCGTTCAAGCTTGAGTTCTATCATCAGGGGATGTATTTCGACACGCCGGTAACCATCAACGAAGTGACCGCGACCGCCGTGCATCAGATTAAGTACAGCCCGGACTACTTCAACTTCGGCAACATTCAGCACGACAAAGATACCGTTAAGGATCTCGGCTTTGCCGGTTTCAAAGTGCTTTACCCCATCAATAGCAAAGATAAAAACGACGAAATCGTCAGCATGCTGGGCGCGAGCTACTTCCGCGTGATTGGCGCGGGCCAGGTCTATGGTCTCTCCGCGCGCGGGCTGGCGATCGATACGGCGCTGCCTTCCGGCGAAGAGTTCCCGCGCTTTAAGGAGTTCTGGATTGAGCGTCCGAAACCGACCGACAAGCGTCTGACCATCTATGCGCTGCTCGACTCCCCGCGTGCTACCGGCGCCTACCGTTTTGTCATTATTCCGGGCCGCGACAGCGTGGTTGATGTCCAGTCTAAAGTCTACCTGCGTGACAAAGTGGGCAAACTGGGCGTTGCGCCGCTGACCAGTATGTTCCTGTTCGGGCCGTCACAGCCCTCGCCGGCAATCAACTACCGTCCTGAGCTGCATGACTCCAACGGTCTGTCGATGCTGGCCGGCAACGGCGAGTGGATCTGGCGTCCGCTGAATAACCCGAAACACCTGGCCGTCAGCAGCTATGCGATGGAAAACCCGCAGGGCTTCGGTCTGCTGCAGCGTGGCCGTGAGTTCTCCCGTTTCGAAGATATCGATGACCGCTACGACCAGCGCCCGAGCGCGTGGGTCACGCCGAAAGGCGAGTGGGGCAAAGGGAAAGTTGAGCTGGTGGAAATCCCGACCAACGACGAAACCAACGACAACATCGTTGCCTACTGGACACCGGATCAGCTGCCGGAGCCGGGCAAAGAGATGAACTTCAAGTACACCATCACCTTTAGCCGTGACGAAGATAAACTGCATGCGCCGGATAATGCCTGGGTTAAGCAGACTCGTCGTTCAACGGGTGATGTGAAGCAGTCCAACCTTATCCGCCAGCCGGACGGTACCATCGCGTTCGTGATCGACTTCACCGGCCAGGATATGAAAAAACTGCCGCAGGATACGCCGGTAACGGCGCAGGCGAGCATTGGCGATAACGGTGAGATCGTTGAAAACGCCGTTCGCTATAATCCAGTGACCCAAGGTTGGCGTTTGACGCTGCGCGTGAAGGTCAAAGATCCGAAGAAAACCACGGATATGCGCGCGGCGCTGGTCAACGCCGATCAGCCCCTGAGTGAAACCTGGAGCTATCAGCTACCTGCCAATGAATAAGATAACTGAGTATATCGACGCGCTGCCGCTCCCCGAGGAGCGGAAAGCAGCGCTGCCGACGGATTCGATTCGCGGCGTGCATGAAGCGCTGGACGCGGAGCACACGGACTGGAAGCGTGAAGATGACACGCCGCTGGGATCGGTGACCGCGCGGCTGGAAAACAGCTGGCCGGATTCGCTGGCGCAAGGGCAACTGGCGAAGGACGACGAGGGACGCGCGCAGCTGCAGGCGATGCCGAAAGCCAAACGCTCCTCGATGTTCCCGGATCCCTGGCGCACCAACCCCCTTGGTCGCTTCTGGGATCGCCTGCGCGGTCGTGAGGTTCTGCCGCGCTATATGTCGCGTCTGACCAAAGAGGAGCAGGTTCGCGAGGAGAAGTGGCGCACCGTTGGCTCTATCCGCCGCTATATCCTGCTCGTGCTGACGATTGCGCAGACGGTGGTTGCGACCTGGTACATGAAAACCATCCTGCCTTATCAGGGCTGGGCGCTGATCAACCCTGCCGATATGGCAGGCCAGGATCTGTGGGTCTCCTTTATGCAGCTCCTGCCTTACGTGTTGCAGACCGGGATCCTGATCCTCTTCGCCGTCCTCTTCTGCTGGGTCTCGGCCGGCTTCTGGACGGCGTTGATGGGCTTCTTGCAACTGCTGATTGGGCGGGATAAATACAGTATTTCCGCCTCGACAGTGGGCGATGAACCGCTTAACCCGGAACATCGCACGGCGCTGATCATGCCTATCTGTAACGAAGACGTCGATCGCGTCTTCGCCGGCCTGCGCGCCACCTGGGAGTCGGTGAAAGCCACCGGGCAGCAGAAGCACTTCGACGTCTATATCCTGAGTGATAGCTACAATCCGGATATCTGCGTTGCGGAGCAAAAAGCCTGGATGGAGCTGATTGCCGAAGTGCAGGGCGAAGGGCAGATCTTCTATCGTCGTCGTCGTCGTCGCGTGAAACGTAAGAGCGGCAACATCGATGACTTCTGCCGTCGCTGGGGCAGCCAGTACAGCTACATGGTGGTGCTGGATGCGGACTCGGTGATGACCGGTGACTGCCTGACCGGGCTGGTGCGCCTGATGGAAGCCAACCCGAACGCCGGTATTATCCAGTCTTCGCCGCGCGCGTCCGGTATGGACACGCTCTATGCGCGCTGCCAGCAGTTTGCAACCCGCGTCTATGGCCCGCTCTTTACCGCCGGTCTGCACTTCTGGCAGTTAGGGGAGTCCCACTACTGGGGGCATAACGCGATTATCCGCGTGCAGCCGTTTATCGAGCACTGTGCGCTGGCACCGCTGCCGGGTGAAGGCTCGTTTGCAGGCTCCATCCTCTCCCACGACTTTGTGGAAGCTGCGCTGATGCGCCGCGCCGGTTGGGGGGTGTGGATTGCCTACGATCTGCCTGGCTCCTATGAAGAACTGCCGCCGAACCTGCTTGATGAGCTGAAACGCGACCGCCGCTGGTGCCACGGGAACCTGATGAACTTCCGTCTGTTCCTGGTAAAAGGGATGCACCCGGTTCACCGCGCGGTGTTCCTGACCGGCGTGATGTCCTATCTCTCGGCACCGCTGTGGTTTATGTTCCTCGCGCTCTCGACGGCGCTGCAGGTGGTGCATGCGCTGACCGAGCCGCAGTACTTCCTGCAACCGCGCCAGCTCTTCCCGGTCTGGCCGCAGTGGCGTCCGGAACTGGCTATCGCGCTGTTTGCCTCGACCATGGTGCTGCTCTTCCTGCCGAAGCTGCTGAGTATCATCCTTGTCTGGTGCAAAGGGCCGAAAGAGTACGGTGGTTTCTTCCGCGTCACGCTGTCGCTGCTGCTGGAAGTGCTCTTCTCCGTGCTGCTGGCGCCGGTACGTATGCTGTTCCACACGGTGTTCGTGGTTAGCGCGTTCCTCGGCTGGGAAGTGGTATGGAACTCGCCGCAGCGTGATGATGACTCCACTCCGTGGGGTGAAGCCTTTATGCGTCACGGCTCGCAGCTGCTGCTGGGCCTGGTGTGGGCAGTGGGGATGGCGTGGCTGGATCTGCGCTTCCTCTTCTGGCTGGCACCGATCGTCTTCTCGCTGATCCTCTCGCCGTTTGTGTCGGTGATCTCGAGCCGCTCAACGGTCGGTCTGCGCACCAAGCGCTGGAAGCTGTTCCTGATCCCGGAAGAGTACTCTCCGCCGCAGGTGCTGGTCGATACCGATCGCTATCTGGAGCTGAACCGCTCACGCTCGCTGGAAGATGGGTTTATGCACGCCGTGTTTAACCCCTCCTTCAACGCGCTGGCGACAGCGATGGCGACCGCGCGTCACCGTGCCAGTAACGTGCTGGAGATTGCCCGCGACCGTCACGTTGAGCAGGCGCTGAATGAAACGCCTGAGAAGCTCAACCGCGATCGTCGTCTGGTGCTGTTAAGCGACCCGGTCACGCTCTCGCGCCTGCACTATCGCGTCTGGGAATCACCAGAGCGATATTTGTCCTGGGTGAAGCACTACGAAACGTTGTCGCTTAATCCACTGGCGCTGAAGGCGAAATAAGCCATCATTAAGAAAATACCGGCATTAGCCGGTATTTTTTTATCTGCATAATCAGAAGGGGAACGCGGTGAGAGTGATGCTGGTGGTTGTCATGGTGTGCGTATTAAGCGGTTGCGGCAGTATTGTCAGCCGGACAATCCCAGGCCAGGGCCACGGGAATCAGTACTATCCCGGCGTGCAGTGGGACGTACGTGACTCCTCATGGCGTTTCCTGACCGTGCTGGATCTGCCGCTCTCGCTGGTGTTCGACACCCTGCTACTGCCGATAGACGCCCAGCACGGCCCCTACGAGTAATTAACGCTCATCCCACTCATCTGCCGCAGCCTGACCCTCTTCGGTGTCCAGCGGCGGCTCGAGCTGGAATTCGCCCTCATCCCACTCGTGCAGGGTGTTCTCTTCCAGCCACTCCTGACGGATCTCGATCTCGTCAAAGTCGCCATCAAAGACGCTCTGTGCTGCTTCGCCACTGTACATCGGCAGGCACTCACCCGGTTGCTCTTCGTCGGCAAAAAATTCTGCCTGCCAGACGATATCGCCATCCTGCAGCACATACTTCTGGACATTGAACTGTTGCACATTGAGGTCATCTTCATCGACGTCGGGGTTGTTAGCGATAAACGCTTCGCGCGCCGCGTCAATGGCTTCGGCCAGAGTTGTGTAATAGTTCAGTTCAGAATCAGCCATGTAAAACGCTCCTTGATAACGATATAAGACATGCAGAAATCTATAGTCGCTGGTTATGCCAGCGTCAAACTTCCTCTTCACTTTTATCGCGGCGCAAACCGGCCAAGTGCGCTGCTACCGCGGCGTTATGGCGCTGCAAATGTTCCGGGGTCTGACAGGACGGCTGCTTCATCACAAACGCGGTACGACGAGAGGAGAAGTGAAGATCGTCGGCAAAAAAGTTGCCCCGCATCCTGCTAAGCTCCTCCCGGCGATACGCATCCAGGGGACGTCCGCGGCGCATCGCCTCCTGCGCGCGCGCTTTTGCCTTGAGTGAATCGGGCAGGGCGGCAGACGCAATCATCGCGCAGGCATGGCTTATCACCGTCTCAAGAAACGCCTCGTGCGGGATATCAAGCACCGAGTCGACGAGGCCGAGTGCCGCCGCCTGCCTGGCGCTAATCGGCAGGCAATTCTCACTCAGCGCCACCGCCGCTTCAGCGTCCGCGCGCCACGGTAGCGTTAAGGTCCAGAACTCCGACCCGTGCAGCCCCATGGTTTTGTAATGCGGATTAATCACCACGCCCGCCCGCATAAATACGCGATCGGCCGCCAGCATCAGCATCGCGCCGCCCGCGCCGGCATTGGCATTGACCGCGCTTATCACCAGCTTGTCGCGACAGGTGAGGATCGCTTCGGCAAAGTCATCGATCGCGTTGATCGACGCCCATCCCTCTTCGGCAGGGTTAGCCGCCACATGAATGGAGTTAAGCTCAATGCCGTTTGACCAGAAATCATCCCCACCGGCGAGCACAATGGCATCCACGCTGCTATCTCCGGCAACGCGCGCAAAGAGCGCGGTGAGGTTCTGCGAATCACGGACGGTAAATGCGCCGTTGAGTAGCGGGAAATGAAGAATGGCGACCCGCCCGCGCGTCTCAAGCCAGGGCTTGTTGAGGTGCTGCGCATCGAGTACCGGCAGCGAAGCGCACGCTGCGAGTTCGTCCCGCAGCGCTACCGCGGCGGGAAGTTTGACCTGCGCACAGGCGTGCTTGTCACTGCGGCGCAGGTGACCGATCCACAGCGCGCCATCGAGGGTTGCCACACAGAGCGCATCGCCGTCGCGGGCAAAAATCTCTCCGACGTGCCCACGTCGGCTGGCAACAGTTGCCTCAGCCTGCCAGGCATTAAATACCCGCACCGGCACGCCTGCTAACTGTGTCGGCGCACCGGGCAGGCTGTCGCTGGCGCGGATTTTACGCAGCAGCAGGTCGGTGGGATCGCACTGCCAGTCAAGGGTGCGCGCGCTTATCGGCAGCGCTGCTCTCTCACGGCCGCGCGTTGTGGCGCGGTCATAATCAAGGGGATCGCCATGCTGCTGGCCTTGCTGTAACTTCGCGATCAGCTCCCACAAACAGGCGACGGCAGCATCGGTAACCAGATGGCGGTAAATACGGCTTTTCGCCATCGGAGGCAGGGGGAAGGTACGCGTCGCCCAGATGTCGCCCGCATCCATTACCGCGTTGGCTTCCAGCAGGGTTACACCCCATTCGTGCCACCCTTCAAGGATGGCCCAGTCAAGGGAGCTGGGGCCGCGGTCGCCGACAATACCCGGGTGCAGGATAAAGCATCGGAAGCGTTGCCAGATGCAGTCAGGGATAGCCCGTTTCAGAAACGGTGCGACGATAATGTCAGGCGGGTTCGTCGCCAGCCGCTGTTCAAGCGCGTCATCACCGGTAAACACCTCAACGGTAACCTGATGACCGGCATCGGCGAGTTCGACAAAAAAACGTTGTGACAGGCCATTAAAGGCGCTGCAAAGCAGAAAAATATGCATGACTTTCCATCCTGGAAAAGGTGTTCCGGTAGGGGATTACTCACCCACTATTTTTTTTCAGGCCATGGGATAAAACAAGCAGAGCGGCGGTGATGCTGCCAGGCAACTTCTCGCCCAGGCGTGAAAACTCTGAATCTGGCCTGTCGCATTCAGCTTCACACGCGGAGCAGGCTCCGCGTGTGAATAGAGAATTACGATTTTTTCTCTGCGCTATCGTAGACCTTCTCCCCGGCAAACCAGGTCTCGGCAATTTTCCAGTTACGAATATCCTGTGGCACCGGATCCTTGATCTTGCCGTCAACAATGGCGAAATCAGCCCACTTACCGACGGTAATCGAGCCAATCTCTTTATCCCAGCCGCTGATTTTGGCCGGTGCCATGGTGTAGGCATAAAGCGCTTCGTCGAAGGTAAGGGCGTTTTCGCCATACCACACTTTGCCCTCTTTCAGACGTAACACGGCGTCGCCCAACTGCGTCATCGGGCTCTCTTTTGCCGTTGGCCAGTCGCTACCGAACACCAGGTTTCCACCCGCCGTCAGCAGTGATTGCCAGGCGTAACCGCGCTTCAGGCGCTCGTTACCCAGCCGCGTCTCGAGGAAGTTAGGGGCAATGGCATGATCGGGCTGCATCGACGGCACAATGCCGTTCTGCGCGAACTTCTCGATATTGGCGTACTTCGTCAGCTCAATATGTTCGATACGGTTAATTTTATCCTTGCCTTGCGGACTGTTGCGGAACGCCTCGAGCGCCATGGTCACGGCATTATCGCCGATGGCATGAACGGCAACCGGGAAGCCATACTGGTGAGAACGCTGCACCATCTCGTTCATCTTCTCCTGCGTATAGAGCGGGGTGCCGAAGTAGTGATCGTGCCGATCGGAGTAGTGCTCATGCAGGGCGGCGGTGTGGTTCATCAGGGTGCCGTCCATAAAATATTTATGGTAGCCATAGCGGAACTGCGGCCCTTTACCCAACGCTTTCTCTTTATCGGCGGCAAAGGCATTCATCTCTTTCTGCTTGCCGGCCTGCGCCTTCCAGGCTTGTTCACCGCTATTCTCTTCGCTGGTATCCACCATATAGCCGTACCAGATGCGCATCGGGAAGCTGCCTTTTTTCAGCATATCGGTGTAGATGTCGCCCGAGTTGGTCCACATATCGTGCGCGCCGGTGACGCCGAGGCTGTTGAAATGCGCCATCACTTTGCGCAAGCCCTCACTTTTATCTCCCTGCGCGGCGATCACTTTTGGTGAGCGGTTGTAGAGATCAAGGGCATTCTCCAGCAGGATCCCGGTCGCTTTGCCGTTTTTATCCCGCTGGATCGTCCCGCCGACCGGATCGGGCGTCTTATCGGTGATCTCCAGCTCTGCCAGCGCTTTGCTGTTCAGCCACATGGTGTGGTAGTCGACGTCCACCAGCGCGACCGGGTTATCAGGCGCGACTTTGTCGAGCTCGGCTGCCGTGGGTAGCGTCTTCTCTGCGGTTAAGGTGGCGTCCCAGCGCCCGCCGAAGATCCAGCTACCCTTCGGTTGGGCATCCACTTTTTCCTTGATCATCTTCAGCCACGTCTGTTTGCTGCTGACACCAAACAGGTCGACCCCGTTAATGAGATCGATCCCGGCAATCAGGTGCGTGTGGGCATCAATCAGCCCTGGGATCACCGTTTTACCCTTAGCGTCGATCATTTTCGTCTTATCGCTTTGCAGCAGCTTGATATAGTGCGGGCTGCCCACCGCGATAAATTTGCCATCTTTAATCGCCAGCGCCTGCGCGCGCGGTTTGGCGGCATCGGAAGTGCGGATATCGGCATTCATAATAATGATATCGGCAGGGGTCGGCCGGTCATTGGGATCGTTAGGCACATCCTTTGCCGCTGTAGCGTTAAGTGAGGTGCTAATTAATGCCGATAACAGACTCACTTTGATAATTTTCTGTAGCGTACCCGTAGGTTTAAATAAACCCATATTGCGTTCTCCATTTAAAAGGCGGGAATAATAACGTGCGCCGCGATAATAAGCACAAGCGAATAGCGATACAAATGGGCCACCAAAGAAATAACCGCAATAATGGGGTGCTGTGGCAATAATAAAGCGCTCTCGCCGGCAAAAAGTCCTGTTTATGCAACAGATGACATTTATTTAAAGATAAATCACGCATCCTTTCTTAAGGTGGTTTTTGTTTACTTATAAGTAAGAGCTTAAAAAATGTGGTTTATTGACAATTAATAACGTCATTTGACGCTATTTAGTTATTTGCTTTTCATTTTGTAATTATCTTTATTGGCATGTTAATAGCGCCTTATTAACCCTCTGCAAGAGCGGATTAAAAGTGACCCACATCAATGTGTTGCCATCAGAAAGTGCTTAAACCTGAACCTGTAGGATGAGCAGTGGACCCGCTGGCGTCAGGCTCATCACAATAATGAGAAGAGGTAAGGACGTAAAAGCATGAAAAAAACCGATCTGGTTATTGAGAATAAAGCGCTCTGCGCATTTGTTGCCGCTGCGGAAACGGGAAGTTTCCTGCAAGCGGGGCAACGGATGAATCGCTCGAAATCAACAATTAGCCGCTGGATAAAAGAGCTGGAAGATATTCTCGGCTACCCCTTATTTCACACCCGTGGGAATGGATCGGTGGTCAAAATTAACAGCAACGGCAAGCGACTGTTGCCAAAAGCACAATCAATGGTAAATAGCTGGCAGCGGCTGGAGGCCTTCTCCTTATCATTACAAACACGCCGCGAACCGGAAATAGTGCGGCTGGCCTTTAATGAACTGATCCCGGCAGACGTGGTGTCCGATATTTTGCTCGCCGTGAAGGCAGCCTATCCGCAGATGCTGCTGCACGTTATCCATACGGATTTATATGACACCGAGGCGAGCTTACGCGCTAAGCGCGTTGATTACGTGCTGGGGCTGCATTTACCGGTTATGCCCTGCGGGCTGCAGGGCTGTGTGGTGGGCGATCTGCAAACCATGCTTATTGCCCATCCCCAGCACTGGCTGGCGAAGCAGCGCCATATTGATGCCTTTCAACTGGATGGCGAGACGCTCATCTATCCCGCCTTTCCGGATGAAAATAATGACCATCGCTATCCGCTGCACGCCCCGGCGGAGGCTATGCTGGTGACGGATTACACGTTGAGCGCAATGCTGGCGAAAAAGGGGCTTGGCATCGCCTGCGTGCCGGATCATATTGCGCGCCCGGAGCTGTTGGCGAAGCGAGTGGTCGCCCTTGATGTCAATAATGATGAATTTAATAACCTGCATTCGCTGATGTTATTCTGGCGCGAAAGCGAGGATGACGCGGCGCTGCGATCGCTGATTGTTGGCAGCTTAAAAGAGTGGTTTGGTTATTGCTAAGTGCGCGGGGACTATTCTGCCGCCAGGCAGATGATTCTGCGCTGAAGAACATTTTGCTTTTGAGATTTGCCTGAAGGTTATGCAAAAAGACGGAAATGTAATGCCAACGTTATATTTTCTGGCGCAGCGGTTTATAATCACCGCTTGCAAAGGTTACCCATAATCTGAGTCGGGTGTGCCACACGCGTCGTTAGCGAATTATTTATCTAAGGGATGGAGACAAGGTGTCAGTGACGATGATTTCGCGCGCAGGAGCAAGGCTGTGAAAGGGATCGCAAAACGTCTGCGCGGGGCCGCGCTCATGCTCTGCTGCTTACTCTCCGGCTGCGGCTTGCCGCCCGCTATCCCGATTCTGGGCGCGTCATTTCCTGCCTGGTTCTTCTGTTTTATCGCCGCCGCGCTGCTGCTTATCCCGTGTCATCTGCTGATTGTGCGTAAAGGCTGGCAGGCGCGTTTTTCGCCGCTGGTTATAAGCTATCTGGCTCTGCTGTTTCTCTTTGCCGCGCTTTTCTGGTTCTTACTTTTTTAGATATGAAGGCCTATGACTGATTCCAGCTCAACGCTGTTACGGAAAAAGTGGCCGCTGCTGCTCATCGTGATTGGCGCTATCGTGGCGCTAATTGCGGTGATCTGGCATCTGCAGACTTCTCCGCAAACCAACGATGCCTATGTCTACACCGATACGATCGATGTCGTGCCGGAAGTGACGGGGCGCATTGTCGAGATGCCTGTACGCGACAACCAGCGCGTGAAAAAAGGCGATCTGCTGTTCCGCATCGATCCGCGACCTTACCAGGCGATGCTGGCGGATGCGAAATCGCGGCTGGCGGCGCTCGATGCGCAAATCACCCTGACCGGGCGCACCATCAAAGCGCAGGAGTATAACGCGCAGTCTGTTGCCGCCGCGGTGGCGCGCTCGCAGGCGCTGGTCGATCAGACCCGCTCAACGCGCAGCCGCCTGGAGCCGCTGGTGCCGCAAGGGTTCGCTTCGCAGGAGGAGCTGGATCAGGCGCGCACGGCAGAGAAAGCTGCCCGCTCTGAGCTTGCCGCGATCCAACTTCAGGCCAGCCAGGCAGCCTCCGCCGTGCTTGGCGTCGATGCGATGGTCGCTCAGCGGGAAGGGGCGCTGGCGCAGATTGCGCTGGCGGAGCTGCATCTGGAGTTTACCGAGGTGCGCGCGCCCTTCAACGGCGTGGTGGTGGCGCTGAAAACCACGGTCGGCCAGTACGCCTCGGCGTTAAAGCCGGTCTTTACGCTGATGGATGACGACCGCTGGTATGTGGTGGCCAATTTCCGCGAGACCGATCTGCAAGGCATTCGCGCCGGCACACCGGCAGAGATCACCGTAATGACCGACCACAGCCAGCGCTTTAGCGGCCGCGTCGAGTCGGTCGGGTTTGGCGTGCTGCCGGAGGGCGGAACGGTGATTGGCGGCTTACCGATTGTGCCGAAAAGCATCAACTGGGTGCATGTCTCGCAGCGCTTCCCGGTAAAAATCGCCGTTGAGCACCCCGATCCGGCGCTGTTCCGCATGGGCGCTTCCGCAAGCGTTACCCTCAAACCGCAGTGAGCATCGGGATGGAGCGCGCCTGGGGTTATCTGCAAAAAGAGCTGCGCGCCACGCCGGGGCGGGGCAACTACACCCTGCGTATGACCCTCAGCTGCGCGATCCTGATTGCGATGTTTATGAGCCTGCAGATCCCCTTTCTGGCGATAGCCCTGATCGTCGTTTTCTATGTCAGCCAGCCTAACGTAGTGATGATTTCGCTGGTCAGCGTCGCCTTTATGCTGGTGGTGACGCTGGTGCTGGGCGGCGTGCTGCTGATTATCAAGTGGACCTATGACTATCCACTGTTGCGCCTTGTCGCCTCGGTGCTGCTCTTCTCCGTCGCCGTCTATCTGATGCGCATTATGGGCAAGCTGGGGCTGGCCTTTTTTGTCGTGGCGCTGGCGGTGATCTATGCGCAAACTTTTCCCTCCATGACCGGGCAGAGCGAGATCCTCGTGCGCCTGCTGCTGTGGCTGTGGGTGGCGATCAACAGCGCCATTGTGGTGACGCTGCTGGTCAATGCCTGTTTTGCACAGGCGTTTCCTGGCTGGCAGTTCAAAAGCGCGCTCGCCGCGATGCTGCGCCAGACGGCGACCTGCCTGCTGCAAACCGATGCTGACGCCCTCGAACAGACTCGACCCACCTTTAGCGCCATTGCCCGCCAGGTTGCGCAACTGCACACGCTATTTAAGCTGGCGCGGCTCTCCAGCACGGAAATTGCTGATAATCAGCAGAAGTGGCAGAGCGTGATGGCGTTTACGCTACGCAGTTATCAACTGATTGCGCTCCTGCAACCCGGTGCGCCTGATGCGGCGCGGCGGCCGCTTGCCGATGCGCTGTTTGCACTGGCGCAGCAGGTGGAGGAGGGCAAGCTGCCGCCTGGGCAACAGAGTTGCGATCCCGTTGACAGTAAGCATGATGTGATTGTGCGCGAGATAGCCGCGCTGCTGGCCTCGCTTCAGCGCGGAGAAACCGTTGCTTTGCCGCCCGGCGAGGGGGAGAAGATAGCGCTAATGCCGCCGGATGCCTGGCGCAACCCGGCCTATCTGCACTTCACTTTGAAAACCGTGCTGGCCACGCTGATCTGCTACGTCTTCTATACCGCAACGGACTGGCAGGGCATCCACACTATTATGCTGAGCTGCGTGATTGTGGCGCAGCCGGGGCTTGGCGCGACGATGCAGAAGATCGCGCTGCGCATTGGCGGTGCGCTGCTGGCAACCCTGCTGGCGCTGCTGCTGATCGTCTTTATTCAACCGTGGACAGAGTCGCTGGTCGGCCTGCTGGGGATGGCGCTGCCGGTGATGGCGCTGGCCGCCTGGCTGGCAGGTGGTTCAGAGCGCATTGCCTACGCCGGGATCCAGCTGGGTTTTACCTTCGCGCTGGCCTTTTTAAGCTGGTTTGGCCCGCTCACCAACCTGACCGAGCTTCGCGACCGGGTGATCGGCATCCTGCTCGGCGTACTGGTCTCGTCGCTGATCCACCTCTATTTATGGCCGGACAGCGAAGCGCCGCAGCTCAAAGCCAGCCTCGCGCGCCTCTACCGGCGCATTGCCGGGCTGTTGCGGGCGAAAGATCGGGAATCCACGACACCAATGCTGTTTGCGAGCCTGACCGAGAGCGATGCGCTGCTTAACCGTGTTGCCGCCGAGCCGCTCAACACCTGGGCGCATCCCCATGCAGAAGCGAAAGCCTGGCCGCGCGGCGAGACCTTTGCCAGCGCGCAGGAGCTGGTGCGCCTGAGCGAAGGCTATCGCCTCTATGCCGCAGCGGACGATCCCTTTTTGCCCCGCTGCGCGGAGTATGTTGAGGCCTACGCCGCGGCTATCGATCATGCGCAGCCGAAGCCGGATCTGAAGACACTGCGCGCCGATGCAGCAAACCCCTATGGCCCGCCGCTGATGCAGGTGCTCTCCAGCCTGCCGGCGTGGTCATCCCCCTTTTCACTGAGTTCGCGACAGGCAGAGTAAGGTATGCGCGCAAAAATGATCTCTTCGCGTTTTCGCTGCGGCACGCTGGCCGCATTTGGCCTGCTGCTGTTATCGGGTTGTGCGCTGGTGCAGGACGATCCGGGGCAGGTGACCATCGTCAACCCGCAGAAGGCGCAACTGGCGCAGGCGATCCATCTGGCGAACAGCGGCTGGCCCGCGGCACGCTGGTGGGAAAACTATCACGATCGCCAGCTAACCATGCTGGTCAACCGCGCGTTGCAAAACTCGCCCACTATGCAGGCGGCGCGGCTACGCGTCGGCCAGTCGCAGTCGACGGTGGCGCTGGCGCAGTCGGCAATGGGCGTGCAGGCTGGGGCCGTTGCAGCGCAAAACTACATGCGCGTGTCGGACAAGGAAGCGAAAGCGACCTGGCCCTACGCCTACTCGCTGCCGGTTGATAAACAGGGGCCGTGGTACACGATGAATACGGTCGGCGTTGGCGCATCGCTCAATCTCGATCTCTGGGGTTCGGATCGCGCGCGCGTGGCGGCCGCGATTGGTGAGCAGAATGCGAGGCTTGCTGAGACGGCGGCGATTGAGCTGGATATCGCCAGCAGCGTTGCTCAGCTCTACTTTGCGATGCAGGCGACTTTCGCGCGCATCGCACTGCTCAATGAGCAGCAAGAGATTGCCCGCTTCTCCGAGCAGGCGCACCAGCAGCGCGCGGCGCGCGGGCTTGAAGATAGTGTTGATCTCGCCGGTGCGCAGGCTGAACGGCTGGCGGCGCAGCAACAGCTGGTGGAAGCGAACGGCGCGTTAACCCGCTACCGCGAGACCCTGCGGGCGCTGATTGGCGCGGACGCGCAGAGCATGCCTGACATTCATCCGGTGGCGCTGCCGCAATTGCAGCAGACGCTGCCCGCGTCGCTCTCCTTCGAACTGCTGGCGCGCCGCCCCGATCTGCAGGCGCTGCGCGGGTATGTTACTGCCACCATGAGCCAGGTGGACTCAGCGAAGGCAGCGTTTTACCCGCACTTTGATATCAAAGCTTTCTGGGGTTACAACGCCTTTGATGTCGGCGATCTCTTTCGCTACTCCTTCCAGCAGCTCAATATTCTGCCTGCGCTCACTTTGCCGCTGTTTGACGGCGGGCGGTTAAATGCCCACCTGAAATCAGTCCGTACCGCCAGCAACATCCTGATCAAACAGTACAACCAGGCAGTGCTCGACGCGGTGCGCGATGTGGCGATCACCTCCAGCCAGCTTAACGATCTCAACCAGATGGTGGCGATGCAGCAGGAGAAAGTGCGTGCGGCGATGACGGCAACCAATAGCGCGGCGGCCCATTACCAGCGCGGGCTGCTGAGCCGCTTCAGGGCGCAGGAGGCGCGTCGTTTAGCGCTGGCGCAACAGCTTCTGCTGCTCGATATGCAGGCGCAGCAGCTCAGTACTGATATCACGCTGATTAAAGCGCTGGGCGGCGGTTACCGTAACGAGAACGAAAAGGGTGAGGAGAAGCCGTAACAGAGGCGACTCCGCCCGTGGTTTACAGGCGGAGCAGGGTGGTTAGTAGCGGGAAGGCACGCCCTGCGGGCGGGTTTTAAAGCGGCGATGCAGCCACATATATTGCTCGGGCGCCATCATAATGCAGCGCTCAACCACTTTGTTCATCCATGCGGCGGTGGTTTCGGCATCGTCCAGCGGCGGTGAGCACTCCGGCTCAAGCATAATCAGCTCATACCCTTTGCCACCGGGTTTGCGGCGCGGCACAAACGGCACCACGCAGGCTTGCGACATGCGCGCCAGCATCCAGGTACCGGAGGTGGAGGCAGCCTGATCAACGGCGAAGAAGGGGACGAAGACGCTGGCGCGCGGGCCGTAGTCATGATCCGGCGCGTACCACACCACTTCACCCGCTTTCAGTGCGCGGATCATCCCTTTCAGATCTTTACGGTCAATCATGCTTTTATTGGAGCGCATGCGCCCCCAGGTTTGCAGCAGATCGATAACCGGGTTGTCATTCGGGCGGTAGACGCCGATGCCCGGCTCATTCAGACCAAACATCCGCGCGCCAATCTCCAGCGTCAGGAAGTGCACGCCAATCAGCAGAATGCCGCGGCCCTGCGCCTGTACGTTACGCACATGTTCGAAATGGGAGACATCCATCCAGCGGCGCATGCGGCGATCGGACCAGAACCAGGCCATGCCGGTTTCAATCAGCCCCATGCCGACGGACTCAAAATTTTTCGCCACCATTTTCTGCCGCTCCTCCTCGCTCATCTGCGGGAAGCAGAGCGTCAGGTTGCGGTGCGCAATGTGTGCGCGGCGTTTCATCACGCGCAGTGCAAGGTGGCCAAGCGCGCAGCCTAAGCGGTAAAGGAGCGGATAGGGAAGTTGAACCACCAACCACAGCACGCCGATCCCGAACCAGGTTGCCCAGTAGCGGGGGTGCAGCAGCGATGCCGAAAATTTGGGTAAATGCGTCATGACTGTCCTGTGTATAGCTACAATGGCCTGTATTCTCGCATTTTTTTTGAATTTCGCAAAAACCAGGGGGTGGAGCCGCGTTCCATAAGCGCAACGCGCATTACAGTGTGAAATGAATGGGTTGAAATGTAGCGCAAAATGTGGGGATGTAAATTAACACTATTTGCTTTATGATGCCGCCCGTTTTTCACTCTCCACTCTGCAGGATACGTACACCATGCCAGTGTTACACAACCGCATCTCCAATGATGAACTGAAAGCCCGCATGCTCGCTGAAACCGAGCCACGCGTCACCGTCTCGTTTTACAAATACTTCACCATTGTGAACCCGCAGGCGACGCGCGATGCGCTCTACCAGACCCTGTCGCAGCTGAGCGTCTTTGGGCGCATCTACCTCGCCCATGAAGGGATCAATGCACAGATCAGCGTGCCGCAGAGCAAATTCGAGGCGTTTCGCGAAGCGCTCTATACCTTCGATCCGGCGCTGGATGGGCTGCGTCTGAATATCGCCATTGATGATGACGGTAAATCCTTCTGGGTGCTGCGCATGAAGGTGCGCGACCGCATCGTGGCGGACGGCATTGAGGATGAGACTTTTGATGCCAGCGACGTTGGGGATTACCTGAAAGCGGCGGAAGTGAACGCCATGCTCGACGATCCTGACGCGGTGTTTATCGATATGCGCAACCACTACGAATATGAAGTGGGCCACTTCGACGGTGCGATGGAAATTCCGGCCGACACCTTCCGCGAGCAGTTGCCGAAAGCGGTTGAGATGATGCAGGAACACAAAGATAAAAAGATTGTCATGTACTGCACCGGCGGGATTCGCTGTGAGAAAGCGAGTGCCTGGATGAAGCATAATGGCTTCAACAAAGTGTGGCATATCGAAGGCGGCATTATCGAGTACGCCCGCCGCGCCCGCGAGCAGGGTCTGCCGGTGCGCTTTATCGGCAAAAACTTTGTCTTCGACGAGCGTATGGGCGAGCGCATCTCCGACGATGTGATTGCGCACTGCCACCAGTGTGGCACGCCGTGCGATGCCCACACCAACTGCCTGAACGATGGCTGTCACCTGCTGTTTATTCAGTGCCCGAGTTGTGCTGAGAAGTTCGACGGTTGCTGCAGCGAGTTGTGCAAAGAGGAGCGCGCGCTGCCGGAAGAGGAGCAGCGTAAACGCCGCGCCGGACGCGAGAATGGTAATAAGATCTTCAATAAATCGCGTGGTCGCCTGAATACCAAACTGGGCATTCCGGACCCGGAATAACGCAGAAGGAGAGGGGAACCCCTCTCCTTTTTTTACGCCTGCTTACTTCTGGCGCACACCTTCAACCGAAATAATCAGTTCAACATCCTGCGATGCCGGGCCGAGATCGGTAGTGATGTTAAAGTCTTTCAGCTTGATCTTGCCGGAGGCTTCAAAGCCTGCGCGCACGCCGCCCCACGGGTCATTACCCTGGCCCAGCAGTTTCGCTTCCAGCTCAACCGGTTTGGTGACGCCGTTCAGGGTCAGGTTGCCGGTAATATCCAGCTCATCACCATCCTTTTTCACTGACGTTGAGGTGAAGGTCGCTTTCGGGAACTTCGCCACGTTGAGGAACTCTGCGCTGCGCAGGTGTTTATCACGCTCGGCGTGGTTGGTGTCGACACTGTTGGTATTGATGGTGACATTCACCTTGTCGGCCGCCGGGTTCGACTCATCAAAGGTAAAGTTACCGTCGAAGTCCTTAAACGTACCGTATAACCAGCTGTAACCGAGGTGCTGGATACGGAAGTTAACGAAGGCGTGCTGGCCCTCTTTATCGATCTTGTAGTCTGCCGCTACAGCAGAACCGGTGGTGAACAGCAGCGAGGCGAGAGCGAGTCCCGGCAGGATCTTCTTCATACTTATGCTCCAGAGTCAGGTGACGATTTTCCCAGCATCCGCTTGAGAGTGGCGTCTTTATCAATGAAATGGTGTTTAAAGGCAGCAAGGCCGTGCAGCACGGAGAGAACCACTACGCTCCAGGCCAGCCACAGGTGAATGGTTCCGGCGAGGTCCGCCTGCGAGCCGGCATCGGCAAGCGTGGCAGGGATCTCAAACAGGCCAAAGACGTTAATCGGTTTACCATCGGCGGTGGAGATGAGATAGCCGCTAAAGACGATGCCAAACAGCAGCAGGTAGAGAACGATATGGGCAACAACCGCGGCGATGCGCGTGGCGGTGGAGTAGCTTTTCAACGGCGGTGGTGGCGGGGAGATAAAACGCCACAGCAGGCGGATCACCAGGCCAAACATCAGCAGAATGCCGATACTTTTATGGATTTCGGGTGCCTGATGATACCAGCCATCATAATAGCTGAGCGTGACCATCCATAACCCTAAGGCGAACATGCCATACACCACGATGGCGACCAGCCAGTGAAGCGTCACGGAAATAAAACCGTAGCGCGCCGGAGAGTTGCGAAATTGCATAACGGGTCATCACTGTTAACCAAAAGTTAATTTAAAATGGCGTCAGTGAGCAAATATTGCAACTCAAAAATAACGAATTGGTTTGTTATTTTTTCTATAACATAATTTTTGAATAAGTTTGCCAGTTTATATTCAGGCTATTAGAAAGTTGAAACGTTTAAGGCAGGATTAGCAGCAGCTTAAGCCTGGTGTCATACTTCTGAAGTATTCAAAAATATTGTCTGTAAAAGACGAATAAATCGCTAAGTGTCAGCTTTTGTAAGCATTTTGGCATGCGCGACGGCAAGCACAATTAAAAGAAAGCCGACGGCTGAGAATATATGCCGCCACATTTTCACGCAGGTGATTACTTTATTTGCCACCAAAAGAAACGGCCCCGAAATAGGGCCGCCGTGAATTCAACGCGTAAAACGGGCGAGGGAGAAGGGCTGTAAATCGAAATCCAGCGTTTTCTGCTGCGCGAAGGCGCTGGCAATTTCGCCGAGCACCGGGGCAAATTTAAAGCCGTGACCGCTCAGGCCGGTTACCACCAGCGTGTTCGGCGCGTCTGGCACGGTATCGATAATAAAATCTTCATCGGGCGAGTTGTCATAGGTGCAGGACGCGCCATACAGACAGCCGCCAATGCCCGGAAGATGCTGGCGTAAAAAGGAGAAGCACTCCGAGCCGTCGCCGGCTTCTGCGCCAAACGGCGTGCGCTCGTCAGCGGCGTTAATCACCTGTCCGCCGTTGTGGCGGCCGATCTTTAACTCATTCTCATCCGCCGGGAAGCCGTAGTAGTGCTCGCCGTTCGGCATCTCGCCGGTAAAGGCCGGGAAGTTATTTTTCACGCTGTAACGGCCATCGGCCTGGAACCAGGCAAACACTTTGCGCACCGGCTGAATCGGCAGGGTTGGCAGCAGCGTTTTCGCCCAGGTGCCAGCGCTCACCAGCGCTTTTTTGCCGGAGAAGCTCCCTTCCGGGGTATCAATGGTGACGCCATCCTGATGGTGGTGCAGGGCGGTAACCGGGCAATTGAAGAGCTGCGCGCAGCCTGCCTGTTCAGCCAGCTGGACCCAGCTTTTGATCGCCAGCTCGCTGTGTAGTACGCCGGAGTCGGCTTCATAGAGCGCAATGTAATCATCAGGGACACGAATTTCTGGCCAGCGCGCCATCAGCGAGGCGGCATCGAGTTTTTCCAGCGCCAGCTTCCACTGCGCGGCGCTGGCGGCGACGTTGGCGAGGAAGGCGGAATCCGCCGGGCCAAAATTGACGACGCCGGTACGCTCAAACACAGCTTCACCGGTGAGCGTGTTCAGTTCATCCCATAACTGCTGGGCACGCAGCACCAGCGGAACATATTTCTCACCTTCGCCATAGGCGTGGCGGATCAGGCGCGTATTGCCGTGATGGCTGCCTTCATTGTGCGGCGGCATATGCGCATCGGTCATCAGCACCTTTAGCCCGGCGCGCGTGGCGTAGTAGCCCGCTGCTGCGCCGACGGATCCGCTACCGATAATAATCAGGTCGTATGTCATGGTTCTCTCCAGGCAAATGCGTGTTCAGGAGGGTAAATAACCTGGGGGGCTTATACAAGGGCAGAAAAAAGAAAGGCACCGCGAGGGTGCCTGGTATGGAGTATGCGCAGATGGTGTTAATGCCTTTTATACTCGTCTTTTTCGTAATCGCCTGATTCAATCTTGGCAATGCCCGCTTCCAGAATCGAAATAAACTGGCGGGCAACATCGGTTGTTAACCATAACGTCTGACCGATTTCAGTCCCTTCCTGAGCGGCTCTGTTCGGGGTCTGGTAGTGCAACCGAAGCATCAGTGCGTCATAGCTGTCTACGGTGCTGATGTCCCATCCGACCAGTGGATGGGTCTGGATGACTTCATTATTCTTTACCATCATAACCCCCTGTTTGGCGTGTTTTAATTAGACAACGACGTTCGAGGTTCAATGCGTGTTTTAATTTGAAGCCTTTTCAGTATATCAACAACCCGGCCTCATGATCGGGAAAATAAACACTCTGCAACATCTTTTTTGTAGTCATAGATTTTTCTTAAGCGAGTGGTGAAAAGATAAGCGACTCATTTCACTGAAAAAATCAGATGTTACGGTTTTGCTTGAAAATGAAGCAAAAAAAGCCGGGGCGACCCGGCAATAACTTCAACTTCAGAGGGAAATTAATCGGTGATAAACCAATCGTCAGCGCTTTCCCAGGTCTCTTGCAGGATTTCGCTAACGCGGTCTTTATCTTCTTTTGCGCCGCCGAGGACGGAGAGATTATTTGCCGACGCATAACGGACAGAAATTTTATTTTCGCGATCGGGATAGTGGTCATTCAGACGGCGGGATAACTCACCTGCCAGCGCATCGATAGCGCCTGCGGGTAAAGATGTGGTTCTGGCAATCGTCACTTCAATGCGCATAACAGCCCCCTGTGTAAGATACTGTATGTTTATACAGTTAATCAGAACACATTACAACAGGGGGCATAATAATTTTTAGCGCTTCACCTGCCAGCGCACGGTTTCACCGGCGAGGAAGGGCACCAGCGTATCGTCAGCCAGTGCAATCGACTCCGGCACCACGCACTCTTCCCGCACCAGTTCAATAAACGCTTCATTCACCGGCAGGCCATAGAAGCGCGGCCCGTTGAGGGAGCAGAAGGCTTCGAAGTGCTGCAGCGCATTCATCTCCTCAAACACCGTGGCGTAGCTTGCCAGCGCCGTTGGCGCATTGAAACAGCCTGCACAGCCGCAGCTCGCCTCTTTGCGATGGCGGGCATGCGGAGCCGAGTCGGTGCCTAGGAAGACGCGATCAAACCCGCTGGCGACCAGCTCACGCAGCGCCTGCTGGTGGATATTACGCTTTAAGATCGGTAAGCAGTAGAGGTGCGGGCGTACGCCGCCCACCAGCATATGGTTGCGGTTAAACAGCAAATGCTGCGGGGTGATGGTGGCGGCCAGCCGCTCATTGCCGTCGCGCACATAGTCGGCGGCATCTTTGGTGGTAATATGCTCGAATACCACCTTCAGGCCCGGCAGCCGCTTGCGCAGCGGCTCCATCACCGTCTCAATAAAGCGCGCCTCACGATCGAAAATATCGATCTCGGCGTGGGTCACTTCGCCATGCACCAGCAGCGGCATGCCGAGCGTCTCCATACGCTCAAGCACCGGCATGATGGCATCAATACTGGTGACGCCGTGGCTGGAGTTGGTGGTGGCGTTTGCCGGGTAGAGCTTCGCCGCCGTAAACACCTTTTCCGCAAAGCCGCGTTCGATCTCATCAGGATCCAGGCTGTCGGTCAGGTAGCAGGTCATCAGCGGTTCGAAGTGCTGACCGGCAGGCACCGCGTCAAGGATACGCTGACGATAGGCGATAGCCGCCTCAACGGTAGTTACAGGGGGAGCCAGATTCGGCATCACAATGGCGCGGGCGTAGGTTTCGCTGGTCCACGGCACCACGGTTTTCAGCATATCGCCGTCGCGCAGATGGAGATGCCAGTCGTCAGGACGGCGGATTTTCAAAACCTGAGGTTGTGTCATTGGAGGGCTCCGGCTAAGTGAGAAAGGGCTGTTTTTGCCGGAGACCAAGCATAAGGGGAAACGTTTTCGTTTGCATCCTTTTCCTGAAAAAAAGGGCGCCAGGCGCCCAGTGATTCAGTCGGTAAGCGGGATGACAATCTCGCCCGGCTTCACCTCAATGCCTTTGGCATATTTCTTCGCCAGCGCTTCGCCTTTGGTACTGTCTTCTTTCAGCACATAGGCCGGGCGCTGGTTAAAGTAGTTGCGCAGAGACTGGTTCAGGTAAGGCATCACGGTTTGTAGCACGGTCTGCATCTTTTCCGGTGTTACCGTCGCGTCCACCACTTCCATCTCATGCAGGTAGATTGCGCCCTGATCTTTATCAAAGGTCGGCAGCGCTTTCAGCTTCAGCTTGATCACCGCTTTTTGATTGCCGAACAGCGAGGTCATATCCAGATTGGCATCGCCCGTTAAGGTGATTTTGTTTGGCTCTTCGCGGCCAATCGCGCTGGCAAGATTGCTGAGAACAATATGCGCATCAGCCACACCCGGCACGCCAATATCTTTGGCAAAGTTATTCCGTTTCTCCAGGGCCTGGTTAATCTCCTGTTCGCTGATTGTGTATTGGGTCAGCTGATTGCAACCCACCAGCACGCCGCTCAGCATGAGTGCTGCGGCCAAAATCATCTTCTTCATGAATTCCTCAACGTGGTCCTGATGCCTCGATCGAGGTGTAGCATGCGCGACGCCCGGCGCAAAGGCCAGCAGAAAATACTTAAAGAAGGGGCGGAAGCCGGACGCTTCCGCCATGAATGGCTTAGATAGCCATGGAAGAGAGAAGGTTAACCTGGGTCTGTTTCGCCATGTTGTCGCGGTAATCGGCGACGCGGGTCGGCCACGTAATGCCGCTGACAATCGTCAGGTTACGCAGCAGCGGGAAGAGATGAATATCATCTTCCGACAGTTCGCCGTTGACGGCATTCGGCTGCACGATGTGCTTCTCCAGCGCGCGCAGATCGTCGCTGATGTTCTTCACCAGCCCGGCAGAGTGGGAGAGGTGATCGGCAAAATCGCCAATCGCCGCCTCTTTTTTGGCGGTGAAGTAGGCGCGCGCCTGCGGGGTGGAAAATTCGTCAAAGGGGGCCTGCGCGAAGCGCGGGATCAGCAGCTTATTAACGTAGCCATTCACCTTACGCAGCCACTCCTCGATCTTCGGATTGCGCGAGCCGGTCAGCAGCGGTTGACCGTCGAGCTTATCAACGTAGTGAACAATATCGAGGCTTTCGGGCAGGTAGCGGCTGTCATCTTTTTGCAGGATCGGCGCCATCTTCTGACCAATCATGCGGGTCGGCGTCGCTTCGTCATCGCTTTGCAGGACATGGAGTTCAACCGGGAGATTCTTAAGGCCGAAAATCATGCGGGCTTTTACACAGAAAGGGCAGTGATCGTAAATGTAGAGTTTCACGTTTCTCCTCCATACTGGTTTATCCATCACTAATCAGTATGGAAGAGAGGTAGAGGTGGCGCAAATCAGGCGCCGGGTTCGAGCATCGGCGGCTGAACGCGGCGGGGGGCAAACTGCCACAGCAGCGCAAGGGAGGTGATAAGCCCAATCACGCCGAGCATCATCCACGGCAGCTCCGGCTGGCGAAAGGCTTTCCCGGCGTCAAACAGCCAGCCGCCGCCGGCATAGCCAAGCGCGCCGCCAAAGGCCAGACCTAAGCGGCTAAAGCCCATATAACTGCCGCGCGCCCGCGCATCGGCCAGCTGCGCGCTCAGGGTTTCCCGCGCCGGTTCGGCGATAATCGAGCCGATATAGAAGGTGCAGATAAGTGTAAAAAGCTGTTGCAGGGAGCCGACCATGCCCATCGGAAAGAGGCTGAATGACATCACCACCAGGCCGAACATCAAGCGCTGCTCAAGGCGAAAGCGTTTTTCGCTCCAGCGAGCAATCGGGTAGAGCAGCGTCAGCGAGAGACAGGCCTCAATGGCGTACATCCATTTAACTGGCGTCGGCGAACCGGCAACGTCGTTGACCATAATCGGCAGCATCAGCATCACCTGTACCGCCAGCATGTAGTAACCGCTGAGCGTTAAGACATAGGTGACGAACTTCTTGTCACGCAGCACGCGGGCTAAGCCTTCGCGCACCGGCGTTTTCGCCGTCGAGAGCTTCCACGCCGGCAGCAGCCAGGCGTTAAAGCCGGCGCAGAGGATAAACATCAGCGCCCCGGCGGCGCACACCAGACGGAAATCATATTGCAGCAGCCAGCTGCCGAGTAGCGCGCCGATAACCGCCCCGGCGCTATCCTGCATCATCAGTAGCGAGAAGAAGCGTCCGCGCTGGCGAGGACGCACCAGTTTGACCACCAGCGCCGAACGCGGCGGGTCGAACAGCGTGCCGCCAAGCCCGGAAAGGATACAGGAGAGCCATAGCACCCACGGCTCATGTGCCATCCCCATCGCCGCGAATCCCGCTGCGCGCATCAGCATGCCGGTGACAATCAGCGGTTTTGCGCCAAAGCGGTCGGCGATCGCGCCGCCAAACATGCCTAGCCCCTGCTGAATAAACTGACGCAGGCCGAGCGCGATCCCGACCATCAGCGCGGCCCAGCCAAGTTGATCAACAAAACGAATGGAAATCAGGGGGAAGACAACAAAAAAACCGAGCACCACCAAAAAATTATCGACCAGCAGGAAATATTTACCCAGGCTCCTTGCCTGCGAGATGCGCGCCATTTCCCCTCCGGGAAATCAGAAAAAGGTGACGCCTCTATTCTGCGGCTTCGGCAACCGTTTTCACACATTCACCGCGACAATATTTTTTTATCAAGGCGGGCGTTTGATTGAGACTTTTCATCGAAAAGGGGGCGCGGCGCAGAAAATGCCATGTTGCTGTTTTCACAGAGTCGCAGAGCAAAGGTATAGTAAAGAGAAGGGGTAAAAAAAGCCGCGAAACGAAGGAGTGGTAAACATGTTTGGCTATCGCAGTAATGTGCCGAAAGTACGCTTGGTAACGGACAGATTAGTGGTGCGCCTGGTTCACGAGCGCGATGCGTGGCGGCTTGCGGATTATTATGCGGAAAATCGCCAGTTTTTAAAGCCCTGGGAGCCTGTCCGCGATGAGAGCCACTGTTACCCTTCCGGCTGGCAGGCGCGTCTGGGGATGATCAATGAGTTTCATAAACAGGGCTCCGCTTTTTACTTCGCCCTGCTCGATCCCGAAGAGAAAGAGATCGTCGGCGTCGCCAACTTTTCCAACGTGGTGCGCGGCTCGTTTCACGCCTGTTATCTCGGCTACTCCATCGGCCAGAAGTGGCAGGGTCAAGGCCTGATGTTTGAAGCCCTGACATCCGCCATTCGCTATATGCAGCGCACGCAACATATGCACCGCATAATGGCCAACTATATGCCGCACAATAAACGCAGCGGCGACTTGCTGGCGCGCCTCGGGTTTGAAAAAGAGGGCTATGCCAAATCCTATTTATTGATTGACGGGCAGTGGCGCGACCACGTCCTCACCGCATTAACCGCCCAGGAGTGGACTCCGGGACGCTAAGGAGCAGAGATGAAGTATCAACTCACCGCCATCGAGGCGCGGGTTATCGGCTGCCTGCTGGAGAAGCAGGTCACCACGCCGGAGCAGTATCCGCTTTCCATCAACGGCGTGGTGACGGCCTGTAATCAGAAAACCAACCGCGAGCCGGTGATGAACCTGAGCGAGCAGGAGGTGCAACAGGTGCTTGATGAGCTGGTGAAGCGTCACTACCTGCGCACCGTCAGCGGTTTTGGTAATCGGGTGACTAAATATGAGCAGCGCTTCTGTAACTCTGAATTTGGCGATCTGAAGTTAAGCCCGGCAGAGGTGGCGCTTATCGCCACGCTGTTGCTGCGCGGGCCGCAAACGCCGGGTGAACTGCGTGGCCGTGCGGAACGCATGCACCGTTTTTCTGATATGGCCGAGGTGGAAAACGCCCTTGAGCAACTGGCAAACCGTGAAGATGGCCCCTATGTGGTGCGCCTGCCGCGCGAGCCGGGCAAGCGTGAAAGCCGCTATATGCACCTCTTCAGTGGCGATATGCAGACGCTGATCAATGTAGTCGAAGCCGTAGCGCCCTCCGAGCAGACGCTTGAGGCGCGCGTTGAGGCGCTGGAGATCGAAGTTGCGGAACTGAAGCAGCGTCTCGATTCGCTGCTGGCACATTTAGGGGATTAAGCGTGGCGACATTACGGATTGGTGTAGTAGGGCTGGGCGGTATCGCGCAGAAAGCCTGGTTGCCGGTGCTGGGCGCGGCAACGGAGTGGACGTTGGCGGCGGCCTGGTCGCCAACGCGGGATAAAGCCCTGCGAGTGTGTGAAACCTGGCGCATTCCTTATGCAGATTCGCTGGCATCGCTGGCGGCACAGTGCGATGCGGTTTTCGTGCACACCTCAACCGCCTCACATTTTGCTGTGGTGAGCGAGCTGCTCAACCTTGGCGTGCATGTCTGCGTTGATAAACCGCTGGCGGAAAACCTGAAAGATGCCGAGCGCTTAGTCGAGCTGGCGGCGCGCAAAAAGCTGACGCTGATGGTTGGCTTTAACCGCCGCTTCTCGCCGCTCTACCGCGAGTTGAAACAGCAGATGCCGCAGGCGGCGTCGCTGCGTATGGATAAACACCGCGCCGATAGCGTCGGGCCGCACGACCTGCGCTTTACGCTGCTTGATGACTACCTCCATGTGGTCGACACTGCGCTATGGCTGGCGGGCGGTCGTGTACAGATCCAGAGCGGCACGCTGCAAACCACCGACGACGGCGCAATGCTCTATGCTGAGCACCACTTCAGCGCCGACACGCTGCACATCACTACCAGTATGCACCGGCGGGCGGGCAGCCAGCGCGAGTGGGTGCAGGCGGTGACCGACGGCGGGCTGGTGGATATTACTGATATGCGCGAGTGGCGCGAAGAGCGCGGGCAGGGGGTTATCGCGCGCCCAATCCCCGGCTGGCAGAGCGTGCTGGAGCAGCGCGGTTTTGCCGGCTGCGCGCGCCACTTTATCGAGTGTGTGCAAAATCAGACGGTTCCGGAAACGGCGGGCGAGCAGGCGATCCTTGCGCAGCGCGTGGTGGAGAAGCTCTGGCGCGAGGCGATGAGTGAATAATGCGGGGTAACGCAGGCGATAGTAATTCGCTTTTTTCCCTGTAGACTAAGCGCTTCGCTGTATCCCAACGCCTGCATTGCAGGCGTTGTGTCTTATGGAAACCAGAATGAACCTACTCAAATCGCTGGCGGCAGTCAGCTCCATGACAATGTTTTCCCGCGTGCTGGGCTTCGCGCGCGATGCCATTGTGGCACGGGTGTTTGGTGCAGGGATGGCAACGGACGCCTTCTTTGTCGCCTTTAAACTGCCCAACCTGTTACGGCGTATTTTTGCCGAGGGCGCCTTTTCCCAGGCCTTTGTGCCGATCCTCGCCGAGTACAAAAGCAAACAGGGCGAAGATGCCACCCGCGTCTTTGTCGCCTATGTTTCAGGCCTGCTGACCCTTGCGCTGGCGATAGTCACCGTTATCGGGATGCTCGCCGCCCCCTGGGTGATCCTCGTTACTGCGCCGGGGTTTGCCGATACGGCAGATAAATTCAACCTCACCTCGCAGCTGCTGCGCATCACCTTTCCCTATATTCTGCTGATCTCGCTGGCGTCGCTGGCGGGGGCGATCCTCAATACCTGGAACCGCTTCTCAGTGCCGGCGTTTGCGCCCACCTTTCTCAATGTCAGCATGATTGGTTTTGCGCTCTTCGCCGCGCCTTACTTCCATCCGCCGGTGCTGGCGCTGGCCTGGGCGGTCACCGTTGGCGGCGTGCTGCAACTGGTCTATCAACTGCCGCATCTGAAGAAGATTGGCATGCTGGTGCTGCCGCGCATCAACCTGCGCGACGCGGGGGCGATGCGGGTGGTGAAGCAGATGGGGCCGGCGATCCTTGGCGTTTCTGTCAGCCAGATCTCGCTTATCATCAACACCATATTCGCCTCGTTCCTCGTCTCCGGCTCCGTGTCGTGGATGTATTACGCTGACCGCTTAATGGAGTTCCCCTCCGGCGTGCTGGGCGTGGCGCTCGGGACAATCCTGCTGCCGTCGCTGTCGAAAAGTTTCTCCAGCGGCAATCAGGAGGAGTATTGCCGCTTGATGGACTGGGGCCTGCGCCTCTGTTTCCTGCTGGCGCTGCCCAGTGCCGTAGCGCTCGGCATTCTCGCCAAGCCGTTGACCGTTTCGCTGTTCCAGTATGGTAAATTCACCGCCTTTGATGCGGCAATGACTCAGCGCGCGCTGATCGCCTACTCGGTCGGGTTGATGGGTTTGATCGTGGTGAAGGTCTTGGCACCAGGCTTCTATTCACGCCAGGACATTAAAACGCCGGTCAAAATCGCCATTGTGACGCTGCTGATGACCCAGGTGATGAACCTGGCCTTTATCGGCCCGCTGAAGCATGCCGGGCTGTCGCTGTCGATTGGTCTGGCGGCCTGTCTCAATGCCAGCCTGCTCTACTGGCAGCTGCGCAAGCAGAAGATCTTTACCCCGCAGCCGGGCTGGAGCCGTTTTCTGCTTCGTCTGGTGATTGCCGTGGTAGTCATGGCCGCCGCGCTGGTAGGGATGCTGTATGTGATGCCTGACTGGGCGACAGGAACAATGCCGTACCGCTTGCTGCGCCTGATGATAGTGGTTGGGGCGGGTATTGTTGCTTACTTTGTTACCCTTGCGCTGCTCGGGTTTAAAGTGAAAGAGTTCGCGCGCCGGACGGTATAAAAAGCAACGCAAAAAGCCAGAGGGAGACCCCTGGCATATTCACAACGGCGTAGTCACGCTATCGTCGAATTAAATCGCAATCTTCTTGCCGCCGCGATTGGCGGATGAGGCATAGCCATTCGCACCGTAGAGGCTCGGTTCCTGATGCGGTTTCAGGACTTCCAGTGCCTGCTGGTTGCGCGCGATTTGCCCCTCCAGCAGCCAGCCGTTGTGCTGGTTGAGGTCGCGTAAATGCTGCGTTTTCTGCGTGATGATCTGCCAGCGATTGGCAACATCGCCTGAGGCGTTTTGTTGCGTTTTCTGTTCGGCACGACGCTGCTGCTCAAGGTAGTCCAGCGTCGCGAGCAAGGAGCTTTTCTCCTCCGTAATGCGCTGTAGCGCGCTGCCATTGAGATGGCCAACGGAAAGCTGTTTTTGCTCAGTATCCATCACGTCTTTCAGAGCGCTCAGGATAACTGTCATTTGATCAAGAATATCTGACAGTCGATTCATACGGTTATTTACTCTGTAAGTAACTCTTCGCTTCGTTAATCAGGGCATCAGCAATTTTGCCGGTGTCCATTTTGAGTTCACCATTACGAATCGCGGTTTTCAGTTTTTCAACGCGTTCCATATTGATGTCGTTAGCGCCCGCCTGCATCAGCCTGGTTTGGGAACCGCTGAGCGTGACGTTGGTGCTGTTTGCCGTCGCGGCAGTTTCCTGACGCGTTTTCTGCGTCTGGGTTTCGTTAGTCTCACGCTGTTGAACGGTGTTAACCGGCTTCAGGGAAGAGGTACGATCGATGCTCATAATGTTTCCTCATTGAGGTTCGCGGCGTTTCGGGCCAGATTTCTTCAGTCTTACTAACTTATCGGCAGATAGCATTAGTTCTTTAAGCAATTTATAGGTTAATAAGAATATTCCCATCAGAATTAACCGTGCCGCTAACTATCTGCCCTGAAGCCATGCGAACACGGGCATTTTGCGCCACTGCCGCATTGTTCATCGCCTGACCTTCGCTGTTCACACTAAAGCCATCTCCGGACGCCACAACCTGTACGCGCTGGCCGGCTTTAATCCGCCATGCCTGACGCACCATTGAGAGCTGAATTGCCTGACCCGGCGCCAGATCGCGCAAGCTTACCGCGTCCTGCGCCATGTTGATATCGAGCATGGTTCTCGGCGGCAACTGATCGAGCCGGCCGCGCTGTAACGCCACGCTCCCGGCCTGCAATGTCGCGCCGCGCGCAACAGGCTGCACCGCCACGACATAGTTGCCGGTCGCCTGGACTTCGACCTGCACAAAGCGTTTCGTACCCGCGCAGTTCGCCATCACATTCATGTTGCCCCACAGCTTCGCGCCGCCCACCACGCTCAGGGTCGGCTGATCGCATGCCGGTAACTGGCTTTGCGGGGTGCGAATGTTTACCACCACCTCATCGCTAAAGCCAGCCAGACGCTGGGCGAAAAGCGACGTCAGTTGCGCCTGCAGATCCGCTGCCTGAGAAAAGGGGCTTAATAACAATAAGATTGCGGCTACACCGCCTTTCAACGTCTTCATCGCAAAACAAGCCTGTTGAACCAGATGAGGAGATTTTAACCGCTTTGCAAATCTATCAACGCAAAAAATAGCGACGCATTTTGCCCTTATTCCAACGATAAGTTTGCAAGGGGCGATTTAAGCTGTTGGCTAAATAATTGTCATCAGTGAGGGAGCCATGCTCGATAAACTTGATGCCGCACTGCGCTTTCAACAGGAAGCGCTGAACCTGAGCGCCCAGCGCCAGGAGATTCTGGCAGCAAATATTGCTAACGCCGACACCCCAGGGTTTCAGGCGCGCGATATGGATTTTTCCAGTGAATTAAAAAAAGTGATGGAGCGCGGTCGGGCTGAAGGCAGCGGTGTATCGCTGGCGCTCACCTCTTCGCGCCACATTCCGGCGCAGGCGATGACCGGCCCGTCTACCGATCTGCTTTATCGCATTCCCGATCAACCATCGCTGGATGGCAACACCGTCGATATGGATCGTGAACGTACCCAGTTCGCCGACAACAGCGTCAAATACCAGACCGGGTTGACCGTGCTGGGCGGGCAGATCAAAAGCATGATGAGTGTTCTGCAACAGGGGAACTAATTAAATGGCATTACTGAATATCTTTGATGTCGCAGGCTCCGCGCTGACCGCACAGTCCAAACGTATGAACGTCGCCGCCAGTAACCTGGCGAACGCCGACAGCGTAACCGGACCCGACGGTCAGCCGTATCGCGCTAAACAGGTTGTCTTTCAGGTCGATGCAGCACCGGGCCAGGCAACGGGCGGCGTAAAAGTGGCGGATGTGATTGAAAGCCAGGCGCCGGACAAGCTGGTGTATGAACCTGGTAACCCGCTGGCAGATGCAAGCGGCTACGTAAAAATGCCTAACGTCGATGTCGTGGGCGAAATGGTTAACAGCATGTCCGCGTCGCGCAGCTACCAGGCGAACGTTGAAGTGCTGAACACCGTGAAGAGCATGATGCTCAAAACGCTCACTCTCGGTCAGTAAAGGGGCCCCGTATGTCTATCAGCGTAAATATTAACGACCCGATTAACAACGGCGTCTCGACGACCAGTAAAACGTCCGGTACCACGGCTACCGGCACTAACAGCGCATCCGACCTTCAGGGCAGCTTTTTGACGCTGCTGGTTGCGCAGTTAAAGAACCAGGATCCCACCAACCCGCTGCAGAACAACGAGCTGACCACGCAGCTGGCGCAGATCAGCACCGTAAGCGGGATTGAGAAACTGAATACCACCCTCGGCTCCATCTCCGGACAGCTTGATAACAATCAGTCGCTGCAGGCGAGCACCCTGATTGGTCACGGCGTGATGATCCCGGGACAGACCGTGCTGGTGGGCAAAGGAACATCCACGCCGTTTGGCGTAGAACTGACGCAGACTGCCGACAAAGTGACCGCCATCGTGAGCGATAAGAGCGGTACGCCGGTACGGACTATTGAACTCGGCGGTCTGAAAGCTGGCGTCCACACCTTTAGTTGGGACGGCAAAATGACAGATGGCAGCGTAGCACCGGATAACTCATATACGGTATCTATCGCGGCCAGCTCCGGCACAACGCAGCTGGTTGCACAACCGCTGCAGTTTGCGCTGGTACAGGGTGTCACCCGCGGCGACAAGGGAAGCACACTGGATTTAGGTACTTACGGAAGTACCACACTCGACGAAGTACGACAGATTATTTAAAGCCTTCATACTTATCAGGAGTAAGTCATGGCCTTTTCACAAGCGGTCAGCGGCCTGAATGCTGCGGCCACCAACCTCGATGTCATTGGTAACAACATTGCCAACTCCGCCACCTATGGCTTTAAATCCGGATCTGCGTCCTTCGCCGATATGTTTGCCGGTTCTAAAGTAGGTCTCGGCGTTAAAGTGGCAGGTATTACTCAGGACTTCGCTGACGGCACCACCACCAACACCGGTCGTGGCCTCGACGTCGCACTGAGCGGCAACGGTTTCTTCCGTGTGACCGACAGCAACGGTTCTGTTTACTACAGCCGTAACGGTCAGTTCAAACTCGACGAAAACCGCAACCTGGTTAACATGCAGGGTATGCAGGTGACCGGTTTCCCGGTAGCCGGCACACCGCCTGCGGTGCAGAGCGGCGCAAACCCGTCTGCCATCACCATCCCTAACACCCTGATGGCGGCGAAAGCCACCACCACGGCGGCGATGCAGATGAACCTGAACTCAACGGACTCCACCCCGACGGTTAGCCCGTTCGATCCGACGAACTCAGACTCTTATAACAAAAAAGGCACTGTCACCACCTATGACAGCCTGGGTAACTCCCACGCCGTTGACGTTTACTACGTTAAAAACAGCGCCAACAAATGGGATGTCTACACCCAGGACTCCAGCGTAGCGGGCTCTTCTTACCAGAAAGCCGCGCAGATGACCTTTACCAGCAACGGTACGCTCTCTGCGGTCAACAACTACACCGAAGTCTCTCCGGCGACCTCTCCGCGTACCTGGAACCTGTCGGCGACCGCTAACGCTCAGCCGCAGATCAACATCGGTCTGGCCAGCCTGAACGGCTCTGCCGCCAGCACCTTTAGCCTGAGCTTCCTGAACTCAATGCAGCAGAACACTGGCACCAGCGGTGTGGTGGCTATCAACCAGAACGGTTACGCGCCGGGTTCACTGGTGAGCTACGCCATTAACGATGACGGCACCGTTGTCGGTAGCTACTCCAACGAACAGTCGCAGCTGCTGGGTCAGATCGTGCTGGCGAACTTCGCCAACAACGAAGGCCTGCAGTCTCAGGGTGACAACGTTTGGTCTGCTACCAACTCCTCTGGTGTTGCGCTGCTCGGCACCGCCGGCACCGGTAACTTCGGCAAGCTGACCAACGGCGCGCTGGAAGCCTCAAACGTGGATCTGAGTAAAGAACTGGTCAACATGATCGTCGCGCAGCGTAACTATCAGTCGAACGCGCAGACCATCAAAACCCAGGATCAGATCCTTAACACGCTGGTTAACCTGCGTTAATCGACTGACGGGACGGCTTAATGGATCACGCAATATATACCGCGATGGGCGCAGCCAGCCAGACGCTGAATCAGCAGGCTGTCACCGCCAGCAACCTCGCGAATGCTTCCACACCGGGCTTTCGCGCCCAGCTGAACGCGCTGCGCGCGGTGCCGGTAGAAGGGCTTTCCCTGCCTACCCGCACGCTGGTGGTGGCCTCCACGCCTGGCGCCGATATGACGCCGGGTCAACTGGACTACACCTCACGCCCGCTTGATGTGGCGTTGCAGCAGGATGGTTGGCTGGCAGTGCAAACGGCGGACGGCTCGGAAGGTTACACCCGTAACGGCAATATCCAGGTGAGCCCGACCGGTCAGTTGACGATTCAGGGCCATCCAGTGATTGGCGAAGGCGGTCCGATTGCCGTACCGGAAGGGGCGCAGGTCACTATCGCCGCTGACGGTACGATTTCGGCGCTCAACCCTGGCGACGCGGCGAATACCATCGCGCCTGTCGGCAAGCTGAAGCTGGTAAAAGCAGAACCGCGCGAAATAGTGCGCGGTGATGACGGTCTTTTCCGTCTCAGCCAGAGCGCGCAGGCGACCCGTGGCGCAACGTTGCAGCCTGACCCCTCCATTCGCGTGCAGTCTGGCGTACTGGAAGGCAGTAACGTGAAACCGGTCGAGTCGATGACCGATATGATCGCCAGCGCGCGCCGTTTCGAAATGCAGATGAAGATCATCAGCAGCGTCGATGAAAACGAGCAGCGTGCTAACCAATTGCTGTCAATGGGCTAATAAACAGGACTACATATGATCAGTTCATTATGGATCGCAAAAACCGGCCTCGACGCCCAACAAACCAATATGGATGTCATCGCCAACAACCTGGCGAACGTCAGCACCAATGGTTTTAAGCGTCAGCGTGCGGTATTTGAAGATTTGATGTACCAGACGATCCGCCAGCCAGGCGCGCAATCATCTGAACAGACAACGCTGCCTTCCGGTCTGCAGATCGGTACCGGTGTGCGTCCGGTCGCCACCGAGCGTCTGCACAGCCAGGGCAACCTGTCTCAGACCAACAACAGCAAAGATGTCGCCATTAAAGGTCAGGGCTTCTTCGAAGTTCTGCTGCCGGACGGCACCTCTGCTTACACCCGTGACGGCTCTTTCCAGGTGGATCAGAACGGCCAGCTGGTAACGGCGGGCGGTTTCCAGGTGCAACCGGCTATCACCATCCCGGCGAACAGCCTGGGCATTACCATCGGTCGCGATGGTGTGGTCAGCGTGACGCAGCAGGGCGCGGCAGCACCGGTGCAGGTTGGCCAGTTAAACCTCACCACCTTTATGAACGACACCGGGCTTGAGAGCATTGGTGAGAACCTCTACACCGAAACCCAGTCTTCCGGCGCGCCAAACGGCACCACGCCTGGCCTGAACGGTGCAGGTTTGCTCTACCAGGGATTTGTGGAAACTTCAAACGTAAACGTCGCGGAAGAGCTGGTGAACATGATCCAGGTTCAGCGCGCTTACGAAATTAACAGTAAAGCAGTATCGACCACCGATCAGATGCTGCAAAAACTGACGCAACTCTAAGGCGTTATCCGGTGCGGTAACCGCCGCACCGGAACCCTGATCTCGAAGATGAATGCAATGCAAAAATACGCCGTCCGCAGCTACCCGATAATGGCTTTAGTGGCATTAACCCTGACCGGGTGTGCCTGGGTCCCTTCTACACCACTGGTGCAGGGGGCAACGACAGCTCAACCGATGCCCGGTCCCATTCCGGTCGTCAATGGCTCGATTTATCAGACCGCGCAGCCGATTAACTACGGCTATCAGCCGCTGTTTGAAGATCGTCGTCCGCGCAACATTGGCGATACGCTGACTATCGTACTGCAGGAAAACGTGAGCGCCAGTAAGAGCTCGTCGGCCAACGCCAGTCGTGATGGTAAAGCCAGTTTTGGCGTAGACACCACTCCGCGTTATCTCGAAGGTCTGTTTGGCAATGCTCGTGCCGATCTGGGTGCCTCGGGCAGCAACTCCTTCGGGGGCAAAGGCGGCGCCAACGCCAGTAACACCTTTAGCGGCACGTTGACCGTGACCGTCGATCAGGTGCTGATCAATGGCAATTTACATGTTGTGGGTGAAAAACAGATCGCCATCAACCAGGGCACTGAGTTCATCCGCTTCTCCGGTGTCGTGAACCCACGCACCATCAGCGGCAGCAACAGCGTTCCTTCCACCCAGGTGGCGGACGCGCGCATCGAGTACGTCGGCAACGGCTACATCAACGAAGCGCAGAATATGGGCTGGCTGCAGCGTTTCTTCCTTAACTTATCGCCGATGTAACCGGGGTGAACAATGTTTAAATATTTGACTGGTATGGTGTTAGTGCTGATGGCGACCTTCGCCCAGGCTGACCGTATCCGGGATCTCACCAGTGTACAGGGCGTACGTGAAAACTCCTTAATTGGCTACGGGCTGGTGGTTGGCCTGGATGGGACGGGCGACCAGACCACCCAGACGCCATTTACTACCCAGACGCTGAACAACATGCTCTCGCAGATGGGTATTACCGTCCCGCAGGGCACCAACATGCAGCTGAAAAACGTGGCGGCAGTCATGGTCACGGCGCAGCTTCCGGCTTTTGGTCGCCAGGGGCAGACCATCGACGTGGTGGTCTCCTCAATGGGTAACGCCAAAAGCCTGCGCGGCGGTACGCTGCTGATGACCCCGCTGAAGGGCGTCGACAGCCAGGTCTATGCACTGGCGCAGGGCAACATCCTTGTTGGCGGCGCGGGCGCGTCAGCCGGCGGCAGCAGCGTGCAGGTTAACCAGCTTAACGGCGGTCGCATTACCGGCGGCGCGGTAATTGAGCGTGAGTTGCCGAACCAGTTCGGGGCCACGAACAGCATCAACCTGCAGCTGAACCAGGAAGACTTCACCATGGCGCAGCAGATTGCTGACACCATCAACCGCGCACGCGGTTATGGCAGCGCCACCGCGCTGGATGGCCGTACCGTTCAGGTGCGCGTCTCCTCCGGCGGCAGCTCTCAGGTTCGTGCCCTGGCGGATATCCAGAATATGGAAGTCGGCACCACGCAGCAGGATGCGAAAGTGATTGTTAACTCGCGTACCGGATCGGTGGTGATGAACCGCGAAGTGTCGCTGGATAGCTGTGCCATTGCGCAGGGTAACCTCTCGGTCACCGTCAACCAGCAGAACAACGTAAGCCAGCCGAATACGCCATTTGGCGGCGGCCAGACCGTGGTAACACCGCAAACGCAGATTGACCTGCGCCAGAGCGGCGGCTCGCTGCAGAGCGTACGCTCCAGCGCCAACCTCAACAGCGTCGTGCGTGCCCTTAACGCCCTGGGTGCCTCGCCAATGGAGCTGATGTCGATTCTGCAGGCAATGCAGAGCGCCGGTTGCCTGCGTGCGAAACTGGAGATCATCTAATGTTGACCGACAGCCGAATGTTGACCAGCGCGGCATGGGACGCGCAATCGCTGAATGAACTGAAGTCAAAAGCCGGACAGGATCCGGCTGCCAACCTGCGCCCGGTGGCGCGTCAGGTGGAGGGGATGTTCGTGCAGATGATGCTGAAAAGCATGCGCGAAGCGTTACCGAAAGATGGGATTTTCAGCAGTGATTCAACGCGGCTGTATACCAGCATGTATGACCAGCAGATCGCTCAGCAGATGACCGCCGGGAAAGGTCTGGGTCTCGCCGATATGATGGTGAAACAGATGACCGGCGATCAAGCGCCAGTCGATCCGGCTGACCAGATGCAGCAGGTGCCGATGAAGTTCCCGCTGGAGACCGTCAACACCTATCAAAACCAGGCGCTGACACAGCTGGTGCGCAAAGCGATACCCAAAGTGCCCGATGCATCTGAAGTGGCTGACGCGGGTAACGATCAGCCGCTCTCCGGCGACAGCAAAGACTTCCTCGCCCAGCTTTCGCTCCCGGCGCGGCTGGCGAGCCAGCAGAGCGGCGTGCCGCACCACCTGATCCTCGCGCAGGCTGCGCTGGAATCCGGCTGGGGCCAGCGGCAGATCCCGCGTGAGAACGGCGAGCCGAGCTACAACATCTTCGGCGTGAAAGCGACCTCAAGCTGGAAAGGGCCGACCACCGAAATCACCACCACCGAGTATGAAAACGGTGAGGCGGTGAAAGTGAAAGCCAAATTCCGTGTGTATAGCTCTTACCTTGAAGCGCTCTCCGACTATGTCGGCATGTTGACGCGCAACAAACGTTACGCGGCGGTAACCACCGCGGCAACGGCGGAGCAGGGCGCACAGGCGCTGCAGAGCGCTGGTTACGCAACCGATCCGCACTATGCCCGTAAGCTGACCTCAATGATCCAGCAGCTTAAATCGATGGGTGAGAAAGTGAGCAAGGCGTACAGCACAGATACACAAAATCTGTTCTAAAACGTCTCAAGTTTCACTCAGGGTTGCCGATAATCTTCAACAGGACTCATGTCTGAAAGTGTATAAGGAACCTCCATGTCCAGTTTGATTAACAGCGCAATGAGCGGGCTTAGCGCAGCCCAGGCCGCGCTCAATACCGCCAGTAATAACATTGCGAGTTATAACGTCGCGGGCTATACCCGTCAGACGACGGTGTTGACCAGTTCGAACAGCACGCTGACCGGTAGCGGCTACGTGGGCAATGGTGTCACCGTGACTGGCGTTCAGCGTGAGTATGACGCCTTTATTACCAACCAGCTGCGCGCGGCGCAAAACCAGAACAGCGGGTTGACCACACGTTACGAGCAGATGTCAAAAATTGACGATGTGCTCTCGGATACCACTAACTCCCTGTCGAGCAGCCTGCAGAGCTTCTTCTCCAGCATGCAGACGCTGGTGAGTAACGCCTCCGATCCGTCGTCGCGCCAGGCGCTGCTCGGCAAAGCCGACGGTCTGGTAAACCAGTTTAAAGTGGCCGATCAGTATCTGCGTGACCAGGATAAACAGGTCAACTTATCTATCGCCACCAGCGTTGATCAGATCAACAACTACTCGAAGCAGATCGCCAACCTCAACCAGCAGATCTCTAAACTGACTGCGGTAGGCGCAGGCTCATCGCCAAACGACCTGCTCGATCAGCGCGATCAGCTGGTCAGCGAACTGAACAAAGTCGTGGGTGTGGAAGTCAGCACCCAGGATGGTAGCTATAACGTCAGCATGGGTAACGGCATTACTCTGGTGCAGGGTAAGGAAGCGCGTCAACTGGCGGCGGTGCCTTCCAGCGCCGATCCGGCACGTACCACGCTGGCGTATGTCGATAAGATTGCCGGCAATGTCGAGATCCCGGAAAAGCAGGTGACCACCGGTTCACTCGGCGGCCTGCTCTCATTCCGTACGCAGGATCTGGACCAGGCGCGTAATACGCTGGGCCAGCTGGCGCTCTCGTTCGCCGACTCCTTTAACCAGCAGCACGTTAAAGGCTTTGACGCAGACGGCGATGCGGGTGAGAAGTTCTTCAATATTGGCGGGCCTTCTGCCACGTCGAACAGCAAAAACAGCGGCGACGCTACGCTGACCGCGGCCGTAACTAACAGCTCTGCGGTACAGGCGACCGACTATAAAGTGGCTTTTGACGGCACGCAGTGGAACGTCACGCGTCTGTCCAATAACACCACCATCGCGGTAACGCCGGATACGACAGACGGTACACTCAATTTTGATGGCCTGAAAGTCTCCATCAATAACGGCTCTACCGGCGCGAAAAAAGATGACAGCTTCACCATCCGTCCGGTGAGCAACGCGATTGTGAATATGAGCGTGGCGGTGACTGATGAGTCGAAAATCGCCATGGCGGGTGCGGCTGGCAACGGCGCGAGCGACAACCGCAACGGTCAGGATTTGTTAAAGCTGCAGAGCGCGAAAGTGGTCGGCGGGAACAAAACCTTTAACGATTCGTATGCCACGCTGGTGAGCGATGTCGGGAACAAAACCTCGACGCTGAAAACCAGCAGCGCGACACAGACTAACGTCGTGACCCAGTTGAGCAACCAGCAGCAATCTATCTCCGGGGTAAACCTCGATGAAGAGTACGGCAACCTGCAGCGTTTTCAGCAGTATTACCTGGCTAATGCCCAGGTGCTGCAGACCGCAAGCACGTTGTTTGATGCCCTGCTGGCCATTCGTTAAGTAAGAGGTGAGTCATGCGTATTAGCACGCAAATGATGTACGAACAAAATATGCGCGGCGTAACCAATGCTCAGGGCAAATGGTTAGGGTACGGCGAGCAGATGACAACCGGTCAGCGCGTTAACCGCCCGTCTGATGATCCGATCGCCGCCTCGCAGGCGGTGGTGATCTCCCAGGCGCAGGCGCAAAACACGCAATACGACACGGCGCGTACCTTCGCGAAGCAGAAAGTTTCCCTCGAAGAGAGCGTGTTGCAGCAGGTAACTACTGCCGTCACAGGCGCACAGAGCAGCATCGTGAAAGCGGGCAACGGCTCGCTGAGTGATGATGACCGCGCTTCAGTTGCCGCCGAGTTGCAGGGCTTTCGCGATCAGTTATTGAACCTCGCGAACAGCACCGACGGTAACGGCCGCTACATTTTTGGTGGCTACCGTACTGAAAACAAGCCGTACGATGCCACAGGCAACTACAGCGGCGGTACCGACGCCATTACCCAGCAGGTTGATGCGGCGCGTACGATGGTGATCGCCCATACCGGTGACCAGGTATTCAACTCCGTTACCAGTAATGCGACCAAAGAGCCTGTCGATCCTGCTACAGGCGTTGCGCCTGCGCCGGAGACGGATCTGTTCAAAATGCTCGACACGGCAATTGCAGCACTGAAGACGCCGGTAGCGGGCGACGAAACGGCGAAAGCCACGGCGCAGGCTGCGGTGGATAAAACCAGCCGTGGTCTGGGCAACTCCCTGAACAACGTGCTGAGCGTGCGCGCTGAACTCGGTACGCAGCTCAATGAACTGGATACCCTCGACGCGCTTGGCGACGATCGTGCGCTGTCGTTAAAGCAGCAGAAGAGCGATCTGATCGATGCTGACTGGAACTCGGTGATCTCCTCTTACACCATGCAGCAAGCGGCATTGCAGGCTTCTTATAAAGCCTTCACCGATATGCAGGGTATGTCGCTGTTCCAGATGAACCGTTAATAACCTTTTTACTTTGGGCATATCCTGAAACTGGAGTATGTCTGCTATGCCCGCTCTGTCTCTCCAGAGCGGGCCTTTTTTTATCTATGCGTTTTGCTTCGCCTGCTCAAGCTTACGGGCATCGAAGAGACGAATCAGCAGTGCGATAAGCCCCGCTACGCTCGCCAATACCACCACGCCCTGCCATGAGGCGACAGCGTAAAGCTTGCTTCCCAGCGCGGAACCCAGCGCCATACCGATAAACACCCCCGTAAAGAGCAGCGCATTGAGTCGTCCCCGCGCCTGCGGCTCGAGGCTGTAAACCAGATTTTGATGCGCGACGAGGCTGGATTGCAGGCCAAGATCAAACCCGACCGCAGAGAGGGCAATCAGCGCCAGCTGGCCATGGGGCGGCAGGGCAGGCAGCAGGAACATCATGGCGAAGGAGATTGTTACCAGCCCGGCACCGAGTTGGGTTACGCGCTCTGCGCCCACTTTATCCGCAAGGCCTCCCGCCAACGGCGCGGCTAACGCCCCTGCGGCACCGGCAATACCGAATGTTCCGGCAACGGCGCTGCCCAGCTGATAGTGCTCAAGCAGCATCAGCGCCAGCGTCGACCAGAAGGCGCTAAAGGCTATGGACAAAAAGCCCTGCGCCAACGCCGCACGGCGCAGCGTCGGGTAGCGCTGCCAGAGATGCGCCATTGAGCGCATCAGTGCCGGGTAGCTCAGCGTGGAGTGGGTAGCGAAGCGCGGCAATACTGACCACATTAAGAGGCCAATTAGTGCAATGCTTACCGCCGCAAGCTGATACATCACACGCCAGCCAAACGCCGCGCCGACAAAGCCGCTGACCGTACGCGAGAGCAAAATACCGAGCAGCAGACCGGTCATTACCGTGCCGACCATTTTCCCCTGTTTCCCCGCCGGAGCGAGGATCGCCGCGGCCGGTACAATATCCTGCGCCATGGTCGCCGCCATGCCGATTAACAGGCTGACAATAAGCAGTGAGGGCAGGTGGCTGGTCAGGCTGCAGGCCAGCAGTAACACCGCCAGCGCTGCGCTTTTCACCACAATTAAGCGACGGCGATCGTGACGGTCGCCCAGCGGCAGCAGAAAGAGAATGCCGAGCGCGTAACCGGCTTGGGTGAGCGTCGGTACCAGCCCCATGCCATTGATGGTCAGATGCAGATCGCTGCCCATCAGCGGCAGCAGCGGCTGCGAGTAGTAGATGGCCGCGACGCTGAATCCTGCGCCAAGCGCCAGCGCAAAAAAGATACCGTTTGCCATACGGGCAGAGAGCGATTGATGGTTCATATGGTGTCCCCGAAGAGATAAAGCTGTGAATGCGTAGTCAGGCTACGGTGTGAGCGCATTTTTACCCATGGCGCGGTAGCGCGGTAGCCAGCGCAGTGGTAAAACGGTTATACGTGAAACGTATAGGCATAAAGATTATGAGGCGACAAGAGCGTATAGACCGGGTGGACTTAATGCGGACCTTTATCCGCATTGTTGAAGCAGGCTCCCTGTCGGCAGCGGCCCGCCAGCTGGAGACAACGCAGGCAACCGTCAGCCGTCGTTTGCAATCGCTGGAGACATTGCTTGGCGTCAAACTGCTGCTGCGCACCACCCATGCCATGAAGCTCACCGATGACGGCGAGCGCTGCTATCAACATGCAAAACGGGTGGCGGATGCCTGGGTGGCGCTGGAGGACGATCTCAGCCAGTCCGACGACGAACCGGTCGGCATGCTGCGGGTGCGCGCCCCGCATGCTTTTGGTCAGCAGCAGCTGCTGGTGCCGCTAACACAATTTCTTGAGCGTCATCCGCAGCTGACGGTGGAGTGGATGCTGAATGATAAAACCGTCGACTTTCTTAGCGCCAATATCGATTGCGCCATTCGCGTCGGGGCAGAGGTCGATCCGGCTACCGTATCGGTGCTGCTGGCAGAAGTACCGCGCAGTCTGGTGGCGTCGCCCGCGTTGCTGGAACGCTTTCCGGCTATTGAGACGCCGCAGCAGCTGAGTAACTTACCGTGGGTGGCGCTGAGTACCTTCTATCAGCATCAAATCACGCTGTACGCGCAGGATGATGAGCAGGCGGTGCAGGTAGCCATCTCGCCACGCTTGTTTACCGACAGTCTTTACGCTGCGCGCAATACGGCACTTGCCGGGCTGGGGGTGACGTTAATCTCCAGTTGGGCGGTGGAAGAGGATATCCGCAGCGGCAGGCTGGTGACGCTGCTGCCGCAGTGGCAGGCGGCACCGTTACCGGTTCACCTTGTCTATCCGTGGGCGCGCTACTACCCCGCGCGGCTGCGTAAATTCTTGCAGCTGATGCGGGAAGTGATGCCAGGGCTGAGCGGGATGCGCCAGCCGGAAATGCGGGCATAAAAAAAGCCGACCCGGAGGTCGGCTTGTTGCAGCGTTTTACTTACTCAACGGCTGGCGGTTTGGTCGCCGGCGCGGTGGCGGTATGCGTGGCGCTGTGACCGCCCGCAGAACCTTTACCGTCGAAGTTGAATGCCGGGCGAACCCAGTCGCTGTGGCGCGGTGCTTCCTGTACATACGCAGGGGCAGGCGCTTTAGTCATTGGCGCGGTTGCAACCACCGGCGCGTCGGCTTTCACCGGCGCAGCTGTTTCAGCTTTCACCGCTACAGGGGCTTCAACTTTCACCGGCGCAGAAACTTCAGCTTGCACTGGCGCTTCAACTTTTGCCGGCGCAACGTCTTCAACAACCGGTGCAGGCGCAGCCTCTTCTTTCACTGGCTCGGCCTCTTCGGCAACCTGCTCTGCGACAGAACGATCTTCCTCAGCAATCAGCTGCGGCTGCTCGTCTACCGGGGCAGAGATCGCTTCCGGATGGGTCGTTTCAACCTCGACCGGAGCTGGCTCTGCAACCGTTGCCTGCGGTTCAACCACTTCTGGCTGCTCGCTGGCAGGTGCGGCTTCAACCGGTGCCTGCGGCTCAACAACCTCAGCCGGCGCGGCGGTGACCAGCTGCGCTTCAGCTACGGCTGGGGCAACTTCATGCTCTGCTGCATGTTGCTGCTCGGTTTCCAGCGCGCTGTTGTGCTGGATCTCCTGCTGCTCTTCCTGCGCACGCGGCACCGGATAGCGAACCCACACTTTACCGGAAGCCATCTCCGGTGAGGCGCAGGCGATAGTCAGCGGCATGGCGGACTGTACCGGGTAGCGCTCGTCACGGTAGCGACGGCGGCGTTGACCGCTGACACGCAGGTGACGCGGGGAGCGGCGTGAGCGGCGCGGCATGGTGTTTTCACGCGCTTCACCGTTCTCTTCCTGCTCCAGCACCGGGGCGTTTTCAACCACAGCCGGCAGATCGACTTTCGCGAGCTGAGTATGCTGCTCCTCTGGCGCGGTCTCTGCGACGGTTTCGTCGATAACGGTTTCAGCACGGTTATCATCGATGCGCACTTTCTGGCTCAGCTGGCGCTGTTTGCGGCGCGGCATCACCTGAACACGCTCTTCCTGCTCCGCTTCCTGAGCAGGCTGCTCTTCGCGGGTCAGCTCTTCACGGTTCAGCTCTTTAACTTCCTGCTGCGCCTGACGTTTATCATCACCACGGCGGCGGTTGCGTTCACGACGTGACGGCTGCTGCTCGTCGCGGGTTTTCGCTTTATCCGACTCGTCAACGACGGTGTTCTGGCGCGGCTCGCGATTCTCCGCGTTCTGCTGCGGTTTTTCACGACGGTTGCGGCGGTTATCTTCGCGACCTTCACGGTTCTCACGACCTTCGCGGTTATCACGATTGTCGCGGTTGTCACGTCCTTCACGACCCTCGTTGCCTTCGCTACGGGAATCACGCGAATCGCGGCGATCGTTACGGTCGCGACGGTTGCTTTGACGCGGTTTACGACGCTCCTGCGAACGCTCAGGTTTCGCCTCTTTTTTCTCTTCCTTCACTTCAACCGGCGCAGGCGCTTCTTCGCCAGCAAACAGGTTTTTCAGGGCAGAGACGATGCGGCCAAACAGACCCGGTGCCGCGGTAGTGGCAGCGGCAGGCTGTGCCTGTGCTGTAGGCGCGGGCTCCTGGGCTTGCGGCGCAGGCGGCACGTCAGGCATCACAAAGGTAGCGAGGGCAGGCTGCTCAGGCAGTTTACGCTCGGCATACTCCTCTTCAGACGGCAGCGCCATCTCCTCTTCATGCAGCTTCGGCAGCAGGTAGCTGAGGGTAGGGGTCTCTTCACCTTTACGTACGCGCAGCACCGAGTAGTGCGGCGTTTCCATCTGATCGTTCGGCACGATGACGCAGCGTACGCCGCCCTGACGGGCTTCGATAGCGCTGACGGCGGCACGTTTTTCGTTCAGCAGGTAAGAGGCAACAGGAACCGGCACAATGGCGTGCACTTCCTGGGTGTTCTCTTTCAGCGCTTCTTCTTCAATCAGACGCAGAATAGAGAGCGACAGGGATTCGTTGTCACGGATGGTACCCGTACCGCTACAGCGCGGGCAGACGTGATGGCTCGATTCACCCAGTGACGGGCTCAGACGCTGGCGGGACATCTCCAGCAGGCCGAAGCGGGAGATATGGCTGATCTGGATACGTGCACGATCCTGACGTACCGCTTCACGCAGACGGTTTTCAACCGCGCGCTGGTGGCGAACCGGGGTCATGTCGATAAAGTCGATAACGATCAGGCCGCCGAGGTCGCGCAGACGCAGCTGACGGGCGATCTCATCTGCCGCTTCGAGGTTGGTGTTGAACGCCGTCTCTTCAATGTCGCCACCGCGGGTTGCGCGAGCGGAGTTGATGTCGATGGCGGTCAGCGCTTCGGTGCTGTCGATAACAATCGAGCCGCCGGACGGCAGACGCACTTCACGCTGGAAGGCGGATTCGATTTGCGACTCAATCTGATAGTGGCTGAACAGCGGGATTTCACCGGTGTAGAGCTTAATTTTGCTGCTGAAATCCGGACGGCCCAGCGCGGCGATATGCTGGCGAGCCAGCTCCAGCACTTTCGGGTTATCAATCAGGATTTCGCCAATGTCCTGGCGCAGATAGTCACGGAAAGCGCGAACGATAACGTTGCTCTCCTGGTGAATCAGGAACGGAGCCGGGCGGCTCTCTGCGGCTTTCTGGATCGCTTCCCAGTGTTTCAGGCGGAAGCTGAGATCCCACTGCAGCGCTTCGGCAGATTTGCCAACGCCTGCGGTACGCACGATAAGACCCATGCCGTCCGGCAGTTCGAGGCTCGACAGCGCCTCTTTCAGCTCGGTACGGTCATCGCCTTCGATACGGCGAGAGATGCCGCCCGCGCGCGGGTTGTTTGGCATCAGAACGAGGTAGCTACCGGCGAGGCTGATAAAGGTGGTCAGCGCCGCGCCTTTGTTGCCGCGCTCTTCTTTGTCGATCTGGACGATAACTTCCTGGCCTTCACGCAGCACATCTTTGATGTTCGGACGGCCATGCGCGTTGTAGTTGGCGGGGAAGTATTCGCGAGCGATCTCTTTGAGGGGGAGGAAACCGTGACGTTCAGCGCCGTAGTCAACGAAGGCAGCTTCAAGGCTCGGTTCAATGCGGGTGATTTTACCTTTGTAGATATTGGCTTTTTTCTGTTCATGCCCGGGGCTTTCGATATCCAGGTCGTACAGACGTTGCCCATCAACAAGTGCGACACGCAACTCTTCTTGCTGAGTTGCGTTGATTAACATTCTTTTCATCGTAACTTACTCATTATTCTTACATTGACGACTAAGCTGCGGGCAAGATTTTGCCTTTCCGGGGAGAACCGATGGCCTCGAGTCTATTACGCGTCGCCAACCTCACGGTTATCGCTCGCTTAAGAGGCGCAGTGTGTCGGTTGCCTGCATTTCCTGTGGAAAATACAGCGCAATTATCAGGGGAACAGCCTGGGAAAAACTCTCCAGAGAAGATTCCATCTACCGGTAAGGACTGCAACCCGCAGCCCGCTAACTGCCTGAAAGATCAATACGTCTTACGCCATTGCTGCGTGTATGATCGGACAGGCAAAACTGGTCATTCCGCTCATTTACTTGTTTTAGCAAAATTCAACACGGAAAACGGCAACATTATTCCCTGCGAACCCTGTTATAGCAAGCTGACTTTTACCATTTATCACCCGGTTACTCACAGTTTCTTCACCTTTGCCCGGAGATTGGTTTAATAACCACCGAATCAACTGTATGAAACGCTGTTTACCGAATGTAATAGTCAATATAAGCATATAAAAATGAGTGGCGCTATTCAGCGTGGCTATTTAGAATCGCCTCCCATGAAAACTGAGACATTAGCCGTAAAATTTGTTGCTATCACCGCAGACGAAGCGGGGCAACGCATTGATAACTTTTTGCGTACGCAGTTGAAGGGCGTACCGAAGAGCATGATCTACCGTATTTTGCGTAAAGGCGAAGTACGTGTGAACAAAAAGCGCGTAAAACCAGAATATAAACTGGAAGATGGCGATGAAATTCGCATCCCGCCGGTACGCGTGGCCGAAAAAGAAGAAGAGGCAGTTTCGCCGCACCTGCAAAAAGTCGCCCAGCTTAACGACGTGATCCTCTACGAAGATGATCATATTCTGGTGCTGAATAAACCCTCGGGCACCGCGGTACACGGCGGTAGCGGCCTCAGCTTTGGCGTGATCGAAGGGCTGCGTGCGTTGCGCCCGGAAGCGCGCTTCCTGGAACTGGTTCATCGCCTCGATCGCGACACCTCCGGCGTGCTGCTGGTGGCGAAAAAGCGTTCGGCGCTGCGTTCGCTCCATGAGCAGCTGCGCGGTAAAGAGATGCAGAAAGATTACCTGGCGCTGGTGCGCGGGCAGTGGCAATCCCACGTGAAAACCGTGCAGGCACCGCTGCTGAAAAATATTTTGCAGAGCGGTGAGCGCATCGTACGGGTTAACAGCGAAGGCAAACCGTCGGAAACGCGCTTCAAAGTGGAAGAGCGTTACGCGTTCGCCACGCTGGTACGTTGCAGCCCAGTGACGGGGCGTACGCACCAGATCCGCGTCCATACCCAGCATGCCGGTCATCCCATTGCTTTTGACGATCGCTACGGCGATCGCGAGTTTGATAAGCAGCTTGCCTCAACCGGCTTATCACGCCTCTTTCTGCATGCGGCGGCGTTGAAGTTCACCCACCCGGCAACCGGCGAGACGCTGCGCATCGAAGCGCCCCTCGACAATGCCCTTAAGCACTGCCTGACGACGCTGCGTAACGCAAAATAACGTCTCTCCCCTCCGTTGCGGAGGGGATCGCTTACGGCTTCAGCCACTTGTCCAGCCACGGAAAGACCTCATCCTGCTGTTGCTGATAAAAGACATGGCCCAGCTCGGGCCAACTTTTGGTCACCAGTTTCTCATCGGCATGCTGCGACGCCCAGACGCGGTGCACTTTCTCAAAGGCCTCTGCGACCGCTTGTGGCGGGAAAAGCTTATCTTTGCCGCCGCTGAAGATCAGCATCGGCTTTGGTGCCGCGAGGCTGGCAATATCGGGAATATCCATCAGCGCCGGCATACCAGGGTGCAGCATATAAAAGGCTGACTGCCCGCGAAGCACATTATTTCCGGGCTGCATCAGGCCATTGTAAGTGCCGAACCACGAAATCACCGCCGTCGCGGCCACCTTGTCACTCAGCGCAGCCAGTTGCCAGGCGCGGAACCCGCCCATTGAGAAGCCCAGCACGCCGACGCGTTTGCTGTCGATACCTGCATGTGCGGCGATAAAATCGACGGTGCGCATATCTTCATATGCCACTTCGCCCGCAAGGGAGCGGCCCAGGTTGAAGTAGTTGCTGGCCAGCGCCTGCTGCTGGTCATAGACCATCGGCCCGCGATCGCCCCAGCCGGGGCTGTCGATAGCGATAACCGCGTAACCGCGCTGCGCCAGCTCATCGCCAATAAATTTTCCGCTGAAGAACTTATCCGCCCATGCCTGCGCGCTGGCGAGTTTTTTAGCGTCATTCCACGGTTTGATGAGCTTCTCTTTGCCGATATCAAATTTCGAACCGTGATCGTGCAGAAGCACCACCGCCGGATGCGGGCCGGGCGTTTTTGGCATCAGCAGCAGGGCCGAAATGCGGTTGTCGTCGGTAATATTCAGCGCCAGTTTTTCAGCGGTGTAGCTGCCGCGATCCTCTTTGCTTATTGTTTCGGGCGCGAAGATTTTTGTGGCATCGGGGGTGAGGAGGGCGGCACGAAAGCGTTGGCGGCTCTCTGTTTGCCATTGATTAAAATCGGTGTAGTGGCCGGAGAGCCAGGAGTCAGGGTAGAGCATTTGCGCTTTCAGCGCGGGCCAGCTTGCCGGGAGATTGCCTTCGACGACGCCCTCGGTTTGCCACGTCTCTTGTGCGCTGGCCGCAGCAGAAATCAATAACGCAGCGGCCAGCGCCATTTTGCACGACATCTTCATCAGTACCCCTCAAATTAAAACGGTGTTTTAATATTGAGAGAGACTCTACAGGTCGTTTACTAAACAATCTGTGATCGCTTAAGCATTAGCTTAACAACGGGTTGCGCTCCTCACGGCGCAGCATCTGGCATAGCGCAATCAGTGGCAGCCCAACCAGCGTATTTGGATCGCGCCCTTCAAGCCTATCGAACAGCGCGATGCCCAGTCCTTCGCTTTTAAAGCTACCGGCACAATTAAGCGGACGCTCTTTGCGCACGTAGTCGTCAATCTCCTGCTCATTTAAATGGCGGAAATGGACGTCGAAGGGTTCGCACTCCGTTTGCAGATGTCCGGTTGCCGAATTATAGAGCGCCAGTCCCGTATAGAAGGTGACAATATTTCCGCTCGCTTTCAGCAATTGCTGGCGTGCATTCTCTTCCGTATGCGGTTTGCCGTTAATTTCGCCATTCAATACGCACACCTGGTCGGAGCCGATTATAAGATGGTGCGGATATTTATCCGCCAGCGATTGCGCTTTTTCCTGAGCCAGACGCAGCACGAGGTGGCGGGGCGTTTCACCGGGGTGCGGTGTTTCGTCGGTTTGTGGCGCAGCACACTCAAAGGGGAGGCCGAGTTTATCCAGCAGCGCGCGGCGATAGGGTGAAGTTGAAGCAAGAATAAGAGGAGACATATTTTTTCCACCAAATATGGCTTAACGATGAGAGGCAAATTAAACTGTAGGCCGCAATGTGTGCGAATAATTGGCAAAAGGCAACCGCAGGCTGCCTTTTTCTTTGACTCTATGACGTTACAAAGTTAATATGCGCGCCCTATGCAAAAGGTAAAATTACCCCTGACTCTTGATCCGGTTCGTACCGCTCAAAAACGCCTTGATTATGAGGGTGTCTACACTCTCGATCAGGTCGAGCGCGTCGCCGATTCTGTTGTCAGCGTAGAAACTGATGTGGAGTGCTCCATGTCGTTTGCTATCGATAATCAGCGTCTGGCGGTGTTAACCGGCGATGCGAAGGTTACGGTAGCTCTCGAGTGCCAGCGCTGCGGGAAACCGTTCACCCATCACGTCTACACAACGTATTGTTTTAGTCCTGTGCGTTCAGACGAACAGGCTGAAGCACTGCCGGAAGCGTATGAGCCGATTGAGGTTAACGAATTCGGTGAAATCGATCTGCGGGCGTTGGTTGAGGATGAAATCATTCTCGCCTTGCCTGTAGTTCCGGTGCATGATTCTGAACACTGTGAAGTGTCCGAGGCGGACATGGTCTTTGGGGAATTGCCTGATGAAGCGCAAAAACCCAATCCATTTGCCGTATTAGCCAGCTTAAAGCGTAAGTAATTGAGGAGTAAGGTCCATGGCCGTACAACAGAATAAACCAACCCGTTCCAAACGTGGCATGCGTCGTTCCCATGACGCGCTGACCGCAGTCACCAGCCTGTCTGTAGACAAAACTTCTGGTGAAACCCACCTGCGTCACCACATGACCGCTGACGGTTTCTACCGCGGTCGCAAGGTTATCACTAAGTAATCACGCGCAAGCGTGATGAAGCTTAGTGAGGCTTTCCCCGCTCAGGCGGGGATAAACCGAACCAGGCTCTGACGATACCTTGACACGTCTAACCCTGGCGTTAGATGTCATGGGGGGCGATTTTGGCCCCTCCGTGACAGTGCCTGCAGCTTTGCAGGCACTGAATTCTAATTCGCAACTCACTCTCCTGTTAGTCGGCGATCCCGACGCAATCACGCCATTACTTGCCAAAGCTGATTTCGAGCAGCGCTCTCGCCTGCTTGTTGTTCCTGCACAGTCAGTTATTGCCAGTGATGCGCGCACGGCGCAGGCGATCCGTAATAGTCGCGGTACGTCAATGCGTATTGCGCTGGAGTTGGTGAAAGAGGGGCGCGCCCAGGCCTGCGTCAGCGCAGGCAATACCGGGGCGCTGATGGGGCTGGCGAAGTTGCTGCTCAAACCCCTCGATGGCATTGAACGCCCGGCGCTGGTGACGGTATTACCGCATCAGCAAAAGGGCAGAACGGTGGTGCTCGATCTGGGTGCGAATGTCGATTGCGATAGTACGATGCTGGCACAATTCGCCGTTATGGGTGCCGTCATGGCGGAGGAGATCCTTGAGATCGCCAACCCGCGGGTCGCTCTGCTCAATATTGGTGAAGAGGAGAGCAAAGGCCATGACAATATCCGCGAAGCTGCCGCGTTATTACGCGAAGCGCCATCCATCAACTACATTGGTTACCTGGAAGCGAACGAATTATTAACCGGCAAGACGGATGTGCTGGTGTGTGACGGTTTCACCGGAAACGTCACGCTAAAAACCATGGAAGGGGTTGTCAGAATGTTTCTTTCGCTGCTGAAATCGCAGGGCGAAGGAAAAAAAAGGGCGTGGTGGCTCATCTTACTCAAACGTTGGTTACAAAAAAGTCTGATAAGTCGATTCAGCCACCTCAACCCCGACCAGTATAATGGTGCCTGTCTGTTAGGATTGCGCGGCACAGTGATTAAAAGTCACGGCGCAGCCAATCAGCGCGCGTTTTGCGTCGCGATTGAGCAGGCAGTGCAGGCGGTGCAGCGGCAAGTCCCACAACGGATTGCCGCTCGCCTGGAATCTGTGTACATCGCGTCGGCTTCGTCTGCACTGGGCGACGAAAGCAAGAACGTATGTATATTATCCAAGAGTGACTGAGCGCACATGTATACAAAGATTATTGGTACCGGCAGCTATCTGCCAGAACAGGTTCGAACAAACGCCGATTTAGAAAAAATGGTCGATACCTCCGACGAGTGGATTGTCACGCGTACGGGTATTCGTGAGCGTCGTATTGCTGGGGCAAACGAGACTGTATCGACTATGGGCTTTGAGGCCGCTAAACGCGCGCTCGAAATGGCCGGCATCGATAACGATCAGATTGGCTTAATCATTGTCGCAACCACTTCAGCGACCCACGCTTTCCCAAGCGCTGCCTGCCAGATCCAGAATATGCTGGGGATTAAAGGTTGCCCGGCGTTTGACGTTGCCGCCGCCTGCGCAGGCTTTACCTATGCCCTGAGCATTGCCGATCAATACATCAAATCCGGTGCGGTAAAAAATGCGCTGGTAATCGGCTCCGATGCGCTGGCGCGTACGCTCGATCCGGAAGATCGCGGTACGATTATCCTCTTTGGCGACGCTGCGGGCGCTGCCGTACTGGGCGCTTCAGAAGAGCCGGGGATTATCTCCACGCATATGCACGCTGACGGAAGCTATGGCGAACTGCTGACGCTGCCAAATCTCGATCGCGTAAACCCGGAAAATCCGACCTATTTAACGATGGCGGGTAACGAAGTCTTTAAAGTTGCCGTCACCGAACTGGCGCATATTGTTGACGAAACGTTGGCTGCCAATAACCTTGAGCGCAGCGAGCTGGACTGGCTGGTGCCGCACCAGGCAAACCTGCGCATTATCAGCGCAACGGCGAAAAAACTCGGCATGTCGATGGACAATGTAGTGGTAACACTCGATCGTCATGGCAATACGTCTGCCGCTTCCGTGCCTTGTGCACTGGATGAAGCGGTGCGCGACGGGCGCATTAAAGCTGGTCAGCTGATCCTGCTTGAAGCCTTTGGCGGCGGGTTCACCTGGGGCTCTGCGCTGGTACGTTTCTGAGTATAAGGATAAAAAAATGACGCAATTCGCATTTGTGTTTCCGGGGCAGGGTTCCCAGACTGTCGGCATGCTGGCCGACATGGCTGCAACCTGGCCGGTTATCGAAGAGACTTTCCAGGAAGCTTCAGCGGTGCTGGGCTACGATCTCTGGGCGCTGGTGCAGCAAGGCCCGGCGGAAGAGCTGAACAAAACCTGGCAGACGCAGCCGGCACTGTTGACGGCTTCTGTCGCGCTGTGGCGCGTATGGCAGCAGCAGGGCGGTAAAACGCCTGCGCTGATGGCAGGTCATAGCCTTGGCGAATACTCTGCGCTGGTTTGCGCAGGCGTGATCGCCTTTGCTGATGCGGTTCGCCTGGTTGAACTGCGCGGTAAGTTTATGCAGGATGCTGTTCCGGCAGGTACCGGTGCGATGTCCGCGATTATCGGTCTTGATGACGCCGCAATTGCACAGGCGTGTGAAGCCGCTGCCGAAGGGCAGGTCGTCTCGCCGGTAAACTATAACTCACCGGGCCAGGTTGTCATTGCGGGTCATAAAGAAGCCGTTGAGCGTGCGGGGGCTGCCTGTAAAGCCGCTGGCGCAAAACGTGCGCTGCCGCTGCCGGTAAGCGTTCCTTCCCACTGCGCGTTGATGAAACCTGCGGCGGAGAAACTGGCTGCTGAGCTAAGCAATATTACGTTTAATGCGCCGCAGATCCCGGTCGTGAATAACGTCGGTGTGGCGTGTGAAACTACCCCGGAAGCGATTCGCGATGCGCTGGTGCGCCAGCTCTACAGCCCGGTTCAGTGGACCAAAAGCGTTGAGTTTATGGCGTCACAGGGCATTGAGCACCTGTATGAAGTGGGCCCGGGTAAAGTCCTCACCGGCCTGACTAAACGTATTGTTGACACCCTGACAGCCTCGGCGTTGAACGAGCCGGCGGCGATGTCAGAGGCACTTGCGCAATAAAAGAGGAAGACCATGAGTTTTGAAGGAAAAATCGCGCTGGTTACCGGTGCAAGCCGCGGTATTGGCCGCGCAATCGCCGAAACCCTCGTAGCCCGTGGCGCGAAGGTGATTGGTACTGCGACCAGCGAAAGTGGCGCGCAGGCAATCAGCGATTATCTGGGTGCGAACGGTAAAGGTTTGCAGTTAAATGTGACCGACCCTGCATCTATCGAATCTGTGCTGGAAAACATTCGCGCTGAGTTTGGCGAGGTCGATATTCTGGTGAACAACGCCGGTATCACCCGTGACAATCTGCTGATGCGCATGAAAGATGATGAGTGGAACGATATTATCGAGACCAATCTTTCATCTGTTTTCCGTCTGTCAAAAGCGGTAATGCGAGCTATGATGAAAAAGCGTCATGGGCGTATTATCACTATCGGTTCTGTGGTTGGTACCATGGGAAATGCCGGTCAGGCCAACTACGCTGCGGCGAAAGCGGGTCTTATCGGTTTTAGTAAATCGCTGGCGCGTGAAATTGCGTCCCGCGGTATTACGGTAAACGTTGTTGCTCCGGGTTTTATTGAAACGGACATGACGCGTGCGCTATCTGACGATCAGCGTGCGGGTATTCTGGCGCAAGTGCCTGCAGGCCGTCTCGGCGGTGCGCAGGAAATCGCCAGCGCGGTTGCATTTTTAGCCTCTGACGAGGCGGGTTACATCACTGGTGAGACCCTGCACGTCAACGGCGGAATGTATATGGTTTAACCACGATGAAATTTATTTGCGTTATTGGGGTGAAAAGCCTCAAAATAGCGTAAAATCGTGGTACGAACTGCCGGGATTTAGTTGCAAATTTTTCAACATTTTATACACTACGAAAACCATCGCGAAAGCGAGTTTTGATAGGAAATTTAAGAGTATGAGCACTATCGAAGAACGCGTTAAGAAAATTATCGGCGAGCAGCTGGGCGTTAAGCAGGAAGAAGTTACTAACAATGCTTCCTTCGTTGAGGACCTGGGCGCTGATTCTCTTGACACCGTTGAGCTGGTAATGGCTCTGGAAGAAGAGTTTGATACTGAGATTCCGGACGAAGAAGCTGAGAAGATCACTACCGTTCAGGCTGCCATTGATTACATCAACGGCCACCAGGCGTAAGTGAACATCTCCAGGCGGTCATTCGACCGCCTGAGTTTTATCTAAGCAATCCCACGAATCTCTTTTTTTATCCCTCCCTGGAGGACAAACGTGTCTAAGCGTCGTGTAGTTGTGACCGGACTTGGCATGTTGTCTCCTGTCGGCAATACCGTAGAGTCTACCTGGAAAGCTCTCCTTGCCGGTCAGAGTGGCATCAGCCTGATCGACCATTTCGATACTAGCGCCTATGCAACCAAATTTGCTGGCTTAGTAAAGGATTTTAATTGTGAAGAGTACATTTCGCGCAAAGAGCAGCGCAAAATGGACGACTTCATTCAATATGGAATTGTCGCTGGTATTCAGGCCATGCAGGATTCCGGCCTGGAAGTAACCGAAGAAAACGCCTCGCGTATTGGCGCGGCGATTGGTTCTGGCATTGGTGGTCTCGGCCTGATCGAAGAAAACCACAGCTCCCTCGTTAAGGGCGGGCCGCGTAAAATCAGCCCGTTCTTTGTTCCGTCGACCATTGTGAATATGGTGGCTGGCCATTTGACCATTATGTTTGGTCTGCAAGGCCCCAGCATTTCAATTGCGACTGCCTGTACTTCAGGCGTGCACAACATCGGTCACGCGGCGCGTATCATTGCCTATGGCGATGCAGATGCGATGCTGGCGGGTGGTGCGGAAAAAGCGAGTACACCGCTTGGCGTTGGTGGTTTTGGCGCAGCGCGCGCGCTCTCCACGCATAACGACAATCCGCAGGCCGCAAGCCGTCCGTGGGATAAAGACCGTGATGGCTTTGTCCTCGGCGATGGCGCAGGCATCATCATGCTGGAAGAGTACGAACACGCGAAGAAGCGCGGTGCAAAAATCTATGCTGAAATCATCGGCTTTGGCATGAGCAGCGATGCTTACCACATGACTTCTCCACCGGAAAACGGCGCGGGTGCGGCGAAAGCGATGATTCATGCGCTTCGCGATGCGGGCCTTGAGCCGTCTCAGATTGGCTATGTGAACGCACACGGCACTTCAACACCTGCGGGCGATAAAGCCGAAGCGCAGGCAGTGAAGTCCGTATTCGGCGACGCAGCTTACAACGTAATGGTCAGCTCGACGAAATCGATGACCGGCCACCTGCTCGGTGCGGCGGGTGCAGTAGAATCAATCTACTCCATCCTGGCACTGCGCGACCAGGCTGTACCGCCAACCATCAATCTGGATAATCCGGATGAGGGTTGCGACCTTGATTTTGTGCCACACGAGGCGCGTCAGGTCAGCGGTCTGGAGTACACCCTGTGTAACTCCTTCGGCTTCGGTGGTACCAACGGCTCGCTGATCTTCAAAAAAGTGTGATCAACCTGCCGTATAAAGGCCCGCTTGCGGGCCTTTTCTATTCTGATTTATCCCCCTTGTCCTCGGCTTTTCATCCTGCCAAACTGTCTGCCCATGCATACAAGGAGTCGCTATGTTCTTGATTAATGGCACAGAGCAGGCCTCGCTTGCGGCCAATGACCGGGCGACGCAGTTTGGCGACGGCTGTTTTACCACCGCACGCATTATCGACGGGCAGATTCAATTTGCTGCCGCTCACCAGCAGCGTCTGCGGCAGGGGTGCGAGCGCCTGGCGATCCCGTTTGCCGACTGGTCTGCGCTTGAGCAGGAGATGACCATGCTGGCGAAAGAGCACGATGAAGGCGTTATCAAAGCGGTGATCACGCGCGGCGTGGGCGGACGTGGCTACAGCCCGGCCAACTGTTCTGCGCCGACGCGCATTGTCTCCTTTGCACCGAGGCCAGCGCACTATGCGCGCTGGCAGCAGGAGGGGGTCTCCCTTGCGCTCAGTGAGATCCGTCTGGGGCGCAATCCTGCGCTTGCCGGTATCAAACACCTTAACCGGCTGGAACAGGTGCTTATTCGCCTCGGGCTTGAACAAACCGACGCTGATGACGCGCTGGTGCTCGACAGCGACGGCTGGATCACCGAGTGCAGCGCGGGAAATCTCTTCTGGCGACAGGGTAAAACGGTGTTTACGCCCAGGCTCGATCAGGCGGGTGTGGATGGCATTATGCGGCAATATTGCCTGCGCCAGCTGGCATCTTCTGCGTTTAACGTTGTCGAAGTGAACGCCGGGCTCGATGCGCTGGCACTGGCAGACGAAGCCATTATTTGTAACGCGCTGATGCCCGTTGTACCGGTTCGCCAGTGGGCGGACAGGCAGTGGCAGGCGCGCGATCTGTACCATTTTTTAGCCCCTCTTTGTGAGCGCATGAATCCATTATGAAAAAACTCTTTGGCGTTGTACTCATTCTGCTCGCGGTACTGGTTGTTGCCGCAGGCGCTGGCGCCTGGAAGGTGCGGCAGCTGGCCGACAGCAAAATTTTGATCAAAGACGAAACCATCTTCACCTTGCCAGCAGGCACCGGGCGCACAACGCTTGGCGAGCTGCTCTATCGCGAAAAGGTGATTAATCGTCCGCGCGTATTCCAGTGGTTGCTGCGCCTGGAGCCCGATCTTTCGCATTTTAAAGCCGGTACCTACCGCTTCACGCCCAACATGACCGTGCGGGAGATGATGCAGTTGCTGGAGAGCGGCAAAGAGGCGCAGTTCCCGCTGCGCTTCGTTGAGGGGATGCGGTTAAGCGACTACCTGAAACAGCTGCGCGACGCGCCATACATTAAGCACACGCTGAAAGATGATGACTACGCAACCGTAGCGCAGGCGATAAAAATGGCGCACCCGGAGTGGGTCGAAGGGTGGTTCTGGCCCGACACGTGGATGTACACCGCCAATACTACCGACGTCGCGCTGTTGAAACGCGCGCATCAAAAAATGGTGCAGGCCGTTGCCCGCGCCTGGGAAGGGCGCGCTGAAGGGCTGCCCTATAAAGATGAAAATCAACTGGTGACGATGGCCTCGATCATTGAGAAAGAGACCGCCGTCGCCGGTGAGCGCGACCGGGTAGCCTCGGTGTTTATTAACCGGCTGCGCATCGGGATGCGTCTGCAGACCGATCCGACGGTAATCTACGGGATGGGGGCGCGATATAGTGGTAAGCTGTCGCGCGCCGATCTGGAGGCACCGACGGATTACAACACCTATGTTATTAACGGCCTGCCGCCGGGGCCGATTGCCACGCCGGGTGAAGCCTCACTGAAAGCCGCGGCGCATCCGGCAAAAACGCCATATCTCTATTTTGTTGCCGACGGTAAAGGCGGGCATACGTTTAACACCAATCTCGCCAGTCATAACCGATCGGTGCAGGAGTACCTGAAAGTACTTAAGGAAAAAAATGGGCAGTAAATACATCGTCATTGAAGGGCTGGAAGGCGCGGGCAAAACCACCGCGCGGGATGTCATTGTCGACACGCTGAAAACGCTCGGCGTTGGCGACATGGTCTTCACCCGCGAGCCGGGCGGCACGCTGCTGGCAGAAAAGCTGCGCAGCCTGGTGCTGGATATCCGATCCGTCGGGGATGAAGTGATCACCGATAAAGCCGAAGTGCTGATGTTTTACGCCGCCCGCGTTCAGCTGGTGGAGACGGTGATCAAACCTGCGCTGGCAAGCGGAAGCTGGGTAATTGGCGATCGCCACGATCTCTCCACCCAGGCCTACCAGGGCGGCGGACGCGGTATCGATCAAACCCTGCTTACCACGCTGCGCGACGCGGTGCTCGGCGATTTCCGCCCCGATTTAACAATCTATCTTGATGTGACGCCGGAAGTGGGCCTCAAACGCGCCCGCGCGCGCGGCGAGCTTGACCGCATTGAGCAGGAGTCGCTCGATTTCTTCAACCGCACGCGTGCCCGCTATCTGGAACTGGCGGCGCAAGATGCGACTATTCGTACCATTGATGCCACTCAGTCGCTGGAAGAGGTTGTAGCCGATATTCGCCGCACCGTTACCGCATGGGTGGAGGAGCAGGGCGCATGAAATGGTATCCGTGGCTACGGCCGGACTTTGAACAACTGGTCGCCAGTTATCAGAGCGGGCGCGGGCACCACGCGTTACTGATCCACGCCCTGGAAGGGATGGGCGACGATGCGCTCATCTACGCCATTAACCGCCTGCTGCTCTGCCAGACGCCGCAAGGAAATAAAAGCTGCGGTCGCTGCCGCGGCTGCGAATTGATGCAGGCCGGTACGCACCCCGATTATTACGTGCTTGCCCCGGAGAAAGGGAAGTCGACGCTGGGCATCGATGCGGTGCGTGAAGTGAATGAAAAGCTGTATGAGCACGCCCGGCTCGGCGGCGCGAAAGTCGTCTGCCTGCCGGATGCCGCGCAGCTCAGCGACGCTGCTGCCAACGCACTGCTCAAAACGCTTGAAGAGCCGCCCGCGCAGACATGGTTTTTCCTTGCCTGCCGCGAGCCTGTGCGGCTGTTACCGACCCTGCGCAGCCGCTGCCGTATACATCACTTAGCGCCACCCGCAGAACAGTACGCCGCGACGTGGCTTTCGCGTGAAGTGACAATGTCACAAGAGGCAATTCTTACCGCGCTGCGCCTGTCGGCCGGCTCGCCGGGTGCTGCTCAAGTATTGTTGCAGGATGATAAGTGGAAGCAGCGTCAGACCCTGTGTGAAGCGGCAAACACCGCGCTGGCTGGCGGTGACTGGCTGGCGATGCTGCCCGCGCTAAACCATGACAATGCTCCGGAGCGGCTGCAGTGGCTTGCTTCGCTGATCCTTGACGCGCTGAAACTGCAGCAAGGCGCAACACTCATTACCAACGTCGATGCTCCGGCGCTGGTGCAGGGTTTCGCCCGCCAGTGGCGCAGCGACACGCTGCATGCGCTTTTGCATGCGCTGTTTACCTGTCGTGAGCAGCTGCTGAGCGTTGTTGGCGTCAACCGCGAGCTGCTGCTGACCGATTTACTGTTAAATGTGGAGCGTTACCTGCACTCCGGCGTGACGCTTCCTGTATCCCATCTATAAGAGAGACATTATGTTTTTAGTCGACTCGCACTGCCATCTCGATGGCCTTAACTATGAAACGCTGCATAAAAATGTGGACGATGTGCTGGCGAAAGCCGCCGCGCGCGATGTGAAGTTCTGCCTCGCGGTTGCCACGACGCTGCCCGGATACCGGTCAATGCGTGAATTAGTCGGCGAGCGTGAGAATGTGGTTTTCTCCTGCGGCGTACATCCGCTTAATCAGGATGAAGAGTACGAGGTGGAAACCCTGCGCCAGCTGGCGGCAGAAGAGGGGGTGGTGGCAATGGGTGAAACCGGCCTCGACTACTTCTATACCCCGGAAACCAAGCCGCGCCAGCAGGACTCTTTCCGCAACCATATCCGCATTGGGCGCGAGCTGAATAAACCGGTGATTGTGCATACGCGTGACGCGCGTGCCGATACGCTGGCGATTTTACAAGAAGAGAAGGTGCAGGATTGCGGCGGCGTACTACACTGCTTTACCGAAGATCGTGAAACGGCCGGTAAGCTGCTGGATATGGGTTTTTATATCTCCTTTTCCGGCATCGTCACCTTCCGTAACGCTGAGCAGCTACGTGACGCCGCGCGCTATGTGCCGCTCGATCGCCTGCTGGTGGAGACAGATTCACCCTATCTGGCACCGGTGCCGCACCGCGGGAAAGAGAACCAGCCCGCCATGACGCGCGATGTTGCAGAGTATATGGCGGTGCTGAAGGGTGTCCCCATTGAAGAGCTTGCCCAACAGACGACGCAAAACTTTGCCCGCCTGTTCCATATCGCCCCGTCGCGTCTGCAATTAGCCTGAAAAGCAGCTTATTTTAGTACTCGTAATTAATAACCGATAAGAGTAAAGTTCACCGCCATAAAATGGGCGGTGACGGTTACAATTTGACCTAAACAGAGCGGCAAATGTAAGGCAATGTGAGTTTTATTGTCGATGCTGGCTGAAACGTGATAGCGGTCAAACAAACCTGAAACGATTTATTTTACTCTGTGTAATAAATAAAGGGCGCTTAGATGCCCTTCCCACGGCGCGGTTCTCCCCCCGTGCCAATGCGCGAAAGCGTAGAAAAAAGCACTAATACTCAGGAGCACTCTCAATTATGTTTAAGAATGCATTTGCTAACCTGCAGAAGGTCGGTAAATCGCTGATGCTGCCAGTATCCGTACTCCCTATCGCAGGTATCCTGCTGGGCGTCGGTTCTGCAAACTTCAGCTGGCTGCCAGAAGTGGTTTCCCATGTTATGGCCGAAGCGGGCGGTTCCGTTTTCGCCAACATGCCGCTGATCTTCGCGATCGGTGTGGCCCTTGGCTTCACCAATAACGACGGCGTTTCCGCACTTGCCGCCGTTGTCGCCTACGGCATTATGGTTAAAACCATGGCGGTGGTTGCGCCGCTGGTTCTGCATTTACCTGCTGAAGAGATCGCGGCGAAACACCTGGCAGACACCGGTGTGCTTGGCGGTATCATCTCTGGTGCGATCGCAGCGTATATGTTTAACCGCTTCTACCGTATCAAGCTGCCTGAGTATCTGGGCTTCTTCGCGGGTAAACGCTTTGTGCCGATCATCTCTGGTCTGGCAGCAATCTTCACTGGCGTGATCCTCTCCTTTATTTGGCCGCCGATCGGTACTGCTATCCAGACCTTCTCTCAGTGGGCTGCTTACCAGAACCCGGTTGTCGCGTTCGGTATCTATGGCTTCATCGAGCGCTGCCTGGTGCCGTTTGGTCTGCACCATATCTGGAACGTACCTTTCCAGATGCAGATTGGTGAATTCACCAACGCCGCAGGTCAGGTGTTCCACGGCGATATCCCGCGTTACATGGCAGGTGACCCGACCGCAGGTAAACTCTCCGGTGGCTTCCTGTTCAAAATGTACGGTCTGCCGGCTGCCGCGATTGCTATCTGGCACTCTGCGAAACCGGAAAACCGCGCCAAAGTGGGCGGTATCATGATCTCCGCCGCGCTGACCTCGTTCCTGACCGGTATCACCGAGCCGATCGAGTTCTCCTTTATGTTCGTGGCGCCGATCCTGTACGTTATCCATGCGATTCTGGCAGGCCTGGCCTTCCCGATCTGTATCCTGCTGGGTATGCGTGACGGTACCTCGTTCTCTCACGGTCTGATCGACTTCGTCGTGCTGAGCGGCAACAGCAGCAAACTGTGGCTGTTCCCGATCATCGGTATCTGCTACGCAGTGGTTTACTACACCGTCTTCCGCGTGCTGATTAAAGCGCTGGATCTGAAGACGCCGGGTCGTGAAGAGACCACCGAAGAGAGCAAAGCTGGCGTAACCAGCGAAATGGCTCCGGCTCTGGTTTCCGCGTTTGGCGGCAAAGAGAACATCACCAACCTCGATGCGTGCATCACGCGTCTGCGTGTCAGCGTGGCTGACGTAGCAAAAGTGGATCAGGCTGGCCTGAAGAAACTGGGCGCTGCGGGTGTGGTTGTTGCCGGTTCCGGCGTTCAGGCGATTTTCGGTACCAAATCCGATAACCTGAAAACCGAGATGGATGAGTACATCCGCAACAGCTAAGCCATAGTCTGGGGAGACTGAGGGAGCCTGATGGCTCCCTTTTTTATTGCCCTGCATTTGTAGGCCGGATAAGCGTCAGCGCCATCCGGCATTGCGGTTTAGCCGGAAGGCGGCGTTGCCTTATCCGGCCTACAGGTAGCCAATAAAAAAGGAGCCCGCAGGCTCCTTTTGTTTACTGATGCGATATCAGAAGCGGTAATTAGCGCTCACTGAGAAGTTACGCGGCTCGCCATATACATAGGAGCGGCTGTCGACGTTGGTGTCATATTTCTTATCAAAAAGGTTATCGATGTTCGCCTGCACCGAGAGCTGCTTAGTAACCTGATAACGGGCGAAAAGGTCGACCAGCGCATAGCTGCCCTGTTCAGAGCGGAAATTGCCGTTCGCAGTGCTGACATTCGCCCAGGTGCTGTTCTGCCAGTTAACGCCGCCGCCGACGGTTAACTCTTGCAGCATCGGCAGGCGATAGCTGGTGAAGGTTTTGATCGACGTACGCGGCAGGTTCGGGTTCACCGCATTGCCATCTTTATCATCGGCAACATAGCGTGTGGCGCCAAAAGTCATCTGCCAGTTGTCCGTCAGCGCACCGTTAATTTCCAGTTCAACACCTTTACTCACCGCGCCATCAACCGCTTCATACGCGCTTTCGCCGCTGGTGCCCGGCACCACGCCACCGGTTGTCTGACCAAGGTTATCCTGCTCTATACGGAACACGGCGAGCGAAGCGGTTAAACGGCTGTTCATCCAGTCAGATTTCACGCCCAGCTCGTAATTTTTCCCGGTGACCGGCGAGAGATATTTCCCCTGCGCGTCGCGGTACTCCTGCGGTTTAAAGATGGAGGTGTAGCTGGCGTAGGTCGACCAGGTATCGTTGATGTCGAAGATCAGGCCCGCATAGGGTGAGAGGTTGTTCTTCTCCAGATCCTGCGTCAACGTCTCAAGTTTGTATTTGGTATAACGCGCGCCCGCAATCAGATGCAGCGGATCGGCAAGTGATATACGCGTCGCGAGGTAGGCTGACTGCTGACGAATAGTATCTTCCTGCGCCAGGCTCAGCGGCGCCCATTGTGTTTCCGGGTAGTTGCCGTTGAAGTTGCTGTAGTTGCCGAGCGAGGTATCGAGGATATTCTCCCACGAGCTAAAGTAGCGGTTATTTTGCTTGCTCAGATTGCCGCCGACCATCAGCTCATGCTGGCGGCCAAACAGTTCATACGAGCCATTAGCAAAGGTATCCAGCGCATCGACTTTACGCATGCCGGTGTTATATCCGGTACCGCCAACATAGGGGTAAGAGGCACCATAAGGGCTGACCATCAGTCCGGTGGATTTATCGACCGTGCCGTCGACATAGAGCGCTTTACTGTCGAGCTGCGTCTCGGTATGGGTGCCGTTCACCGTCAGCAGCCAGTCACTGCCGAGACCCTGCTTCAGCGTCGCGAAGGTGCGTTTGGAGACTTTATTGTTATAGGCCCAATCCGGCGCGGTGCTGTCGCTGCGGCTCGGGTGGGTTTTTGTGCCGTCGGTATACCAGCGCGGCAACCCGCCCCACGTTGGGCTATCAACGTCGGTCTCCTGGTAGTCATAGCCAACGGAGAAAGCCGTCGACGCAGTCAGATCGACATCCAGCACGCCGTAGAAGAACTTCTTCTCCTGGCTGTAGCGATCAAGCCAGCTGTCATTATGCTGGTAACCGGCCACCGCACGGCCGCGGATCCTGCCATCATCCGTCAGCGGCGTGGAGACATCCGCGACGTAACGCTGTTTATTCCAGCTGCCATACTCGGCCGAAACGTTTGAGGTGAATTCGCGGCTGTCGGCGTGCTTGCGCACCATATTTACGGAAGCGGATGGATTGCCCGCCCCGGTCATCAGCCCGGTTGCGCCGCGTACCACTTCAATGCGCTCATACATAGCCGTATCGGAGAGCGCATCGCCCAGGTTCCAGCGGGTTTCAAAAATCGTCGGAATACCGTCGACCATATAGTTATCAATCAGGAAGCCGCGCGAGTAGTAGGTGCTGCGATCGGAGTCTGCCGCGCTCTCGAACACGCCGGTGGTGTTCTTCAGCACATCGCCCAGTGTTTCCAGCTGCTGATCCTTCATCCGCTGTTGGGTAGTAATGCTGATGGATTGAGGAATATCGCGCTGCACCAGCGTCATTTTGGTGCCCGCCGCAGTGGTCTGCGTATTGTAATCCTGTTCGGTCAGAGCACGAGCGTCGGCAGCACTGGTTCCTTCAACGACCACCGTCTCTTCACTGCTGGCGGCAAAACCGGTGGCCGGGGTGAGCGCGAAAGCAATGGCAACGGCCAGCAGGGAAGGGGCGGCCGTACAGGCGCGTGCGCCGAAGCGGCCATTCTGCGGGAAAGACATGATAAACCCTTAATGGTGTGTGAGCAGAACCCGCAGCCAGTACGTTGCTGGCTACGGGAAGTAAATGCGTCAGCGCAAGGCGCGCATGGAAATGCAAATGCGAAATATACGCATTCACTTAACTGGTGTAAACAGATGTAATTATCGATTATGAAATGCGATTTCATCTGTGCCGGGCGGCGTCTGCGCCTGCCACAATCAGGCCCGGCGTAAAAGGGGAAAGAAAAACAGCGTTATAGTTGAAAGAACAAGAGAATCTCGATCATACTCTAGGGCACATAATTGACGACGACGGCGGGCCTGGCCCGCACTCATAAAAGGAAAACGTCATGGCCGAAGAGACCATTTTCAGCAAAATCATTCGTCGCGAAATTCCGGCGGACATCGTTTATCAGGATGAACTGGTTACCGCCTTTCGCGATATCTCTCCGCAAGCACCAACACATGTGCTGATCGTGCCGAACCTGCTTATCCCAACCGTCAACGATGTAACGCAGGCCCATGAGCAGGCGCTGGGGCGCATGATGACTGTTGCTGCGAAAATCGCCCGTGATGAAGGGATTGCCGAAGATGGCTATCGCCTGATCATGAACTGCAATCGTCACGGCGGGCAGGAGGTTTACCATATTCATATGCACCTGGTGGGTGGGCGCGTGCTGGGGCCGATGCTGGCTCATAAAGGGCTTTAAGATGAGCGTCGCGCGTGTTGCGTTACTGCTGACGGCGTTAGCGCTTGTCGGCTGCGGCTCCCGGCCCGCAATCCCGGTCGCCAGCAATCAAACGCTGGTGATGGAGTCCTCCATCCTTGCCGCAGGCATCATCGCGCAGCCGCCGACCATGAGCCGGGAGGCGCTGCAGCCTTCCGCCTCATCAAAGATCTATAACGAACGCCAGCAGCCCGTCACGCTGCACTATCGCTTTTACTGGTATGACGCCAGAGGTCTGGAGATGCACCCGCTGGAAGCGCCGCGCAGCGTAACGGTTCCCGGTAATGCCACCATGACACTCTACGGCAGCGCTAACTATCTCGGCGCGCACAGCGTCAGACTCTATCTCTATCTCTAAGAGGTGACACTTGATTAAGACCATTGGACGCTACGCGTTACTGACCACACTTGCCATGCTGCTTGCAGGCTGTATCACCGACCAGCAACCGGCTCCAGTTGAGCAGGCAGGCGGTGGCGCGACGCAACCGGCGCAACCTCAGCAGCCGCAGCAGCCGATTCCGGGCGTGCCTTCTGTGCCAACGCTGCCGCAGCAGCCAGGCCCGATTGAACATCAGGATCAGAACGGCCAGCCGACGCCGCGCGAGCGTCATTACGACTGGAACGGCGCAGTACAGCCGATGGTGGGCAAAATGTTGCAGGCCAGCGGTGCCAATGCTGGCAGCGTTCTGCTGGTGGACAGCGTAAACAACCGCACTAACGGTTCGATTAACACCGGTGAAGCAACAGAAGTGGTGCATAACGCGCTGGCAAACAACGGTAAATTCACCCTGATTACCGCCCAGCAGCTGGCGGTCGCCAAGCAGCAGCTCGGCCTGTCGCCGCAGGACAGCCTCGGCACGCGCAGCAAAGCAATGGGCATTGCGCGCAACGTCGGCGCACAGTATGTGCTCTACTCCAACGCAACCGGCAATGCCAATGCGCCTTCGCTGCAAATGCAGTTAATGCTGGTGCAGACCGGCGAGATTATCTGGTCAGGTAAAGGTGCCGTTCAACAGCAGTAATCTGACGCGTGACGCCATCCTGTCACGCGACTTTCCGCACTACGCTCCCGTCGCCAGCCAGCATGTTGGGCTGAGCGGCGGGAGCTGTCTGATAAGCGACGGGCAGCAGACGCTGGTGCTTCGCCATCAGCATCAGGCCGCGCCAGCCGCCTTTCTGCGCCAGTATCGTCTGTTGCGCCATCTTCCTGCCACTATTGCGCCGCAGCCCCTTTTTTTCGCGGCTGGCTGGATGGCGATCGACTATATTCCCGGCACGATCGACACCGCGCTGCCGCAGGCCGACGCGCTGGCGAGATTGCTGTATGATCTGCACCGGCAAAAATGCTTCGGCTGGCGCATCACGCTATTGCCGCTACTGGAGCGCGACTGGCAGTGCAGCGCGCCCGCACGGCGCACACCCTTCTGGCTGCGGCAGCTAAAACGGCTGCGGCGTCAGCGTGAGCCACTGCCGCTGCGCCTTGCGCCCCTGCATATGGATGTTCACGCCGGGAATATTGTGCACGGCGAAAAGGGGCTGCGGCTTATCGACTGGGAGTATGCCGGCGACGGCGATGTGGCGCTGGAGCTGGCCGGGATGTGGTGCGAAAACGAGGCGCAGCGCCGTGATATTGCCGCGCGCTATGCCGGTCAGGCGAATATCGATCCGCCTCTGCTCTGGCGGCAGGTTAAGCGCTGGCGGCCATGGGTGTTAATACTAATGGTCGGCTGGTATGAACGCCGCTGGCAGCAGACCGGCGATCAACAATTTATTATGCTGGCGAATGAAATATGGCGTCAGCTTCAGTCTGAAGGATAAGAGAGGTAAGTGTGGGTCCAGTGATGTTGGATGTTGAAGGGTACGAACTGGATGCGGAGGAGCGCGAGATCCTGGCGCATCCGCTGGTTGGCGGCTTGATCCTCTTTACCCGGAATTATCACGATCCCGAACAGCTGCGCGAGCTGGTGCGCCAGATCCGCGCGGCTTCACACCACCGGCTGGTGGTGGCGGTCGATCAGGAGGGCGGGCGCGTGCAGCGTTTTCGCGACGGCTTTACCCGCCTGCCGGCGGCGCAATCTTTCGCGGCGCTACTTGGCATGGAAGAGGGTGGTCGACTGGCGCAGGAGGCGGGCTGGCTGATGGCGAGCGAAATGATCGCCATGGATATTGATATCAGCTTTGCGCCGGTGCTTGATGTCGGGCACATCAGCGCGGCGATCGGTGAGCGTTCATACCATGCGGATGTGCAGAAAGCGTTAACGCTGGCCACCCGCGTGATTGATGGCATGCACAGCGCAGGCATGAAAAGCACCGGCAAACACTTCCCGGGCCACGGCGCGGTAACCGCAGACTCGCACAAAGAGACGCCGTTCGATCCGCGCCCATTGGCGGAGATCCGCGCGAAAGATATGTCTATTTTTAAGACGCTGATTGAGCAGAGCAAGCTGGATGCCATTATGCCCGCGCATGTTATCTACACCGATGCCGATCCGCGTCCGGCCAGTGGCTCACCCTGGTGGCTGAAAACCGTGCTGCGCGGTGAGCTGGGTTACGACGGCGTGATTTTCTCCGACGATCTCTCGATGGAGGGGGCGGCGATCATGGGCAGCTACGCTGAACGCGGGCAGGCGTCGCTGGATGCCGGTTGCGATATGATCCTGGTCTGTAATAATCGTAAAGGTGCCGTTGAGGTACTGGATAACCTGTCACCGATCAATGCAGAGCGTGTTACACATTTGTATCATAAAGGTTCTTTTTCTCGTCAGGAGTTGATGAGTTCGGCGCGCTGGAAAGCGGCTCACCACGAGCTGGAACAGCTGCACGAACGCTGGCAGGCGCATAAAGCTGCGCATTAACCCTGCGGACAAACCGTCGAAGTGGTGAGGATACCATGATTATCTATTTACACGGTTTTGACTCGAACAGCCCCGGCAACCACGAAAAGGTGCTGCAACTGCAGTTTATCGATCCTGATGTCCGGCTGATTAGCTACAGCACGCGGCATCCGAAACATGATATGCAGCATCTGCTCAAAGAGGTGGATAAAATGCTGCAGCTCAACGTCGATGAGCGCCCGCTGATTTGCGGCGTCGGTCTGGGCGGTTACTGGGCAGAGCGCATCGGTTTTCTCTGCGATATCCGCCAGGTTATCTTCAACCCCAATCTCTTCCCTTATGAAAATATGGAAGGGAAGATCGACCGGCCGGAAGAGTACCGGGATATTGCCACCAAGTGCGTCGCCAACTTTCGTGAAAAGAACCGCGACCGCTGTCTGGTTATCCTCTCGCGTCAGGATGAGGCGCTGGACAGCCAGCGCACTTCAAATGAGCTGCACCACTATTACGAGATTGTCTGGGACGAAGCGCAGTCCCATAAGTTCAAAAACATCTCACCGCATCTGCAGCGCATTAAAGCCTTCAAAACCCTCGGTTAATTCCCCCTTTGCGGCAGGTTTCCCCCTGCCGCAGCACGCCTTTTTTCTACCTCTTTAGCGCGTAATTTGCGCCGGCACGGCTACACGTGCTCATCTTTGCGGCAGCAAAACTTGATATATATCAATTTTGGTATGACCATTGAACCGTTCGTGATATTCTCGTGGTCAATGCTTAGTTGCCAGCGCGTAAACCATTGTTAATTAAGGGCTATTTTTATAACTTTTAGTTAACAATTGGTTAATATTTTAGGGGGTCACTTTGACTACACCATTGAAAAAAATCGTGATTGTAGGCGGTGGTGCTGGCGGGCTTGAGCTGGCAACGCAGTTAGGCAAGAAGCTGGGTCGCGGTAAAAAAGCGAAAATCACCCTTGTGGATCGCAATCACAGCCATTTATGGAAACCACTGCTGCATGAAGTGGCGACCGGCTCCCTCGATGAAGGCGTCGATGCGCTGAGCTATCTGGCGCATGCGCGTAATCACCATTTCCAGTTCCAGCTCGGTTCCGTTATCGACATCAACCGCGAAAGCAAAACGCTGACGCTGGCTGAACTGCGTGACGAGAAGGGCGATCTGCTGGTGCCGGAGCGCAAGCTGGCGTATGACACGCTGGTAATGGCGCTGGGCAGCACCTCTAACGACTTCAACACCCCGGGCGTGAAAGAGCACTGCATCTTCCTCGACAACCCGCACCAGGCGCGTCGTTTCCATCAGGAGATGCTTAACCTGTTCCTGAAATACTCCGCTAACCTTGGCGCAAACGGCAAAGTGAATATCGCTATTGTCGGCGGCGGGGCAACGGGCGTTGAGCTGTCAGCTGAACTGCATAACGCGGTCAAACAGTTGCACAGCTACGGCTATAAAGGGCTGACCAACGAGGCGTTGAACGTAACGCTGGTGGAAGCGGGCGAGCGTATTCTCCCTGCGCTGCCGCCGCGTATTTCGGGCGCTGCGCATAATGAGCTGACCAAAATGGGCGTGCGTGTCCTCACGCAGACGATGGTCACCAGTGCCGATGAGGGCGGTCTGCACACCAAAGAGGGTGAGTATATTCAGGCCGACCTGATGGTGTGGGCTGCGGGCATCAAAGCGCCGGACTTTATGAAAGAGATTGGCGGCCTTGAGACTAACCGCATCAATCAGCTGGTGGTGGAGCAGACGCTGCAAACCACGCGCGATCCGGATATCTACGCCATTGGCGACTGTGCCTCCTGCGCACGTCCGGAGGGCGGTTTTGTGCCGCCGCGCGCCCAGGCTGCGCACCAGATGGCAAGCCTTGCGCTGCATAACATCCTCGCGCAGATCAAAGGCAAGTCGTTGAAGAATTACGTCTATAAAGATCACGGCTCACTGGTGTCGCTCTCTAACTTCTCTACGGTCGGTAGCCTGATGGGTAACCTGATGCGCGGCTCGATGATGGTAGAAGGGCGTATTGCGCGCTTCGTCTATATCTCGCTCTACCGTATGCACCAGGTGGCGCTGCACGGTTACTTCAAAACCGGGCTGATGATGGTGGTGGGCAGTATCAACCGCGTGATCCGCCCGCGCCTTAAGCTCCACTGATCCTTCTGCTGCTCTCGGCCTTTTGGCGCGGGAGCAGCATATCCCTCTGCCTGATGTGCCTTTAGCGCTCAGACAACTCTGAATAACTCTGCTTTCACCTGCCGAACCCCTATTTTTGCGCGATTTCTGATTGGCTGCCCTCTTGCACCATTGCAAAATTGTTACCAATAGCCAACCAGGGAGAGAATCCTGTGAATAAATCAATGTTAGCGGGTATCGGTATTGGCGTGGCCGCTGCACTGGGCGTTGCCGCAGTCGCCAGCCTCAACGTTTTCGATCGCGGGCCGCAATATGCGCAGGTGGTATCAGCCACGCCGATCAAAGAGACGGTGAAAACGCCGCGAGAGGCGTGTCGCAATGTCACGGTAACGCATCGTCGTCCGGTGCAGGATGAGAACCGTATTACCGGTTCCGTGCTGGGTGCGGTAGCAGGCGGTGTGCTTGGCCATCAGTTTGGCGGCGGGCGCGGACGCGATGTAGCGACCGTCGTCGGCGCGTTAGGCGGCGGTTATGCAGGCAACCAGATTCAGGGCGGTATGCAGGAGAGGGATACCTACACGACCACTCAGCAACGCTGCAGCACGGTATATGACAAATCGGAAAAAATGCTCGGTTATGACGTGACCTATAAAATCGGCGACCAGCAGGGGAAAATCCGCATGGATAAAGATCCTGGCACGCAGATTCCGCTGGATAACAACGGTCAGCTGATTCTGAATAACAAAGCATAAAAAAGCAGTACTCTGCATATTGGCTCCTCATCGCTCAGGCTGAGGAGCCTTTTTTTGCCATAAAAAAGCCTCGCATCATGCGGGGCTTTTTCGTTGTTAAATAAAGTCTTGTTGGCGAACAACCAGCAATCCGGTAATGAGGACAGAGACAAATGCAAACAGTACCGAGCCACCCAGCAAGACCCACAGACCAAATAACAATGTAATTACTATTAACACTTTGATGAATGGTAATAGCAAAATCATTTCCATTTCCTTCTGCATGTGATTAGTCAGTAAAAGACCCTTTATCCTCATAAGAATGTTCGGTACTACGCGTAGAGTGAGAGCAAGGGAAAAATGATGCCTGAAAAAACATACTTATTGTTTTATATTGCCGCCGACAATGATTAGCGACGCAATAATCACAATTAAGCATAGCAAAGCCGGGAAAATGGCTGATAGTTTTTACCTATCGTTGAATTGTGCAATCACTATCACAGAGAGGAAATGAGACGGAAATCCGTCTCATTTTTTTATTACGCTTTGATCAAATCTGGCCACAGGCGCAGGGTGGTGCGGGTGATTTGCAGCAGCTTCTCAAGGCTTGCGCCTTCGCGGGCGCTGATGGACATGCCCTGTAAGATGCAGCCAAGAAACTGCGCAAGGGAGGCGATATCCACGCCTGCCGGGATCTCGCCTTTCGCCTGCCGCTGCGCGAGGAAGTGCTGCAATGTCTCCTCCTGGCGGGCATGACGCGTTTTAATCGTCTTCGCAATCTCCTGCGACGAGGCGGCAAGCGTCGCAGAGGTGTTAATCATAAAGCAGCCCGCGGGCGTATCGGTGCTGGTGAAACACCTTGCGATGGCAGAGAAATAGTCCAGCAACGCCTGTTCTACCGGCTTCTCTTCGCACTCCAGCAACGCTTCATGCTGCCTCGCGAAACGGGCGATATAGCGATCGAGGACCGCGCGAAACAGCCCCTCTTTATTGGTGAACTCTGCGTAGAGCGTCGGTGCTTTTGCCCCGGTCGCTTCTACCAGATCGGAGAGTGATGTGGCTTCATAGCCATGCTGCCAGAATAGCGTCATGGCTTTATCGAGCGCCGCTTCCCTGTCGAACACTTTCGGTCGGCCACGGCTTTTTTTCGTACAACTGCTGACTTCACTGGTCATATCGCCGCTTCTTTGTTGGTTTGTTGAATAGCCATTATAAAAATAATCCTGGTGAATGACCAGCCGCAAAACCGCACATATTAATAAATCATATGCTTATGAAAATTAATAACTATTTAAATTAGTTAGTGATCGTTATAAAAAAATATTGACGGGTGATATAGATCACACTTATGATTTCCCTATCGATCGTTAACTTAATGCTTAACGACCCCCGTTCACCTGCATCAGGACAATCATTATGAAAACCATCAATACGCTGTTTACCGCTGCTGTTTTAAGTACTCTCTCATTCGCCAGCTTTGCCGCCGTTGAGGTGCAGTCCGCACCGGCCGGGCAGCAGGAGCTGACCGCCATTGGCGTGACCGGCAGCACCAACCTCGCCTCCGTTGAGAAAAAAGTGGCTGAGAAAGCCGAACAGCTGGGCGCGTCCTCTTACCGTATTACTTCCGTGACCGGCTCCGATCGCCTGCACGGTACCGCAGTGCTCTACAAATAAGCTCACCACCCTCGAGCTACGCCACTGCAATAAAAAAGGCCCTGCACAACGTGCAGGGCCTTTTTGTTTATGCGCGGGCGCTACATCGCCTGCATACTCTCTTGCGCATGTTTGGTCACGTCCACCGGCATACCCGAGCGCAGCTCAATAGCCTGCGCCATCACCGCCGCATCGCTTTCAGCCTGAAACGTCTTCATCGCCGCATTGAGCGGGATCGGCAGCGTTTTCGGATCATCATTGATCGATTCGGAGAGCGGCTGATGCACCTCCACCAGCCGCGTGCCGTCTGGCTCGACGGAGGCTTTAATCGGCGTATTGATGATATTCACCGGCGTGCCGGGGCTGATTGCAGCAAACAGCGCGGCAATATCGCTATCCCGCAGGCGAATACACCCGGAGCTGACGCGCATACCGATACCAAAATCGGCATTGGTGCCGTGCAGCAGGTAAACGCCACCGTAAGCGGCCAGGCGAATCGCATGATGACCCATCGGGTTATCCGGCCCGGCTGGCATCACCGGCGGTAACTCGATTCCGCGCGCTTTGTAGCGGGCGCGGATATTGGCGGTTGGCGTCCAGGTTGGGTTGGCCCGTTTATCGGAAACGGTGGTCACCATCGTCGGCGTTAACGTATCGCCACCCAGTTGGCCAATGCCGATCGGGTAGATGGTGACCTCGTTTTTTCCGGGGGGATAGTAGTAAAGACGCAGCTCGGCGAGGTTAATAACAATTCCTCTGCGCGGCACATCCGGCAGCAGTGTTTGCAGCGGGATGGTGACAACGCTGCCGGCGCGCGGCACGAAAGGATCAATACCGGGATTAGCCTGTAACAGCGCGAGAAAGCCAACGTCATATTTTTTGGCGATTGCCTCCAGCGAACCGCCATCGTTCTCAACAATATGGAAACGGTTTTCGCCTACCAGCTTGCTGCCTGCAGGCGGCAGTGGCCAGGTATTCGCCCGGGCGGGAAGGGCAAAGATAAGCGTAGCGGCGACGGCGAACAGCGTCATCCAGTGAGCGAAGCGCGACATTTTAAACATGATCATAATCCATGTAAATCATAAGGTTATTTCTATAAGACAGCTCAATAGGATTATGCTCATCACGTTCGTCGGGAAACCCTGGTTATTGCAAAGCATTTGTAAATATTACAAAAAAAGACGCGGATAATGGACAAAGGTATTCGGTCCGTAGGCCGGATAAGGCGGTACGCCGCCATCCGGCAAAAAGCGGGCAGGATGTTCGACCCTTGCTCCAAAAACATGCCTGATGGCGCTACGCTTATCAGGCCTACAAAACCGTGCCGGGTGATGCATGGCTGCGATCCCGTAGGCCGGATAAGGCAACGCCGCCATCCGGCAAAAAGCGGGCGGGATGTTCGCCCCTGGCTCCCAAAAACATGCCTGATGGCGCTGCGCTTATCAGGCCTACAAAAGAGCACGATCCCGTAGGCCGGATAAGGCAACGCCGCCATCCGGCAAAACGGCGCGCAGAGGCGCTAACCCGCCGTCAGGCGACGGCGTTCTCCGCCAGCTGCTGCATAAAGTTGCGCACCCACTCCATGCGGTTTTTCCGCTCGCTCAACTCCTGGAAAAACTTCAATCGCGTCGGGCCATCGAGGCGGAAATGCTGCGGCTGCTTCTGCAATAAGCCAATCAACCACGCCGGGTTAACGTGATTCTTCTCGTTAAACTCAATCAGGCCGCCTTTATCATTCCCCTCCAGCTTGCGGATCCCCAGCTTCTGCGCCTGCTGGCGCAACATGGCGATATCAAGCAGATTACGCGCCGCATCCGGCAGCAGGCCAAAGCGGTCAATCAGCTCCACCTTGATCTCCTCCAGCGCATTCTCATCTTTCGCGCTGGCAATGCGTTTATAGAACGACAGGCGCGTATTCACATCAGGAATGAAATCATCCGGCAGCAGGGCAGGCATACGCAGCTCCACCTCCGTTTGCTGGCTGGTAAGATCCTCCAGCGACGGCTCGCGCCCCTCTTTCAGGGCATCGACGGCATTCTCCAGCAGCTCCATATAGAGCGAGAAACCGATGGTCTCCATCTGCCCGCTCTGATCCTCACCGAGCAGCTCACCCGCACCGCGGATCTCCAGATCGTGAGTCGCCAGCGCAAAGCCAGCGCCCAGATCCTCCAGCGAGGCGATTGCTTCAAGGCGTTTTTGCGCATCGGTGGTCATCGCCTTCGGATGCGGCGTCAGCAGCCAGGCATAGGCCTGGTGATGCGAACGCCCGACGCGACCGCGCAACTGGTGCAGCTGCGCGAGGCCAAAGTGGTCGGCGCGCTCGATGATGATGGTATTGGCGGTGGGAATATCGATCCCGGTTTCGATAATGGTGGTACAGACCAGCACGTTGAACCGTTGATGGTGGAAATCATTCATCACCCGCTCCAGCTCGCGCTCGCGCATCTGGCCGTGACCAATGGCGATACGCGCTTCCGGCACCAGCTCCGCCAGCCGGTCGGCCGCTTTCTGGATGTTCTCCACATCGTTATAGAGGTAGTAAACCTGGCCGCCGCGCAGCACTTCACGCAGAATCGCCTCGCGCACCACCAGGTTGTCATATTCGCGAACAAAGGTTTTCACTGCCAGACGACGGGCGGGAGGCGTCGCAATGATTGACAGATCGCGCATGCCGCTCATCGCCATATTCAGCGTGCGCGGGATCGGCGTCGCGGTCAGCGTCAGGATATCAACGTCGGCGCGCATCGCTTTAATACGCTCTTTATGCCGCACGCCGAAACGGTGCTCCTCATCGACGATCAGCAGCCCCAAATCCTTCATTTTCACATCGCTTTGCAGCAGCTTATGCGTTCCGATCAGAATGTCGATCTTCCCTTCGGCGGCCTGTTCAAGGATCTGCGCCTGCTCTTTGGCGCTGCGAAAACGCGACAGCATCTCGATGCGCACCGGCCAGTTGGCAAAGCGGTCGCGGAAATTATCGAAGTGCTGCTGGGCGAGCAGGGTGGTCGGCACCAGCACCGCCACTTGCTTATTGTTCTCGATAGCAAGGAAGGCGGCGCGCATCGCCACTTCAGTTTTACCAAAGCCGACATCGCCGCACACCAGCCGATCCATCGCCAGCGGCTGGCACATATCGCTCAGCACGGCATTGATGGCCTGGGCCTGATCCGGGGTGGTTTCGAAGGGGAAACCATCGCAAAAGAGCTGGTATTGTTCGCGATCGTGTTTAAACGCGAAGCCCGATTTCGCCGCGCGCTGGGCGTAAATATCCAGCAGTTCCGCCGCCACGTCGCGTACCTTCTCGGCGGCTTTTTGCCGCGCCCGCGTCCAGGCATCGCTGCCCAGTTTATGCAGCGGGGCGTTATCTTCCGCGCCGCCAGCATAACGGCTGATGAGATGGAGCGACGAAACCGGAACATAGAGTTTGGCGTCGTTGGCATAGGTCAGCATCAGGTACTCCGCGGTGATGCCGCCCGCTTCCAGCGTCGTCATTCCGGCATAGCGACCGACGCCGTGCTCAAAGTGCACCACCGGCTGGCCGTCATGCAGCTCAGCGAGGTTGCGAATCAGCGTATCGGGGTTGATGGTGCGGCGCGTATCCTGGCGGCGGCGCGCAACGCGCTCGCCCAGCAGATCGCCTTCGCAAATCAGCGCCCGGTTACGCAGCGTATCAATAAACCCGCGCTCGGCGGCACCGATCATCAGCCACGCGCCTGGCGCGCTGGCATCATCCAGACGCAGAGCGCGTTTTGGCGCAACTTTGATGCGCGCCAGCAGTTCGAGCAGCGCTTCACGACGCCCCTCGCTCTCAACGGAAAAGACCACCGGGCCGCTGAAGGACTCAAGGAATTTACGCAGATTATCCAGCGGCGACTTCTGCTGCGCCTGCACCGAGAGATCCGGCAGGCTCTGGTAACCGAGGTTAATCTGGCCCGCTTTATCCGCCACCTGTTCGGTTTTGAGCTGAATGCGCGGCCATTTTTTCAGTTCGCTGAACAGCGCATCAACCCGCAGCCACAGCGCTTCCGGAGGTAACAGCGGGCGCATCGGATCAACGCCGCGGTTCTCATAGCGTGCCTGCGCATCCTGCTGGAAACGCTCGGCGCTGGCTTCCAGATCGCCGGTATTCACCAGCAGCGTGTTGGCCGGAAAGTAGCTGAAGAGCGGCGGTAGCGGTTCGCTGAAAAAGAGCGGCTGCCAGTATTCGATCCCGGCGGGCAGGGTGCCTTTGCTCACCTGCTGATAGATATGCTCCGCGTCGCGCTTCACCTCGAACTTATCGCGCCACTGGCTGCGAAAAAGCTCGATGGCCGTCTTATCGGTCGGAAACTCATGGGCCGGAAGCAGATTAATCGCCTCCACCTCTTCGAGCGTGCGCTGGGTATCGGCATCAAACAGGCGCAGGCTGTCGATCTCATCATCGAAAAAGTCGAGGCGGTAAGGCTGGCTGCTGCCCATCGGGAAGAGGTCGAGCAGCGCGCCACGAGTAGCGTATTCGCCGTGCTCCATCACCTGATCGACATGGCGGTAGCCGGCGCTATCAAGCTGCGTACGCAGTTGATCCCGCGACAGGCGCTGCCCCTTTTTCATCACCAGCGCGTGACCGTGCAGGTAGCTGTGCGGGCAGACGCGCTGCATCAGCGTATTGACTGAGACAATCAGCACGCCGCGCTGCATCGCAGGCAACTGGTAAAGGGTGGAGAGACGGGAGGAGACAATCTCCTGGTGCGGCGAAAAGCTGTCGTAGGGCAGCGTTTCCCAGTCCGCGAGGTTCATCACCAGGTTATCGGTAAACTGGCTAATCTCATCATGTAAACGCAGCGAGTTCTGCATATCCGGAGCGATAAGCACAACCGGACCGGCGTGTCGTTCAATGATTTCTGCCACTTCGGTGGCGCAGGCCGCGCCGGTAAGCTCGCCAAACTGGCGCTGGTCACCCGCTTTTGACGGCAGGGAATAACGGTATTGTTCAGGCATGGGGATATGAAGATCTCATTATGGATATACCCCCGTTATGGGGGCATATCCTTGATACGCAATACGAGGATTATGTGTGATTACGTGAGTTTAGCCAAGAAATCGCCCTGTCAGCGTGCTGTCGCCGCCGAAAGGTGCTTTGTTGGCGGGGTAAAAAAGAGATCGCCAAACAGCGCGGAGGAGAGTTTACGCACCATCAGCCCGACCAGCGTACAGATCAGCAGCACCGCCGCCGGATAGGCAATCAGCACCGCCAGCTCGACCGCAGGCGGCCAGACGCCAGCGTTAAGCGGTTTGAGCAGCGCCAGGCTAAAGCCCTCGACCAGTATGCGGTGGGTGGTATAGATTGCCAGCGTATTGGAGCCGACAACATTGAGCAGGCTCTTCTCGCTCGGCGGGAAGCGTTTCTCCATCTCCTGGAAGAGGCGCATGATGCCGACAATCGACAGCAGGCAGAGCGGCAGCGGCATATTGAACATCCACAGCCCAAACGCTACCACCACGGCGACAGCAAACAGCAGGGCGTAGCGGCGCAGCGAGACGGTTTTAACAAACTCCATCACCTGCATACCGTACCAGGCACCCAGGCTGTAGAAGATCATATTACGCACGACGCTGTTCATTCCCCACCACGGCAGCGGCAGGTAGTTAATTGCCAGGCTTGCCACAATCATCAGCACCAGCATCGGCACTTTCCAGCGGCTGAGCAGTTTACACAGCGTGAAATAGACCACTAATGCGTAGAGATACCAGAGGCTGGTAGTGGCGGTCAGCATGCCGTATAAAAATCCTTGCCAGCTGTCGGCATAAGCGGCGTTTGACGAGTTGCTGAGATCGCGCTCCGGTGCCAGCCAGTCGTTAAGATGGCTTAGGCCCACCCACTGCAATACACCCCACAGCGCCAGCACATAAACAATGCTCCAGATCCGTTTATCGATGGCGTCTTTCCATGGCACATCATCGATATAGCGGCGGATCAGAAAGCCGGAGATAAAAAAGAACACCGGCATGCGGAACGGCGCGAGATAGAGGTTGAAATAGATCCAGCATTTGGAGAGCGTTTCTGACCAGGGATGCTGGAAGACCGAGAGGTGTGGATAAAAGGTAATAACCGAGTGGTAAATCACCACCAGGCAAATGCAAAGTCCTTTTATCTGGTTTATCCATAATGTCTTCTGTTTCATTCGTTTTGTGCCTGTTGTTGCCATAATCCCGGCAAACGATCCTGGTCATACAAACGCTGAATGTAACGGGAAAGAGTCTGGATATATTCATTTTCGGAATAAGTGGAGGGTTAAAAATTGACTGATCGGTCATTTTCTCGCGCACAACACGCGCTCTGGCGAAAGTAGCAATTTGATTTTTCGACTTTTTTTGACATTAATCCGATGAATTCTTACGGTATCACGCATTTACGCTCTCACCTTTCGCTTATATACTCCTGACTCTGCTCACAGCAACCAGACGGATTTCATGTATCAGCCTGTCACTCTCTTCATAGGTCTACGCTATATGCGTGGACGCGCGGCGGACCGCTTTGGCCGCTTTGTCTCCTGGCTGTCAACCATTGGCATCACCCTGGGCGTTATGGCGCTGGTGACGGTGTTATCGGTGATGAACGGCTTCGAGCGCGAACTGCAAAACAACATCCTCGGGCTGATGCCCCAGGCTACCCTGACGACCCAAAAAGGCTCGCTCAACCCGCAACAGCTTCCGGCCAGCAGCGTCAAACTGCAGGGCGTGTCGCGCATTGCGCCCCTGACCACCGGCGATGTGGTGCTGCAAAGCGCGCGCAGCGTCGCGGTTGGCGTGATGCTCGGTATTGATCCGGCGCAGAAAGATCCGCTGACGCCGTTTCTGGTAAACGTGCAGCAAAACCAGCTGCAGGCGGGTAAATACAACATCATTCTCGGCGAGCAGTTGGCCAGCCAGTTGGGCGTTACCCGCGGCGACCAAATCCGCGTGATGGTCCCCTCTGCCAGCCAGTTCACCCCCATGGGACGCCTGCCGAGCCAGCGCCTCTTCACGGTGGCGGGCACGTTTGCTGCTAACAGCGAAGTGGACGAGTACCAGATGCTGGTCAACATCGACGACGCCTCGCGCCTGATGCGCTACCCGGCGGGCAATATCACTGGCTGGCGTTTATGGCTCAATGAGCCGCTGAAAGTGGATGTGCTCAGCCAGCAAACGCTGCCGGAAGGCACTCAGTGGCACGACTGGCGGGATCGTAAAGGCGAGCTCTTCCAGGCCGTGCGCATGGAGAAGAATATGATGGGGCTGCTGCTGAGCCTGATCGTCGCCGTTGCTGCCTTTAACATCATCACTTCGCTTGGCCTGATGGTGATGGAGAAGCAGGGCGAGGTTGCCATTCTGCAAACCCAGGGCTTAACGCCGCGCCAGATTATGGCGGTGTTTATGGTGCAGGGTGCCAGCGCCGGGATTATCGGTGCACTGCTTGGTGCCGGGCTGGGGGCGCTTTTGGCCAGCCAGTTAAATAATTTAATGCCGATTATCGGCGCGCTGCTCGACGGCGCGGCGCTGCCGGTGGCGATCGATCCGCTGCAGGTGGTTGGCATTGCGCTGGTGGCGATGGCCATTGCGCTTCTTTCGACGCTTTACCCTTCCTGGCGCGCTGCCGCCACTCAACCCGCTGAGGCTTTACGTTATGAATAAGATCCTGTTGCAATGCGACAACCTGTGCAAACGCTATCAGGAAGGCAGCGTGCAGACCGATGTGCTGCACAATGTCAGCTTCAGCATGGCGGAAGGGGAGCTGATGGCGATTGTCGGCAGCTCCGGCTCCGGGAAAAGTACGCTCCTGCACCTGCTCGGCGGGCTGGATACGCCGACTTCCGGCGACGTCATCTTTGGCGACCGCCCGATGAGCAAACTCTCCTCCACGGCGAAGGCCGAGCTGCGTAACCGCGAGCTGGGCTTTATCTACCAGTTCCACCACCTGCTGCCGGACTTTACCGCGCTGGAAAACGTGGCGATGCCGCTGCTGATTGGCAAGAAAAAACCGGCTGAGATCGACACCCGCGCCCGCGAAATGCTGCGTGCCGTTGGCCTTGAGCACCGCGCCAGCCACCGTCCGTCTGAACTCTCCGGCGGTGAGCGTCAGCGCGTCGCCATTGCCCGCGCGCTGGTTAACAATCCGCGTCTGGTGCTGGCGGATGAACCGACCGGCAACCTCGATGCCCGTAACGCCGACAGCATCTTTGAACTGCTCGGTGAGCTGAACCGCGCCCAGGGCACCGCCTTCCTGGTGGTAACCCACGATCTGCAACTGGCGAAGCGCATGAACCGCCAGCTGGAGATGCGTGATGGCTATCTGAAAACCGACCTGACCCTGATGGGGGCTGAGTAATGGCATCCCCGCTGTCATTATTAATCGGCCTGCGCTTTAGCCGCGGCCGTCGCCGTAGCGGCATGGTGTCGCTGATCTCGGTTATCTCCACCGTCGGCATTGCGCTCGGTGTGGCCGTGCTGATTGTTGGCCTGAGCGCAATGAACGGCTTTGAACGTGAGCTGAACAACCGCATTCTGGCGGTGGTGCCGCACGGCGAAATCGAGCCGGTGAATCAGCCATGGAACGGCTGGGAAACGGTGCTCGGCAAAGTGCAAAAAGTGCCGGGCATCGCCGCTGCCGCGCCCTATATCAACTTTACCGGGCTGGTGGAGAGCGGGGCCAACCTGCGCGCTATTCAGGTTAAAGGTGTCGATCCGGCGCAGGAGATGCAGCTCAGCGCGCTGCCGAAGTTTGTGCAGGGCGATGCGTGGAAAGGCTTTAGCGCAGGTTCCCAGCAGATCATCCTCGGCAAAGGGGTGGCAGACGCGCTGAAAGTGAAGCAGGGCGACTGGGTCTCGATCATGATCCCCAACTCCGACGATGCGCATAAATTGTTGCAGCCGAAACGCGTGCGCCTGCATGTCACCGGTATTCTGCAACTGAGCGGCCAGCTCGATCACAACTACGCGATGATCCCGCTGGCAGATGCGCAGAACTATCTCGATATGGGCAGCAGCGTCACCGGCATCGCCATTAAAGTGAACGACGTCTTTAACGCCCAAAAGCTGGTGCGTGATGCGGGCGAAGTGACCAACAGCTATGTCTATATCAAAAGCTGGATCGGCAAATATGGCTACATGTACCGCGATATTCAAATGATCCGCGCGATTATGTATCTGGCGATGGTGCTGGTGATTGGCGTCGCCTGCTTCAACATCGTCTCTACGCTGGTAATGGCGGTGAAAGATAAGAGCGGTGATATCGCCGTGCTGCGTACGCTGGGCGCGAAAGATGGCTTGATCCGGGCGATTTTCGTCTGGTACGGTCTGCTGGCGGGGCTGTTTGGCAGCCTCTGCGGTGCGGTGATTGGCGTCATTGTTTCGTTACAGCTGACGCCGATTATTAACGGTATTGAGAAGCTTATCGGCCATCAGTTCCTGTCGGGGGATATCTACTTTATCGACTTCCTGCCGTCGGAACTCCATCCACTGGATGTGGTGTATGTGCTGGTAACGGCGTTGCTGTTGAGCCTGCTGGCGAGTTGGTATCCGGCGCGCCGGGCAAGCAACATCGATCCGGCAAGGGTGCTGAGCGGGCAGTAATCCCGCGGGTCACGGCGCCACAACGAAGGAGTGGCAATGCACTACGGGTTTGATATTGGCGGCAGTAAAATCGCGCTCGGCCTCTTTGACGCCGGGCGGCGGTTACAGTGGGAAACGCGTATTGCCACGCCCCACGAAAGTTACGACGCCTTTCTGCAGGCTATCGCCACGCTGGTGGCGGAAGCCGATCGCCGTAGCGGCGTGAAGGGCAGCGTCGGCATTGGCATTCCGGGGATCCCGGAAACCGCCGATGGCACGCTCTATGCCGCCAATCTGCCCGCCGCCAGCGGGCAGGCGCTGCGCCGCGATCTCAGTCATCTGCTCGATCGCGACGTGCGTATCGATAACGATGCCAACTGTTTTACCCTTTCTGAGGCCTGGGATGAGGAGTTCCGCCGCTATCCGCTGGTGATGGGGCTGATCCTCGGCACCGGCGTCGGCGGCGGGCTGGTATTTAACGGTAAAGCGATCCCCGGGCGGCGCTTTATCACCGGCGAATTTGGCCATATTCGCCTGCCCGTCGATGCACTCTCCCTGATGGGCTTTGATTTTCCCCTTTTGCGCTGCGGCTGCGGCAACATCGGCTGTATTGAGAACTATCTCTCCGGTCGCGGTTTTGCGTGGCTCTACCAACACCTCTATCATCAGACTCTGACAGCGCCGGAAATTATCGCGCGCTGGGAGCAGGGCGAGGCAAACGCGCGGGCGCACGTTGAGCGCTACGTCGACTTGCTGGCGGTGTGCCTTGGCAATATTTTGACGATTATCGACCCGGATCTGATCGTGATTGGCGGCGGATTATCCAACTTCAGCGCGCTGACCCGGCTGCTGCCGGATCGCATCGCGCCGCATCTGTTACCGGCCGGCGACGTTCCCCGTATCGAACGCGCGCGCCACGGCGACGCGGGCGGTATGCGCGGCGCGGCCTTCCTTCACCTTGCAGACCACCCCTGAGAGGATGCCCATGCAATCGCGACGTTCACATCGTCTCAGCCGTTTTCGCCGCAACAAGCGTCGCCTGCGCGAGCGCTTACGCCAGCGAATTTTTTTCCGCGACATAATGGTGCATGACGTAATGGAAAAACCGAGAGTTGTTGTCTTAACCGGGGCGGGGATCTCCGCTGAATCCGGTATCCGAACCTTCCGCGCTGCGGATGGCCTGTGGGAAGAGCATCATGTGGAAGATGTGGCGACGCCGGAAGGTTTCGCCCGCAATCCGCAGCTGGTACAGCGCTTCTATAACGATCGCCGCCGTCAGCTACAGCAGCCGGAGATCGCGCCAAACGCTGCGCATCTGGCGCTGGCGAAGCTGGAAGAGGCGCTGGGCGATCGCTTTTTGCTGATCACGCAGAATATCGACAACCTGCACGAGCGCGCCGGGAATCAGCACATTATCCATATGCATGGCGAGCTGCTGAAGGTGCGCTGTTCGCAGAGCGGGCAGGTGCTGGAGTGGACCGGCGACGTCACCGAAGAGGATAAGTGCCACTGCTGCCAGTTCCCCGCGCCGCTGCGCCCGCACGTGGTGTGGTTTGGCGAAATGCCGCTCGGCATGGATGAGATCTACAGCGCGCTGGCGATGGCGGATCTCTTCATCGCCATCGGTACCTCCGGGCATGTCTATCCCGCCGCCGGATTTGTCCATGAGGCGAAGCTGCACGGCGCACATACCGTTGAACTCAACCTCGAACCGAGCCAGGTCGGTAGCGAGTTTGAAGAGAAGCAGTATGGGCTGGCAAGCGAGGTTGTTCCGGCATTCGTCGACAAGCTGCTGAAAGGGTTATAAGCACCTCGCCCGGTCGCGCAAGGTTGACCGGGCGGCTATGTTGTAATAATGTAAAAATTCTTATGAATTCGCTCGTTACGGAGCAAATGTCCCAATCTACGCTACGCTTTGCCAATACGACACCGCAGAGATTAGCGCCCAGGCTGCGCGGAGTTTTTTACGCACTCCGACGAGCGCAGCAGGCTAACCGCTGCCCTCATGCTCTGACTTATTTACCCGGCCATCGCTTCAAGGATAACGAGGGACAGCCACGATGAATCTCAACCACGACGCCCAATTGCAGACCTTACGCGACGCGCTGCAACAACGCCTCGATCACCTGTTACCCGCCGGTGCGCAGCAGGATCAGATCTACAGCGCGATGCGCGAAGGCACCCTGGTGGCGGGCAAGCGCGTTCGTCCGCTGTTACTGATGCTGGCCGCGCACGATCTTGGCTGCGATGTTGACCAGCGTGGGCTGCTCGATCTCGCCTGTGCCGTCGAAATGGTGCACGCCGCCTCGCTGATGCTGGACGATATCCCCTGCATGGATAACGCCGCGCTGCGCCGTGGACGCCCGACCATTCATCGCCAGTATGGTGAAAACGTCGCCATTCTGGCCGCCGTTGCGCTGCTGAGCCGCGCCTTTGGCGTGGTGGCAGAGGCGCAGGGCTTATCTGCCGCCTGCAAAGCGGCCTCCGTCGCGGAACTCTCCACTGCCGTGGGGCTTCAGGGCCTGGTGCAGGGGCAGTTTCTCGATCTGCATGAGGGCGACAAGGCGCGCAGCCCGGAAGCTATCCAGCTGACCAATGAGTTGAAAACCAGCCGCTTGTTTGATGCCACGCTACAAATGGCAGCCATTGTGGCCGAGGCTTCGCCGCAGGTACGTGAGCGGCTGCGCTGTTTTGCCCTCGATCTCGGCCAGGCCTTCCAGCTGATGGACGATCTCACCGACGGGCTGAACGGCACCGGGAAAGATCTCAATAAAGATGATGGTAAATCGACGCTGGTGGCGATGCTGGGCGCGGAGGTGGTGCATCAGCGCCTGAGCGACCATCTGCGTAGCGCCGATGAACACCTTGCCAACGCCTGCCCGCGCGGCGTCTCTACGCGCCGCTTTATGCGCGCCTGGTTCGATAAACAGATGACGCTGTTTGGCGAGAGCCGGGCGACGACGCTGCCGGGGTGCTAGCGAATGAAGGATCTGGCGAAACGTAAAAACGATCACCTCGATATCGTCCTTAACAGCCCACACAGCGCCATGAAACGCACCACCGGCTTTGAGCAGTGGCGCTTTGAACACTGCGCGATGCCGGAGCTGCATCTGGATGAGATCGATCTCGGCTGCAGGCTGTTTGGCAAAACCCTGCGCGCGCCGCTGTTGATCAGCTCCATGACCGGCGGTGCCAGCCGTGCGGCGATGATTAACCGCCATCTGGCGCAGGCCGCGCAGCAGCTTGGTCTGGCGATGGGGGTTGGCTCACAGCGCGTGGCGCTGGAGAGCAGAGAGAACTCTGGCTTAACCCGTGAACTGCGCCAGTTGGCGCCGGATATCGCGCTGCTCTCAAACCTCGGCGCGGCACAAATTGCCGGGCCTGACGGCGTCGATTATGCCCGTCGCGCGGTGGAGATGATTGAAGCCGACGCGCTGATTATTCACCTCAATCCACTGCAGGAAGCGCTGCAAAGCGGTGGCGATCGCGACTGGCGTGGCGTGCTGGCGGCGATTGAGAAAACCGTGGCGGCACTGCCCGTTCCGGTGGTGGTTAAAGAGGTGGGTGCCGGATTATCCGTCAACGTCGCGCGCCAGTTGCGCGATGCCGGTGTGGCGATGCTTGATGTCGCCGGGGCAGGTGGCACCAGCTGGGCGGCGGTGGAGGGCGAGCGCGCCGCGCAGGCTCATCATCGCGCCGTGGCAATGGCCTTTGCCAACTGGGGCATTCCGACCGCGCAGGCGCTGACCGACCTGCAACAGGCGATGCCGGAGATGCCACTTATCGCCTCCGGCGGTATTGCTAACGGTATAGACGCGGCGAAAGCGCTGCGGCTGGGTGCGTCGCTGGTGGGCCAGGCTGCGGCCGTGCTCGGCAGCGCCACCGTCTCATGTGAAACCGTCGCCGCCCACTTCCAGGTGGTAATCGATCAACTTCGTGTCGCCTGTTTCTGCACCGGCAGCGCTAACCTGGAGGCGCTACGCCAGGCGACGCTGGTGCGTGAAGCATGAGTCACTATGCTGTGATTTCGCCGCCGCTCTACAGCCATATGCGCGCGCTGGAAGCGCTGGCGCAGGCGCTTATCGCGCGCGGACACCGCATCACCTTTGTTAATCAGGCCGGGGCGCAGCAGTTATTGCAGGATCCGAGCATCGGCTTTTGCGCGGTCGGCGAAAAGAGCCATCCGCCCGCCCGTCTGCAACGCACTTTACGCCTGATGGCCCATCCCGCAGGGCCGGGCATCATTCGGCTGATAAACGATCTGGCGAGCACCACCGATATGCTCTGCCACACGCTGCCTGCGGCGCTGACGCAACTTGGCGTCGAAGGGGTGATTGTCGATCAGATGGAGCCTGCCGGTGGGCTGGCGGCAGAGTCGCTGGGGTTGCCGTTTGTCTCCGTCGCCTGCGCGCTGCCCGTTAACCGGGATGAAACTATCCCGCTGCCGGTAATGCCTTTTCGCTATGCGCCCGGCGAGCGGCGCAAAAAACTTTACCGCGCCAGCACTCAGGTTTATGACAAGGTAATGGCGCGGCAGAACGCGGTGATTGCCCGACATGCGCGCCGCTTTGGCATCCCTGAGCGTAACGCGATGCATGAGTGCCTCTCGCCACTGGCGCAGATCAGCCAGACGCTGGCCTGCTTCGATTTCCCGCGCCAGCTTCCCGCCTGGTTCCACGCGGTCGGGCCGCTGCGCCAGCCGCAGCCGATCGCACCTGTTAGCCAAGCTCACGCTGAACGCCCGCTGATTTTTGCCTCGCTCGGCACCTTGCAGGGGCACCGCTACCGGCTGTTTCGCACCATTGCCCGCGCTTGTCGGCGCATGAATGTGCGCTTACTGATTGCCCACTGCGGCGGGCTGAACGCGCGCCAGGTGGAGAAGCTGATCGCTCGCGGAGCGGAAGTAACCGACTTTGCTGACCAGACGGCGGTGATGCGCGACGCCGATGTGGTGGTCACCCACGGCGGCATGAATACGGTGATGGACGCTATCAATAGCACCACACCGATTCTGGTGATCCCGCTGGCCTTCGATCAGCCCGGCGTTGCGGCGCGGGTGGAGTACCACCAGATTGGTCGCCGGGTGTCACGCTTTGCCAGCAGTGCGCGGGTAGAGAAGAACCTGCGCGCGCTGCTGGCGGATAATCGTTACGCCGCAAGGCTTGCCGCGATGCAGCAACCGTTACAGGAGGCGGGCGGTGCGCCGCGCGCCGCGCAGATTGTTGAACTTGCGCTGACCAGCAGGCAGCCGGTCATGGCGGGTGCGCTATGAGCCCGCGCTGGGATCTGATCCTCGTCGGCGGCGGGCTGGCGAATGGCCTTATCGCCTGGCGCCTGCATCATGCCCGGCCCGATCTGCGCCTGCTGATGGTTGAAGCGGGCGCGCAGCCGGGCGGCAATCACACCTGGTCTTTCCATCAGGCGGATCTGACGGAGGCACAGCACCGCTGGATAGCTCCACTGGTCAGCCACCGCTGGCCGGGGTACGAAGTGCGTTTTCCGGCGCGCCAGCGCACGCTGGAGGGCGGCTATCTCAGCATCAGCTCAGAGCACTTCGCGCAGAAAATTATCGAAACCCTCGGCGCTGTGCTGTTAACCGAAACGCCGGTGGCGAGCCTGACGCCGCAGAGCGTCACTCTTGAGAGCGGCGAAACGCTGCACGCCGGGGCGGTGATTGACGGGCGCGGCTACCTGCCGGATGCCCATCTGACGCCCGGCTTTCAATCTTTTCTCGGTCAGCACTGGCAGCTTGCCGAGCCGCATCAGCTTCAGCAGCCGATTTTGATGGATGCCACCGTCAGCCAGGCGGACGGGTACCGTTTTGTCTACACCTTGCCACTCTCGGCGCGCGAGGTGCTGATCGAAGACACCCACTATATTGACCGGCCCACCCTCAGCGGCGATGAGGCGCGCCAGCATATTGCCGATTACGCGCGCCAGCAGGGCTGGACGCTGACAACGCTGGTGCGTGAAGAGCAGGGCAACCTGCCGATCACGCTGGATGGCGATATCCGCGCCTTCTGGCAGTCGCGCGCGCCGCAGCCCTGTAGCGGCCTGCGCGCCGGGCTGTTTCATGCCACTACCGGTTACTCCCTGCCGCACGCGGTGGCGCTGGCGGATCTTATTGCTGAGCAGCCGGTGCCTGAGGGCGACAAACTCTTTACCCTGATCAAGCACTATGCTGAGCGCGTCTGGCGTCAGCAGCGCTTCTACCGCATGCTCAACCGCATGCTGTTTCTGGCGGGTGACGCCAGTGCGCGCTGGCAGGTGATGCAGCGTTTTTATGGCCTCAACCCGGCGCTCATCGCCCGCTTCTACGCCGACAGACTCACCTTTTTTGATAAAGCGCGGATCCTGACAGGAAAACCGCCGGTACCGGTGGGCGAAGCCATGCGCGCCGTACTTAAACACACACCTGGACTGCGAGCCTTCAATCATGAATAAAACCATCGTCATCGGGGCCGGATTCGGCGGGCTGGCGTTAGCCATTCGCCTGCAGGCGGCGGGCGTGCCGACCGTGCTGCTGGAGCAGCGCGACAAGCCGGGCGGCCGTGCCTATGTCTATCAGGATCAGGGCTTTACCTTTGACGCCGGGCCAACGGTGATTACCGATCCCAGCGCCATTGAGGAACTCTTTACCCTTGCGGGTAAAAAGATGGCGGATTACGTCGACCTGCTGCCGGTGACACCGTTCTATCGCCTCTGCTGGGAGCAGGGGAAGGTGTTTGATTACGATAACGATCAGGCGCGACTTGAAGCGCAGATCCGCCGCTTTAACGAGCGCGACGTCGAGGGCTACCGCCGTTTTCTCGACTACTCGAAAGCAGTGTTTAAAGAGGGTTACCTGAAGCTTGGCACCGTCCCGTTCCTCTCCTTCCGCGATATGCTGCGCGCTGGCCCGCAACTGATGCGTTTACAGGCGTGGCGCAGCGTCTACAGCATGGTCTCTAAATTTATTGAAGATGAGCACCTGCGCCAGGCGTTCTCTTTCCACTCGCTGCTGGTGGGCGGCAACCCCTTTGCCACTTCGTCGATCTATACGCTGATCCATGCCCTGGAGCGGGAGTGGGGCGTCTGGTTTGCCCGCGGCGGCACCGGGGCGCTGGTGCAGGGAATGGTGAAGCTGTTTGAAGATCTCGGCGGCACGCTGGAGCTGAATGCCGAAGTGAGCAAGCTGGAGGCAGACGGGAAACGTATTACCGGCGTCGAGTTAAAAGATGGTCGCCGTATTGCGGCCGCCGCCGTCGCGTCGAATGCTGATGTGGTGCATACCTATGAGAAGCTGCTCGGCCACCATCCGACCGGGGTGAAACGCGCCGCCTCGCTGAAGCGTAAGCGCATGAGCAACTCGCTGTTTGTGCTCTATTTTGGTCTCAATCATCACCACGATCAGCTGGCGCACCACACCGTCTGCTTTGGGCCGCGCTATAAAGAGCTGATTGAGGAGATCTTCCACGGCGAAGCGCTGGCGGAGGATTTCTCACTCTATCTGCATGCGCCCTGTGTTACCGACCCCTCGCTGGCACCGCCCGGTTGCGGCAGCTACTACGTCCTTGCGCCGGTGCCGCACCTTGGCAAAGCGAAGATCGACTGGGACGTCGAAGGGCCGCGCCTGCGCGATCGCATCTTTGCCTATCTGGAGCAGCACTATATGCCTGGCCTGCGCGAGCAGCTGGTCACCGAGCGCATGTTTACCCCAATCGATTTCCGCGACCAGCTTAGCGCGCACCTGGGTTCCGCCTTCTCCGTGGAGCCGATCCTGCGCCAGAGCGCCTGGTTCCGCCCGCATAACCGCGATAGCGAGATCGATAACCTCTATCTCGTCGGCGCAGGGACTCACCCTGGCGCGGGCATTCCTGGCGTGATCGGTTCGGCGAAAGCGACGGCGGGGCTGATGGTCGAGGCGCTTAGCGGATGAATGATGCGTTAATGAGCCATGCGACGGAGACGATAACCGTCGGCTCGAAAAGTTTTGCTACCGCTTCGAAGCTGTTTGATCCCGCCACACGGCGCAGCGCGCTGATGCTCTATGCCTGGTGCCGTTACTGCGATGATGTGATTGATGAGCAGGAGCTCGGCTTTCGCACTGAAGTGCCGCAGCAGGAGAGCGCGCTGGCGCGCCTTGAGATGCTGCGCGTTGAGACGCAGCGCGCCTTTGATGGCGAGGCGATGGGCGAACCGGCGTTTGCCGCTTTCCAGGAGGTGGTCACGCGCCATGAAATGCCCGCTCATCTCGCCTTTGCGCATCTCGAGGGCTTCGCGATGGACGTGCGCGAAACCCACTACCAGACCTTTGACGATACGCTGCGCTACTGTTATCACGTCGCGGGCGTGGTTGGCCTGATGATGGCGTGGATCATGGGCGTGCGCGATGAGGCGGTGCTCGATCGCGCCTGCGATTTAGGGCTGGCGTTTCAGTTAACCAATATTGCCCGCGACATTGTTGAAGATGCGGAAAATGGGCGCTGTTATCTGCCTGCGCAGTGGCTGGCGGAGGAGGGGATGACGGCCAGGGAGATTGCCGACCCGGCAAAACGGCAACATATCGCGCGGCTGGCACGTAGGCTGGTGATGGCCGCTGAACCCTATTACGCCTCGGCGAAAGCGGGACTGCGCGGTCTGCCGCTGCGCTCGGCGTGGGCGATTGCCGCCGCGCACGGCGTCTACCGGCAGATTGGTATTAAAGTGATGGCCGCCGGAGCGGCAGCGTGGGAACAGCGCCAGGGCACCAGCAAGGCCGAGAAGCTCGGTTTACTGGCGAAAGGCGCGGGAATGGCGCTTACTTCCCGTCTGTCGCGGCCTGCGCCGCGTCCTGCTCACCTGTGGCAGCGTCCTCACGCGCGCTGACCTTCTCCTCATGCTCCGCCCGTTTGCGCTGGCGCAGGGTCTGTTGCAGATCCTCAACCGGCGGGGCATAGAGAAAGCCAAACGACACACAGTCGGCTTTGCCACGCACCGCGTGGTGCAGGCGGTGAGCCATATAGAGGCGTTTCAGGTAGCCGCGGCGCGGCACGTAGCGAAACGGCCAGCGCTGATGCACCAGCCCGTCATGCACCATAAAGTAGAGCGCGCCATACAGCGTCATGCCCGCGCCAATCCACTGTAACGGCCAGAAACCGGCGGTGCCGAGGGCGATCAGTACAATTGCCAGCAGAGCGAAGACCACGGCGTAGAGATCGTTAACTTCAAAGGCGCCGGTGCGCGGTTCGTGGTGCGAGCGGTGCCAGCCCCATCCCCAGCCATGCATGACATATTTATGCGCAAGCGTGGCGATAATCTCCATCGCGGCAACAGTGGCAAGCGTGATCAGCGTGTTCCATAAGACGAGCATCGGTATCCCTTATTAACCGGACATCCATTGACTCTAGTGCAGTCGCGCGGATACACAACGACAGCGGCGGGTTTTTTATCGCCGTCCGCTGCGAAAAATGTCACACCGGACGGCGATCTGCGATCTTAACGACCGGCTTTTAGCTTCTGATAATACTCTTCATACAGCGCGCTGGCGCTGCCAACGTCATTTTGCCACTCGCCCTTGCTGATGGTTTCCGCATCCGGGTAGAGGGATTTGTCGTTAGCCACTTCTGGCTTGAGCAACTTACGCGCGGCAAGGTTTGGCGTCGGGTAGCCAATGGTTTCCGCCACCTGTTTGGCGATCTCCGGGCGTAGCAGGAAGTTAATCAGCTTCAGCGCGCCGTCGACGTTTTTCGCGTTCGCCGGGATCGCTAGGCTGTCCATCCAGAAGATACCGCCCTCTTTAGGCCACACCACCTCCAGCGGCGTGCCCGCTTCGCGCGCAACGAACGCCGAGCCATTCCACACCATCCCGAGATTTACTTCCCCCTCCATATAGGGGTTAGCGGGGTTATCGGAGTTGAAGGCGGCGACGTTTGGCATCAGTTTTTGCAGCTCTTTATAGGCCGCTTCAATCTCTTTCGGGTCGGTGGTGTTGCCAGAGTAACCGAGCTTGCGCAGCGCCATCTGGAACACTTCGCGCGCATCATCCGTCAGCAGCAGGCTGCTTTTATACTCCGGTTTCCACAGATCGGCCCAACTGGTGACGCTTTTCGGATCCATCGCATCGCTATTCACGCCAATCGCCGTTGCGCCCCAGATGTAGGGGATCGAGTAGTCGTTGCTCGGGTCAAAGGGCTTGTTGAGCATCTGCGGATCGAGGTTGTGGAAGTTGGTCAGCTTCGTCTTATCGATCTTCTGAATCATCCCCTCTTTGCGCATTTTGTCGACAAAGTAGGTGGAAGGCACCACCAGATCGTAGGCGCCCTCTTTATAGGTTTTCAGCTTGGCGTACATCGTCTCATTCGACTCGTAGGTCGAGTAGATCACTTTGATGCCGGTCTCTTTGGTGAACTGCTCCAGCAGGCCTGGCGGCACATACTCGGTCCAGTTATAGAAGTAGATCGTTTTGTTATCATCCGCGTGGGCGGCGCTGATACCGAAGGCGAGCGCGCCTGCGGCGAGCAGGTGGCGTGACCATTTTTTCATTAAGATGTCCTCTTAGCTTTCGTCGTATCGCGAGCAATCAGCTGGCTGGCGATCACCAGCACCAGCGACAGCACTAACAGAATCGTGGCCAGCGCGTTCACTTCCGGCGAGACGCCCACTTTGACCATCGAATAAATTTTCAGCGGCAAAATCTCATACCCTGGTCCGGTAACAAACGAGGAGACCACGACGTCGTCCATCGACAGGGTAAAGCTGAGCAGCCAGCCCGCCGCCACGGCAGGCATCGCCAGTGGCAGGATAATCTTGCGCAAAATGGTGAACTCGCTGGCACCGAGATCTTTCGCCGCCTCCAGCATCCGCACATCAAACCCTTTCAGGCGCGAAAAGACCGTTACCACCACAAAAGGCAGGCAGAAGGTGATATGCGAGAAGAGCAGCGACATAAAGCCGAGCTGCACGCCGAGCAGCATAAACAGCACCAGCAGGGAGATGGCCATCACGATATCCGGCGACATCATCACCACAAACAGCATGCCGCTGACAAACGGCTTGCCGCGAAAGCGGTAGCGGTAAAGCGCCACCGCCGTCAGCGCGCCGATAAGCGTCGCGAAGGTGGCGGATAACACCGCCATGGTCAGCGAGTGCTGCGCCGCCTGCAACAGGCTGTCGTTATTCATCAGCAGGCCGTACCACTTAGTGGAGAAGCCCTGCCAGTTGATGCCAAAGCGCGAACTGTTAAAGGAGTTCACGATCAGAATGATGATCGGAATATAGAGGTAAGCGTAAATGGCGGCCATAAAACCGCCTCTGAAGAGACGACCGATCATTCCAGCTCCACCTTTTTGTTAAGCAGACGCGCGGCGCGCCAGTAGACCAGCAGCATCAGCCCCATCACTAGCGTCAGGGTGATACTGGTCGCGGAGCCGAACGGCCAGTCGCGAATATTGAGGAACTGGCTCTTAATGACGTTGCCGATCAACAGGTTTTTCGCTCCGCCCATAAGATCCGAGACGTAGAACAGCCCCATTGCCGGCAGCATCACCAGCAGGCAACCGGCGATAATCCCCGGCATGGTCAGCGGAATAATAATGCGCAGAAAGGTTTGCAGCTTGCTGGCACCGAGATCTTTCGCCGCTTCCAGCAGCGGTTTGTCGAGCTTCTCAATACTGGAGTAGAGCGGCATCACCATAAACGGCAGCAGGATATAGACCAGGCCAATAATCACCGCCCCCGGCGTAAACATGATGCGCACTGGCGTGTCGATCACCCCCAGCCAGAGCAGGAATTCGTTGAGGTAGCCTTTGGTGCTGAGGAAGATCTTCAGCCCGTAGATGCGGATCAGCGAGTTGGTCCAGAAGGGGACAATCAGCAAAAAGAGCAGAAGCGGGCGCACATTCGCCGGTAGCTTTGCCAGAAACCAGGCAAACGGGTAGCCGAGCAGCAGGCAGGCGAAGGTGGCAATCAGCGCCATATTCAGCGAATGCAGCAGCACATCGAAGTAGAGCGGATCGAGCAGCCGCGCGTAGTTATCCAGCGTGAAGACCAGCTTGACGAAGTTGGCGTCGTCGCGGGTCAGGAAGCTGGTGGCGATGATCATCAGGTTCGGCAGGAAGACAAACAGCACCAGCCAGCCGACGATGGTCGCGATCACCGCTTTCTGGAATTTACTTGTGCTCTTCATCAGCCAGCACGACCTCCCAGCTCTCGACCCAGTTGATGGCCATCTTCTGATCCAGTGAGTGGTCAAAGTCGGGATCGTCTTCGTTAAAGAACTCGCTGACCATCACCATCTTGCCGTTTTCCAGCTCAACCATCGACTCCAGCGTCATGCCTTTATAGTTGCGCTCGCGCACGTAGCCAATCAGCCCTTCAACCTCGGCGATGTCGTTGATCTCTTCGACGCGCAGATCTTCCGGGCGCAGCAGCACATTGAGCTGCTGACCACTCTCTACCGGGAAGTTGACGTAAATATTGCACTCGCGGCCTTCAACGTTGGCACGTACGCGGCTCTCGTCGAGACGCTCAATCACCGTGGCGTTGAAGATATTGATTTCGCCGATAAAGCTGGCGACAAAGAGGTTTTTCGGCTCTTCGTAGATCTCGCGCGGCGTGCCATCCTGCTCGATGCGCCCGTTACGCATCACCACGATGCGATCGGACATCGTCAGCGCTTCTTCCTGATCGTGGGTCACAAAGACAAAGGTGATACCGAGTTTCCGCTGTAACGCTTTCAGTTCGTTCTGCATCTGCTTGCGCAGCTTGTAATCGAGCGCGGAGAGGGACTCATCCAGCAGCAGTAAACGCGGTTTATTGACCACCGCGCGGGCGATGGCGACGCGCTGCTGCTGGCCGCCGGAGAGCTGGTGCGGTTTACGCTGGGCGAACTCATCAAGCTGCACCATGCGCAGGGCATCGGTGACGCGCGGGGTAATCTCGGCCGCGGGCGTCTTTTGCATCCGCAGGCCAAACGCTACGTTTTCAAACACGGTCATATGCGGGAAGAGGGCGTAACTTTGAAAAACGGTGTTCACATGGCGATGTTCCGCCGGAACGTCGGTAATATCCTGGTTATCTAACTGGATATGGCCAACATCGACGCTCTCAAGCCCGGCAATCAGGCGCAGAACCGTGGTTTTACCGCAGCCGGAGGGGCCGAGCAGCGTAAGAAATTCGCCGTTATTAATGGTGAGATTGAAATCGGAGATTACCGTTTTGCCATCAAAGCTTTTGCGCAGACCGGCCAGCTCAACCAGCGGCGAACGCGAACGCGATTGTGTATTCAATTTTTGACTCTGTCCCGTGTTTGCGCATCGGAGGGCGTATCAGATGCGGGGTTTGTGATTAACCACCTTCAGGGTTGTGCACGATTTAAGGCCAGGCATTCTACGGCAAAGCGGTTAAATCGCCAATCGTTGATGGCTTTTCGCCGCTCAATCAGTCACTTTCTCAACTACGTTTAATACGACGACCTTTAAAATATTCTCGTTTGCCGGGTAAAAGTGACCTGACGCAATATTTGTCTTTTCACGCTTACTGATAATGTTGTGACATTTTGTTAGGGGGCTTTATGGATAAGTTATTAGAGCGCTTTTTGCAGTACGTAACGCTGGATACGCAATCGAAGCCCGGCGTGCGGCAGGTGCCAAGTACGGATAGTCAATGGAAGCTCCTGCATTTACTGCAAGACCAGCTTAAAGAGATGGGGCTGGTGGACGTGACCTTAAGCGATAAGGGCACGCTGATGGCGAAACTGCCATCCAACGTCGACAAGCCGGTTCCGGCGATTGGTTTTATCTCCCACGTCGACACCTCGCCCGACTTCAGCGGCAAAAACGTTAACCCACAGATCCTCGAAAACTACCGTGGCGGTGATATTGCGCTGGGTGTCGGCGATGAGATCCTCTCGCCGGTGATGTTCCCGGTGCTGCACCAGTTGCTCGGTCATACGCTCATCACCACCGACGGCAAAACCCTGCTCGGCGCGGATGATAAAGCAGGCGTGGCGGAGATCATGACTGCGCTGGCGGTGCTGAAGACAAAAAACACTCCCCATGGCGATATCTGCGTGGCCTTCACGCCCGATGAAGAGGTGGGCAAAGGGGCGAAGTATTTCGATGTTGAGGCCTTTGGCGCGAAGTGGGCCTACACCATGGATGGCAGCGGCATCGGTGAACTGGAGTTTGAGAACTTCAACGCCGCGTCGGTGACGGTGAAAATCGTCGGCAATAACGTCCACCCCGGCACCGCAAAAGGGGTGATGGTCAATGCTATGACGCTCGCCAGCAAAATTCATGCGCGCATACCGGAAGAGGAGAGCCCGGAGCAGACCGAAGGGTATGAGGGCTTTTACCATCTCACCAGCATTAAAGGCACGGTGGATCGCGCTGAGATGCACTACATCATCCGCGATTTTGAGCGTAAATCGTTTGAAGCACGTAAACGTAAGATGATGGAGATCGCCAAAGAGGTGGGCAAAGGGCTGCACCCGGATTGCTATATCGAACTGGCGATTGAAGACAGTTATTACAATATGCGCGAGAAGGTGGCGGAGTTCCCGCACATTATCGACATTGCCCAGCAGGCGATGCGCGATTGTGATATCGAACCGCAGATGAAACCGATCCGCGGCGGCACCGACGGCGCACAGCTCTCCTTCATGGGGCTGCCCTGCCCAAATATCTTTACCGGCGGCTACAACTATCATGGCAAACACGAGTTCGCCACCCTGAACGGCATGGAGAAAGCGGTGCAGGTGATTGTGCGGATCGCGGAGTTAACCGCCGAAAGGCAGACCGCGCAGGGGTGATCCCGGCGCGGGAATGATTGCCGGATGGCGGCGCAAGCGCCTTATCCGGCCTACGGGTTAGTGCGGTGTTGTAGGCCTGATAAGCGTAGCGCCATCAGGCAACAGGGATTACGAATGGAAAAGGAGTTTCCAGATGTCTGACTATCGTCGTCATTATGTGCCCGGCGGCACATGGTTTTTCACCGTCAACCTGCGCGATCGGCGCAGCGATCTTCTTATCCGCCATATTGATACTTTGCGTCGTGCAACCCTCACGGTGAAACGCCGCCAGCCTTTTCATATCAATGCCTGGGTTATCCTGCCGGAGCATATGCACTGCATCTGGACCTTACCCGCAAACGATGATGATTTTTCCGGTCGCTGGCGCGAGCTTAAGAAAGCCTTCAGCAAGTCGCTCAGGCAGAAAGAGATCTGGCAGCCGCGCTTTTGGGAGCCACACCATCCGCGATGAGCGGGATTACCGGCATCATATGGATTATGTGTATATCAACCCGGTTAAACATGGATTTGTGAAATGCACCGCGCAATGGCCCTTTTCCACCTTTCATCGCGATGCCCGCGCCGGGGTATATCCGGAGGATTGGGCAGGGGAGATAACCGATATGGATGCCGGGGAGAGACGTTAATGCATTGCCGGATGGCGGCGTACGGGTTAGCGCGGTGTTGTAGGCCTGATAAGCGTAGCGCCATCAGGCAGTTTTCAGGCACAGTGCTCATTGCCGGATGGCGGCGTACCGCCTTATCCGGCCTACGGGTTAGTGCGGTTTTGTAGGCCTGATAAGCATAGCGCCATCAGGCATGATGCCCGATGGCGCCAGAGGATATTAATCCTCGAAGAACCAGTACCCGCTGTTTACCAGTGCGGCAAGCATGGCGAGGAAGGAGGGATCGTCCAGCGCATCGCCAAACATCTCGCCAGAAATAATGCTATGGCGAGCCAGCGCTTCGAGCGCCGGGCGGTGCGGGGAGTTGATCTTCTCGCCGTTGGCGTACACATCGTCGCCGATGCGCAGCACGCGCAGGCCGCCGAGACGCGCCAGCTTGTCGCCCTGTTTCAGCGCATCGTAAATCTCATCCGGCTGATAGGGCGGCTCTGGCGGCGCGACATCCAGCTCGTGACGCGACTGGGAGATAAACTCGCCGAGCCACTCGTTAAACTGCGCCGGTTGATTAATCAGCCCGAGCATCATCTCGCGCAGCTTATCCAACTCCTGCGGCAGGATATCCGCCGGGTGCTCGCGCTCCGGCACGTCCGGATCGCTGTAGCGCTGGCTGCCCAGCTCACGTTGCAGCACGTAATCGGCAAAGCCGCTGATCAGCTCGCGCCCGCTTGGCGCGCGGAAACCGACCGAGTAGTTGAGGGAGTTCTCCAGCGAATAACCTTCATGCGGGAATCCTGGCGGAATATAGAGGATATCGCCCGGCTCCATCTCTTCATCAATGATCGCTTCGAAAGGATCAACCTGCAGCAGATCCGGGTGCGGGCAGTGCTGCTTCAGCGGCACTTTATCCCCGACGCGCCAGCGGCGACGGCCGGTACCCTGAATAATAAAGACATCATACTGATCGAGGTGCGGACCAACGCCGCCGCCAGGCACCGAGAAGGAGATCATCAGATCGTCGGTGCGCCAGTCCGGCAGCACGCGGAAGGGGCTCATCAGTGCTGCAGCAGGCTGATGCCAGTGGTTCACCGCCTGTACCAGCAGCGACCAGTTGTTTTCGCCCATGTGATCGTAACTCTCAAACGGGCCGTGGCTTACCTGCCATTTGCCATCAAGATGGCTGACCAGGCGGCTGTCGACTTCATTTTCCATCGCCAGCCCCGCCAGTTCGTCCGGGCTAATCGGGTCGACGAAATCCTTAATTCCGCGTTTCAGCACCACCGGGCGTTTCTGCCAGTAGCGTTGAATAAAATCTGGCCAGTTTATCTCTACGTGATATTCCATATACATTTCCGGCAATTAATCATGGGCTGAATAATCGATTATAGCTGGGTTAAGGGGGTTCAGTCGCCCGTTATTCCCGTTTGCTGACGACCAAAAATCACTTCCATGCGCGCGCCGCCGAGCAGGCTGTCGCCGGTCAGGATCTGCCCGCCATACTGCTCGACGATCTCCCGCGCCACCGAAAGCCCGACGCCCTGGCCCGGACGCAGCGTGTCGGCGCGCTGACCGCGATCGAACACCAGTTCGCGTTTTGCCAGCGGAATGCCGGGGCCATCATCCTCCACCACAATATGCAGGGTGTCGTCGCTCTGGTTAACGGAGACCTCAACAAACTCGAGGCAATATTTGCAGGCGTTATCCAGCACGTTGCCCATCACTTCCATAAAGTCGTTCTGCTCGCCGACAAAACCCACTTCCGGCGAGATATCGAGCGTGATATTGACCCCTTTGCGCTGATAGACCTTATTCAGCGCGGAAGTGAGGTTATCGAGCAGTGAGGCGACCGGATGCAGCTCGCGGCTGAGCATGCTGCTGCCGCGCATGGTGGCGCGGTGCAGGTAGTAACCAATCTGCTGCGAGATGCGGCTGATCTGCTCAAGCATTACCGGTTCGGCTTCGCTGACGCTCATCTTGTCACTGCGCAGCGAGCGCAACGTGCTTTGCAGCACCGCCAGCGGCGTTTTCAGGCTGTGGGTGAGGTCGGTCAAGGTGGTGCGATATTTGTCATAGCGCTCACGCTCGCTTTTCAGCAAGCGGTTGAGGTTAAGCACCAGGCTGGTCAACTCGCGGGTGGTTTCCGGGTTGAGCTGCTCGCGGTGGTGCTCCTCCAGCTCGCGCACTTCGCGCGCCAGATCCTCAATTGGCCGCAGACTCCACCAGGCCGCCAGCCATAGCAGCGGGATCACCAGCAGCAGGTTGGCCGAGAGCACATAGATAAACCAGTTCCACACCATATAGGAGCGTTTAAGCTCAATCGGGATGGTATCGACCACCACGATGGTCAACTGCGGCATACGCGCGGTGGCAGGGTAGAGGTTTACCGCCACCGAGTGGGTCATTTCAGAGTCGCTGTCATCTTCGCGGATCGCTTTGAGTTGCTCCGAGGCGGCATGATCGTCGTTGATCAGCGTGCTGGTGGAGTCAATATCCGCTTCAATTTCATGAAAACCATCGCTTTTCAGCCACTCCGGCTCAATACGCTTTTGCAACCACGGCACATTCCGCTGGGACCAGATCAGCTTGCCGTTTTTGTCGTAGATAAAGGTCATGGTCGGGCTTTGCAGATCAAGATTTTCCGGCAGGTCGATCTCCAGCTTGTTCTCTTTCCACTGCGCCAGCGTATAGAAGAGGTTGCTCTCGCCGCGCAGCAGTCGAAAGGTGGTTTTATCGAAGCTGACGCTGTAACCGACCAGCGCGACCACGCCATAGGCCAGCGACAGCACCATCACTACCGCGGCGGTGGCGAGTAAAAAGCGCACCCGCAGTGAGAGTGGGAAGAGGTGCCGCAGCAGGCGTTTCATTTTGGCAGTTCGAAAAGGTAGCCCTGACCGCGCACGGTGGTGATCACCTCATCGGGATACTGGGCCTGGATCTTTTTGCGCAGGCGACCCATCAGCACATCAATGGTGTGGCTCTCGCGCAGTTCGGCATCGGGGTAGAGTTGCAGCATCAGCGAATCTTTGCTCACCACTTTGCCGCTGTTACGGATCAGCGTCTCCATAATGGTGTATTCAAAGGCGGTAAGTTTGACCACTTCTTCATTGACCGAGAGTTCGCGGCGTGAGAGGTCAACCTGGAACGGTGGCATGGAAATCAGCTGTGAGGCGAGGCCGCTGTTACGGCGCATCAGCGCCTGAATGCGCGCCACCACTTCTTCGATATGGAACGGTTTGGTGACGTAGTCATCGGCGCCCGCACTCAGCACTTCGACCTTATCCTGCCACCCTTCGCGCGCGGTAAGCACCAGCACCGGGAGTGAGACTTCGTGGCTGCGCCAGCGGCGGATCAGCGACAGGCCATCTTCATCCGGCAGGCCAAGATCGACAATCGCGATATCCGGCAGGTGTTCGTTTAGAAAGTAATCCGCTTCCTTTGCATCTTCAGCGGCGTCGACCTGATGTCCCAGCTCCTGCAACTGCACTTTTAAGTGGTGGCGCAGCAGAGCATTATCTTCCACAACCAGTACGCGCATCGTCAGACCTCTCCCTCTATTTTTGGAGTGAATAGTTTAACGCTGATTTTGTTACAAGAGGGATAAACATTTACTCAACCGTAACAGGAAGATGCCCTCTTTCCGGCGAAAGAGGGCGGGCAGAGCGGGCGGGGCTTATTTCAACTCATCAACCATGGTGATAGCGCGACCAATATAGTTGGCCGGCGTCATCGCTTTCAGGCGCACTTTTTCCTCCTCCGGCAGCGCCAGGCTGTCGATAAACTGCTTCATGCCTTCGGCGTCAACGCGCTTACCGCGGGTCAGCTCTTTCAGTTTTTCGTACGGCTTCTCAATGCCGTAACGGCGCATCACCGTCTGAATCGGCTCGGCCAGCACTTCCCAGTTGTGATCCAGCTCATCCAGCAGGCGGTCGCGGTTCACTTCCAGTTTGCTGACGCCTTTCAGAGTCGACTGGTAAGCGATCAGCGCATAACCGACGCCGACGCCGAGATTACGCAGCACTGTCGAGTCGGTCAGATCGCGCTGCCAGCGCGAGACCGGCAGTTTGCTCGCCAGGTGTTGCAGCACGGCATTCGACAGGCCGAGGTTGCCTTCGGAGTTTTCAAAGTCAATCGGGTTCACTTTATGCGGCATGGTCGAGGAGCCAATCTCCCCGGCGATGGTCTTCTGCTTAAAGTGGTTCAGGGCGATATAACCCCAGACGTCGCGGTCGAAGTCGATGAGGATGGTGTTGAAGCGCGCCATGCAGTCAAACAGCTCGGCGATGTAGTCATGGGGCTCAATCTGCGTGGTGTAGGGGTTCCACTCAATGCCTAATGAGGTGACAAACTCTTCGCTGAACTGGTGCCAGTCCACTTCCGGATAAGCGGCGATATGGGCGTTATAGTTGCCAACCGCGCCGTTGATTTTGCCGAGGATTTCCACCTGGTTGAGCTGGCGGTACTGGCGCTCCATACGGTAAGCGACGTTCGCCATCTCTTTACCGATGGTCGACGGGGTGGCCGGTTGACCGTGGGTGCGCGACAGCAGCGGAATATCACGGTACTCAACGGCCAGCGCTTTCACCGCGTCAATCAGCTGACGCCAGTAAGGCAGGATCACCTCATCGCGGGCGCTTTTCAGCATCAGGGCGTGGGAGAGATTGTTGATATCTTCGGAGGTGCAGGCGAAGTGGATAAACTCAGAGACCGCGTGCAGTTCCGGAACCTCGGCCACTTTCTCTTTCAGAAAGTACTCCACCGCTTTCACGTCGTGGTTAGTGGTGCGCTCAATGGTTTTGATGCGCTGCGCATCTTCAACCGAGAAGTCCGTCACGATTTTATCGAGGAAACCGTTTGCGTGGTCGGCAAAAGCAGGAACTTCCTTGATCGCCGCGTGTGCCGCCAGTTTTTGCAGCCAGCGTACTTCAACCTGAACGCGAAACTTCAGCAAACCGAATTCGCTGAAGATCCCGCGCAGCGCGCTGACTTTATCGCCGTAGCGTCCATCGACAGGGGAAACGGCGGTCAGTGAGGATAATTCCATAAGTCACAACTCCGGGAGGTTAACAATGAGCGAGAATGTGTTTGGCCTGTGTCGACAGGCGATTACGGGAAAACATTAACTGTAGCCGACCGCCGCCCACCTGGTGCCACAGCACGGCGGCGCGGATGCCAGCCAGCAGGGTGGCGCGCACTTTGGCCTGCACCTGCGCGCTTTGCAAAATGGCAGGGGAGCCGGTGACCTGAATGCGCGGCCCGAGCGGGCTGATGACGTCGACATAGATGGCGGCCATCGCACTCAGCAGGGTGTCGGATTGCAGATCGAAGTGTTCAAGCTGGCGCTGCAGGCCACCAATGCGGGTGCCGAGCGTCTCCATCGCCGCTTTTTTTGCCGCCAGCTTGCGCTCGAGCACCATCATGCTCAGGGTGTAGCGGGTCACTTCCCCGTTCAGCCCCTGGCGGTTGCTGCCGTTGAGCACGCCAAGCAGCGACTCCAGGCCAATGCGCAGGTTGGCTTCGCTGCCGCCAAACACGCCGAGGGTGGAGTCCGGGTTCATATCGATAACGCTATTAAGGGAAACGTGCAGCGCGTCGGCGTCACAGTGGCCCTGGTGCGCAAGCTCCTGCACCAGACGTGCTGACTGACAGATGCCTGCCAGCGCCAGGGTAATGTCGTAATAGTTCTTCGCCACACTTACTCCTTTTTGTGCCCGCGTCTGAGTGCATCTGCGCGGGCGTTAGCCAGTCCGATATCGCTAAAACAGAGTTAAACCGGCAGCGGCAGGCGCTGCTCGATAATGCCGCCGCCAAGGCAGACGTCATCCAGATAGAAGACGGCGGATTGACCCGGCGTGACGGCAGCCACCGGCTCGTCGAAACGCACTTCAATGCGATCGTCGTCCAGCGCCGTGACGGTGCAAGGAATATCCTGCTGGCGGTAGCGGGTTTTCACCGTAAAGCGCAGCGTGCCATTGACCGGCTCGCGATCGACCCAGTGCAGCTGCTGGGCAATCAGCCCGACCGACATCAGGCGCGGGTGATCGTGGCCCTGGGCGACGATAAGGATATTGTTTTCGACATCTTTGTCGACCACATACCACGGATCTTCGCTGCCCTCTTTAGTGCCGCCAATGCCTAAGCCTTTGCGCTGGCCCAGAGTGTGGTACATCAGGCCCTGGTGTTCGCCGATCGCTTCGCCATCAACGGTGACGATTTTGCCCGGCTGCGCAGGCAGATAGCGGCCAAGGAACTCGCGGAATTTGCGCTCGCCGATAAAGCAGATACCGGTTGAGTCTTTCTTCTTCGCGGTGGCAAGGCCCAGCTCTTCGGCGATTTTACGCACCTGAGGCTTTTCGAGTTCGCCGACCGGGAAGAGGCTCTGGGCGATCTGTTCATGGCCCAGCGTATAGAGGAAGTAGCTCTGATCCTTGTTGCCGTCGAGACCGCGCAGCAGGCGGCTTTTGCCGTCGACATCGGCGCGGCGCACATAGTGGCCGGTGGCAATATAGTCCGCGCCAAGATCTTCGGCGGCGAACTCAAGGAAGGCTTTAAATTTGATCTCTTTGTTGCAGAGAATATCGGGATTCGGCGTGCGCCCGGCTTTGTACTCCGCAAGGAAGTGCTCAAAGACGTTGTCCCAGTACTCTGCGGCAAAATTGACGGTGTGAAGCTCAATGCCGAGCTTGTCGCAGACGGCCTGCGCGTCGGCCAGATCCGCCGCCGCGGTGCAGTATTCCTCGCCGTCATCCTCTTCCCAGTTCTTCATGAACAGGCCTTCCACCTTGTAACCTTGTTGCTGCAACAAGTAGGCGGAAACGGAAGAGTCGACACCGCCGGACATGCCGACGATCACTTTTTTTGGGCTATCAGACATAGAATACTCACAACGAAGAACTTCAGGGCGGCGTATTCTAGCACGCACTGCTCGCTCAGGCATCCCCTGTAAACGGCCAGTTAAATTCTGCGATTGTCGCCAGCGGCAGACGCTGACCGCTCTGGTAGCAGCGAATACTCTCGGCAACCAGCGGCGAGCGCAGGTTTGACGCAGTGAGGATCTCCTCAGCCGTTACCCACAAACAGCGGTCGATGTCGCTGTCGTGCGGCTCAGTGGCGCACATTTCGTTAAGCTCAATAGCAAACAGGAAGCGCAAAAAGGGCGTGTTGTCGGGCGCAATCCACTGATGCATGCGGATAAAGTGCTGCGGCGCGGCATCGATACCTGTCTCTTCCCACAGCTCGCGCTTCGCGGCCTGCACTAATGTTTCGTCCGCTTCAAGATGACCGGCAGGCTGGTTCCACAATACCTTGTCGCGGATCGTCTCTTCGACAACGAGGAACTTTCCCTGCGCGTGAACCACACAGGCTACGGTGACATGGGGTTTAAACATCGATTTCTCCCTGGCAGTTAAGCGTCACGCCATTCGCCATTGGCGAGGTTTTCCAGCGTGTAGTTTCCCATAGCGTAGCGGATGAGGCGCAAAGTGGGAAAGCCAACGTGGGCAGTCATTCGCCGCACCTGGCGATTGCGGCCTTCATAAAGGGTGATTTTCAGCCAACAGGCCGGGATCGATTTGCGCTCGCGAATCGGCGGGTTACGCGACCACAGCCAGGCGGGCTCCTCAACACGCTCAACCTCAGCGGGCAGGGTAGGACCATCGTTGAGCGTCACGCCAGTGCGTAACTGTGCAAGCGCCTCTTCAGTGGGTTCGCCTTCGACCTGCACATAGTAGATTTTCCCGGTGCGTTTACCCGGCTGGGTCAACCGCGCTTGCAGCGCGCCGTCGTTTGTTAACACCAGTAACCCTTCGCTGTCGCGATCGAGACGGCCTGCGGCATAGACGCCAGGAACGTCGATATACTCTTTAAGGGTGCTGCGCCCGGCTTCGTCGGTGAACTGGGGTAAAACATCGTAGGGTTTATTAAACAAAATCACGCGCGTTGGCGCGCTTTTTTCAGCCGTTCGGGCGGGTTGTCGTGAGCTGAATCGCTCAAGCTTGTGATTTCTATAAGAAGTTTTCGTCATGGTATTTTCACAGGTTATCAATTGCCGCATTATAGCGGAATCATGATTGCCTTTCATGGCGTCGAACTATCGGTTAGTATTGACGGGCTCATTACAATTCATTAACAAAAAACGGTTTGCTCTGTGTGATTCACGTAACAGGTGAGCGGACGCAGTCTGAGCGCCCCGGCATGAAGTCAGCGAGCAAAACAACCAGAAGCGCTCGAAGGAGAGGTGAATGGAAAGCAAAGTAGTTGTTCCGGCGGAAGGTAGTAAGATCACCCTGCAAAATGGCAAGCTCAACGTTCCTGTTAACCCGATTATCCCGTTTATTGAAGGCGACGGTATCGGCGTTGACGTGACCCCGGCAATGCTGAAAGTGGTCGATGCCGCTGTGGAAAAAGCCTACAAAGGTGAGCGTAAAATTTCCTGGATGGAGATTTACACGGGCGAGAAATCGACCCAGGTTTATGGCCAGGATGTCTGGCTGCCGCCTGAAACACTGGATCTGATTCGTGATTACCGCGTAGCGATTAAAGGCCCTCTGACCACCCCGGTTGGCGGCGGTATCCGTTCTCTGAACGTTGCCCTGCGCCAGGAGCTAGATCTCTATGTCTGCCTGCGCCCGGTGCGCTACTACCAGGGCACCCCGAGCCCGGTGAAACAGCCTGAACTGACCGACATGGTCATCTTCCGTGAGAACTCCGAAGATATCTACGCTGGCATCGAGTGGAAAGCTGACTCTGCCGACGCGGAAAAAGTGATCAAATTCCTGCGCGAAGAGATGGGCGTGAAGAAAATTCGCTTCCCGGAACATTGCGGTATCGGCATCAAGCCGTGCTCCGAAGAGGGCACCAAACGCCTGGTTCGTGCAGCGATCGAATACGCCATCACCAACGACCGTGATTCCGTGACGCTGGTGCACAAAGGCAACATCATGAAGTTCACCGAAGGCGCGTTCAAAGATTGGGGTTACCAGCTGGCTCAGCAGGAGTTTGGCGGTGAGCTGATCGACGGCGGCCCGTGGCAGAAAATCAAGAACCCGAAAACCGGCAAAGAGATCATCATTAAAGATGTGATCGCCGATGCGTTCCTGCAGCAGATCCTGCTGCGTCCGGCAGAGTATGACGTTATCGCCTGTATGAACCTGAACGGCGACTACATCTCCGACGCCCTGGCGGCACAGGTTGGCGGTATCGGTATCGCGCCTGGCGCGAACATCGGCGACGAGTGCGCACTGTTCGAAGCCACCCACGGCACCGCGCCGAAATACGCAGGCCAGGATAAAGTGAACCCGGGCTCCATCATTCTCTCTGCTGAGATGATGCTGCGTCATATGGAATGGTTCGAAGCCGCAGACCTGATCGTTAAAGGTATGGAAGGCGCGATTGCTGCCAAAACCGTGACCTACGATTTCGAACGTCTGATGGATGGCGCTAAGCTGCTGAAATGTTCAGAGTTTGGCGACGCGATTATCGCGAACATGTAATCCGCGCTGCGGGCTGCACAAGAACGGGGGCCTGATGGTTCCCGTTTTTTATAATTAGCTTTCGAATGTTTATCAAAAAATTATCAAAATAATTTATCAAAACTGCAAGGATAGTAAGCATCATGTTTCGTGCTTTGATACTCATATCTGTAGGTATGATCATCAGCTATGGTTATGGCTATCTATTAACAAATAGTTTGTGGCTGTTTAAAGGCATGACACCTGAACAAAAAGGTGTTTTTGGAGACTCGTGGGGCGCATTCACATCGATTTTCTCAGCTCTAGGTTTTTGTGGGGTATTATGGACGATAAAATTGCAGACAGATGCTACAAAAAAGCTAGAGGATGATTCAAAAAATAGAGAAGAATCGGAGAGGTTGAGGGATTTTGAGAATTCATTCTTTAATTTGCTCAATATATTGCAGACAATAATAAAAGATATGAATATTCCAGAAGGGAAAAACTCTAGAGGTAGAGAGGGACGTTCAGTATTTTCGTATCGCTATACGCGTTTCAAAATTCACTGCCAATCTGAGTATGAGTTTGAAAACATCAAGCATCTGGAAAAAGAAAAATTTTCATTAGAAAATGAAAAGAAATTATTTTCAGAACGATTCGAAAATTACTTTAGTAATAAATCTAATAATTTTTCTCATTATTATCGTTATCTATACAATTTGTTTAGATTTGTAGATAATTCATTTATTAACGAAGATAACAAAAAGAAGTATGCAAATATATTGAGAGCGCAAATTTCAAATAATGAAATGATGATGTTATTTTATAATGGCATTTCAAGGCATGGGTTGAAGTTCAAGTATTATATCGAGAAATATTCTATTTTTGACAATCTCCCGGTCGAAAAAATGATTAGTGATGCGCATGTGTTATTTTATGATGCCCCAGCTTGGGGTGAAAATAATGATGCTCTATTACTAATTAACTCAGCGAAAATGAAACAATTGATAGATTGTTAGGGGGGGCATTTATTAAACACCCCCTGACACTAAATAGCCACGGTAACCCAATCTTTACCTCTGTCATCGTGGTATTTAGCTGTCTGTTTAGGTGATTTATGCCCAAGGAGTTTTTGAGTATCAATACCTTGAACCTCGTAAAGGCGCTCTGCTAAAGAGCGCTGTTCATGGAAAGTGGCTGGACTACCATCCCCCCAATCGATACTTGCTTTATCCCGCGCTTTGCTGAAATTCATTGTTATAGTATTCGATTTGACCTGTGCGCCGCGTTCAGCTTGAGAAGTGGCACGAAAAAAATGAACCAGATATTGGCTTACTGCATAATCCCTACAACGCGCAACTACTTCACGCAAACTCCAGTTAATCGCGTTTAGTCTTAGAGATAGCGGGATCGCTAACTTGCTTCCTGTTTTCTCTTGAACAACATGAAGATGGTCATCCCAAATATCGGTGAATTTCATGTTAGAAATATCCCCGAGGCGCTGACCAGTAACGAGCGCCAATAGCATTGCATTTCCCATGTATTGATGGCGGGTATCAGCTATCGCGAAAATTTTTTGCCATTCTTCGAGGCTTAAACGTTGTCGGGTAATTCGCCGGCGCGGTTGTTTTGTAGCAAGAGCCGGGTTATAACCCGGTGGTACCTCGCCATAATGTTGGGCTTCCTTGAAAACATCGATCAAAACAGAGCGGATCACCTGTGCCATCCTCGGTTGACCTTCTGCAACATAGGACTCCAGTATCTCAGCTATATCCCGCACATTTACCGACGAGATCGATTTCGTACCTACCCGCTCACGAAGCAAAGCTACTGGTTTTGCTTTTTGCTTATAGGTGTTCAGTTTGATATCGCCACTTTCTAGTCTTTCACTTTGGATCTTCCAGTAACGATCAAGCCAGGTGTGTGCGGTTATAGCTTTACCTTTGCCTGTCGCTATTTTGTCGCTGATCGCTATGATTTGCCGAGAACGCTGTTCTGCGAGTCTAGTATTAGCCTCAGTAGCAATAGCTATAGCCTCTGCTTCATCTGTACCTAGTGCATGAAATTTACCCGTAATAGGGTGTTTATAACGCCAGTAAACTTTATTGACCTTCCGGCTATACAGCGGATATAAATTCGGTACGCTTACATTATTTTTACGGGGTCTGGCAGCCATCGTTAAGGATCCTTAATAACTTTGGTGAATCAGAATTCTTGATAATGGGCGAAGCTAATTCACCAACCAGTTCCGCATCTTCACGTACACGCCACAATCTTCCTTGCTTCATCGCGGGTGGCGAAAAAAGGTTTTGTTTTGCATAACGACGAAGAGTGGAAACACTGGGGGGATTGCTGCGATATTTATCTGCTGCCCATTCCTCAAGCGTCAACATCTGAATCATGTTCGGTTCTCCGCTACCGGCTGCAACCGGCTATTTCAATCTATAAGCACATGACGAGCAGCCAAGCCTGGCGCCGTCGTTGCATTTCAAACAAATTACAGGCTCGCTTCTAGACGCAACCACCTGCTTGATTATTCTGGCCGTTACCAGCACCGGCATCGGTACACGCTGTCGGCGGGCTTCCTCAAGCAGGTTCGCCAGCTCCAGCACGCGCGCTTTACAGTCCATTGCTTCAGCGCGCCACCAGATCACATCTTCGCGCAGTCGGCGCTGGCGCCGCAGCTTCAGTTTGCTGGGCATTAGTCGTCCTCGTCCCAGTCTTCATCTTCCTCGCCATCCTCACATGGAAAATTTAGAAGGGGATTGGTAGCTGCCAGCATTTCACTGGCAGCGCCACGGCGTTGAAGCCTGCGCAGCGCCTCATATAACTCGAAAGCTTCGGTGCGATCTACGCCGATATCTATAGAGCATGCGACGCGGTGCGCGGTGGTAACGAGCGCCTCTAACTGATTACGGATATCCTGGATCGTTTCCACCTCACACCTCCTGCTCAGGCGCTGCCGGGAGTGGCATCCAGTGGGTAGCGTGCTCGTCGCTGAAACTGCCACCACAAAAATAACTAACGTCCACTCCGGCATTTGAATGCGTGAGGTAATATTCATCACCCACCTCCGGCATCCGCTCGCTGCACTTAATCCATCCGGTTACATTTCCGGCTTTGAGCATGGCGGCGCGGCAGGCATCACCTATGCGGCACTGAATGTGGGAGAGCAACTGTATATCACCGCCGGGAAAGTCAGCGCGTCGATTCACGTCGCACATGATTTCTCTTGCGGCTTCTAGCGCTATGGTGTCGAAGTGATGAGTGATAACTCTGCTTTCATCAGGTCCAGCTATCGGGGCCTGGTGCACATAAAGCTCGCGAGTAATTTTCCCCTTACTTTTTGCCCGCTCATAGGCTTGAATGGAGCACTGAACCCATTTATTTCCGCCGACATTGACTTCATAGCGAACACGTTTTGATGCAGGCGGTGCGATGGTCAACCAAACCTGCTTGCCTTCCAGTTCTGATGGTAGCTCTTCCGTGATAGTTGCCCGCACTCCAGCGCCTACAAACTTAGGCGTATACGGGCCGTATACTTTATCGCTGTCCATTACCGCCAGCAGGTCACGGCATTCAGAAAGCACCATGTCAACGTCAGTATCGGATGGAGGTACGTGCATGCTGGCGCGCCCTTCAGTGAAGTCTTTCAGTGCCTTTTCAATGCGGGATTTCAGCTGCTCCCGGTCCAGTTGTGTGGTCATGGATTATTCCTTAATGATATGCTGACGGTTAGAACGACATACAAGCGCCCAAAAATTCATATCGCAAATTAGTCTTACGCGCATTTCAGCTGTGAAGCGACATCCTAGCTCATTTGACTTTCCTGCTGATCGCCGACGCTTGCGCATTATCTTGCGGACGTGCGCCGACTGAACTTCTACCTGGCGCCGTCTTGATGCATAAACGCCCTTTGCTGGTACTTTTCGCGTCTGTTTTTGATAAGCAATTAACAGGTCATGCACATCAGATGATTTAGCCATTTTTTTACTGCCCCACTTCCAGTTTGATGCGATCCGCTTCGGCGTCCCACTTCTCTATATATTCTTTGATGTCATCCCAGCACTCACCAGAAAGCGAGGCCATCGATCACCGCTTGACGTGTACGGTAATGCTCCTGACGTAGAAAGCCAGCGATGCGCTTCTTGTCGGCGTCACGCTCTGCCAGCAGGCTGGCAAAAAGTGGAGCAATATTTCTTTCCAGGTCAGTAATCACACCCCATACCGGAACAGATTCATTACCTTGATTAGCCATGCTGCGATAGCTGTTTGCATAGGCAAGCACAGGGTTACGCGCCAGCTCGTCGTTGTTAGTCATTGCTTCAACCCCTCAAAAGTCACTGTGGCGTAAAACATATCGCTCGGATCGCGGTAGAACTCGATGGCCTTTATGCAAAGGACGCCGGTCCGGTTGCCGGTCAAAGCGATAGTGAACGTGTCGCCTTGCTTGGGCTTCTTCTCGTGAATGAGCCCGGCGCCAAAGAAATGGCCTGTGATCTCCATTTTCCCCTTCGGCTTGAAGCCGCGAACGAAATGCAGGGCATGGTCCCAGTACTGTCGGGTGTAATCGAACTCTGTGCTTTCCGGCCTGGTACCTTTCAGCAGCGTGATTAATTTAGCGAGCATGTATGCCTCCCCGCAGCTCTTTCAACTGCTGGCAATCCACGCAGGTTTTGCAGCCGGGAACGGCAGCACGGCGTGCTTCAGGAATGTCCATTCCACACGCTTCGCATTGCTCCGCAGACACTGCGTCACGGTCGATGCGAATGCGCTGTAAGGCATGCTCCATGTTGAGCTCTACCAGAGCGTTGGCCTGGTCGATGATTTCTGATGCCATCACTCACGTACCTCATTGTTGTCGGCTACAAACGAGCCCGAGCTGATGGCTGCTACCAGTCGCTGCCCTGCAGCTTTCTGAGCCGGAACACTCGCAATGACCGTAGCTCTTTCTTTCTCGGTGCTGGCGCAGATGCCTGACCAGTTAGAAATCAGGAAGAAGTTTTCCAAATCATTCATAGAGGCTTTTTCAACCAACTCATCGATCATCAGCACAACCGCATGCGCCGGTTTACGCTTAAGCAGTTCCTGAATGGCGTAGCCGTAAGCGTTGATCATGACTGCATGGAACTGGATGTAATCGCGTTTATATTCCGCCGGAGACACGCCGTGCCTGATACCTTCCATCGCAGTCAGTTTTAGCCAGGCTTCCCACAGGTCATAAACATCACCCTCTGAAAGGGATGAGTCGCCCGCGCCTTTAAACTTCGCCGTTGCGTCACTCAGGGCTTTGAAGCTGATCCACAGTTCGCTTTTTGCGGGCACAACGTTGTGTTCGAAGTCAGTCAACTCAGAAAATATGCTGTGCGTTCTGAGGAAAGTGATCATGCTCTGGGCAATGGTGTTCCTGCTGTTGTATGCCATGTTGATGGCAGCAGACGGCTTCGAGACGTTGTTGTTGATATCTGAGAAGAACTGCTGGCGCGTCTTGAGTGGCAGTTGCAGCGTCATCATCAGAGGCACAAACAGTGTCTCGCCGTGCGTTCGGCAAAACTGAGAAATGCCCGCCGCGCGATGCTGGCCATCAAACAGCTTGATGATCGCGTCCATGGGGAAACGGACTATCCCCAAGTTACTATTCCCAACCTCAGTGAATTCCACATCAGATTCGCAGTTGCCGACCAGGGGCGGAATAATGAACGGTTCTTTGTTCTCATGGGCTGATACCAGGTAGTCGTAAAACTTCTTCACCCGGCTTTTGTTAATTTCGCGCTGTGAGCGTTCCAAGGTGTGCCCAAAGTTGTCGGATGCAAGAATGCGGGTTAGCGTGCGGCCCGGAACGGTCATCAAAAGCACTCTTGTATCGCCCTGCATTCCACAGGACGCAGGGAACTCGAAGTAATATTCCATACTGGATTTGCTCACGACTGCACCTCCGTTTTGCTACGAAGCTGGGCGGCGAATTTGCAGAGGTTGATTGAGCCTTCTTCCGGGTAATCTGCGGAGGAAACATTCAGACCGTGATTTTTACTTCCGTCATCGTTTTCCACTTCGCCAACCCACAAAATCACGTCTGTAAAATCCCCGTATGCAAAGCCGCCATCACCACCCTGAGAACAAATGCACTCAACCGCGTCAGCATCCAGGTGTATTTGCTTTGGCATCAATACATAACCTTCAGGGATGGCATTTGCTGCCCCTTCCGCCCGCAGAGATCCTAGGAATGCATCAGTTGCTGGGGTTTCTTCGAGTACATAGCAAACATCATCATTGCTACATGGGTCATCTTTGCCACAACCCACGCAGAAGTGGATCGATTCGCTGTGAGTCTTAATAGCCGACTTCATCAGAGCATTTTCTCCAGCCAGCTGCTTCGCCTCGTTCCGCGATTCGCACAGCGCCACGAACTGAACATTGAGGCGATCTGCCATAGCGGTCATTAACTTTGCTGCTGCTGGTGGCAGAGTAGGGCCTGTCAGTCTGGCATCGGCGATCAGCTCTTTGGCAGTCATTCGCATGTTGGTATCTCCTTTGCGCGCTGCAACGCGCGATTTTTGGTTGCACGAATCCCTCGCCGGCTGGCGATTAATAAAAATGGGTTCGCTTTAATAAACGCCTGGAACAGAGAAGGGCGCTTAATGAAGCGGGCGGCTGCAACCGCCACGGTATCTCCACACAGATGTAAGCACGCTCCGGAAGGGGTTTGCATTAACGACCAGACACTTGAGGGAGAGTGCCGGAGCGCGCTTGCATCTATGCGAAAAAAAGTGCGGCACCCTCACGGGTAAGGATCCGATGCCGCCAATGACTACACACTGCGTTTTGTTACTTTGTGGTGCCGGGTGCCTCCCGGTGATCGCATCCAGTTACGTGCGATCGGGTACCAAACTACCTGATAAAGACGTTGTTAACTGTCCCGCGCGCGCTGAGCCGCATTCACCACAACGGGAAGAGCACTGCGTAACCTGGCACCGATCTGGCCACCGGTCGGTTTGTACTGGATTCTTCCCCAGCCACTGGCCCGGACAACGAAGCTTCTATGTGCGTTCCAACCAATGCTCTCTCCTGTTGCGTCCTCGTCTACTTCCGAGGTGTCACACCGTATCGCCGCGATGGTGAGTCGCCGTATGGCGCATGCCTGGCTTGCACATTCCGGCTACCCACAAGCCCAATGCAGTACTTCAAGGGAGGCTGTGGACCGCTTCGACGCATGTGCCATACGCCGTGAATTAAAATATACCTTCAAGTATATTTGATTGTAAATACTTAAAGGTATATTTTACGTGCGTAATAAGTAAAGTATTGATTTGGAAGTTAATTTAAATAGGGGGTAGAACGGGCAAAAAAAGAAGTGCTGTTGCTGTGCCTAAGAGGGAGAGATACACAGCAACGATATTTTTCTAGATGGTTTAGGTTGAAGTTTTTATTATCGAATCAAGGTGATAGTTGGTCTTTGCTGCCAGCATTTTAACCGGGCGATTATGGAAGATTTGTGATTTTTGCATCTACCACAACGCCTATAATTCTGCAGTTGCCGTCGATCTCTGTCATTGGGTATTGAGGATTTAAGGGCTTCAGGAATTTTCGGCCGGCGTCCACAACTAATTTTTTAAAGGTTGCCTCGTTTTCAGAGTCGAGCTTGGCTACCACAAGTTTTCCGCTGCGTGGTTCAACAGCAGGATCAACTAGTATTGCCATGCCCTCTGGAATACTCAGTCCGACAGGGGATGTCATAGAGTCGCCTTTTACATCAAGCCAGAAAGAGTCCTCTGAACATTCAACAGTTGTTTCATACCAGCGGTCAATACCGCGACGATGATAAGGTTCTACAGCTTCCATCCATTGCCCTGCGCTCACCCAGCTTATCACCGGATAAGCCCCTAGTGGTTCGTTGAGTCCTGCATAAGAGACGTTATTATCGGTTTTATCAGCAAGCCCGTCCATCCAGCCTCTTTGCAGCTTTAGTGCATCTTCTATTTGCCTTGCTGCCTGCTCACCAATGTTTCTCTTACTTGCTTTCCCTTCCGGATAAAGCATGCGCGAAACGACAGTAGGATCCATGCCCACTGCTTCAGCAAATTTCCTCTGCGTTTCATGACGCGATACCAGCTCTTGAAGCTTCTTGCGCCTGACTTCGTAAATTGCTTTGTTCATATGTTCTTTCATGCTGGCATCTTACGAGAATTTACCCCTAGGTAAATGACCTCTGAGTATTGAATAAAATATACTCGTAGGTATACTTTGACTGTTACCCAATGGAGGCTTCATGGAAACGTTAAGAACGTATCTCAACAGCTTGGCGTTGAATAAACAGCGTGAATTCGCCGAAAGCTGCGAGACCACGATTGAATATCTTCGCAAGGCTATCAGTAAGGGTCAGAAGTTAGGCCCGGCTTTATCAGTTTTGATTGAGTCCAACTCAGCTGGTGCAGTCAGCAGAAAAGATCTTCACCCAAGCGATTGGCCGAAAATCTGGCCTGAATTGAACCCTAAAGAAAACGCAGCGTAATGGTAACTACCAAAGGAAAAACAAGATGGTAGAGCACAGTTTGAAAACAGCCGTTAAGGCCATGTGTAAAGCCTTCCCCGGTGGACGCGAGGCGATGGCAGGTGCACTTGGCATGACGCTTACCCAATTCAACAACAACTTATACGAGAAAAACGGGTGTCGACCTTTTGAAGTAACAGAGCTGGAAGCAATGGAAGACATCTCCGGCACCTCTTGCCTGGCTGACTATTTTGCCCGGCGCCGCGGGTGCCTGCTGGTGGAACAGCCGAACATGGAAGACCTGGACCGTGTTGATCTTTTCAGTCGGTCGATGAGAACAGCAGCAGCGCGCGGACACGTCGACCAGATCATTCAGCAGGCGCTGGAAGATGGAGTGATTGAGCAGGATGAAGCCGAAGAAATTATGGAATGTCACCGACGCCATATGGCCGCGCGTGAAGAAGAAATTGCCGCGATTATCGCGCTTTTCAGCCGCAAAAAGAAGTGACGCCAGCGGGTTGCAGCCCCTGGCGTCGTGGCGTGTCGATCAAAGTGTGGAGATACCTACGCATGAACAGTTTAAACCGATTTCGGCCAGCTAAGCAATTCCGCTGCCCACCGCTGGTGGGGCGTGATGCACCGTTCGGCTATGTGGAAATAGTACGTGGCACAGAGGGTAGTCACAACTACCAGACTGCTGGCGCGCTGGTAGGCGCATTCGCAGCGATGAATGAGCGGGGACGTAAAGAGTGGCTGAAGTTGACCGGTGGTTCCGTGACAGAAGAGGCATCCCCGTCCGTGTCATACGGTGGGAGCCAGAATCGCGGCGAGTTATCTATATGCGGGACGGCTACCCCCATGAATGCTTCAGCCCACTCCATATCTTTAAGCGCGATTACAGAGAGTTTGAGGTAGGTTCAGATGAGCATGGAATTAATGGTAAGAGCCATGAAAGCGAAGGTGGGCAATCCACTCCGCAAACTCGTGCTGATAAAACTTGCCGATAACGCGAGCGACCAAGGCGAATGCTGGCCCTCCGTCCCTTATATCGCAGAGCAGTGCGAAATGTCAGTGCGTTCGGTTCAAAGCCATATCAAAAAGCTAGTTGAAGATGGCCTCGTGTCTGTTGAAGAGCGCAAATCCTCCAACGGCCTGAACCGCACGAACGTTTACACCCTCATTTTGCGCACTGGTGCAAATGCTGCACCCTCTGGTGCACCTGCTGCGCTAAGTGGTGAATCTGCTGCACCAGGTGGTGTAAATGCTGCACCGGTTAGTGGTGCAGGAGCTGCACCCGGAATCAGTAACTTATCTGAACCAGTCAAAGAATCAGTCACTAATAACTTATTCGAACAGGCCTGGGAGTTATATCCGAAGCGTGCAGGCGGTAATTCAAAAAGTGCGGCTCTGAAAGCGTGGGATGCGCGCGTTCGTGAGGGTGTCGCACCAGATGACATGCTGGAAGGCCTCAAACGCTATGCGGCGTTTGTCAGCCAGACAGGGAAGACGGGTACCGAATTCGTTAAACAGGCGAGAACATTCTTTGGTCCAGATCGTCATTTCGAAGATGCATGGCTAATCCCGGCAGCCAAAGGGTCCCGCCAAGACCCGTTATTCCCGGGTAGTTATGCCGACGCTGATTATTCTCAGCGCCCTGCAGGCTTTCGGGTGGTGAACTGATGCAATGTGAATCTGTAGATACTGGTATTGAAACCAAAAACGTTGCGTCAAACTTATCGCCGCGCGCATGGCAGCGTCCATTCCTGAAGTGGGCTGGCGGTAAATATTCGCTGATGCCTGAACTGGATCTCCTTATACCGGCGGGTGCCCGGCTGATTGAGCCGTTTGTCGGGGGCGGGTCGGTTTTCCTCAACTCCGATAAGCATAAAAGCTTCCTGCTGGCAGATGCCAATCCGGATCTGATTAACCTCTATCAGATGCTTGCCGTTGTGCCAGAGCAGGTAACGGTGCTGGCGCGCCAGTTGTTTACTGAAATGGGTGACGAGCGGAGTTACTTCGCCGTTCGCCAGGCATTCAACGCGCAGCAGATGACCGGACCGGAGCGCGCCGCCGCTTTCCTCTACCTGAACCGCCACTGCTTCAACGGCCTCATCCGCTATAACCGCGCTGGCGATTTCAACGTTGGCTGGGGTAAAAAAGCCAACCCGTATTTCCCGGATAAAGAGCTGCTGGCTTTTGCCCCGGTGGCGCACACCTGCGTATTCATGAACGCCGGTTATCGCCGCACGCTGTCGGTGGCGGGCGAGGGTGATGTCGTTTACTGCGATCCACCGTATGAACCGCTGCCGGGTACGGCGGGTTTCACGAACTATGCCGCCGGCGGTTTCGTATGGGCTGACCAGGTGGCGCTGGCTAAATCCTGTGTTGCGGCACATCAGCGCGGCGCGCGGGTGGTGATCAGCAACTCGACGGCACCACGGCTTATCGAGCTTTACGAGCAGCACAGCTTCACGCTGCATCACGTCAGCGCCCGCCGCTCCATTTCCAGCAAAGCCAGCACGCGGGAAAACGCTGCTGACATCGTGGCCATTCTCTGAGGAGGCAGTGTGAAAAAGAATATTTTAACCGCCCGCCAGCAGCAAATACTGAGCCTGATTGTGGCCTTCCATAAAGAGCATGGGATCCCGCCTACGCAAAAGGAAGTTGCCGAACTGATGGGCGCAGCATCGCCGAACGCGGCAACTGAAGTGCTGCGATCTCTCCAGCGTAAAGGCGCTCTGACCCTTTTACCGGGTGTGTGCCGCGGCATCTCCATCAGCAGCCAGGGCGTAGAAGATGAAGCAGTTTCGCTGCTGCGCTCGCTGTGGGCCGGTGAAGAACATGCAAGAAACCAGGCGATCTCCTTCCTGAAAATGCGCGGGGTAGCGGTATGAAACTCACGCTGCCATTTCCCCCGAGCGTGAACACCTACTGGCGTGCTCCGAATAAGGGTCCACTGAAGGGGCGCCATCTCATCAGTGCTGCTGGTCGTGCATTTCAGAGCGCAGCCTGTGCGGCAATCATTGAGCAGCTACGTCGTCTGCCAAAGCCGTCGACCGAGCCAGCAGCGGTAGAAATCCTGCTTTTTCCACCGGACGCGCGCCGCCGTGATATCGACAACTACAACAAGGCACTTTTTGATGCGCTGACGCATGCTGGCGTATGGGAGGACGACAGCCAGGTTAAACGGATGCTGGTGGAGTGGGGGCCGATAGTGAAGGGCGGCAGCGTCGAGATCACGATCAGCATGTTCCAACCGACAACACTGGGAACTGTTAAATGAGGGCGCTGCTGAATCCGGTTGTGGTTAATGAGTTGGGTCTCGTCATGTTCAGGCCGGGCGCCAGCCTGCTGATGCATTTCCGCCGCGGGCGCATGCTGCTGGAAAATGAGCCGGAACGCCTGGCTGGTATGCCCAACGGCGAACTGCCACCAGCCGAGCAGCCGCTGGTTGAAGATCCTGCGCTCGCTGGTGTTTTTGAAAACGATGCGGTGCTGCGCCGCGCCGGTGGCATCGGTGGGCTGGAAAGCTGGCTGATGGAAAACGGTGGCTGTCAGTGGCCGCATGAGGACTGGCACGCGGAGAACATCACCACGATGCGCCACGCGCCCGGCGCGCTTCGCCTGTGCTGGCACTGCGATAACATGCTGCGTGAACAGACTACAGAGCAGCTGGCGCACATGGCGCGGGCGAACTGCGCGGCTTACATCCTCACCACCGCACGTCGTGAACTGGGTTTCGACGATTCACATACGCTCACACTGCCGGAGTTCTGCTGGTGGCTCGCGCGTAACGGCCTGGCAGATGCCTTGCCGGAAGATGCCGCACGGCAGGTGCTACGTATGCCTAAGCCGGTGATCCGTTCCGTCACCCGCGAAACAGAGCTGGTACCCGGTGAACGCCTCGGGCGCGAGATAGTGGAGGAGGTGGCTAAGCAGGTGCTGGCGCTGAATGTGGATCCGGAAACGCCGGAATCCTTCATGCTGCGCCCGAAGCGCCGCCGCTGGGAGAATGAGAAGTACACCCGCTGGGTTAAAACGCAGCAGTGCATGTGCTGTGGCAACCCGGCAGACGACCCCCATCACCTGATAGGCCACGGGCAGGGTGGAATGGGTACGAAGGCGCACGACCTGTTTGTGATCCCGCTTTGCAGAGCGCATCACGACGCGTTGCACGCTGACACCGTGGCATTTGAAGAGAAGCACGGCAGCCAGCTGGTGCTGCTGTTTCGTTTTATCGATCGCGCACTGGCCATCGGCGCGCTGGCGTAAATTGTGGAGACGCTATGAACCTCGAATCATTACCGAAATTTTATTCCCCGAAATCACCGAAGCTTAACGATCAGACGCCAGCGACCGGCGGCGTCGCGCTGACTATCACCGATGTAATGGCAGCCCAGGGCATGGTGCAGTCGAAAGCCAGTCTCGGTTTTAATCTCTTCCTGGCGAAAATGGGGATTCAGGATCCGGCACCTGCTATTAATGGGCTGATGCAATATGCGCTGGCGCTGAAAAATCCGGTGCTGGGGAAGCTGAGTGAGAAGGCTCGCGGTGAAGTTCTGCCGGTGCTTGTGCAATTTGCTTACGCAGATTATTCGCGTTCGGCAGCCAGTAAATCGACCTGCCCACAATGCGAAGGGAAGGGCGTGGTTCGGGAACTGCAGGACGTGGTTAAGCACTCTGGCGTTAATGGCGTAGAGGCAACGGTTAAGCACGAAGCCGTAGAAGTGATGTGCCAGTACTGCGCGGGAAAAGGAGTGGTGGGCACGGCCTGCCGCGGCTGTAAAGGTAAGGGGACCGTGCTGGATGAGAAGAGAACCAATCTCCTCGGCGCACCAGTCAGGAAAGTATGCGGTCGTTGCAACGGAAACCGCTTCAGCCGTTTGCCTACCACACTGGCGCGAGCGCGTATTGAGAAGATTATTCCCGATCTGACCAGCTACCAGTGGTACAGCGGCTATGGCGATGTGATAGCGCTTCTGGTGACAAAGTGCTGGCAAGAAGAAGCTTTCGCTGAGGAGCAACTGCGAAAAGTAACAAGATAGCTGCATTATCGCGATTTTTAGCGACACGATGCTTGCAATATCCGAAAAAAATGGTTAGGATTTTCTCAATGATGGGCATTGTATGTCGGTATTATAAAATTGAAGTTTGATGGTGTTACGAATAAATTTTTACCCTTGTGTACACGAGATGAAACAACAACGCGTACTATGGTTGCTGTTGACGCTGTAGCACCATACGCATAGTATTTATTTAACGGATTTGGGAATGAAGAGGCGGCTCCCAAATGAAAACCGCCAAGTTGGTAACTTCGACTCGATAATTGGTCTGGAACTCCAACCATGCTGGCTGAGAGGTCAGCGCTTTATCTTTTAATGGGCAGCGGGTATTTAAGCTTCACCGATTTCGTTTCGATATCCCTTAGTCCCCTCGTTTTATCGTAAAAGTACCAGATGTTGAATTTTCTCTCAGTACTCCACGTATCATTTTGTAAGTGTTTCCAGCCCAAGTAAGAAGCGACAAGGTTAGAGATTTGAATTTTTGCTTCAGATGATGCTTTACCTTGGTACGCAGACATGACAGCACCGAGAAAAAAGTCTGCAATTTGGATATTCTCTGAAGCCTTTGAATCCTTAGTAACTACAGCATTTATGATATCTTTCCTGCCATGCTGACGATTTAACACATTATTGGCAATTACATGAAACTCCTCATCTGCCTTTTTATAGCGAGAAGCTATAGGGTCTAACTCAACCCTAAAAAAGCTCTCTCTATCTGGATGAGCCTTGATTATGTTACTGATTTTGGTAGTGATTAGCTTATTGAAATGCTTGCGTCGCGCTAAATCGAAATCCCCATCGTGTAATTTTTTATTAACAACAGATTTCTCGATAACTATGCAATGAAAAGCGAGCCAGGGATGTTTGAAGAATGTATCTATAAGATCGTGGTAAAATGAGGCATATCTTTTTGAATGGGCTTTTTGCCACTTTATTTCTTCATAAAAGTTGTGTTTATCTCGTAACTCTCGAATGACTCGGGAAAAGTCTCCCCGCCGCTGGTATTTCATCCACAGACTGCCAAAACCATAAAACCTTTGGCCATCGATGCCCGACTCGTCACAGGCCACATGCCATATCAGTTTTCCCGGATTCTCTGTCAAAGACATCTTTGGCCTTTTTAGATTAATTCATTGAAGGAGAATATTTAACCATGTTTGTAACTAACTGATAAAGATCGTTTTTGATGTAAACATGAAAAAGATCATTCTTTGAAGCCTATAAGTCCTAACTTGTAGTGTTTTTTACTTACTGGCCATCTCTACTAATTAGATTTTTTTAAATAAATAGTGTTGATCTCCAGCCAACTCAAACACATAGCCCCCCGATTTGATCGGAGGTGAGAGAATGTCCAACATGAGCAAATTAGCTTCTGGCGCTGCCTATGGCGCATCAGCCGGGACGGTGGCTAATGGCGTACTGACCCGGCTAAGCCCTGATGAATGGAGTGCTGTTGGCGTGATTGCTGGCATTGTTGTGGCACTTCTCACTTTCGGGATCAACTGGTATTACAAACGCAAAACTACGCTGGCGCAGATTGAGGCTTATCAGCGCTGGCCTAACCCTTCAGCCTACAAGGAGGAGTAATGCCTTTTTCAACTCCACTTCGCAGAAAGCTGGTAGGTGCTGCTGGTGCAGGCGCGCTTGCGATAGCAACCATTTTTATTGGCGGTAAAGACGGCGTTGAGGGCAGGAAATATGAAGCCTACAAAGACGTGGCCGGAGTGTGGACGGTGTGCGACGGTCATACCGGTAGCGACATCATCCGGGGCAAGACCTACACCGACCGCGAATGCGATCGCCTGCTGTGGAAAGACCTGCAGCCGGCAAAGCGCACCGTCGACAACCTGGTGAAAGTGCCCTTGAGCGAGTACCAGCGTGCCGCACTTTACAGCTTCGTCTTCAACGTCGGCTCCGATGCGTTCTCCAAATCTTCCCTCCTGAAAAAGCTGAACCGTGGCGATCAGGAAGGGGCATGCGAAGAAATGCGCCGCTGGGTTTACGCTGGTGGCATGAAATGGAAAGGATTGCAGAACCGGCGTGAGATGGAGCGCTCAATGTGCCTGGCGGAAAGCAAAGATGATCTCTAACTGGAAAGCGGTCGCCGCTCTGCTCCTGCTCGCCTGCGTTCTGTCCCTCGCCTGGGCGATTAACCATTACCGCAATAACGCTATCGACTATAAGCGACAGCGTGACAGTGCCACCCACAGCCTGAAGCTGGCAAACAACACAATCGGCAACATGAAAGTGCGCCAGCGCGATGCTGCTGCACTTGATGCCAAATACACGGGAGAACTGGCAGATGCAAAAGCCACTATCGATCAGCTTGAGCGCGATGTTGCTACTGGTAAGCGCCGGTTGCAGCTCAACGCCCGATGTTCAGCGAGCGGAGCGTCCGCCGCCGGCGGCATGGGCGATGCTTCCAGCCCCCGACTTACAGACTCCGCTCAACGGGATTATTTCACCCTTAGAGAGCGAGTCGCCTCAGTAACCAAACAGGTTGGCTATTTGCAGGACTACATTAGGGAGCAGTGCTTGAGATAGATGTAATGAAGCCCTATGTGAAGGGCTTAAATAATGGACAAAAAAATCTAAATACATATATTAATGCGGTGAAAACTTGAATGTAATGGTCGAGCCTCGATAGCTGGTAGCTTGGTTGTAATTTTTATTACTGATGATAGGTAATAAGTTGATCATGTGAAGCATACACCTCACAATTAAACCGTAAGTAATAGCTGCGTACCGTAGTTCATGAGGACATGATCCGGAGGAAAGGTGATAGGTTTGCTGATTTTTACCGTCATCTATGAATACTTTGTAATCCTCAGCGCCCAAGGCCTTATGCCCATAAGAGGGTAGCTCATCTATTTTCTTAATGATTTCAATAAATTCAGCATGAGTTGCACCTTCATAGTCATGCTGGTGTGCGAAATTGTTGCGGATATTATTTAGTTTTTCAATTATGCGATATGCATCTTGAGGTATGCCCATTCGCTGAGCAAGTTTAGCTTTCCCGATAAAATTCATAGAAAAACGCACTTTGCTTTTGTCTTTAGGATCGTTGATGAAAAGATCTTTTATACCAGTGTAAGAGCATACCCATGCCTCTAGAAAGCGCTCTATTGCTAAGTGAGTTGTCAGGCAACTGGCTAATTTATTATTGCCAAGCATGATTTTTTCGAAGGTTTTCGGATCGAATGTAAACCCTGAAACTTCCATAAAGATATCAAAATTCATTGGCATGAGTTCACCTTAAAGCGATAAAAAAATAAAAATAAAGCGGTGATTATAGAAGCGACACTGACTGACATCTACAAAATTACGATAACTTAAAACCAAAGAAACAACACTGGCCTGAACGAGTGCAGCCAGTGTTGAATCGTTAATGAATTCGTAGCGCCCGTTGCAGACAAGGGTGAAAAACATTCTTTCCTTGCGGAGGGCGCAAAACGGTCTTAATCTATGCTGGAAATGGCAAGCGCTTTATTATAGTTCAGAAACTTGACTAAAATTCATGCGGTTTCAGGTTCCTCCGGTTTTCGCTTCGCAGCCACCATTGCTGGGAGAGTGAATGAATAGGTCAAAAAAACCTCAGTAAATTTGAGTAGTTGATCAACATCTTCTTTGCTAAATTCTTCATCCGTATGAATAGCATCATTTGTATCTATACGAATGATGTGGGCCCAATCAGACATTTCTTGTGTGATTAGTCCAGTAGCTCTTAAGGCGGATATGCGTCGAATAAGTTTGTCTTCATTGCCAACATGTAAAGCCTTAGTGGCTATGTCAATAACTTTTCTACAATTCATCGCGCTTGTCTCATATCTTCCACGGGAAAAATCCTCCTTGGCTTCGATAAAGAATTTAGCTGCTCTTTCAGGTGTACTTACAGGTGCCTCGAAGGCGATTTTTTGTGGGTATGTTCGTTGAACGCTCATTCTTTCAGCCGAGTACGCTTCGATTGGATATATTGTGTTTTTTGCCTGGATCTCGGGGCTACTAAAGGAACCTGTAGCAATCTCAGCGATAAGTAATCGAAAGCAAGACTGGCATTGGAACACTACCGAAAAGAAGCCAACTGCTAGATTCGCCTCCTTTATTGAACTCAATACAGCATTTTCTTTCAGACAATGTGGACATGTTTCGTTAATGGACAACATTCCCATGTAACAAACCCCTTAAACATTAATAATGGTTAATTATGGCATTCACCGACAGACAAGAAATGCTCTGTCGCAAGCACCTTATCGATTTAAACGCCACGCAAGCGGCTATTCAGGCGGGCACAGCGCAAAAATTTCTAACCGCACCGGCTTAAAAAATCTGTCAAAATCTAACGTCTAATCCAGAATTGCCGAAATGAAAGTTGAGCGCAATGATCTGGTTGGCATAAATGAGATATATTTCCTCAAAGCCTTGAAGGCGTCAGCCACCAGTTCTGCCGCTTTCTAGATAAAGAGCGGGAAAACGCCTAAGCCATGGGCTTTCCGAGACGGTAAATAATTCTGTAGAAGCACAGGAAGTTGCGCGCTGCCTGGCGATTGCCCGGACCAAAATGCAGGAAGCCTCCATGTGGGCATGTCGTGCTGCTGCATGCCCCGACGCAGACTCCTGAGGCTTTACAGCAGTGCCTTAAATAGAACAACGCATTATAATGCGCTATTGGTGTTAATTTTCAGGGACGAATAGGTAATGCTTGGCTACTTTCGTACGTTAAAACATGCTTTCAACTGGCAGAGAAAACTAGGCCTAAAGCAGCTGATGCTCTTTGTTCTTCATAACGTCCTCGCATACATATTCCTGGTTGGCTTGTACCTTGTTGGATCGAGCCTCGTAATCGCCTTATATACGCCCTTGATGGACTCTCTAACGGCTGACTCATTAAGCGAAATTACGGTTAGCGTGCTTCTGGCATTAAAGATTATTTTGTCGATTCCAGTAATCTTGCATGTTATCAAAAGCATAGTCCGAGGCATTACAGCAGGCATTCAATGAGTGCCTGTGATAATGTTAAATTGTGGGGGAATAGCCAAGGCTGATTGGCGTGACCGGTCGTTCTTGTGGCACCACAGACCTAGATCGTTAAGCCGCAAAGCCGGAGATTAGCACCGGCCACCACAATCCATCAAAGCCACTGGCATCCGCTGGTGGCTTTTTTATTGCGCCTCATCCATCCAAATTTAGAAGGGAACTTCATGAGCGAAGCTAAACCACAAGACGGCAGCACTGTAAAAGGCTACCGCACTTTGACTGATGGCGACATTGAACGCATGAATCGCCTCAAAGGGGTCAGTCGCCATTTCTGCAACCTTCTCGATACCGAGCGTGAAAACGTAAGCGCTGAGCTTTCTGAGACGGCGAATCACTCTGTAGAAGCACAGGAAGCTGGGCGCTGCCTGGCTATTGCCCGCACCAAAATGCAGGAAGCCTGCATGTGGGCATGTCGTGCTGTTGCCCGCCCCGACGCAGACTGCTGAGGAGCAAAGCGCCTGATGATGTTCTCCACTCTGCAAAACACGGTTAGCCACGCTGTGAAGGGTTGCGACACTGCATTGACGAAGTCGTCAGTTAAGTTGTTGATTGCAATGAATTATTTTATCATCTAACCTTGTTAGTGAACTGCAATCAAGAGGTGGATATGGACGAGATAATTGTAACTATCATCGGCAGCAATTTTCCCGCGATTTCAGCAAGTAAGTTCTACGATGAAGAGGATGACGTCGAATATATCGAGATTAAAGGCGATGGCATTAGCCAGGAGCTTTTCAAGAATATCAGTCGAGGCACCAGTGTCGAGCTCTACTCGGAGCTTAAATCACTGGGCTTTTACACGCTAATAACAGCAACGGCAGATATGGTTTTGCTCGCTAAGGGTGACATTGCCAATCTTCTAAAGCGTAATATAAATTTTAAATAAGCCGCCTTCGGGCGGTTTTTTATTGGTAAAAACACGAGAGGTTTTATGTCATTGCAAGGCGGTGATAACCCGAGCAAGTTCCGCGATGAGTGGGATAAGCAAACTGAAGGAAGTAATCATTACAAAGCTCATCTGCGGGTGTGTTTGATAATGAAAAAATGCCCTCTAAATGAGGGCAACAGGAATAATGCGGGTCTTTAAAGCTGTTTTTATCTTCTCGACGCGCTCATCCCTGAGGTTTCCCCTGGTGTGGGTAGGAGCCACTTCAAGGTGGTCTAACTCTTACACATATCCCCGGAACTGCAAGCGTAAGCGGGGAGCATTAGGAAAATATCAGGGCTATCTATTTTCAGAGATCGAATCGCTACATTGACCGGGTTTGTCGGCTAGCTGGTTGCAGAACTTCATCAATAAGCAAATTAAGCGACAAAAAGGTCCTCTTAACAAAGACGGCAATGAGGTAAAACATCATTTTAATTATCGCGATTAGATTCCACCGACTGGGTGTGCATCCTTGCACCGTGCACTGGGTCGGAGCGGTATTCCTGTACGAGCCAGATAAAGTCTGGTGCATTTGCAGAGGTTAACAAGCGCAAGCGGTAGGTAAATCTGCACAACTCAGCATGCATGCACCCAATAAATGCTAAGCGCAAATGGTGTCAGACATTGCCATGCTTCTGTAAGACACCGCTCTCATTAAATAAGAATAGGATTCTCTGCCCAACACCGTTCTGACAAACTAAACCATCAGCACCTGTTTTATCTGTTATTCCCTGACAATCCATGTTACTGACATAGGGCTTGATCTGACACTTTAGTGTTTTTCCATCTTTTATTATTAAATGTCCGCTATCAGCGATGTCAGCTTTTGCCGGTGCAGGGCAAGCCCCTTCACCCCAGTGGATACCCTGGTTTTTTGCGACGAGTGAGCACCCTTGTAGCAAGGAAGCGCAAACAATGATGGCGAAAAAAAGGTTACTTTTCATCTTATGTCCTTGTTAATTTTATGTTGTAAAATATTACTCCGTTTCTAAAGGCTGTACAGTGCAGAACTGGTAGCCATGGTAGAGCATATGCGCCGGTAGGCTCGATAACATAAATACTAAAAACATGCGCAATGAACTAGCCGATTACACTCTTACAGCAGGCTTATTGCACTCAAACATGCTGTAAAACAATACAATTGCGATTATTTCTCTTTAGAAGGTGTTTCATTTTTTTTTATGTATAGACTCATTAACCTCTTGAGAAACATATGTCAGCTGATGTCTCGCTTGTTTATTAACAGGCGATCTCGTTATGGGTATGGGCTGGATTATAAGCACTATAACAATGCTCATGCAGTTGAATAACGCTCTCTAGATATCTGCGTTTGAAGTCTGAGCGACATTTTTTCTTAACTCACATGCATGACCGGAGCGAGGTAAGTCTATGAAAAAAGTTTTGGTTTTCTTTAACTCGCAGCATGTAGAAGCAGTGAATGTGCCCAAAACTCTAACCTGCATGATGCGAAGTTATCCAAACGGCGATGAGGTTTCGCTAAAAATAATGCTTACAGGAATTCACTCATTAACTGGCGATCACACCGAGATTTATGTCGCTTCAGATCGTGAGCTTACACAAGAAGAAGTTATCTGTGCAGTGAACGGTTCACTTTGAACGAACCCTGATCAGGCTCAATAACTGATATCAGAATACCGAGAAGAAAGCTGATCTTATAACTTACCTTGTTTTCAAATTATGGTGAATCCCCCTTAGCGGCGGGGCTAAGTAACCTGATGGCTCTTCTTCACTAGCGCTAATCGTGATCAATTGAAGCAGCGGGTCACAGGTGGTTAACCTAAAGGCTCACCGGGAGGCACCCGGCACCATATGCCCAAGCCCATGCAGAGATGTATGGGCTTTTTTTCGTGATGAATGCGAGACCGCTGATGTAGTAAGAGTCTTTGCTCCGGCAGCTACTGTTGTGTATCTCCACCGAGCGTCTGTTATGTAGATAGTCTATAATTTATAAACAGTTATGGTTGTGGACAGTTAATCAACACTTGTCACCATGTTTGAAAATGGGAATAGTAAACATACCAGAAGAGGTAATGATGAAAGATGATGCTTTGATACAAAAGGCAGAAGAAGAGATCTCGGCACTGATAGCTAAAAAGATTTCAGAATTACGAAAAAAAACAGGAAAAGAAGTCTCTGAAATCCAGTTTATTGGTCGCGAATCGATGACGGGTCTCGAAGGTTATGAAGTGAAAATTAAACTTCTTTAGTTAGTCTCATTTTTCAAATGCAAGGTCGCTAAGGCGGCCTTTTTTATTGCACTTCGCATGCGCTAAACGTTTGCGAGTAGCCCAGTCGTGAGCTTCGGGAAAGTTGTTTTCCCGGACGGCTGCTCCATGCGACAGGATCACATCTAAAAGGAAGCTTTATGCAGGTCACTATCGATGGTGTTCCGTACGCGCCTGTCTGTGACTCAGCTACCAGCCGGATCGGCATAGCCATTTCCACGCATAACCGCGCAAGTGTACTCAGCCAGGCGCTGGAGCATCATCTCCGACATTTACCTGTCGGCGCGCTGGTGGTCGTGGTTGATGACGGTTCACAGCCACCAGCGGTGGTGCCCGCCAGCGTTAACCTGATCCGGCACGATAAATCGCTGGGCATTGTTGCATCGAAGAACGCCAGCCTTACCGCGCTGATGGATGCCGGGTGCGAACATATCTTCCTGTGGGACGATGACGCCTGGCCGATCGCTGATGGCTGGTGGCTGCCTTACATCGAATCACCCGAGCCACATCTGGCTTATCAGTTTCTCGATCTGGCTGGCGCGCGCAAGCTGAACGATATCGCGGTGCTGTATCGCGACGATCAGCATATCGCCTACACCGGCCAGCGCGGCGTCATGCTCTACTACCACCGTAGCGCGATTGAGCGTGTCGGCGGCTTCGACCCGATTTACGGTCGCGGCATGTACGAGCACAGCGATCTCGCCCTTCGTATCCACAATGCTGGGCTAACTTCCTGGGCATTCGCTGATGTGGTCGGCTCTGAAAAGCTGATTCACTCCCTCGATGAGCATGAGCTGGTGGAGCGTTCGGTACCACGTAAGGACAGGGAAGAGCAGGTTAATCGCAACGTCAGGATTCACAACGAGCGCCGCGACACCGGTTATACCGGCTACGCCCCGTATCGACCGCAATGTAATATGGTAATCACCACGTTGCTGACCAGTGAGCCTGACCCGCAGCGCGGTACCAGAATGACAGCTTCACCCGTCCTTCTGGCGAAGTGGGCTGCATCATTGCGCGGATGCGGGCGGATTGTGCTGGCTGATGAACTGGCAACCGCGCCGGCTGATGTCGAACTGTGGCGCGTTCCCGCCGTGAATATGAACGTTTACTTCCGGCGCTGGCTGCATATCTGGCAGCACCTTCGCGATCACCCTGAGTATCATCTCGTCTGGTGCACTGATGGTACCGATGTCGAAATGCTCCGGGAGCCATGGGCAGATATGGTGCCGGGCAAGGTGTATGTCGGCTCTGAACCAAAGACCTACGCCGATGCCTGGGCACGCCAGCACCACCCGGAGCGCGTCTATCAGGACTTCCTCGGTGAGTATCGTGACGAAGTAATGCTGAATGCCGGATTGCTAGGCGGCCTTCGCGCTGACGTAATGGAGTTTGCGCACGGGATAGTGCGCCTTTATTACCTGCTGGAGTGTCACCGCTTCTGGAAGACAGAGAATGCGGCGGCAGCTGTCGGCGATATGCTGGCTTTTGGCATTGTCGCTAAGCGCTTTGGTGATCGCATCGTGACAGGGCCGCAAGTGCATACTGTTTTCAAATCAGGTGGAACCGGCAAGGAGTTCGCCTGGTGGCAGCATAAATAACAACCGTAAGTCATAATGTATCTGAGCACTCAGCTGGACGTTCTGCGTTAAGCGCCACCCGCCAGGGAGAAGAGAGACGATAAGCCGTCTCAGGCTGAATGCTCACCTCTCCAGAGGCCGCCACTGTGCGGCCTTTTTTATTGCAAGCGTGCAGGTCAGTCATGAGCGAAATCAGGTTCGTTGTTGTGGGACATCACGCCCGGCGAGAGCAGGCCGAAAGGCTGGCTGACTCTCTTGGTGCTCACCTGCTGGTGGACGAACACGACAGGGGTGCCAACTGGAATCACCGCCGCGCGCTGGAGTGGGCAGCAGGTCAACCCTGCCGGGTGGTCGTGCTGGAAGATGACGCGCTGCCGATCACGGCGTTTGCGGAAAAGGTGGCTGACTGGCTGGAATGTTTTCCTGATCAGCTCTGCTCGTTCTACCTTGGCACCGGCCGCCCGCCGCAGTACCAGCTTGAGATAGCGACAAAGCTCATTGCTGCTGATCGCATCCGTGCCGACCACATCACTATGCAGCGTCTCATGCATGCTGTCTGCTACAGCGTTCCGCCAGCTCTGTTACCTGACCTGCTGTCACGCTGGGACGCGGGTAAGCCTGCTGACTTCGCAGTGGGCGATGCCTGCGGCGGCCCGGTTGTTTATCCCTGCTGCTCACTGGTGGACCATGCTGACGGTTATCCCGTTGAGAAGCATCCCGATCGTCAGCCCCGCCACGAGCGGCGACGGGCATGGAGGCTACATGGCTAAGATAACAACCCTCAAACCCCGGCTTAAGGTCATTGACACCCGACGCATCAAACCCGTTTACGGTGAGCAGCGGCGTATCAGTGGCAGTGTGCGTGTGGGGCTTAAGCGGCGGCTGTGGGTACGCGACGGAGGGCATTGCTGTATGTGCGCACGCGCGGTTGATCTGCATGACAGCGAGCTTGACCACCGCATCGCGCTACAGTTCGGCGGCGACAACACAGAGCGCAACCTCTGGACGCTCTGTAAGGAATGCCACGCCGGGAAGTCTGCGCGCGAAGCCGCTACGGCCGGTCCGGATGATGAAGCCCTGAAACATGCCGTGCCTGAAGGGGCTGACGGACAGGGAACAGTCATATTTTGATTTAAATGAAAATGATTATCATTTAACTGGGTAATTAGTTGCATTTGTAACTATTTCATTTGTAATGATAATGATTCTCATTACCGGGGGGGAGGGCTCAAAAAAAAGGCCGATCACCCTGTACACCGCCCCCTCCCTCACGCAGAGAAAAAATCCCCTTCTGGAGGGTATAAACATGTTAACAGCGCAGAAGCGAAAATTCGCGGTGGCGCTGATGTCCGGCATGTCTCAGAAAGATGCGGCAGTAAAGGCGGGCTACTCGGAGAAATCCGCGCGGTCAAAGGGGTCGCAGCTTGCAAAAGACCCGGAAGTCACCGCTTTTATTGCCCGTAAAAAGCAAGAAACCGTCACCGTGGATGAGGTGCCGGGGTACCGGAAAAATGTTTATACCCCAGCGGTAAACACCCCGGAAAAAATTGCCCCGCCGGAAGTGCCGCTGGCAGCTGATCAGTATGACGATCCGCTCAAATTTCTGATGGCAGTGATGAACGACTCCACTGAGGATATTGACACCCGGAAGGATGCGGCAAAGGCCATGCTGCCCTACGTTCACCCCAAAAAAGGGGAGACGGGCAAAAAAGAGGCGCGCAATGCTGCGGCAAAAGTGGCCGCAGGCGCGAGCAAGTTCGGATCCATGGCACCGCCAAAGCTGGTGGTGAACAACAAAGAGGGGTAATCCATGGCGCAGTGGTCCACGGCCTGCACCGACTGGGAAAACCGCCTCATCGACGGCGAGTCCATCATTCCGCCGCCCATATTCGCTGACCAGGCTGAACAGGCGCTGAGCATATTCCGCGAACTCCGTGTTTCAGACCTCCCCGGCAAGCCCACATTCGGTGAGTGTTCCGAGGCGTGGGTGTTCGACTTTGTGAAAGTCATCTTCGGCGGGTACGACGCCGAGACCGGTAACCAGCTCATCCGTGAATACGGTCTGCTGATATCGAAGAAGAACACCAAGTCGACGATTGCCGCCGGCATTATGCTGACCGCGCTCATTCTCTGCTGGCGTGAGGACGAGGAGCATCTCATTCTTGCGCCGACAAAAGAGGTGGCCGACAACAGTTTCAAACCCGCCGCCGGCATGATCCGCGCGGATGAAGAACTGTCAGATATGTTCCAGATTCAGGATCACATCCGCACCATCACCCACCGGGTCACGCGAAACACGCTGAAAGTGGTCGCCGCTGATACCGATACGGTCTCCGGGAAGAAGTCAGGCCGCATTCTCGTCGACGAACTGTGGCTTTTCGGCAAGCGCGCTAACGCAGAGGCGATGTTTATGGAGGCACTCGGCGGCCAGGTATCGCGTAATGAAGGCTGGGTGATTTACCTCACCACGCAGAGCGATGACCCGCCGGCGGGCGTGTTTAAGGAGCGTCTCGATTACTGGCGCGATGTGCGCGACGGCAAAATCAGCGATCCGAAAACGCTGGGGATCCTCTACGAATTCCCGGACAGCATGATCCAGACCAAGGCTTATCTTCAGCCTGAAAACTTCTATATCACCAACCCGAACATCGGCCTTTCCGTCAGTCCGGAGTGGATAGCCGATAACCTGCGAAAGAACCAGGCGAAAACTGATGGCACGCTGCAGCAGTTTCTGGCGAAACACCTCAACATCGAAATCGGCCTCAACCTGCGCAGCGACCGCTGGGCGGGCGTCGATTTCTGGGAGCAGCAGGCGAGGCGTGTGAGCTTTAACGATTTGCTGCAGCGCGCGGAGGTGATCGCGGTCGGCATTGACGGCGGCGGGCTTGATGACCTGCTCGGGTTCAGTGCCGTCGGGCGCGATGCCGAGACGCGGGAATGGCTCTGCTGGTGTCATGCCTGGGCACATGAAATAGCAATCCGGCGCCGTAAAAGCGAGGAATCACGGTTTAACGACTTTGTGAAAGCCGGTGACCTGACCATTGTGAAGCGTGTCGGGCAGGACACGGAAGAGGTGGCGGAGTACGTCAGCCGCATCCACACCGCCGAGCTGCTCGACAAGATTGGCATTGACCCCTCCGGTGTGGGGCAGATCCTCGACGCACTTATCGAGGCGGAGATTCCCGCTGATGCCGTGGTGGGCGTCAGTCAGGGCTGGCGCCTCGGCGGTGCGATAAAAACGACCGAACGCAAGCTTGCCGAAGGTGTGCTGGTGCATGCCGGGCAGCCCATGATGGCCTGGTGCGTGGGCAATGCCCGCGTCGAGCCAAAAGGCAATGCGATCCTCATTACCAAGCAGGCCAGCGGCAAGGGCAAGATTGACCCGCTCATGGCGTTGTTTAATGCCGTTTCGCTTATGGCGCTGAACCCTGAGGCGAAGAAGCAGGATTATCAGGTGCATTTCATATGACAGCTATGTCAGTCAACAACCCGCTCCGGCGGGTTTTTTCGTTTCAGGAGGCAGCAAAATGACGCTTAAGCGCGCATGCACCCTCATGACGGTGAAAGCGGTAAACGAGGATGAGCGGATCATTACCGGCATCGCCTCCACGCCATCGCCGGATCGTGACGGGGACATTATGGAGCCGGAGGGCGCGAAGTTTCGCAGCGACACGCCGTTTCTCTGGCAGCACGACCGGTCCCAGCCCATTGGTACCTGTACCCCGAAAATGGTGAAAGAAGGGCTGCAGATCACCGCAAAACTGGTGAAGCCAACTGCGGATATGCCCTCCCAGCTGGTTGCCCGGCTCGATGAGGCCTGGGCATCCATCAAGGCCGGGCTGGTACGCGGGCTCTCCATCGGCTTCCGCCCCATTGAATATTCGTTCCTGGACGAGGGCGGGATCCGCTTTCTGTCCTGGGATCTTCTTGAAGTTTCAGCTGTGACCATTCCGGCAAACGCCGAATGCTCCATCAATACCGTGAAATCTTATGACCGCCAGTTACTCGCCGCGTCCGGCAATGAGAAACCGGTGGTGAAATCGACCCAGCCCGCTGGCGCTACAGCACCCAAAACCAATACCAAAAAAGGAAACAGTTCGATGAATATCGCAGAACAAATCAAAAGCTTTGAAGCGAAGCGTGCGGCGCTGGCGGCGTCTCTCTCTGACGTAATGACTAAGGCCGCTGAAGACGGACGCACGCTGGATGCTGAAGAAGAGGAGGCCTATGACAACACTTCTTCCGAAATCAAATCCGTCGATGCGCACCTGAAGCGACTGCGCGATATGGAATCCAGCATCGCCCAGACAGCAAAGCCGGTCAGCAAAGCCGCCGGCGGTGATGTCAGTACGGTGACCGCGCCGGGTATCATTCGTGTTGAGCCGAAGCTGGAAAAAGGTATCGCCTTTGCCCGCTTTACTAAGGCTCTGGCAGCTGCCAAAGGCGCGCGAACGGAAGCGCTGCAGATCGCCAAAAACAAATATCCGGAAGATATCAAACTTCACCACGTTCTTAAGGCCGCTGTCAGCGCAGGCACAACTACCGATCCGCAGTGGGCCGGCGCGCTGGTTGAATATCAGGATTTTGCCAATGACTTTGTGGAGTTCCTGCGACCGCAGACCATCATTGGTAAATTCGGTACCGGTAATATCCCGTCGCTGCGCGAAGTCCCTTTTAACATTCGTGTGCCCGTGCAGACCTCTGGTGGCTCTGCGGACTGGGTTGGACAGGGTAAGCCCAAACCGCTGACCAATTTCAACTTCGAAACCATCACGTTTGGTTTCTCCAAAGTAGCTGCAATTTCGGTTCTGACCGAAGAGCTTTTGCGTTTTTCTAACCCTAAAGCAGATGTACTGGTACGTAACTCCCTGGCTGAAGCGGTCATCGCCCGCCTAGATGCGGATTTCGTCAACCCCACTAAAGGCGAAGTTAACGGCGTCTCGCCGGGTTCTATCACCAATGGCGCGCCGACTATTCCCAGCACCGGCATTCCGGATGATGACAGTACTGCAGCATTTCAGGTGTTCATTAACGCCAACCTGCAGCCAACCGGTGCGGTATGGCTGATGTCCAGCTCAACAGCGCTTGCGCTTTCCAAACGTAAGAATGCGCTGGGGCAGAAAGAATATCCGGAAATGAATATGTTCGGCGGTGTTTTCGAGGGGCTCCCGGCGATCGTCTCCCAGTACGTCGGCAACCAGCTGGTGCTGGTGAACGCACCCGATGTTTACCTGGCAGATGAAGGCGGGGTGGCAGTCGATATGTCGAGCGAAGCCTCGCTGGAAATGGAATCTGCCCCGACCCATGACAGCGTAACGCCAACAGGTGTTGAACTGGTCTCGATGTGGCAGACCAACAGCGTGGCCATCCGTGCAGAGCGCTGGATCAACTGGAAGCGTCGCCGTACCGCTGCGGTGGCTGTCATTTCCGGTGTGAACTACGGTACCGGCCAGGGCAGCTAATCCACTCAGGAGGGCGGGGAAAAACCCCGCCATATTGCATGGCAAAAATCAGGTATCTGCAACGCACACATGACTCACGACCCGGTGACGAAAAGAACGTGGACGATGCATGCGCGAGAGTGCTGGTGCTGCTGGGCATGGCTGAGTACACCGGCGCAAAGCGCGCGGGTGGCGGGAAAAAGAAAAATAATACGGGGAACGGCTGATGTGGAATCCTTTCCGGAGAAGAGAAAAAGCACTTCAGCAGCCAGCAAGTCGCGGCGGCTGGATGTCCCTTATCAGTGAGCCTTTTTCGGGTGCCTGGCAGCGTAATCTGGAAATTAAACCGACGACAGTGCTTTCCTTTCACGCCGTGTTTTCCTGTATATCGCTGATCGCGAGCGATATCTCAAAGATGCCTCTGCGGCTGATGCGCCGGGACTCAAACGGCATCTGGAAAGAAAACAATAACGGCACCCCCGCGAGGATTTACAGACGTCCGAATGCGTTTCAGAACCGGATGCAGTTTTTCGAGTGCTGGCTCAATTCGAAGCTTTGCCACGGGAATACGGTTGTCCTGAAGATCCGGAACACCCGCGGGGATATAACCGAACTGCGCATCCTGGACTGGAACAAAGTGACGCCGCTGGTGGCGGATGACGGGTCTGTTTTCTACCAGATTAACCCCGACAACATGACGGGCATCGATGCTTCTGTAACGGTCCCCGCCCGCGAGGTGATCCACGATCGCTTCAACTGCCTGTTTCATCCGCTAATCGGGCTCTCACCGATTTATGCGGCTGGCCTGGCTGCGATGCAGGGTCACCATATTCAGGAAAACTCAGCGCACTTTTTCCGCAACGGCAGTAAGCCGAGCGGGGTCATTGAAGTGCCCGGTACTATCACTGATGAAAACGCCCGGAAACTGAAAGCGAACTGGGACACGGGCTATACAGGCGAAAACGCAGGCAAAACGGGGCTGCTGAGTAACGGCGCAAAATACAATCCCATTTCTATGTCTGCTGACGATGCGAAGGTCGTTGAGCAGTTGCAGATGTCAGAAAAAATTGTCTGCTCAACGTTTCACGTCCCGGCCTATAAAGCCGGCGTCGGCGATCTTCCTTCCTACGACAACATCGAGGCGCTGGAGCAGCAGTATTATTCGCAGTGTCTCCAGACGCTGATTGAGTCGATCGAGCTGCTTCTCGATGAGGCGTTCGAACTGGAAGACGATGCCGGTACCGAGTTTGACGTCAGCGCGCTGCTGCGTATGGACAGTGAACGCCGTATCAAAACGCTGGGTGAAGGTGTCAAAAACACAATCCTCACGCCGAATGAGGCGCGGCGCAGTGAAAACCTGCCGCCGGTGACGGGCGGTGATGAGCTGTATCTGCAGCAGCAGAATTTCAGCCTGGGTGCGCTGGCGCGCCGCGATGCCTCTGACGATCCGTTCGGCAAAAAGAGCGCATCGCCGCAGCCAGTCAGTGATGAAGCAAAGGCATTGTCTGACGCAGAGCAGGCGGCGGCAAAAGCCATGCTCAGAGGATTGCTTACCAAATGAATGAACGTGAATTAACTCTCATCAAAGTGCTGGGCGAGGAGTTCGGGCTTGTTCTTGATGGCATGCGGGAAGGATTCCGTAAAAGCCTCGAGGAGCAGCGCCAGGCCTTCGACGTAAAACTCACCCACCTCGAAGAACTCATCGCAGATATCAAAAGCGCAGAACCGCCGGATCTGTCGGCGATGGTAAGGGACGCCGTCTCTCAGCTGCCTGAGCCAGAACTGCCGCAGCTGCCGGATATCGCTTCTATGGTCAGCAATGCGGTAGCCGCCATACCACCTGCGCAGGACGGTAAAAGTCTGACACCAGACGACGTGGCGCCCATGCTGCAGCAGATGGTGGATCGGGCGGTCAGCGCGATGCCCGTCCCCCGCGATGGCAAGGATTACGATCCTGACATGCTGCATCATGCCGTGAAAGCGGCAGTGGATGACGCCGTAGCGGCAATCCCGGTACCCCAGGATGGCAAAAGCCTGACACCTGAGGATGTTGGGCCTCTGCTGCAGCAGATGGTGGATCGGGCGGTCAGCGCGATGCCCGTGCCCCGCGACGGCAAGGATTACGATCCTGACATGCTGCATCAGGCCGTGAAAGCGGCAGTGGATGACGCCGTAGCGGCAATCCCGATACCGCAGGACGGCAGGAGCCTCACGGCTGACGATGTGCAGCCTATGCTGCAGGCGCTTGTTACGGAATCCATGCCGGTTTTGCCTGATGTCAAAGCACTGGTCAGCGAAGCCGTTGCAGCTCTACCTGTACCCGAACCGGCCAGAGATGGCGAGGACGGTCGCGACGCGCTGGCGCTGGAACTGCTTCCCTTTATTGATGAGGGGAAAAGTTACCCGCGCGGATCTTACGCTACCCACAACGGCGGGCTGTGGCGCGCCTATGAAAAAACGCATGGCATGCGCGGCTGGGAATGTGTGGTGGATGGCGTGGCGGGCGTTGACATTGAACGTTCAGATCAGCGGCGTTTCACCCTGACGGTTAATCGCGCGAGCGGCGGCAGCGAAACAAAATCGTTTGACGTTCCGGTCATGATTTACCAGGGCGTTTTCAAATCCGGTCAGGACTATCTGCCCGGCGATACGGTGACATGGGGCGGTTCGCTCTGGCACTGCGACGAACCGACGCAGGATAAACCCGGCGAAACAGGCTCGAAAGGCTGGACACTTGCCACCAAGCGCGGGCGTGACGGGAGGGATAAAACGTGATTGAGCTCGTGACTCTCGAACAGGCAAAGGATCACCTGCGCATAGATGCTGATGCCGGTGATGACGATCTCAAGCTGAAAATTCAGGCCGGTAGCGCCGCCATTCTTGCTTATGTCCAGGGCAGCCGGGAGCGAATCGTTGCCGGTAATGGCGCTCTCATTGAGGGCGAGCCGCTGCGACGCGCACAGACAGCGCTGCTTATGCTGCTGGGCTGGCTCGACCGCAACCGCGGCGGTGAAGAGGAAGAGAAGCTACAACAGGGGGAACTGCCGTTCTCGGTCACAATGCTTATCTACGATCTTCGCTGCCCCACCATTCTCTGACCGGAGGCGTTATGCACGCTGGGCGCTTGCGCGACCAAATTATCGTAATGAATTCCGTTCCCGTCCGCACCCCCTCCGGTGATGTTAAACCGGAATGGCAGGAGGGAAAGACTGTCTGGGCCGAGGTGAAAGGCATCAGTGGCCGGGAAATCATCTCTGCCGGCGCTGAAAAAGCCGAAGCGACTGTCCGGGTATGGGTCCGGTATCGCAGTGACATTTCAGCCGCATCACGTCTGAGTGTTAAAAGTGGTGCCTTTAAAGGGCTGACGCTGGAAGTGACGGGGCCGCCCATCCCGGATGCCGGGTGCTCTCAGCTCGAAATTCTCTGCAAACAGGGGGTAAAACCATGATAGGTACCAGCCTCGATTTCTCCGGCCTGCTCGATTTGTCGGAGGATCTCGCCACGCTCAGCAAAGCAGAAAACCGCAAGGTGATGCGCGATGCCACGCGTGCCGGGGCAACCATTTTCAAAGATGAAGCGGTAAGCCGCGCACCGGTGAAAACGGGGAAACTCAAAAAGAATATCGTCGTGCTGACGCAGCGTGAGCGCAACGGGGCGATATCTTCCGGTGTTCATATACGCGGTACCAACCCGCGCACCGGCGCCAGCGACAAGACGATGAAAGCCAGCGACCCGCGTAATGCCTACTACTGGCGCTTTATCGAAATGGGTACCTCGACCATGCCGCCCGTGCCGTTCGTCAGGCCTGCCTATGAGGCGCGTGAAGATGATGCGGTAAACGCCGCGTTCGCCGAAGCCAATGCGGCGATCGACAGGGTGCTTTCAAAATGACCGAGGCCGACGTTTACTCGCTGATCGGCGCGCTGGCCGACGGACAGGTTTACCCCGGCGTCGTGCCGCTTAACGGCCAGGGTGAACCAGCAGTTGCGCCGCCGTGGATCACATTCACGCAGGTGGTTCAGACCTATGGCGACACTTTCTGCGGTCCGGCGGAGGAAAACACATCTCTCCAGGTTGACGTATACGCGTCCTCGGTGGATGAGGCCCGCGCGCTGCGCGAAGAGGCGATCGCTGCGCTGACGCCGCTGGGATTCACCCGCATGAGCAAAACCGGCGGTTACGAGCCCGAAACAGGCCTGCGCCGTGCAACGGCAGAAGTCCACGTTCTTCAGTAATCCCTACCCACTTAACCCCCAGGCCGCCGCGAGGCGGTTTTTTTATATCCGGAGACACTATGTCCGCACTTTATGAAAAATCGCAGTTAACGAAGATCCTGATCTCTTCGCTGCCAGCAACGAAAGATACGATGGCAAGTGCCACCTATCTTGATCTGAGCTGCACGCTCAAAGAGGTCCAGTTCACCGGTGGCCAGAAACAGGACATCGACGTCACCACCCTGTGCTCGACCGAACAGGAGAACATCAACGGCCTGCCGGCTCCGTCGGAGATTTCTCTGTCCGGTAACTTCTTCAAAAATGCGGCTCAGGATGCACTGCGTGACGCATATGACAACGACACCACGTATGCCTTTCAGGTTATCTTCCCGTCCGGTAAAGGCTTCCGTTTTCTGGCTGAAGTGCGTCAGCACACTTGGTCATCCGGTACCAACGGCGTGGTCGCGGCCACCTTTTCCCTGCGCCTGAAAGGCAAACCTGAAAACATCGAACCCGGTTCGTAAGGAAAATCATGTCCATTAAAGAGCTTGCCCTGGCGAAACACTCCGGGTTTCGTCATAAAACCGTCACCGTGCCCGAATGGGGCGGTGTGAATGTTGTTCTGCGCGAGCCATCCGGTGAAGCCTGGCTGCGCTGGCAGGAGATCGCCGGAACTGACATCAAGGCTGAAGAGCTTTCGGTGTCGGAGCGCGCGAACCGCAACTTGCGCGCTGATGTCGCACTTTTTCTCGATGTGCTCTGCGACGAGGACAAGCAGCAGGTTTTTACCCGGGACGATGAAGATGAAGTGCGTGCCATCTATGGCCCCGTGCATTCCCGTCTGCTTAAACAGGCGCTTGATCTGATCGCATCCGGGGATGATGCCCGGGAAAAGTCGCCACCCCCGGCGTTAAATTCCTGATGTCGCTTGCGCTCCGTATGGGGCGCACGCTTTCAGAACTCAGGCAGAGCATGACGGCCAGTGAAATGCTGATGTGGATTGAATACGACAGGATAAGCCCGGTCGGCGATATCCGCGGGGATATTCAGGCGGCGCAGATTGTGTCTGCCGTATATGGTTCGCAGGGTGCAAAAGTGCCGCTGAGTGATGCCATTCTGCAGTGGGGGGGAGAGGAGCAACAAACAGACAAGGATCCGTTTGCCGGGCTTGAGGATGCACTTACCGAGGCTACGAAGTAACTTTTTCAATATCAAATCTGATGAAGAATATTTAAAAACGGCCATGCGAAATGCTGGTCCAGAAGAACAATGAACCGCTCCGGCGGTTTTTTTTCGTCCGGAGAATGGTAATGGCAACGCTTCGCGAACTTATTATAAAAATTTCTGCTGACTCCAGCTCATTCCAGAGTGAGATCACCCGCGCCTCTCGCATGGGCTCCGACTATTACAGAACAATGCAGGCGGGAGGCCGCCAGGCGGCGGCTGCTGCTAAAGAAAGTGAAAGGGCGTTATCTGATCTCACTAATGGTTTTGCCTCAGCAGGTAAAGCCGCAGCTGCGGCAACTGCGGCTTTTGCTACCGGCAAGCTGGTACAGATTGCAGACGAATGGAACTCAGTAAATGCTCGTCTTCAACAGGCTTCTGCTTCGGCTGATGATTTTGCGACTTCACAACGTCAGCTTATGGAAATCAGTCAGCGCACGGGTACAGCGTTCTCTGATAATGCCAACCTCTTCGCCCGCGCAGCTGCATCGATGCGCGAATACGGCTATAGCTCGGAAGAAGTGCTCAAAATCACCGAAGCCGTTTCAACAGGGCTCAAGCTTTCCGGTGCCAGCACGCAGGAATCAAGCTCTGTCATTACGCAGTTTAGCCAGGCACTGGCTCAGGGCGTTTTGCGTGGCGAAGAGTTTAATGCGGTAAACGAATCGGGTGATCGTGTCATCCGTGCCCTTGCCACAGGCATGGGCGTAGCGCGCAAAGACCTCAAGAGTATGGCCGACCAGGGCAAGCTCACAATCGATAAAGTGGTGCCAGCATTAATGAGCCAGCTTGGAGCGTTACAGGGTGAGTTTGCAACGATGCCGCAGACTGTTTCAGGCTCATTGCAAAAAGTCACTAACTCATTCATGGGGTGGGTCGGAGGAGTTAACGCAGCAACGGGTGCCACGGATGCGCTGTCCGGTGGCCTTGATGGTGTAGCCCAGACACTGGACTCCTTTACTTCATCCGCGGTGAGCGGTGCTCTGAGTGATGTGGCCGACAATATGTCAGTTATCACTACCGTAGCAGGCGCGCTGGTGGGTGTTGGCCTGGCTAAGTATCTCAGCGGAATCGTTACCAGCGCCACGAGTGCGACAGGTGCTTTGATCTCTGCTGCGAAATCAGAAGTTGCTCTCGCAGTAGCGCAAGACAGAGCAGCCCAGTCAGCCGTGGCGGCTTCCAGAGCTGACGTCTATCGTGCACAGCAAGCTTTGCAGAGAGCAAAGGGCGCTGATGTTCAGGCTGCGCAACAGGAAAAAATAGCAGCTGCAGAGGCAAAGGTAACAGCAGCACAGTCCAGGCTCACGACGGCTCTTGCCGGAGGTACAGCAACAGAGAAAGTCAGGGCAAGAGCAGCGCTTGAGCGTGCTCAGGCAGGTCTTGCAGCTGCTAAAAATGCGGACGTACAGGCAGTTGCTGAACGACGACTGGCACAGGCAGAGGCCGCGCGTGACAGGAACCTGGCCAACCGTGTCTCAACCCAAAGTAATCTAAACAGTGTCACCGCTGTCGGATCGCGGCTCATGAGTAGTGCTCTGGGAGTTATCGGCGGTATTCCAGGTCTGGTGATGCTTGGCGCAGGAGCATGGTATGCGGCGTATCAGAATCAGGAACAGGCTCGCCGTTCTGCTCAGGAATACGGCAGAACGATAGATGAGATAAGCAAAAAGACCAGGGCGATGTCTTTGCCGGAAGCTTCCGACAACAGTGAAAAAGCCAAAAAAGCTCTTGATGAACAGAACAGACTTATCGATGAGCAAAAAAGCAAAATTGAAAGTCTGAAAGAGCAGATTGCCGGATCGCAGTATCTAATCAACAACCCCGGCCCGACTACGAAAGGTGGTTTCATGATCAACCACCTTACATCTCTGAAGACTGTAACTGATGATCTGTCGACTGCAACTGAGCAGTTGTCGGTTGAACAGGAAAGACTTTCTCAAATGCAGGAGAAAGCAGCCTCCATTCAACAAACTCTCGAGGGACTTCAGTACCGTCGGGTCTCGCTGATTAGAGAGGAAGCGGCTAATCAAAATTCTGCCTACCAGTCTCTGCTGATGATGAACGGGCAGCATGAAAAATTTAACCAGTTGCTCGGGCTCGGCAATCAGTTACTGATGGCCAGGCAGGGAATGACTCTGGCACCCCTTCGCGTACCTCAGGCTGAAGCCTCGCAGGCACAGACGGAGGCGCTTGAAAAAAGCCGGCGCGAGCTCGCCTTGTCCCGCCTGAAAGGCGAGGCAAAAGAGCGCGCACGGCTTGGCTATGCTGCTGATGAACTCGGCCTGACGGCTGATCCGCAATTCCAGACCAACCGGCTTGAGTACATCAATAACGGACTTGAAGAATGGCGCAATAACGAGGCCAACAAAAAGCAGCCCAAAGGGCCAAAGACGGACGAAGAAAAGGCCGCTGATGCTTATAAAAGGATGATCAAGCAACAGAAGGAGCAGATCGCCCTGCAGGGCCAGAGTACCGAGCTTGCCAGGGTGAAATACCAGGTGGTTGAAGGCGAACTGTCCACGCTGGACAAGGCGCAGAAGGCTGAACTGATGCGCAACGCTGCCTTAATCGATCAGGTAAAACTGCGTGAGCAGCTGCGTAATTACGAGGCGAATCTGGCTGACAGCAACGCCAGCGCCAGGGCGGCGAATGATGCGCAGCTCATTGGTTACGGTCAGGGCACCCGGTTCCGTGAGCGGATGCAGGAGCAGTTTAATATCCGTAAGGAGTTTGAGCAGAAGAATACCGATTTGCTCCGGCAGCGGCAGGCCGGGGACATTGACGAAACCTTCTACCAGCAGGGGCTGGCACTTAACAAACGCTATCTGGAAGAGCGGCTGCGCGACCAGGAGGGGTATTACACCGCTTCCGATGCGCAACGCAGTGACTGGTTGACAGGCATGTCTGAGGGCTATGCGAACTGGGTTGACGAGGCAACGGACTATTCCGCGATGGCTGCTGACGGGATGAAGCAGGCCATGGGCGGTGCGGTGACCACCATTACCGACATGCTCAACGGCAATCTTGACAGCTGGAAAGACTGGGGCATGAACGTGCTGAAAATTATCGAGACCGTTCTCGTTAATATGATGGTCGCGAATGCCGCGAGTTCTCTCGGCTCGCTCTTCAGCTTTGGTGCTTCATCTGCCGCAACGGCCAGCAGCGGGACGGCCATACAGAGCGCTGCGTCAAACTTCACCTTCAACGCCAAAGGTGGCGTCTACGACTCACCCTCCCTCAGTGCCTACAGCGGTGGTGTCTACCAGACCCCACAGCTCTTTGCCTTTGCGAAAGGGGCCGGGGTGTTTGGCGAAGCAGGTCCGGAGGCAATTATGCCGCTCACGCGCGCGGCGGATGGTTCGCTCGGCGTTCGCGCAGTCGGCGCGCCTCAGTTTTCCGGCGGTGGCCCGTCCGTGTCGTTTGGCGATATCAACATCAATGGCGGTGCGCAGTCCACGGCAGGGCAGGGAGCAGCCGCAACTGCCGGCAGGCAACTCAAGGATGCAATCGTGACGGTGATTAATGAGCAGGCCAGCATGCCCGGATCCCCATTATGGCGGCTTTTAAAAGGAGCGTGATATGGCAGTTGAGACCTTCTCCTGGTGCCCGAAGGTGGCGGCGCAGGCTGATACCAGTTTCCGCACCCGCAAAGCGCAGTTCGGGGATAATTATGCACAGGTGGCCGGGGATGGCATCAACCCGGTCACATCGCAATGGAGCGTGAGTTTTACCGGCGATGAGGCCTATGTCGGGGCCATAAAGGCGTTTCTGAAGCGGCATGCTGGCTGGAAGTCCTTCATCTGGAAGCCGCCCCTGGAGCCCGCAGGGTTATGGCGATCTGAATCTATTCAGATAGCCACCCACGGCGCAGATCTTTACACCCTCAGCACCACATTCATTCAGGCATACCATCCATGAGCATTTCATCTGATGTCCAGAAACTGGAGCCGGGCAGCCGTGTCCGCCTTATCGAGGTTGACGGCGAGGCGTTCGGCGCCGGCATTCTGCGTTTTCATAACGAAACCCTCCCTCACACAGAGGCCGATATCATTGCTGCGAGCGGCGATGCGTCGAAGCTCCAGCCGAAATCGGTATGGTGGCAGGGGCTGGAGTACGGTGCGTGGCCATTTGAACTGACCGGCCTGTCCGTCAGCAGCGACGGGCAGAGCGCCCGCCCGACACTGACCGTGGCAAATATCTCCGGCACGATAGGCGCGCTCTGTCGTCGCTTTCAGGGAATGGCAAAGGCAAAAGTGATTATCCACGAGACCTTCGCTCATTACCTTGATGCCCGCAATTTTGCCGGCGGCAATCCCGGCGCTAATCCGAATGAGGAGCGCAAACAGGTCTATTACATTGACCGTAAATCCAGTTCGGATGATGAAACCGTGGAGTTTGAACTGTCCAGCCCGGCAGACCTGCGGGGACAGCTTATCCCCACGCGGCAGATCCAGCCCATGTGCACCTGGTGCATGCGCGGGTGGTACAAAACCGGCAACGGCTGCACCTATGCCGGGCAGAATGGCTGGTTCGATAAGGACGGCAACCGGGTGGATGATCCTTCGAAGGACGTGTGCTCAGGCCTGTTGTCGACCGGGTGTAAACCCCGGTTCGGCGCCAACAATGAACTCGACTACGGCGGCTTTCCGGGTGCGTCACTTCTGAGGGGGTAACATGCGGGACAAGACAATCAGCGCGATTCTCGCGCATGCGGCGCAGGCGTTCCCGGCTGAATGCTGCGGTGTGGTGATCCAGAAGGGACGGGTTGAGAAGTATATCGCCTGCCGGAATCTGGCCACCTCCCCGGAGGAGCAGTTTGAACTGTCACCGGAGGATTACGCGGCAGCCGAAGAGCAGGGCACAGTGGTTGCCGTGGTGCACAGCCACCCCGGCGACGGCGCCACGACGCAGCCGAGTGAACTCGACATGCTGATGTGCGACGCGACCGAAGTGCCGTGGGTGATCGCTTCATGGCCTGAAGGCGATATCCGCACCATCATGCCGCGCGGCAATCGCCCGCTGACCGGGCGTCAGTTTGTGCTCGGGCATGCTGACTGCTGGTCCCTTATCCGGGACTATTTTCGCATCGAGCACAATATCGACCTGCCCGACTACAGCGTTGATCACCACTGGTGGGAGGAGGGCGAAAACCTCTATATGGATAACTGGCACGACTGCGGATTCAGGGAGTTCGACGGTCCCCTGCAGCCCGGTGATATGGTCATCATGCAGGTGCAGTCCAGCGTGCCAAATCATGCCGGTGTCCTGCTGGAGGGCAACATGCTGCTGCACCACCTGTACGGGCAGCTTAGTCAGCGCATTCCGTATGGCGGCTATTACCGTGATCGCACCATTAAAGTTTTACGGTACAAGGATCTGATGTAATGGAAAAACGAACCGTTATCAAACTGAGCGGGTCGATGGCGCAGCGCTTCGGACGCACGCACCGCCGGGCGCTGTCTTCTGCCAGCGAGGTTTTCAGGGCGCTGTCCAGCACTGTGGACGGCTTTGAGGATTATCTCCGTGAGGCGCGCGCCAGAGGCCTGGATTTCGTCATCTTCCGCGATCGCCGCAACATCAGCCAGGAAGAGTTTTCGCTTCTCGGCCCCGGCGATGAGCTGCGCATCATTCCGGTGATCCGCGGCAGCAAGCGTGCCGGCATCTTCCAGGCTGTGCTCGGGGTTGCCCTGATTGCCGGGGGTATCGCCCTTGGCCCTGCCGGGGCGGGGCTTATTGGTAAAGGGGTCGCGCTGAATGTTGCGCTGGTTGGCGCATCGATGGCGCTGGGGGGCGTGGTTCAGCTGCTGTCGCCGCAGGTGGCAGGGATGAGGATGCGTCAGGATCCGGACAACAAGCCAAGCTATGCATTCGGCGGCCCGGTCAACACTACCGCCAGCGGCAACCCGGTCCCCCTGCTTTACGGCCAGCGGGAGATCGGGGGCGCTGTCATTTCAGCCGGCATTTACGCGGAAGATCAACAGTAAGCCGGTACGTGATTACTTTATGCCGCCTGCGGGCGGTTTTTTTATGGGCGCGATATGACGAACACAGCGATTAAAGGGCGGAAGGGCGGTAGCACCAAGACCCGCACCCCGGTGGAAGCTCCGGACAGTATTCAGTCCATAGCCAGAGCCAAAATCCTTGTCGCGCTCGGCGAAGGTGAATTTGCCGGCGGCCTGGACGGGCGCAGCATTTATCTCGGCGACGCGTCATCGTATACCCCGCTGCAGAATGCCGACGGCAGTTACAACTTCAACAACGTAAAATACGAGTTTCGTTCCGGCACCCAGGATCAGACCTACATTCAGGGCTTTCCCGGCGTTGAGAACGAGCTGCAGGTCGCCTATGAGCTTAAGCAGGCCGTGCCATATGTCCGCTCTGTCTCCAATACCCAGCTTTCAGCACTGCGGATCCGCCTGGGCTGGCCCACACTGTTAAACCAGAAAGATAACGGCGATAAAGTGGGTACGCGCGTTGAGTACGCGATCGAGCTGTCGGTCGACGGTGGTGCATACGCGCCCGTGGTTAAGGGCGCTGTCGATGACAAGACCACCACCCTCTATGAGCGCAGTCACCGTATTGACCTGCCAAAAGCCACCACCGGCTGGCAGCTGCGCGTGCGCAGGATTACACCGGATTCAACGACAGTGAATGTTGTGGACAGTATGCGCGTTGAGGCGGTCACCGAGATCATCGATGCGAAGCTGCGTTACCCCAACACGGCGCTGCTCTACATTGAATTCGATGCGAAGCAGTTCCCGAACGGCATTCCGCAGGTTGTGTGCAATCCGAAGGGGCGCATTATACGCGTGCCTGATACTTACGACCCTGACACGCGAACCTACTCAGGCACCTGGGAAGGCGGGTTTAAATGGGCGTGGACCGATAACCCGGCGTGGATTTATTACGACATCGTGCTGAATGAGCGGTTCGGGCTTGGTCAGAGGATTGATGCGACCCAGATTGATAAATGGGAGCTGTACCGCATCGCGCAGTACTGCGATCAGCCGGTACCGGATGGCAAGGGCGGCAACGGTAAGGAGCCGCGCTTCCGGTGTAATGTCTACATCCAGGAGCGCAATGACGCCTGGACGGTGCTGCGCGACCTGGCCGGCATTTTCCGTGGTATGACCTACTGGGGCGACAACAAGCTGTATGTGCTGGCCGATATGCCCCGCGATATCTGGCACATCTACAACCACGCCAGTGTGGTCGACGGCAAGTTTACCCTTGCCGATCCGAGCGAAACCACCCGCAACACCGCCGCGCTGGTGAACTGGTCCGATCCGGCGAATCACTACAAAGACACACCGGAAGTGGTTTATGACAACAATCTGGCGATGCGCTTCGATTACAGCCAGCTCGAACTGACGGCCATCGGCTGCACCCGGCAGTCAGAGGCAAACCGGCGCGGGCGCTGGGCGCTGCTCACGAATGGCATCGGTGAGGTGGTGACCTTCAGCACGGGTATGGATGTTCCCCCTGTCGGGGAAGTGATCGGCGTGGCCGCGAACGAGCTGGCCGGCAGGGTGATTGGCGGCAGGGTCAGCGCGGTAAGCGGTCGTAATATCACGCTCGACCGTGCCGCAGATGTCAGGGCCGGTAACCGGCTTTTCCTCAACCTGCCCTCGGGTGTCGCGCAGGCCCGGACCGTGCAGGCAGTGAAGGGCAATGTTGTCACGGTCACCACGGCCTACAGCGAAACACCTGAGGCGGAGAGCTGCTGGGGTGTGGATGCTGACGATCTGTTTATCGCGCTCTTTCGTGTAACCAGCACCCGTAACAACGATGACGGCACTTTCGAGGTCACCGGAGCGACGTACAGCCCGGATATTTATGCTGCGGTCGATACCGGCGCGCGGCTCGATGAAAGGCCGGTCAGCGTCATTCCGCCCGGCGTGCAGGCACCGCCGGAAAACATCGTCATCGACAGCTATTCGACGGTCAGCCAGAACATAGCGATCACCACCATGCGTGTTGCCTGGGATTCTGTTAAAGGGGCAATCGCCTACGAAGCCGAGTGGCGACGCGACAGCGGCAACTGGGTGAGCGTGCCCCGCACCTCCTCTCAGGGATTCGAGGTGCCGGGTATCTACGCAGGGCGTTATCTGGTGCGGGTGCGGGCGGTGAACGCCAGCGATGTCTCGTCCATATGGGCGACATCAGCTGAGGTTACGCTCACCGGGAAAGTGGGCAATCCGCCGAAACCGCTGGGCTTTACCGCCTCCGAAAACGTGGTGTTTGGTATCGAACTGAACTGGGGCTTCCCGGCGAACACGGCTGATACGCTGAAAACGGAGATCCAGTACAGCCTGACCGGTAGTGCTGACGATGCCATGCTGCTGGCCGACGTGCCTTATCCGCTGCGCAGATATCAGCAGATGGGGCTTAAGGCCGGACAGATTTTCTGGTACCGCGCGCAACTGGTGGACCGGACCGGTAACGAATCCGGGTATACCGACTGGGTACGCGGCCAGTCCAGCTCCGATGTGACGGACATTACAGAGGCAGTGCTTGAGCAGATCAAGGACACCGACCTGTTCAAAGACCTCATTGAGAACGCCGTGGACAGCAGTGCCAAAGTTGCGGAACTGGCAGAGGCAGTGAGGCAAAACGCCGACGGCCTGGCTGAGGCGGCAGGCGCAAACCGCCAGACAGCAGAAGCCATTATCGGTAATGCCCTGGCGATCGCGGATGTTGTTGTCCGCCAGTCTGCCCAGCAGGGCGCTAACTCCGCGAAATTTGAGCAGCTGCGCGAAGTTATCGCCACCGAAACAGAAGCGCGCATTACGGATGTGATCCGCCTGGAGGCAAAGACGGACCAGAACGCCGCCGGCATCACCGAAGTGCGCCAGGCGCTGGCAAACGAAACCGAGGCACGGGCTACAGCTGTCGATCAGCTTACCGCGCAGACGGAAGAGAATAAGGCCAGAGTGACAGAGCTGACGCAGACCGTGACAGATCTGGACTCGTCCAGTGCCTCGCGCTTTGAGGAGATTTCGGCAGAGATCGCGGGCATAGACGGCAGTGACATCAGAGGGGGAATACAGAGCAACTCCATTGCGCTGATTACGACCACGCTGGCGCAGGTTAACGATCGCACACGGCTCAGCGTGCAGTACGGCGACAACAAGGCCGGGATTGAGCGTGTTGATAACGTGATGGCGGATGCCAGCCAGGCTGTCGCGGAGTCGCTCAGGTCGTTGGATGCCAGTTCCGGCGCTGGCACGGCAAACACCACCGACTTTGCGAAAACCATGGCTGACTTCTCGCAGGTCTCGGCGACAAAAATCAATACGCTTTCAGTGACAGTCAACGGGCAAAGTGCGGCGATAACGCAGGCATCTCAGGCAGTCGCAGATATCAGCGGTAACCTCAATGCGATGTACAGCATCAAGGTGGGGGTGGATGCGAACGGGCGCCAGTACGCCGCAGGGATGGGGATCGGGGTACAGAATACTCAGTCGGGTATGCAGTCGCAGGTGCTCTTTCTGGCCGACCGTTTCGCCGTGATGACACAGGCGGGCGGGACGGTGAGCCTGCCGTTCCTGGTGCAGAACGGGCAGACATTCATCAACGAGGCCTTCATCAATTACGCGTCGATCACCCTCGCTCGCGTGGGCTCCTGGTATTCAGCAAATTACGTGGCCGGGCAGACCGGGACCATCATGAAGGCGGACGGGACGTTTGAGGTCAACGGTGCGGTATCAGGCCAGGGACGCATGCAGATAACGAATAACCGCATCATCTCTTACGATGCGCAAAACCGGCCGGCAGCCGTTATGGGGCAACGCTTATAATGCAGATGTTTATTGCAGGGACCAGCTTTGATGCCATCAACTCTATGGCGGCAAGCTACGTACTGGATGTCATCACCATTACCGGCACAGGGAGTAAGACCTACTCCCTTTCCGGTGTGTCGCTGACATACGCCATTGTGAATGATTTTATGGGAGGGCAGTTAACGGGCGCAACCTACAGCGTCAGTGTCAGAGGATTAACCGTATCGTGGAACGTCAATAATGCCGTCACCCTTATTGTGTACGGCAGCCCGGTAGCGGGTACGCAGAGTGACTACTTCGGCTTCCAGCTGTTCCAGTACATAAACGGGGTCAGGACGGTCAAGCTGGCCCCGAATTATGTGCCGCTGTGCCTGCGCCAGATTATAGATGTGCCGGCCGGCGCGCGGACCGTGCAGACGCAGGTTCCGGCCGGTAACCCGGTAATGTGTTTTCACCGTCACACTGGTGAGGCGATGGATTTGTGCTGGTGGAAGCCCGTCACGGCCAGTGGGTATCACGCGCTGCAGTTTCCCACTGCGGCAAGTAACCAGACCGGGTGCCGGGTGTATGTTTTTTCGAATATTCTCGCGAATATCCCGGATTATGGCTTCTTTCTCTACCGGGACGGACAGATGGTCTGGCACAGCAACTGCCTCCCGCTACAGGTCATTCCACTGACTAACGGGGATATCACCAGCGCCACGCCGCTGGCGGTGTCATCGAGTGTCACGTCACATATTTTCGTGCCTCAGGACCCGGCATATCCGACGGGATACAGCAATTTCATGTGTGCATCAGCGGGAAAAGACGGGGCTGCATATAAAGTGCAGGTCGGGAAAGTATTCCAGAGCACCTATATCAGCAACCCCGATGAAGGAAGGAGGATGAGAGGGTGGGCATGCGGCGGTGTCGGGTATATCGACACCCGGTTCTATGACCAGTACTACAAAAATGCGCTGGGCATCACCTGATACTGTCACTCAGTCACCGGCAGCCTGTCGCAGGCCGAGGTGTCTGTAAAAGCACTCCGCTCAATCCACTGATAACCGAAGCTGCCGCCGGAGAGATATTCGGTGGTGCTGACCGGTTTTCTTATGCCGAATACCGGAACCGACACCCGGTTTTTCATCACCACAGCCTCGTTATAGCACCGCGGGGGCGTGTTGCTGGCGCAACCTGATGCCATTAACGAAACCAGCACAACCGCCGCAGCGTTAATCATTTTCATCTTTATTCCCTGAACCGTATGGATGTGAATCCATTCTATTGGCCGCCTGGTCAGGCGCTAAATAGATTAAACAGATCAATATTTCCTGATTGATCGACTTTATCGATCGTTTATACGCGCGCCGTATTCTGGCGCCATGCCCGGAGAAAACATGATTTACACAACTGGCTCTATTGCAGTTAGCGGCAATACGCTGACCGGCACCGGCACGAATTTCACCGCAGCAGGCTCCCTCATTCGTGCCGGCTGCACGGTGCTGGCACTGACCAGCCCGGCGCAGGCCTTTCAAATCTCCTCAGTAGACAGCGCGACCAGCCTGACCGTGTCACCTGCGGCATCAGTCCCTGCCGGTACAAAATTTGCCATCCTGCTGAGCGACAGTCTGAGCGTGGATGGCCTGGCACAGGATATCGCCGAGACGTTCAGCATGTACCAGCGGTACATGGGTGGTTTTGCGGATGTGATGAACGGCAGCGGAGATGTGACCATCACCATTAACGGTCAGCCTGTCACCGTTCCCGGCCAGAAGTCGCTGGCGAAGAAGGGCGCTAACGCCGACATAACCAGTCTGAACGGACTGACAACAGCGATCACACTTGCTCAGGGCGGTACCGGCGCAAAGACGGCAGCAGGAGCACGCACCAGTCTGGGGCTGGGAAGTATGGCTACCCAGAGTTCTGACGCGGTAAATATAACTGGTGGATCCGGGACATTCACCAGCCTTAGCTCTGACGCGGTGACCATCACCGGTGGAACAGCTTCTCTTGGCACTATCGAGACAAAAGCAGGGGCGGAGCAGCCACTGGTAATACGCACCGCTCCGAGTGGGCTTGGCTATATACGTTTCAGGGATGCGTCTGAAAATCCACTGGCTTATCTGGGATTCGGAGCGAGTGGTGCCCAGCACTTTATTCTGGCGAGCAACATCGGAGTAAATAGCGTCACGCTGAATACTACCGGCGCTGTGACAGTAAAAGCAGGGGGCGCTAACTACGCTTTCCAGACAAACGGAACCGCTACGGGGCAGCTGTGGCAGAGCACATCCGATGTCAGGATCAAGAAGGATATAAAGCCGATCACCAATGCGCGTGAGGTAATCAGTGCAGTCACCGGGTATACCTTCAAGAAGAGATACAACCTCTATGAAGTCGCCGAACCGCTTTATACCGAAGAGGCGGGGATCCTTGCCCAGGAGCTTGAGCTGGTGGCGCCTGAAGCCGTCTCAAAAAATGATTTCGGCGCCCACGACCTCGAAAACAATCCGATTGATGATTTACGCGCGGTCAACTATGCGGGGATCACACCCTACCTGATAGAGCTGGCGAAGCTACATGAGGCCGAGATTTCCGATTTGAAGGGAGAAGTGGCAGAGCTTAAGGCACTCGTATCTTCCCTCGCGCAGGGCTCTTGAATAAAAAAGCCCCGGCGACGGGGCAGTTACATTCCGTGCATGTCTGGTGCAGGCTACGGGACTGCATTAACTTTAGTCGAAAGATGATTTAACTTAAGAAAAATATTCGGCTGTTCAAGCCGTTGACAAATCTTCTTGCCGCTTCGTCTTGATAAGCTCTGAAATTCAAAATACTGTATATAAAAACAGTATTGAGTAGGTGCACATCATGCCCAGAAGAGACGATATCGAGACAGCATTCAGGCAGGCCATATTTATGGAGCCCAGCGGGCGACGCACGGTTACCACGGCAGATTTTGTGAAGGTTTTGCTCACGTTTAACTGGGACTGGACACCGCGCGAGGCTAACCAGTGGATCGAGGGCCACGTCAGCACGTTCAAAGATATCTCTCAGCAAGAGGGAGAACTCCGCACCTTCATGATGTACAACCCGAACGGAGGCCTGTGATGGGATTCCCTTCGCCAGCAGCTGACTACCTGGATGAAAAGATATCGCTCGACCACGAGCTGATCCGTGTACCTTCCGCAACTTACTTCCTGCGTGCCGGCACAGAGTCCAGGCGTGAGGCGATAAAGAAAGGTGCTTTGTTGATTCTGGATATGTCGGCCACACCGGTCGATGGATCCATTGTGATGTGTCACCTGGATGAGCAGATGCGCATGCTGCGGCTGCGGCTTCATCCTTGCCCGAGGCTGGAAGAACTGGACAGACCGGAAATCACCTATCCAATGACGAGTGATGACTTTGAAGGCCGGCTGGTTTTCAAAGGGGTGATCACCTACATCATCAATGACGCCAGAACAGGGGAGTTTGACGACTGTCCGGTGATGTAATTTGTCAGGGGTTTTACCTTAATTTTACCTTTGACAAATTTTAAACATAAAAAAACAGCTCTAAGAGGCTGGTTTAATTGGGGAATTTTGGTCGGCACGAGAGGATTTGAACCTCCGAATCCCGACACCCCATGACAGAGGCTCCTATCTTAAGAGCCGCTTAGTGCCAGAAGCGACATTACTAAATCCGCACTGCATTAATTTTTGTGCGTAGGCCAACAACAACTTCGTAGGGATTCGTGAATTCGAGCTACAGCGTCTAAACACAGCGGGTGATAATGCCAAAAAGTAAAACGGGCAGATAGCAACAACCGAAAGGCTGCCTCTGTAGCGGAGAAACATGCACGACTTGCAGTGGTTAAAACTGCTGAAACAGTTGAATCGGTAATGGAAATCAAAGGTAGCAGCATAACCACCATCATCTTGCCCTTTGTCATGTGAAAACGTTAAAACTCTGTAGACTCCATTCACCGCCGCCTTGCCTACACCAGAAAGGCAGCGGCCATTGATGGATCAGAAAACATGAATCGCCCGGGTGGCTCCTGCGAATCACGATTCTGGCTTCAAGCTGATACTAATCAGAGGCCACTTATTGTGGCCTTCTCTCAACATTAGGGATGCCAATGAAAAATGTTCTGGTGTTCTTCAATCGGCAGCCGGTGGTGGTTGTCAGGGTCGTAGATGGCACTACCACAATACTCCGTGAATACCCGAATGGTGAGGAAGCTCACCTTAAGATTAGGTATGCGGGAGTTCATTCGCTGACTGGCGATCATACTGAGTTTTGTGTGGCCTCTGACAGAGAGGTTACATCACGTGAAATCGTCGAAGCTGCAAACAAACTTTTGAAATAGCTTGAGCTTGCTAATTTCTCAAATAAAAAAGCCTTCTGAACGAAGGCAAACTTGAGGTACGGCATTGGTTCTTGTTCTCAGTTCCTTCAATTCTCTCTGAAGGTATGGGCTCATGCATAAGCCATTCCCTGGGTCGGGTTGCGCATCATTAAAAATGCCTAGCTAAGTATGGTCTACAAACCATTTACAAAAAGCGTAAGCGGATGACTAATTCAAAATTTTTATTAATGGCAGAGGAAAGACTATTACGGCATTACAACAGGCATTCACTGTGTGTCTGTGATAATGCCAGGAAAAATCTGGCAAGCGTCGGTTGTGGCTTGACACCAGATATCCTGCGAACGAGGCTGCGGCATCGGCAGTGTGGGCATTGCAACCAACTCCCGATTTACCAGTGGTGTGAGGGATTATTCCTGAGCGCACTCATGGAAGATAACCTATGATTTATAAAAGGTTGGGTGTGAAAAAGGAGTATATATGAAACCTGAAGAACTGGAGCGTAAAGCTGAGCAAGAAATTTCTGCTCTTATTACTAAAAAAATCACTGAGCTACGGAAAAAAACAGGCAAAGAAGTTGCTGAGATCGAGTTTATCCCGAGTGAGACCATGTCCGGTCTTGAGGGGTATAAAGTAAAAATAAAACTTATGTAGAGTAAACAGGTCGCTTAGACGGCCTTTTTTATTGATCCCAGTTGACCGGTGCGCCCGGAATGCGCATACAGTTCACTGCATTTAAGGACTTTGAAACGCCGCAGACCTTCATTACCGCAAGTGTTTTGCCCTGCGAAGGACGAACTACGCCTTCACTCAAGGGTATCCAGTTAATCTGCGCCATAACCCCGTGCCGTTCCGGAGAACTCCATCCCGTCACACCATCTGACCACACCGCGAAGCTCGGTGACTTCAGAATGCGTGTCCGGCGTATCATCCGGCATGGGTAAACCGGAGGAGTTAAAGAGTTTTACCTCCGCGTCCATCGCCGTCAGCAGTCGACCAGCTTCTTTCGCGGCAAAGTGGCTGCAGGAACGATCTCTTATTGAGCCAGACAGGATCAGAGTCCGGGGCGACTCCTGCATGTGAAGGCGTTCAGCGATGTGGCTATCACATCATTCCGGGCAGGAAATGGTTCCATTTTTCTCCTCCGGAGAGAAGATGATTTCAAAAGTAACACATATGATTTAACATATGTGTATTCTGAAGGGAACGGAGTGAAAAATGCTACAGCCTGTTCAGCTTTTCAAAATCCTGTCGGATGAAACACGGCTCGCCATCGTCATGCTTCTCCGGGAGTCAGGAGAACTGTGCGTCTGCGATATCTGCGCGGCCATTTCCGAATCGCAGCCCAAAATCTCGCGACATATGGCTATTCTTCGCGAGGCCGGACTGGTACTGGACCGTCGTGAAGGCAAATGGATCCACTATCGTCTGTCACCCCACCTACCGGCATGGGCAGCTGAGACAATCACGACATCCTGGCAGTGTATGCGGGAGGATTTGCGTAAATGGCTGGATAAATCAACCTGCACCTCCTGCTGAGGAAGAAGAACACATTTATGTAATCATATATAACGGAGTCTGAGATGCTTTTGGCAGGGAGTATATTTTTACTGACGCTGATACTGGTGATCTGGCAGCCCAGAGGCCTGAGTATTGGATGGAGCGCGAGTATCGGGGCTGTGCTGGCGCTGGTAACCGGTGTCATCCATATCGCTGATATTCCCGTTGTCTGGAATATCATCTGGAACGCGACAGCGGCATTTATTGCGGTCATAATCATCAGCCTGCTGCTCGACGAGTGCGGCTTCTTCCAGTGGGCCGCACTGCACGTCTCACGCTGGGGTAACGGTCGTGGCCGCCTGTTGTTTACCTGGATAGTGTTGCTCGGTGCCGCTGTTGCTGCTTTGTTCGCCAATGACGGTGCCGCGCTGATCCTGACGCCAATTGTGATTGCGATGCTGCTTGCAATGGGATTCAGCAAGGGCACAACGCTGGCCTTTGTGATGGCCGCAGGATTTATAGCAGATACGGCCAGCCTGCCGCTCATTGTTTCTAACCTGGTGAATATCGTCTCAGCGGACTTCTTCGGTCTGAGCTTTACGCAGTATGCCTCCGTTATGATCCCCGTAGATGTGGCAGCGATTGCGGCCACGCTGGTCATGCTGCATCTCTTCTTCCGCAGAGACATTCCTGCGACGTATGACGTTTCGCTGCTGAAGAAGCCTGCCAGTGTGATAAAAGATCCGGCAACGTTCAGGGCGGGCTGGATTGTCCTGTTATTGCTGCTTGTCGGTTTCTTTGTTCTGGAGCCTCTGGAGATCCCGGTCAGTGCGATAGCGGCTGCTGGCGCAGCAGTGCTGTTTATAGTGGCGAAAAGAGGTCATGCCATCAACACGGGAAAAGTCCTGCGCGGTGCGCCATGGCAGATCGTTATTTTTTCGCTGGGCATGTACCTGGTGGTCTATGGCCTTCGCAACGCAGGGCTCACGGAGTATCTGTCTGGCGTGCTGAACCTGCTGGCAGAAAAGGGGTTATGGGCAGCAACGTTCGGCACCGGCTTCCTGACCGCGTTCCTTTCATCGGTGATGAACAATATGCCGACTGTGCTGATTGGCGCGCTGTCGATTGACGGGAGTACGGCGACTGGCGTCGTTAAAGAGGCAATGATTTATGCCAATGTGATTGGCTGCGATTTAGGCCCCAAAATCACCCCGATTGGCAGTCTGGCTACCCTACTCTGGCTGCATGTGCTTGCCCAGAAAAATATAACGATTACCTGGGGATATTACTTCCGCACCGGCATTATCATGACTCTGCCCGTGCTCTTTATCACTCTGGCGATGCTGGCGTGGCGACTATCTGTCACTTTGTAGTGAGAAACTGATATGAGCAACATTACTATCTATCACAACCCGGCCTGTGGCACCTCACGCAACACACTGGAGATGATCCGTAACAGCGGCATCGAACCCACCATCGTTTATTATCTCGATACTCCACCGGCACGTGATGAGCTTAAAAAACTCATTTCAGCTATGGGTATGCCGGTACACGTATTGCTGCGTAAGAACGTAGAACCTTATGAACAATTAGGGCTTGAAGAAGAAAAATTTTCTGATGAGCAGTTAATCGATTTGATGCTTCAGAATCCGATCCTGATCAACCGGCCGATAGTAGTGACCCCGCTTGGCACTCGTCTTTGCCGCCCTTCAGAAATAGTGCTGGATATTCTACCGGAAGGTCAGAAAGGAGCGTTTACCAAAGAGGATGGCGAGAAGGTCATTGACGAAACTGGGAAGCGGATTAATTAATCTGCCCACTTAAAAATTTCGGACGTCTGCTTTTCGCTCAAAGCGCACATCATGACCGCGCTATCTGACCGCTCCGTCCCAGATACCCTTTAAAAAGCGCCAAAGCATGAAGCCCGGAACGGGAAAAATAGCGGTTGATTATCTGCCGGCGCACCCGGGAACCCGAGTGAAGGTCAGCCAGAAACTGCACCAACAACAGCATGAGCGTGAGCAGCTTGCCATGAGGCTGAAACCAGGCGGCCCTGGTCAGGGATGCTGTAACGTCGGTGACCGGCCCGACCGGCCGTGATTGAGTTCCTCGACTATGGGTGTCATTACCTGTGCCTCCATTGAGCAACGCGTCTTATTGTCACAGAATGTTCTTCATTAACAAAAGCAAACAATAGTCTACGGTGACTATCACAATTAAAGGTAATGCATTCAGGAAAAAATGCCGATAACCGAGGTTATTAAACTTAACCCGGTGCACAGGACTCGTAAACATTTGCTCAGACAGATTTTTTCACAAAAAGGGCTGCGTTCTGCTGCTTCCTTAGACACGTTCCAGCGGGCTATGCCTGCCATTGAATTCCGGCATGCGGGCATGGTTCATAAGGCGAGACCGTATTTTTTGGAAACATTGGCGTATAAAGATGTTCTGCACGGCCTTAAAGGCACGCAGGCGACTCCCCCTATAAGTTATGCTCTCATGCATGATGCAGATAAGCTAATCTTGAGCATTCAGGAGATTTCAGAAGGTATTGAGAGTGCAGTTCGGGATGTCGCCCCTTCATTGAAAGCCTGCTTTCAGGCTGGACGTGTATGAAAATCGGTAAGCGCAGCAAAGCCATGACCGGCGCAGACCATAACAGCGCTGTGCACATGCACTCTGTTTGTTTCCGAATTAGGCATAAGCTGAGCCTTTATATTAAGGTCTGGTTAAAACGTATTATTTTTCACCCGACATCGCCCCGTCACCTGCTTCACCGGAGTGGTTTTATGCTTATAAATCTCAGGGACAATGAAGAAAAACGGCAGAAAGCCATGAACGCACTCAAAACACCCGATGAAAACAGGGATTCGGTGCTCAAGGAATTTGTCCGTCTTACCAGCGATTCACTGGGCATCGCCGGTAGCTTTATTTCCGTTGTTGATGAAAGCCATCAGGTTATCCGGGCAGCTCACAACTTTCATCTTTGCCAGACCACCCGCGAAGATGCTTTCTGCAGTTATGTGGTCGACAGTGGAAAAGTGATGGTCGTGCACGATACGCTACAGGATCCCCGTTTTGCAAAACACCCTCTGGTGGTGGCACCTCCGGGGATCCGTTTTTATGCCGGTGCGCCCCTGGTTAACCGGGAGGGAATCATTCTCGGCACGTTGTGCGTGACAGACACGGTACCTCATCCATTTTCCCGCAGAAAAATCACCAGGCTGAAAATGCTTGCCCGGCTGGTGATGGCATTTCTGGAGGTCTGGCATTCGGCGGGTTTTACAGATGCCGCGACAGGCCTTCCAAACCGTCAGCAGCTGATACGCCGCCTGGATACACTCCGTCAGGATACTCATAGCCTGTTTAGACTGACTTTAGTTGACTGTATTGATATACCCCGAGCCTATGAGCTGGCGCGTGCTCTGGGCATGGCGCCGGTGGAGGCGATGCTGCGTGATACGGGCTTATTGATCCGGGAGAGACTGTCGCTGCACCCTGCTGATATAATCTATACTGTGGCCGTGGGACGCTACGCTATTCTGGCACCGGCCAGTGACCGCTTTTCTGCAAAATATGTCGCGAGCATGATGCGCGACTTCAACGTCCATCCCAGAAACGGGATGGCCATGAACCTGACCATACATACAGGTGAAGTCTGTTTTGCGCCGGCATCATTGTCACCTCAGGAGAGCCTGAGGCGTGCAGTCAGTGCACTGCATGATGCCATCAACAAGAACGTGGATGCGCAGGAGTTTGATGAACTCAGCGACGCCCGACTTAACAGTGACTTCATCCTCATGAATGATCTGGATGCCGCACTGCGCAGCAACAACGGCGGATTGTATCTGGTGTATCAGCCCAAAATATCACTGATCGCTGGTCAGACAGTCAGTCTGGAGGCGCTGATCCGCTGGCGTCATCCTGAAAGAGGCGAACTTTCTCCGGCGGATTTCCTGCCCGTTGCACATTTCTCGGGCCTGATGAACCGTCTGACAGACTGGGTGGTGGACGAAGCCGTCCGCCAGTTGACAGTCTGGTCTGATAATTTCTCATTTCTGCCCGTATCGGTTAACGTTAGTGTAAGCGACCTTTCACGCATAGGTTTTGCCGCAACTCTGTCAAAAAAAATGCAGTGTGCGGGCCTGCCCGCACATCTGCTCGGACTGGAATGTCTGGAAAACGAAATCGTCACCGAGAATACCGAGGCTCTGACCAATATGGCCGAGTTACGTGAACTGGGATTCAGGATCCTGCTGGATGATTTTGGCGCAGGTTACAGCAATATTAGTTATCTGCGCCGTATGCCTGCCGATATAATCAAACTTGATAAATCACTGATCGGCGGTATAACTAAGGATTCAGGCAGCCGCACCATAGCCAGTAGTATTATTCGTATGCTGAAAGATCTGGATTATGTGGTGGTTGCCGAAGGTGTCGAAGATGCAGCCACAATGGAGCTGCTAATTAAATACGGATGCGACGAGGCTCAGGGATTCTATTTCTCCCGCCCACTGCCACCGGCTGCGCTGGAAGCCTGGCTTAATAACAATTCTTCCCGAAAATGAACTGAACCCTTCTTATTAACTCGACACTGACGGCCATAGCAAACACATTGCTTTGATAGAGGAAAAAAGACTTTCGATAAGATCATTAGGGTTTAGCAACATTTGCAAACCTGAATCGATAACTCTGGCCCCCTTTTGGCCTGTGTGACAGCAGCCTGATTAGGTTTTCTTGTTTGAGATGACAAAAATATCATTTAGTCACGTATCAAATGTCCGCTTCTCGCTCCTGGCGGACGTTCTAAGGCATCTTTTTACATTGCAGTATTCATAATATGGCTTCAATAGTATCGGTAACTATTGGAATTAAATAACAATAATTTCAGTAAATGTTATGAAAAATTACTCTAACTGTACTTTACCGGGCAGGCGATCCTGCAGGCCTGGCAGATGAAGCGCAAAATGTTTTCGCCGCGCGACGCCATGCGGTATTCACATCTACCGATCGTCAAAGCTAATTGATAGTGATTATGCCCGCCTGGATGGAGGGTAATTTACTGAAGGAGTTCCACCACTAAAATTCCACGTCGAGCCCACGAATAAAGTAACAAGTATTTGATCACAAAAGTATCTAATGGTAAGTGTTGGGAAGTTAAAAATGAGCTTAAAGTGCGGGTAAGGTTATGATATGTAAACTAAAATAACCCTTAGACCATGAACAGGAATCGTATTCGGTCTTTTTTTATCTCTCTGGAATATGGCGTTTTTAGCGAGAGTTTCCCGAAAACATCATATTCGCTGCAAACCATAACATAACCCGCTATGTGGGCGTCTAGCTATTTTTGCCATCAATGAATCGCAGAGTGCAGCTCCTGTTTCTCCGGCAAATGAGTGACAAGTTCATGCCTTTTTCGCAACGTCCATCTCAAAAACTTAACCGCTCAGAGAACGTTGATCGCCTGTTTTCTATACTGAAAAGAGGGGTAGATTATGTATCAACGTATCGACGGCGAAGAGTGGCGACATATCTGGCTGGTCGGCGATCTGCACGGCTGCTATCAACGCTTAATGCAGGCGCTGCGGGAGCGTCACTTCGACCCTTATGAGGATCTGCTGATCTGCGTCGGCGACCTGATTGATCGCGGCCCGCAGAGTTTGCAGTGCCTGGCACTGCTTAATCAGCGCTGGTTTATCACCGTGCGTGGGAACCATGAACAGATGGCCATTGACGCCCTGCGGGAAAACAACCGCGCGCTGTGGCAGATGAACGGCGGCGGCTGGTTTGCAAAGCTTAATGAAGAGGAGCAACTTCAGGCGCTTAATGCTCTGCACAAATGTGCGCAGTTACCCTATATCCTTGAGCTTCAGACATCCGACGGGCTGAATGTTATTGCCCACGCTGATTACCCGGCGAGTGAGTATAGCTGGCAAAAAGAGGTGGATAGCGAGTCGGTGCTGTGGCGGCGGGAGCGGCTCAACCAGCTTCTGTGCGGGAAAGGGGAGCGCATTGCAGGCGCGGACGACTTCTGGTTCGGGCATACGCCGCTGAAAGCGCGCTTCGATGCCCATAACCAGCACTATATCGACACCGGCGCGGTGTTCGGCGGTGAGTTAACGCTGGTTCAACTGCAGTAGTTAAAAATCGCTATAGTCGCGCGCCGGGTGCCAGAAGCCATCAATAAAATCTTCTACGGGAAAACAACCGCCGTGACGCATACGCTGATCGTCCATCGCAGCCAGGCACTGTTGCTCACTATTAAAGACATCAACCACGATGTCGTCACATCCACCGTCCAGGTAGCAAACAAATAAGACCAGCGCGAACATTCCATCCTCGGTTCTGTACAACGTAACGATAAGTGTAGGGGATGAATGGGGGCAGGGGAAATCAGGCAGGTAAATAACCCGTCTCACGGACGGGTTCACATCAGATCAGGCAAGACGCATGATCCAGGTATCAGATTGCTCGTCGTAATGTTCGCGATAAAGGACCGAATGCTCGCCGTTAAGGATCGCAGGAATGCTGGTTTCCGCGTCCCAGGCATCAAGCTGCATACATAAATCGGGGTCTGAACTGCATGGAATATGCAGTTTGCGTTCACCCTGACTCTCTCCCTGCAACTCGGCATCATCGATTTCGAATGCGCCAATGCGCACGCTGGTTTTCGTCATAATGCTCTCCGTCGATCGTTAAAATGTGGTACGACCAGTAAAGCCGCCCACATTTCAGCCTGGTACAACAGCCGGAAAGTCGCCAGTCAAAAAATGCGTTTTTTATGCGCTGCGTCACGCCTTGCCGGCGAAAAGCTGACCGTCTCGCACCAGCTCGCGCGGGTAGCTGTTTTTCAGCCGTGACCCCACTTTTTTCGCAAGCCCCAGCGCCTGCCCCTGGAAGGTCACAATCGCTTCATCCCCGGCTGGCAAGGCCTGCGGGTAAATATCGCGGCCGCGATACCACGCTTCCGCTTCCTCTGTCGTCAGCTCAAAGGCCAGCGGATTGTTATCACCTGCCAGGGCGATCACCGCCTCATGCTGCCAGCGATGGCCCTTGTTATGGGTCTCTGCGAGGCGCATGCCGAGGCGGGAAAAGCGGACTTTTCCGATCAGATCTTCAATGGCGGCAGGGAATAACCAGATCTCTTTATCACGCTGCCACAGACGCAGAGAATCACCCCAGCGTAAGCCGACCTCAGCCGCTGCGGCGGTGACGACAGCACTTTCGCGCGCTTTCAGCGGCGCAAACGGAAATTGACCAACTTTGTAGGTCGGGGCCGGCAAGCGCTCTACCGCTGCGGTTTTACGCAGGCGGGCGACGAAGAACCCTTCGCAGTCAAAAATTTGCGGAAAGACATGCAGAAAGCCCTCTGCCGTCAGCGCCTGCTCTGCGCCCTCGAACAGCTTGCCGAGCGGTTCGAACTCAACGGCATCAGGGTATTGCTGCGCTAACCAGTGGCAGACGGCTTCGTTTTCGTCGCGGTTAAGCGTGCAGGTGGAGTAGACCAGCACGCCGCCGGGGCGCAGGGCATGAAAGGCGCTGTCGATAAGCTCGCGCTGGGTGGCGGCAATCTCCAGATTGCTGGCGTGGGACCAGTTTTTCAGCGCATCGGCATCTTTACGCACCACCCCTTCGCCGGAGCAGGGGGCATCCAGCAGAATGGCGTCAAACATCTCGGGTAACGCAGCGCCAAACACGCGGCCGTCGAAATGGGTTAACGCCACATTCTGGATGCCACAACGGCTGATATTGGCATGCAGCACTTTTACCCGGCTGGCAGAGAACTCATTCGCAAGGATGGCGCCCTGATTCCCCATGCGTGCGGCAATCTGCGTGGTTTTCGAACCTGGTGCGGCAGCAACATCCATCACGCGCAGCGGCATCGTTTCCCCGGCAAACAGCGCGGCAACCGGCAGCATTGAGCTTGCTTCCTGGATGTAGAACAGGCCGCTCAGATGCTCCGCCGTGCTGCCTAAAGGCACGCTCTCCTCCTCGTCGCGCTCGATCCAGAAGCCCTCCGCGCACCACGGCACCGGCGTTAACTGCCAGCCATAGGGCGCGACCAGCGAGAGGAAGTCATCAATGGAAATTTTCAGCGTATTGACGCGAATACTGCGGCGCAGCGGGCGCTGGCAGGCGGCAATAAACTCATCAAAATCGAGATGCTCAGGCATCGCCAGGCGCATCTGGGCGAGAAATTCTTCAGGAAGGTAAACAGCGTTTTGAGCCACGGGGCGCCCCAGAAGGAAAAAAAGAGGCGCGCAGTGTAGCATAAAGGCTCCGGCGCGGGCACGCCGGAGCACTCAGCTTAACGTGGTAGCGCAGTTCCCCACTGCCGCCACTCTTTTGGTTCGCTCTCCAGCAGCAGGAAGTGTTTGCCCGGCTGCGCTTTCGGTGCCAGCGGCGTTTCCGGTGGCGTCGCGAAGGCGATCCCGCCGCGAATAAACTGGTTAAAGGTACCGGTTTTCACCACCCCGCCGGTCAGGCCAAAGTCCAGCGTATAACCGGAGGCTAACCAGAAGACCGAGTTGTTGCGTACCAGATGCTGGTAACGCTTGCTGACGCGCATAGCGATCATCACACGGTCGGAGAGGGTACCCAGCGCAAGGCCGGTCACCGTTCCCACTTCAATACCGCGGAACAGCACCGGGGTGCCGATATTCATCGAACCCACTTCCGGCGCTTCAACCACAATGTTCAACCCATCAAGGTAACGGGAATCAGTAATTGTCGCTTCAGCGAGCTCAAAATCGCGGCGCGCATCGCCGTGCCCCGGCTCAACGTTGATATAGGGCTGCAGGATAGTGTCGAGATGCTCAACACCACCCGCGGAGATCTGCGGCGTGATCACCGAGAAGCGCGATCCGGCGCGGGCGAAGTTGCGCACATATTCCGGGTAGAGCACGGCGCTGGCCTGAACTTCGTTTTTATCTGTCAGCAGGCGAAGCTCCTGCACCTGGCCGATATCAATGCCGAGGTAGCGAATCGGCATCCCTTCCGCCAGCTTGCCGGCGTCGAAAGCATGCAGAGTGATCTGGCCGCCGACGGCGCGCGCTTCGGTTTCTGAAGCGTAAAGGATACGTTTGTCACCTTTACGCAAGCGGGCACCGGCGCCACTGCGGTTGTCGAAGCTAATGGCACCCTTGATCGCACGCGAAAGCGGTGAAGCCTGCACGGTTAATCCGCTGCCGTTAAGCTGCACCTTCGCGCCGCCCTCCGCCCAGAAGACACTGTCGGCGGTAAGCAGATTGCGATATTCCGGTTTGATATGCAGATCGATATCAAACGCATTGGCGCGCGGACGCACGGTGATCACTTCACCCACTTCAAATTTACGATAGAGCACGACCGAACCCGCCTGCACATCCGGCAGCGTATCTGCCGTCAGCGTCAGAGTGGTGGTGGGCAGATCGCTAAGGCTGTTCTCCAGCGCTTTATCAAGGTTGGCGAAGAGCGGGTAGGTGGGTTTCATCTCCCCTTTATCGCCCGGAAGAATGCGGATGCCGCCGCTGATCCACTCACTGGCGCTGGCGGCGAGGAACTCAACGCCATCCAGCCCCAGTTTCACATCCACACGGCTGTTGACTACAAACTTGCTGTCACCATGCACCAGATCGCGATATTGCGGATCGATAGCTACGGCGAAGGAGACACCTTTATTGGTCAGCTTACGCTCCAGCACCTGGCCGACCTGCACACCGTGCAGCACCAGCGGTTGCCCGGCATCGATGCCATAACTCTCCGGCGCGGTGAGCGTCAGGGTGATGACGCCCGGCTCCTGCAGCAGGTTTTTATCCGCGGGCAGCACAACGAACTGATCGCGCGGCTGGCCTTCGCCGGGAATAAGCTCCAGCGTGCTGCCGGTCAGCAGCGAGCTGAGATTGGTATTGCTCAGGGAGACTTTTGGATTGCGCATCTCAATGCGCGTATTATCACGCAGCAGATTGACCACACCCGGATCGACGGTCAGCTCACCGGTCACTTTGCCGCCAGGATTGAGGGTGATATCCGTCAGTTCACCCACTTCCAGCCCCTGATACATCAGCGGGGTTGAGCCAGCTTTCAGCCCCTGGCCGCTCGGCAGATCGAGCTTGATGATCACGCCGCGCTGGCTGTGGGCCAAATCTTTGTATAAGCCAAATTCATCATCGGCTGCTGCCGGTTCGGAGTTATCCGGCGAGTCGAAGGCAATAGCGCCGTTGACCAGCGCGGCCAGGCTCTCCAGCTCCACTTTCGCACCGCTCAGACCGACGTCCGCTTTCACACCCGAGATATTCCAGAAGCGGCTGCCTTTTTTCACCAGATTGGTAAAGCGGCGCTCAATCAACACATCTACCGTGACGCCCTGTTTATTTTTGTTGATGGCGTAGTCATACACGCGGCCAACGGGGATCTTGCGGAAATAGACCAGCGATCCGCTGTTGAGTGAGCCGAGATCAGGCGCGTGCAGATGAATCATCAAGTCGCCATTATTGAGGCGGTATTTCGGCTGCGTGTCGAGGGCGGTGAAATGCTCCTGCGGTTCACCTTTGCCTGGCATCATACCGATGTAGTTACCGCCGACCAGCGCATCCAGCCCCGAGACGCCCGCCAGCGATGCTTTCGGCGTCACCAGCCAGAACTGCGTCTCGTTGCGTAGCGCATCTTTCATATCGGCTTTAATGCTGGCGCGTACCTGAATCTTCTTCAGATCGTCGCTCAGGCTAATATCCTGCACTGTGCCGACTTCCACCCCCTGATAGCGGATGGGCGTGCGCCCGGCGACGATGCCGTCAGCGGACATAAAGTCGATGGTGATGGTGTTGGCGCGATCTTCATAGCTACTCCAGACCAGCCAGCCGGCGATCAGCAAAGCGATCACCGGCAGCAACCAGAACGGTGAAATGCGTCGTTTTGTTTTAATGCGCGCTTCAGTCGGCGAAGCGTGGTTTTCCTGACTCATGTGCATCCCAAAGTAAGCGGCTGTCCAGCCATTCCACAGCAAGAATAGTCAAAATAACCGCCGCGCCGAAATAAAACGCAGCGGGTCCCATGGTAAACGCGAGCAGTTGGTCGCGATTGATCAGTGACATTGTCAGCGAGATGACAAACAGATCGAGCATCGACCACCGCCCAATCCAGGTCACAAAGCGCAGAAGAAGGATGCGAGTGCGTAGCCCCTGTTCAAATTTGAAATGGATACTGACCAGCAAGGTAAACAGTACGATCACCTTGGTAAACGGCACCAGAATACTGGCGATAAAGACGATGCCCGCCACGGCGATATTGCTATTACCGAGCGAAATAATGCCCGACATGATGGTATCGGCCTGCCGTGAACCGTTGAGGTAGACCACTGAGATCGGCAGCAGGTTAGCGGGCAACAGAAAAATCATCGAGGCAATCAGCGCCGCCCAGCACTTCTGCAGACTGTGTCGACGGCGATAACGCAGCGGAATATGGCAACGCGGGCATCTGCCGCGTGCGTCAGGCAAGCCGGTAAAGTGGCAGCCGAGGCAGGCGCGCAGCTGCGGGTCGGGGCGCTTAGCCGGACGCTGCGGATAAAAACGCTCCCACAGCTGCTCAACGTTCAGATGGATAAGTGTCATTACGCTGAGAATGGTTAACGCCACAAAAGCGACAAGCCCGACGCCCGGTTGCAGGTAAGCGTAATCCTGTACTTTGATCGAGGCGACGCCAATCCCGACCAGGTAGATATCGAGCATCACCCACTCTTTCAGGCGCTCAAGCATCAGCAACACCGGGCGCAGATTCATCCCGAGGCGGTTGCCGAACCATAAATAGGCGATTGCACTGACCAGCACCAGCGGCGCGCCAACGGTACAGAAGAGCACCATCGCCCCGGTAAGCGCATCGCCCTGGGCGGTCATTTGCCAGATCCCCTGCAACAGGTTGGCGTCGATACGTACACCCAGCAGGTAAAAGTGGAGCAGCGGTTCGCCCCAGGCAAAAGGCATCAGCATTAGCATCGTCACCGCCATGGCGGCGAGACGGGTTAATGACCAGTCACGTCCATCGCGGATCTTGGCATCGCAGCAGGGACAAAATGCACTTTGGTGCGATTTCATAACCGGTAACGCAAAAAGCGTATCGCATTGCGGGCAGCGCTGATAATGTGCCCGTGGCAAAGCTTCGCCGACATGATGGATCGCAATTTTTTTGTTAAGCGAAATGTGTTGTATCTTTAGTGCCATCGGCCGGATCAGAAAAGGATTAGATGCATCTATATTAACTCATGATGAGAACATCTTGAGCATCAATGCATTTAATGCTTATTTTATTAGGCTTAGCCGTTTACTCAGTAAGACACCAAAGTGGTTGGATAATGAACAAAGCAGAGTTTTACGCGGACTTAAACCGCGATTTTCAGGCATTAATGGCAGGTGAAACCAGTTTTTTAGCGACGTTGTCTAATACCAGCGCGCTGCTGTTTGAACGTCTGGATGGGGTCAACTGGGCCGGTTTTTATTTACTGGAAGGCGACACGCTGGTGTTAGGGCCGTTCCAGGGCAAAATCGCCTGCGTCCGCATTCCTGTCGGGCGCGGTGTCTGTGGTAGCGCGGTCGCGCAAAACCGTGTGCAGCGGGTTGAAGACGTTCATCAATTTGACGGGCATATCGCCTGTGATGCGGCCAGCAACTCTGAAATTGTGCTTCCGATCACAGTAAGTGGTCAGATCATTGGCGTACTGGACATCGACAGCGTCGAATTTTCTCGCTTTAGCGAAGAGGATGAAAAGGGCCTGCGCGAGCTGGTTTCTCATCTGGAACAGTGCCTTGCGGCAACCGATTATCAAAAATTCTTTGCGACTGTCGCAGGATAATCAACGGATAACGTAGCATTTACTGTTAGCGTCATTATAATGACGCCTGTTCATGCCTGCGCTTGTTGGCAACGTCCGTTGTAATCAGGAAATTTCATGGAAAATCAACCTAAGTTGAATAGCAGTAAAGAAGTGATCGCTTTTTTGGCCGAACGTTTCCCTCACTGTTTCAGTGCTGAAGGCGAGGCACGCCCCCTGAAAATCGGTATCTTTCAGGATTTAGTGGCGCGTGTTGAGGGTGAGATGAATCTCAGTAAAACCCAGCTTCGTTCCGCTTTACGTCTTTATACTTCGAGCTGGCGCTACCTGTACGGTATCAAAGCTGGCGCGACGCGTGTCGATCTGGACGGCAACGCCTGTGGCGTGCTGGATGAGCAACACGTTGAGCATGCCCGCAAGCAGCTTGAAGAAGCGAAAGCGCGTGTTCAGGCGCAACGCGCTGAGCAACAAGCCAAAAAACGTGAAGCTGCCGCTGCTGCTGGTCAGGAAGACGCACCGCGTCGTGAGCGCAAACCTCGTCCGGCTCCGCGCCGTAAAGAGGGCGCAGAACAACGCAAGCCTCGCGCCGATAAGCCGGCGGCTAAACCGCAGCGCGAACGCGCACCGCAGCAGGAAGAGCGCCATACGCCAGTTTCTGATATCTCCGTGCTGAGCGTGGGTCAGGACCTGAAAGTGAAAGCGGGCAATAACGCGATGAGCGCAACCGTGCTTGAAATCACTAAAGACGGCGTTCGCGTACAGCTTAGCTCGGGTATGTCGATGATTGTACGCGCAGAACATCTCTTGTTCTGAAACGGAGGCCTGGCCTGGCATGAACACTTTGTTTAAGCGCACAGCATTGGCAGGCCTGTTATTCGTAACAGGCCACGCCCTGGCTGTGGAAGATATTACCCGGGCCGATCAAATCCCGGTGTTAAAAGAAGAGACGCAGCACGCGACGGTGAGCGAGCGCGTCACTTCGCGTTTTACTCGCTCCCACTATCGCCAGTTCGATCTGGACAACGCCTTCTCTGCGAAGATTTTCACCCGCTATCTTAATCTGCTTGATTACAGCCACAACGTCCTGCTTGCCAGCGACGTTGAGCAGTTCTCGCAGAAGAAAAACGAGATTGGCGATGAGCTGCGCAGCGGCAAGCTGGACGTCTTTTACGACCTCTACAATAAAGCGCAGCAGCGCCGTTTCGAGCGCTATCAGTACGCTCTTAAGGTGCTGGAGCGGCCGATGGACTTCACCAGTAACGACTCCTTTAACCTCGATCGCAGCAAAGCACCGTGGCCAAAAGATGAGGCCGAGCTGAATGCGCTGTGGGACAGCAAGGTTAAATATGACGAACTGAGCCTCAAGCTCACCGGTAAAGATGAGAAAGAGATCCGCGAGACGCTCTCTCGTCGCTATAAGTTCGCCATTCGCCGTCTGGCACAAACCAACAGCGAAGATGTCTTCTCGCTGGCGATGACCGCCTTTGCGCGTGAAATCGACCCGCACACCAACTACCTGTCGCCGCGCAATACCGAGCAGTTCAACACCGAAATGAGCCTCTCGCTTGAGGGGATCGGTGCTGTGCTGCAGGGCGATGATGACTATACGGTGATCAACTCGATGGTTGCCGGTGGTCCGGCGGCGAAGAGCAAAGCGATTAGCGTTGGCGATCGCATCGTTGGCGTTGGTCAGACCGGGCAGAATATGGTTGATGTTATCGGCTGGCGTCTTGATGATGTTGTTGCGCTGATTAAAGGGCCGAAAGGCAGCAAAGTGCGCCTTGAGATCCTGCCTGCCGGCAAGGGGACCAAAACGCGCATTGTTACGCTGACGCGTGAGCGTATCCGCCTTGAAGATCGCGCAGTGAAAATGTCCGTTAAAACCGTCGGTAAAGAAAAAGTTGGCGTGCTGGATATTCCTGGCTTCTACGTCGGGCTGACCGATGACGTGAAAGTGCAGCTGCAAAAGCTGGAAAAACAGAACGTCAAGAGCGTGATTATCGATCTGCGCGCTAACGGCGGCGGGGCGCTGACGGAAGCGGTGTCGCTCTCCGGCCTCTTTATCCCGTCCGGCCCGGTGGTGCAGGTGCGCGATAACAACGGCAAAGTGCGTGAAGATAGCGATACCGATGGCGTGGTTTACTACAAAGGGCCGCTGGTGGTGCTGGTTGACCGCTTCAGCGCCTCGGCATCGGAGATTTTTGCGGCAGCAATGCAGGATTATGGTCGTGCGCTGATTGTCGGCGAACCAACTTTCGGGAAGGGCACCGTGCAGCAGTACCGCTCCCTTAACCGTATCTACGATCAGATGCTGCGCCCGGAATGGCCAGCGTTGGGTTCGGTGCAGTACACCATCCAGAAATTCTATCGTGTGAACGGCGGCAGTACGCAGCGTAAAGGCGTAACGCCGGATATCATCATGCCAACAGGCACGCAGGTCACGGAAACCGGGGAAAAATTCGAGGATAACGCACTGCCGTGGGACAGCATCAATGCTGCCACCTTTGTGCGCGCCGGCGATTTGAAACCTTTCGGTCCTGAGCTGCTGAAAAAACATGATGAGCGTATCGCGAAAGATCCTGAGTTCCAGTACATCAATAAGGACATCGCGCGTTTTGAAGCTCTTAAAGCAAAACGCGATATGGTGTCGCTGAACCTGGCGCAGCGTGAAAAAGAGAATGCCGAGGATGATGCTATTCGTCTCTCGCGCCTCAACGATCGCTTCAAGCGTGAAGGCAAGCCGCCGCTGAAGAAACTGGACGATCTGCCGAAGGATTATCAGGAGCCGGATCCCTATCTTGATGAAACGGTGCACATTGCTCTCGATCTCGCACATCTTGAAAAAGATCAGCCCGCGGAATCAACCGCGTCTGCTAAGTAACTCCTCCCTACAGGCACAAGAAATTGTGCCTGTTTTTTTAACAACCTCCCGTCCTCGTAAGCATCCTGCTACAAAGTGTAAAGTTGTGTTTTTCTCGTGACTTACGCAGCATTGTTGCTTGAAAATAGCCCGCACGCCCATACGATGTGGATAACCGCATAGTGCGTTTTGTTAAATCGAGGTTAAAAGAAAATTATGATGCGAATCGCGCTCTTCCTGTTGACTAACCTGGCTGTCATGTTGGTGTTCGGCCTTGTGCTTAGCCTGACGGGCATTCAGTCGAGCAGCGTTCAGGGGTTAATGATTATGGCGCTGCTGTTCGGTTTTGGCGGCTCGTTCATTTCGCTGTTGATGTCGAAATGGATGGCGCTGAAATCTGTAGGTGGTGAAGTCATTGAGCAACCAGCCAACGATATGCAGCGCTGGCTGATGGATACCGTTGCGCAGCAGTCTCGCCAGGCAGGCATTGCGATGCCGCAGGTGGCGATTTATCACGCGCCGGATATTAACGCTTTCGCCACCGGTGCGCGCCGTGATGCTTCCCTGGTCGCCGTCAGTACCGGCCTGCTGCAAAACATGAGCCGCGATGAGGCCGAAGCGGTCATCGCCCATGAAATCAGCCATATTGCCAACGGTGACATGGTGACCATGACGCTGATTCAGGGCATTGTGAACACCTTCGTTATCTTTATCTCGCGCATTATTGCCCAGATTGCCGCTGGCTTCATGGGCGGAGACCGTGATGAGGGCGAAGAGAGCAACGGTAACCCGCTGGTCTACTTTGCCGTCGCGACCGTGCTCGAACTGGTATTTGGTATTCTGGCGAGCGTCATCACCATGTGGTTCTCGCGCTACCGTGAATTCCATGCCGATGCGGGTTCAGCCCGACTGGTAGGACGCGAGAAGATGATCGCTGCGCTGCAAAGGCTGAAAACCAGCTATGAACCACAGGAAGCGAGCAGCATGATGGCATTTTGCATTAACGGTAAGTCAAAGTCGCTGAGCGAACTCTTTATGACGCACCCGCCGCTGGATAAACGTATTGAAGCGTTGCGCTCAGGCGCCTACCTCAAATAACGTCATAACAACTCATAAAAGCGCGTCCATTGACGCGCTTTTTTATTGTTTGCCATCAGCGCTCACCGGCAGGAATGGTATGGGTTGTACGCAGTTAATCCAGCAGATTATCGCGTAATTATTTCTCCGAACGCGGCATCAGCGTCTTTCAGGCGTAATGTCGCAGATTTGTAACGAACCAGGCATTCGCGCATTGCGGCCGATGGTCGACGAATTTATAATAAAAACCTATTCTGATTTTTATAAAACACAGGCGATGAGGTAATTAATGGCAATCGCGGATTTGGACAAGCAGCCAGATTCTGTCTCTTCTGTACTGAAGGTCTTTGGCATTCTGCAGGCTTTGGGCGAAGAGCGTGAAATCGGCATTACCGAGCTTTCACAGCGCGTCATGATGTCAAAAAGCACCGTTTATCGCTTTTTGCAGACCATGAAATCGTTAGGCTACGTGGCACAGGAAGGGGAGTCAGAGAAATACTCCCTGACGCTGAAGTTATTTGAACTTGGCGCGCGTGCACTGCAAAACGTTGATTTAATCCGCAGCGCGGATATCCAGATGCGTGAACTCTCTCGCCTGACGAAAGAGACCATCCATCTGGGTGCTCTCGATGAAGACAGCATCGTATATATTCACAAAATCGATTCGATGTATAACCTGCGCATGTATTCGCGTATCGGCCGTCGCAATCCGCTCTATAGCACCGCAATTGGTAAAGTGCTGCTGGCCTGGCGCGATCGCGATGAAGTGAAACAGATTCTGGAAGGCGTTGAATATAAGCGCAGCACCGATCGCACCATTACCAGCACCGAAGATCTGCTGCCGATGCTGGATATCGTGCGCCAGCAGGGCTACGGCGAAGATAACGAAGAGCAGGAAGAGGGGTTACGCTGCATCGGTGTACCGGTGTTTGACCGTTTTGGCGTGGTTATCGCCGGTCTGAGTATCTCTTTCCCGACCCTGCGTTTCTCCGAAGAGCGCCTGCATGAATACGTGGCAATGCTGCACCAGGCAGCGCGTAAAATATCTGAACAGATGGGTTATAACGATTATCCGTTCTGATAATTGTTAAAAAAGCCGCCCCGTGGGGCGGCTTTTTCATGGAAAAAATCAGCCGTTATCAATGACGTTATCGCTTTTACGCATCAGTGGGCAGTTGGCAAGGCCAAAAAATCCGTTGTCTGAATGAACATATTGCGCCGTGCTGGTTCCACGCGCGGTCACGTATTTGCACTGTAAGCCAAGGCCTGCTGCATTTTCGTTGCTGTGAATTAGCACGCCATAACCGCTCAGTAAGAGTCCAGTCCACAGCAGCGCGACAACGATGACGCCTCGAATAAGTGTACGCATGTTTGCTCCTTGCACATCGATTAAGTCTGTCATTAAGGCTACGTCTTTTATTGATTGAAACAAGTCACGCATTCCTAAAAATACCGAAAGGGGGTACAGTTACCCGCTGTTTAAGGAAGCCATGCTAGTGTGGTTACACCTTGAAATGTTTCGGAGAGTGGAGTGAGAAAATTTAGATGGCTGTTGCTGATTGCCGTGGTGGTGGTCTGCCTGCTGCTATGGACTCAAATGATCAATGTGATGTGCGATCAGGATGTACAATTTTTCAGCGGCATCTGTGTCATCAATAAATTCATCCCCTGGTAAGCGCATTTCTGCAGTGAAAGATTTCCTTCCTGAGTGCCAGTGGTAAAATGCCGCGTCTACTTTGAGGGTGTGAAATGAACGAAATCTTAAATTCTGGCGCGTTAAATTTTGCGTCTATGCTGGTTTCTGTGGTGGTTCTGGTTATCGGTCTGGTGCTGTGGTTCTTTATCAATCGTGCCAGTTCACGTACGAACGAGCAGATTGAACTGCTGGAAGCGCTGCTCGATCAGCAAAAACGGCAAAATGCGCTGCTGCGCCGTCTTTGTGAAGCGAATGAGCCGGAAAAAGCTGCTCTCCCCGAAGTCGAAAAAAATAAGGCTAAGGGTGAAGATGAGGAGTTTATCCGGCTGGTGGCTGAACGATAACCTGAAAGGAGGGGAGAGATGGCCTGGAAAAACCCCTGGTATAATCCCGCGCTCTCCCATCATACGCCCGACGGTTTTTGTAACCCGACGGCCGTGGCGCATCAACCCGGCGATGTAAAACGCTGGCGTCAGGAACGCAAAGCCGCCGGGCTTCCCCGGCCACCTGCTGCGGGATATGACGCTTTTATTCAGGGCTGGTGGCAAAAAGCCGAGATTGCGCCGGGTGACGATGGCCTTTGGTGGCTTGGGCATGCCTCTGTGCTTCTGCGTATGCAGGGGAAATATCTGCTCACCGACCCAGTTTTTTCCCGACGCGCCTCCCCGCTGCGTTTCGCCGGGCCTCAGCGGCGCACGCCGCCTGCATTATCCATTGACGATCTCCCCGCTCTGGATGCCATTCTTATCTCTCACAACCATTACGATCATCTGGACCGCTGGACAATCCGCGCACTGCTTCGCCGGTTTCCTGAGGTAAAGCTTTTTGTCCCTCTCGGATTGGGTGACACGCTTCGCCGCTTTGGCGCGCGTTTTGTCACTGAGCTGGACTGGTGGCAGCAAGCCTCGCTTGATGACTTGCATTTAACCGCCGTTCCCGCTCAGCACTGGAGCATGCGCACACCGTGGGATCGTAACCGCTCATTATGGTGCGGCTGGGTTATTGAGTCGCGCGAACTGCGTTTCTGGTTTCCAGGTGACACTGGCTACAGCACAGAACTTCTGCAGATCCCGCAGCGTGTTGGAAAAATTGATGCGCTCGCACTGCCCGTTGGTGCTTATGCACCGCGCTGGTTCATGTCGATAAATCATATGGATCCACAAAGTGCGGTGTCGCTGTGGCAGCAATTAGGTTCACCGCTGGCTTTTCCCATCCACTGGGGCGTATTTGAACTGGCTGATGAATCACTGGATGAGCCGGTGCAGGAGTTGCAGCGCGCTTTAAGCGAAGCGGAACAGGAAAATGCTAACTTCAGGATCCTGAAAATTGGTCAATATTTATCCCTGCGGTAATTTAAGCCGAACGCCATAAAAAGTAAGCCGTATTAAAATTGTGCGGTTCTGATTTACGCGAAACGTTTTTATTGCCTTCAAATGATGCAGTGTCATCATAATTTCATTATTTTGGTGCACGCCTGTGCTTATTCGCTCAGTAATTATTCATAGTTAACCTGAGCAATAGTTTCTTCCCAGATCATTAATCATTTAAGAATCTTCCTAATCGAATAAACAGCATAACTATTCGCAGAAAGTTCTTAGTATATAAGCGAAACGCATGAGGGGTTCAGCCCCCCTTAAGCTGCATGGAACTGCTTGATGAATCGAAAGAAATAGTCTACGTTTATCGGGTAAACCTGCTGCTGCAGCGGCTGCTATAACGGTCATTGAAGTGAATAAATGAACAGTGGTTGTTTCGATACCCTTAGAATTTGTGCGGTGGATCGAGACATATCTAAAAATGGCTTGCCATAGTTTACGTATTATGTGATAACACGTTGTGGGTCAATCGAGGTACAGTTCTGTTTATGTGTGGCATTTTCAGTAAAGAAGTCCTGAGTAAAACGTTTCGTTGAATACAGCTTCTCTGCCGAACCTTATATTAGTGCCTCAAGCAGTAATGTCTCAGTTTTCTCAGTCAATGCCTGCGGGCGAAGTATATACATTAAGGAATTTTGCAAATGGCAAAGATTAAAGGTCAAGTTAAGTGGTTCAACGAGTCTAAAGGTTTTGGTTTCATTACTCCGGCTGACGGCAGCAAAGATGTATTCGTACATTTCTCTGCTATCCAGGGTAACGGCTTCAAAACTCTGGCTGAAGGCCAGAACGTTGAGTTTGAAATTCAGGACGGTCAGAAAGGCCCGGCTGCAGTTAACGTAACTGCTATCTGATTTCGACACCTCTGAGCTTGAAACGCGTTTCGCGTATCAATGTCAGTCATCAAGCCTCGCCATTGTGCGGGGCTTTTTATTTTCCCTGCCGCAACATTTGACGGTACACTTCGCCCTTTGAAAAAGTCTCCCCGGAGTGTTTATGCCATTCAGCTGCCCCCTTTGCCACGCACCGTTAAGCCGCCACGAGCGCGCATTTATCTGTCCGCAGCGGCATCAGTTCGATATCGCCAAAGAGGGTTACGTCAATTTATTGCCCGTTCAGCATAAACGCTCGCGCGATCCCGGTGATAACGCCGAAATGATGCAGGCACGCCGTGCTTTTCTCGACGCTGGACACTATCAGCCGCTGCGGGACACCATCTGCAGCTTATTTGAAGAGACTTTGCCGGCAGAAGCGACGGCGCTGCTCGATATCGGCTGCGGGGAAGGGTACTACACGCAGGCATTTGCCGGGGTAGGCCGCGCGCGCAGTGCGCAAACCGTAGGCCTTGATGTCTCGAAAGCGGCGATTCGCGCAGCGGCAAAACGCTATCCTCAGGCGATGTTCTGCGTAGCCTCCAGCCACCGCTTGCCTTTTGACGATAACAGCATTGATGGGCTGGTGCGCATTTATGCACCCTGTAAAGCGCAGGAGCTGGCCCGCGTGATGAAACCGCAGGGCGTGGTGATCACCGCAGCACCCGGGCCGCGCCATTTAATGGAGCTGAAGGGGCTTATTTATGATGAGGTGCAGCTGCACGCGCCAAACAGCGGTGAGATTGAAGGGTTTACGATTCTTTCCGAACAGTCACTCGCTTATGAAATGGAACTGACCGGTGAAGAGGCGGTTGCGCTCCTGCAAATGACGCCATTTGCATGGCGGGCAAAGCCGGAAGTGTGGCAACAGCTGGCAGCGACTAAAACGTTTCGCTGCCAGACGGATTTCACCATCCATTGCTTACGTCGGGAAAGCTAGCCAGCAAAGTGGCTATAAAGGATCTGCACGCCGATACCAATGAGCACGACGCCGCCGAGGATCTCGGCGCGTTTGCCGAGTAGCGGGCCGATAAACCGGCCTACCATCATGCCTATAGTTGACATGATGAGAGTGGCGCAGCCGATGGCCAGCGAGGTAGTGAGGATATTGACCTGCAGGAATGCGAGCCCGACGCCAACCGCCATTGCATCCAGGCTGGTAGCAATCGCGGTGGTAACCAGCAACCAGAAACCGTGGCGGTGCGGCATTTCCGCGTCGCAATCATCGTTACCGCGCACGCCTTCCAGCACCATCCTGCTGCCAAGAAACGCCAGCAGCACGAACGCGATCCAGTGATTCCACTCAAGCACAAATTGTGAGGCGAGCATGCCGAGACCCCAGCCCAGTAATGGGGTTAAGGTTTCAATTGCGCCGAAGATAAGGCCGGTACGCAGGGCGTCGGAAAATTTAGGATTGCGGAGCGTCGCACCTTTACCGATAGAGGCGGCGAAGGCATCCATCGACATACCGAAGGCGAGAAGCAGGGTGGCGGATAAGTTCATCTGTGCGTCCTGACCGGGAGTTCCATATAACACACCACTGCCCCCAGTAAACAGCAGTTGGTGTGTCAATGGTCTCGCCTGACTGAAAATATTCAGTCCGTACGTGCCACGTTTTGCAACGAGTATGTTGACACGTACATTTCCGCAGGGCGGAAATCGGCTACTCCCCAACGACGGACGCACCTTACCATATTTTTAGAATATAAAACAACAGCAGAAGAATATTGATGGTGCTGCCCGCCGATAACGATTGTCATTTAGCTTGTGACGTGAAAATAACGTTAATAAACATAGGTAATTTCTTATGAGAAATATAGCAGAGGCTATATTAAAGCCTCTTTTTTGTGCAGGGTGAAATGAGGTGAGTATTGTTTAACTTATTGAGTTTTAACCATTACTCTGTAGATCTTCTCGAGGTCGTCTATATTTCGTACACGGATTAGTAACCGCCGCTGCTCTAATTGCATTACCAGTACGCCATCCTCCGATAAATTCATCTCTTTAATACGGTTATATTCAATCCAGGCATTAGCAAAGAAGAAACCCTGTGATTTAAAGATGGCTTTTGGGGCACGGATCCAAAAAAGGTAAATACCCAGCAGCGCCAGCGCAAATAATAACCACATGGTTAATGATGAACCACCGTTAACGCTGTTGTTATAAATCAGAATAACCAGCAGGCCAACAAAAATGGCGCCATCGGTACGGCTTCTGCGCAGCAGCGGAACGGTGAGCAACGTTTCGCCTTTGCGACGGGGCATCACCACCTCGTCATAGAGCGCAAAAGCCAGCAGGGCGGCGACAAACAGCAGCAGCACGCTATCCGTAATCGACATCTCATCTCCTTAAATAAAAAAACCGGGAGCAATTACGCCCCCGGTTATGACAACGTCGCTTAAAGGCCCAGCAGGCCGATAGCGTAGCCGACAATCCCAATTACGAAGAAGCCGACAATGATCCACAGTGGGTTCACTTTTTTACGCAGCAGCCACATACAGGCGAAGGTCAGCAGCAGCGGCACCAGACCCGGCATCAGCTGGTCGAGGATGGTCTGCACCGTGGTCACCGTGGTTTTCCCGGTCTGGTCGGTAATTTCCGATACCACCAGCGGAATATTGACGTGCGTCCATTTGTTGACCAGCGCCCCCATCACAAACAGGCCGAGAATTGACGCCCCCTCAGTCAGTTTCTGCAGGAAGCCGCCGCCCATATCTTTAACGATATCGATCCCTTTGCGATAGCCGTACGCAACGCCGTAATAACGGGTGGCAAGACGCACAATATTAAAGAGGAAGAAGAAGAGCAGCGGGCCGAGCAGGCTGCCGCTCATGGCGATCCCGGCACCCAGTGCCGCAAAGACTGGACGCACGGTACCCCAGAAGATCGGGTCGCCAACGCCTGCCAGCGGCCCCATCAGACCCACTTTGATACCGTTAATGGCACCATCATCAATCTCTGCGCCGTTCGCGCGCTGCTCTTCCATTGCCAACGTCACGCCAAGCACCGGCGCGGCAACGTAAGGATGGGTGTTAAAGAACTCCAGGTGACGCTTAATCGCCTGGCGACGGGCTTCGTTATTTTCCGGATAGAGGCGTTTAATCGCCGGTACCATCGAGAAGCAGAAGCCGAGTGCCTGCATACGTTCGAAGTTCCACGAGCCCTGGAAGAGGTTAGAACGCAGGAACACGCTGCGAATATCACTCTGGGTGAGCTTTTTCTCAGTCGGAGTTTTCGTCATATCAACCATGTCGTTCACCTGTTAATCCAGTTCGTTATCAAGATCGTTGGCACCAGCCGCTGGTGCAGCGCCGCCTGCAGTGCGGTTATATTTCGGGCTAAGCTGAATGTAGAGAATGGCCATAACGGCACCGATCACACCCAGCGAAACAAGGTTGAAGTTAGTAAATGCCGCGGTTACGAAGCCGAGGTAGAAGAACGGCATCAGATAGCCTGCGCGCATCATATTGATGACCATCGCATAACCGACCACCACGATCATGCCACCGGCGATATTCAGACCGCTGGTCACCACTTCCGGAATAGCGTTGAGCATGTTCTGCACTTCGCTGGTACCGACAGAGATAGCCACAATCACCGCCGGGATGGCGATACGCATCGCTTGCAGGAACAGGGAGGAGACATGGATCCAGGACAGCGCGGTAAGGTTACCGTTATCTGCGGCTTTATCTGCCGCGTGCTGGAAACCAACGGTAATGGTACGCACAATAATGGTCAGTACCTGACCTGCTGCTGCCAGCGGGATCGCCAGCGCGATACCGGCACCGATGCTCTGGTGGCCGCCAATGACCAGAATGGTGGAAATAATCGACGCCAGCGCGGCATCCGGCGCGACTGCCGCACCGATGTTCATCCAGCCAAGCGCGATCATCTCAAGCGTACCGCCGATAATGATACCGGTTTTCATATCACCAAGAACGATACCGACTAACGTACATGCCACCAACGGACGGTGGAACTGGAACTCGTCAAGTATCGACTCCATACCGGCAATACATGCGACGACGAACACCAGCACAATCTGAAGAGTGGTAATCTCCATTGTACTTCTCCTATAGCTAAATCAGACGTAAGTGTGAAAACTGAGTCAATCAGGTCGTCGCGGTTACTTCGCCACTTTGCTGATCAAATCCATCATTTTCAGTTTCGGATCGTTTGAAACTTTACGGACTTCCAGCTCAATGCCGCGATCGTTGAGTTTGCGAAACGCCTCAATATCTTTCTCATCGACGGAAACAGCGTTATTTACCTGGGTTTTACCCTGACGATAGGCCATACCGCCAATATTGACCGAGGTAAGTTTTACGCCGCCCTCGACGATGCGCTCGACATCGGTAGGGTTGGTGAAGAGCAGCATTACGCGTTCACCGGCATATTTCGGGTTGTTATAGACGCGGATCATTTTTGCGACGTCGACAACGTGAGCCGTTACCCCCGGCGGTGCGACCTGCGTCAGCAGCGTTTTGCGCACGTTATCGGCGGCAACCTCATCACTGACGACAATAATCCGGGTGACGTTGGTCTCTTTGGTCCAGCGGGTGGCGACCTGGCCGTGAATTAAGCGGTCATCAATACGCGCCAGACCGATGACCATGTAGTCGTTCGGCCCCATCGGTTTAGCAGGGGTAGCGGCTTTCGGTGCTGCCGTCTGTTGAACCGCAGCGGGAGCAGGTTTTTCCACCGGCTGTGCTTTCAGCGCCTTCACGCCTTCGCGTCCGGTCTCGACGGCCAGTGCTACCAGCTCATCGAAGGTTGGGTTGTCATCACGCGCCATCAGGGTTTCGACCAGCATCGGAATGTTGACGCCGGCGATCACTTCATAATGCTCTTTATCGACGACAATGCGGCTGGCGGCATTAAACGGGCTGCCACCCCATGTATCAACGAGAAACAGCACGCCCTGATTAGTATCCAGCTTTGCCAGCTGCGCCTGATACTTTTCGATTAACGTCTCCGCGTTCTCGCCGGGAACAAAATCGATCCATCCGACATTCTCCTGCTCGCCGAGCAGCATCTCGGCGGTTTTAAGCAGTTGTTCTGCCGCCCAACCATGTGTGCCTATAACAATAGCAATAGTCACTTGCTACCTCCTTATTCTTGTCGTTAACATCCACGCGATGGATGTATTGTGAATCGGCACCAAAAAAGCGAATCGATTCAGAGATAAACTCAAAGAGAAGTTTAGGAACTTTCGCGAATTATTTTAGAGAGTGAAAAAATAATTTATGTGATGAAGATCCGTAATTTAGCTTTCATAAAAATGAAATTTTGTGGCGCAAAATATCCATACATTTTGCAAAGTCTGGTAAATCTTTGCCAGCTACCCAGGCTCTTTGCTATGTTTAACCTCCGTTTAAGTTACCAGGAGTAAAGGGCAGTAGCCCATCGTATGGATCGTCACCGACGTCAGTTCACTTTATGGCCGTCCCGCGCCACGCATTCCCCCCTTTCAAATAGAGTCAATGTCATCACGCCTGCGCATTTTCGCGCGCCGTATACTGTTTTCCTGAACAGGAGCCTGTCATGGAATTCTTAATGGATCCGCAGATTTGGATCGGTTTGTTGACGCTGGTTGTGCTGGAAATCGTGCTGGGTATTGATAACCTGGTCTTTATTGCCATTCTTGCCGATAAACTGCCGCCGAAGCAGCGCGATAAAGCGCGTTTAATCGGTCTGTCACTGGCGCTGGTGATGCGACTTGGCCTGCTGTCGCTGATCTCATGGATGGTGACGCTCACCCAGCCGCTCTTCTCTGTGTGGAACCTTACCTTCTCCGGCCGTGATTTAATCATGCTGTTCGGCGGTATTTTCTTACTGTTTAAGGCCACTACGGAGCTTCATGAACGGCTGGAAAACCGCGATCACGATGGCGGACACGGTAAAGGCTACGCCAGTTTCTGGGTGGTGGTGACGCAGATTGTGATTCTCGATGCGGTCTTCTCCCTCGATGCGGTAATTACTGCTGTCGGTATGGTTAATCACCTGCCGGTGATGATGGCGGCGGTGGTAATCGCTATGGCGGTAATGCTGCTGGCCTCGAAGCCGCTGACCAACTTTGTGAACCAGCATCCGACGGTCGTGGTGCTCTGTCTTAGCTTCCTGCTGATGATTGGTCTGAGCCTGGTCGCAGAGGGCTTTGGCTTCCATATTCCGAAAGGCTACCTCTACGCCGCGATTGGCTTCTCAATAATCATTGAGTTCTTTAACCAGGTTGCGCGCCGTAACTTTCTGCGCAACCAGTCGCGCCTGCCGCTGCGTGCGCGCACTGCGGATGCGATTGTGCGACTGATGGGCGGTCGTCGTCAGAATACGACGCAAACCGAGACGGACAGCGATGCCTCGGTAACGGTGCCGGAAGGCGCGTTTGCGGAAGAGGAGCGCTATATGATCAACGGCGTCCTGACGCTGGCGTCCCGTTCGCTGCGCAGCATTATGACGCCGCGCGGGGATATCAGCTGGGTGGATGCCAATCTGAGCGTTGACCAGATCCGTCAACAGCTACTCTCTTCCCCGCACAGCCTCTTCCCGGTCTGCCGTGGCGAACTGGATGAAGTGATCGGTATTGTGCGCGCCAAAGAGCTGCTGGTGTCGCTGGAAGAGGGCGTCGATGTTGCCGCTATCGCAACTGAATCGCCGGCAATTGTGGTGCCGGAAACCCTCGATCCGATCAAGCTGCTGGCGGTATTACGCCGTGCGCGCGGTAGCTTCGTGATTGTCACCAATGAGTTTGGTGTGGTTCAGGGGCTGGTAACACCGCTCGACGTGCTGGAGGCGATTGCCGGTGAATTCCCCGATGCGGATGAAACACCGGAAATCATTGCCGACGGCGACGGCTGGCTGGTGAAAGGCACTACCGACCTGCATGCGCTGCAGCACACGCTGGATCTCGATAACTTCGTCAATGAAGAGGAAGATATCGCCACCGTTGCGGGCCTTGTCATTGCCGCGCGTGGGCAGATCCCGCCAGTGGGTGAAACCTTTGCCATTGCGCCGCTACATATCACCGTGATGGAAGCGAACGACTACCGGGTCGATCTGGTGCGTATTGTTAAAGAGCAACCGGCTCACGACGAAGAGGAGTGATCCTCAATCGTCATCAGCGGAGCCAGCCGATCGTCATGCGCGGCTGGCGTCGCATTCCCGGCTAACCACGCCGGGAAATCCTCAATGGGCATCGGCTGTGCAAACAGATACCCCTGTAGTGACTGCACCCCCTGCTGACGCAAATATTGCGCCTGCTGCGGGGTTTCTACCCCCTCTGCCACCAGTTCAATATCCAGCCGCTGTGCAAGCGCGATAATAATGTCGGTCACCTTGGAGTTCACCGCATCGGTGCCGATCGCCGCGGTATAGGATTTGTCGATTTTCAGAATGTCCGGTTGCAGCTTCTCCAGCCAGCTCAGGGCGCTATTGCCGGTGCCGAAATCATCAATCGCAATCTTTACACCGTTATGATGCAGCTCGCGCATCATGCGCGAATCAACATCCTGCAGCGCATCGCGCTCGGTCAATTCAATGATCAACTGCTGAACTGGATGGTGAACAAACCATAACCGGTGCAGATCTTTCAGTAACTCGCCATCGCGCAGATGGCTGGGGGCGGCATTAATGCCGATATGAAAATGGGCGTCGGCCGGAAAGAGATGGCGGTGCGCCTGCACCTCAATCAGTACATAGCGGGTCAGCGGGGCGATTAGATGCTGCGCCTCGGCGATAGGAATAAACACCTCCGGCGAAATCGCACCCTGGCGCGGATTGTGCCAGCGCAGCAGGATCTCCACGCCGACGCACTTCAGGCTCTGGGCATGCAGCACCGGCTGGCAGAAGAGGGCGAATTCGCGACCGGTTAAGCCAAGGTTAATCTCGCGGGCGAAGCTCATGCGGCTGGCGGTGGTAAACCAGGTAATCACGCTGGTTAATAGCGCAATCATCAGCGCCAGCGGTAGCTGTGAAGGCAGATGTTGCAGCGCCAGCCTTGTAGCACCCGGGCCGCTTACGCTCACCGAAAGCGGGAAGAATTGCGAGGTGCGCTGATAGCGTTTCTCATCGTCGGCCAGTGGTAGGGCCTCCAGCAGACCTTTTCCCTGCACCAGATGCCGCCCGGCAACAGAGAGCGCAACGCGGGTGATGAGCGGCGGCTGCGGCTCCAGCATTAAGCGGCTGAGCAGTTCAATATTCACCACTTCCATCACGCCACTTTGCCCGTCTGCGGCGGTGGGGAACCAGACGATCAGCACCGGGCGATCTTTCAGCAGAGATTTATCCGTTGAGAGGACCTGCAGCGTGGTTTTCGCCGGCAGGCTCGGCTGGAGCTGGTGAACAGGAACGTGACGATCGCCAAAAATGCTCGAGCAGTAAAGTATGCCATCGTGCACCAGCGTAATGGAGCGAACCGTCTGCAGGCTTGCGGCGATTTTGCGCAGTTGCAGGTGCACCCCGTCACAGGGTTTGCCGACCAGCGGCGAAACCATCTCGCGGGTCGATTCCAGCGGCAGCAGCAAGCGATCAAAGTTCACCACTGCATGATGGGTAAAAGAGGCAACGCGTTGCTGGTTGAGGTTACGCTCGGAAACAAAGCGAAAAGCGAGGGTCAATATCAGCGCGACAATGCCCGCCAGCACGCAGACCGTGGCGCGCCGCTGTCGATAGCTTTTAATGATCCGCTGAGCCGTTTGCATGCGCCGATCGCCTGTAATATCCCTGGCCTGATTGCCATGCCAGCACAGTTGAAGTGTAGCGGGAAATTGCTCAGCTTATGCACAAACGGCGGGGAATATTCTTGATCTGTGGCGTAGCGGGTAAAAAAAACGCCGTTCGGTTGAACGGCGCTGAGAGCGGTAAGTTTAGTCACACTGCACTTTGATGGCCAGACCCCCGCGCGAGGTTTCGCGGTATTTGGCATTCATATCTTTCCCGGTCTCGTACATGGTTTCGATAACCTTGTCGAGCGAGACGCGCGGTGCGCTGGTGCGGCGCATCGCCATCCGCGCGGCGTTAATCGCCTTCACCGAGGCAATGGCATTACGCTCAATGCAGGGAACCTGCACCTGGCCAGCGACCGGATCGCAGGTCAGACCGAGGTTGTGCTCCATACCAATCTCTGCGGCAACGCAAACCTGCTCCGGGCTTGCGCCCAGCAGCTCAGCAAGACCTGCCGCCGCCATAGAGCAGGCAACGCCCACTTCGCCCTGGCAGCCCACTTCCGCACCGGAAATGGAGGCGTTCATTTTATAGAGCGCACCAATCGCCCCGGCAGCGAGGAAGTAGCGAATATAGATATCCGGGCTGACGGACTCAATAAAGTGGTCGTAATAGGCCAGCACCGCCGGCACGATACCGCAGGCGCCGTTGGTCGGAGCCGTCACAACGCGACCGCCCGCCGCATTCTCTTCGTTAACCGCGAGGGCAAACATGTTGACCCAGTCCACGACGATCATCGGATCGTTGGAGAGCTTATCGCTGGAGACCAGCAGGCGGCGCAGCGCAGAGGCGCGACGCGGCACGCGCAGCGGACCCGGCAACACGCCTTCGGTGTTCATGCCGCGATCGATACAGGCGCGCATGGTCGTCCAGACGTTAGCAAAGTACTCTTCAATCTCTTTTTTCGAGTGCAGCGCCAGCTCGTTCTGCATCACCATCCCGGAGAGAGAAAGCCCGGTCTGCTTGCAGTACTCAAGCATCTGCGTCGCAGAGTTGAACGGGTAGGGCACCGCGACAGAGTCGAGCGTCTCTTTACCAAAATGCTCTTCATCAACGATAAAGCCGCCGCCGATGGAGTAGTAAGTTTTGCTGTAAATGGCGTCATCGCCGTTCAGGGCGGTAATGCGCATGCCGTTTTCGTGCAGCGACAGGTTATCGCTGTGAAAACGCATACCATCATTCTGCGGGAAGTCGACTTCATGGCGACCCTGCGCCAGCAGCAAGCGCCCACGGTTTTCCACATCGCGGATAAACCCCGGGATTGCATCAATATCGACAGTGGCCGGCTCGTTGCCCGCCAGACCCATAATAATGGCGATATCGGTATGGTGTCCTTTCCCGGTAAGGGAGAGTGAGCCGTAAACATCCACCACAACGCGGGTAGTGTTTTCCAGCAATCCTTTTTCGACCAGATCATCGACGAACTGCTTCCCGGCCTTCATCGGGCCAACAGTGTGGGAAGAGGAGGGACCAATTCCCACTTTGAACATGTCGAATAGACTAATCACATTTACACTCCTGACAGGGTTACTGGGTTTCCAGTAACGATGTAATAACTGCGCATAGTGTAAGAGGGAAGGGTGCCAGCAGGTTAACTATTCACATGAATTAAACTAATCGCTGGCCTCTATTAAACTAATAGCGAGTTCGCCGTCACAAAGTGCGCAAAACTAAGTATAGCGCTTATGGCCTCAAGCCGATTTGCAGCGCCAGCGAGCGGATGATCCCCGCCGTCATGCCCCAGACAAAATAATGCTCATACCAGGATAACCACACCCGGTGGGCATTACCGTGACGATGCACATCCAGCGGGTGATAACGCCCAAGCCGCAACGCCTCGGCAAGCGGCATTTCAAACACCGCCGCCACTTCATCTTCACTGGCACGCCAGGGGAGATCCGGCGGAATAATGCCGACCACCGGCGTAACCTGAAAGCCGGTCACGCTATCCACCGGCGGCAGGACGCCAATCACCTCAACCGATTCCGGCGGGATCGCTACCTCTTCCTGCGCTTCACGCAGCGCGGCGGCGATAAGCGAGGCGTCGGTGCTGTCGACCGCGCCGCCGGGAAAGGCGACCTGGCCGGCATGTTTACGCAGCATGGCTGAGCGCTGCGTCAGCAGCAGGCCCGGCTCTTCACGCCGCACAATCGGCACCAGCACCGCCGCCTGGCGCGCATTCAGGGTGGCGGCATTAAGCTGCGGGCGCATCAGCTGAAAGCGTGATAAAAAGTTATCCAGAGTTAACACCGGTTGCTCCACGAATTACCTCTCAAGTTGCCGCAGGATACGGTTAACTTTATCAAAGGTTTCCTGATATTCCGCATCTTCATCGCTGTCGGCGACAATCCCGCCGCCTGCCGAGCAGTAAAGCTGCCCGTCACAGGCGGTGACGGTACGGATGGTAATGCTGGTGTCCATATTGCCGCAGAGGCTGAGGTAGCCGATGCTGCCGCACCAGGCATTGCGGCGGTGTGGCTCCAGCTCATCGATAATCGCCATCGCCCGCACTTTCGGCGCACCGGTAATCGATCCGCCGGGAAACGCCGCGCGGAGCAGATCGCTTGCGTGTCGTCCGGGCGGCAGTTTCGCCGTCACGGTGCTCACCAGGTGATGCACCGCCGGGAAGGGTTCCACCACGAACAGTTCCGGCACCTGCACCGAACCCGGCACCGCCACGCGACCAATATCGTTGCGCATCAGATCGACAATCATCACATTCTCGGCGCGATCTTTCGGCGAGGCGGCAAGACGGGCGGCCTGCTCAGCATCCGCTTGTTCATCCGCAAGACGCGGCAGGGTGCCTTTAATCGGGCGGGTCTCAATCTCATCGCCGGTCAGGCGAATAAATCGCTCCGGTGACAGGCTGAGGATCGCCCCCTGCGGCAGACGCAGGAAGGCGCTGAACGGTGCGCGGTTCTCATCATTCAGACGCACAAACGCCTGCCACTCATCGCCGCTATAGCGTGCCTGAAAACGTTGCGCGAGGTTGACCTGATAGCAGTCGCCGCTGTGCAGCCACGCCTGCACCTGGCGGAACTTCTCGCCGTACTCCGCGCGGCTCATATTGGCCTGCCAGGCAGCGGTTAAGCGAAACTCAGCCTGTGGCGGTGCGCTCTGGGCCTCAAGCCAGGCCAGGCGCGCATTGATATCCCCGTGACTCAACAACGTTACGCGCTGCAATTTGTGGTCAACAATCAGCGCCCAGTCATAGAGGCCAACCGCCATATCCGCGACGGCAATATCCTGCGCGGCCAGTGAGGGCAGCTTTTCAAAACGGCGGCCTAAATCATAACCAAACAGGCCCAGCGCACCGCCCTGGAAAGGGAGGTCATTCGCGGGTTCAGCATGCAGACCGCACGCATCCAGCGCCTGCTGTAAGAGTTCAAGCGGATCGCCTTGCGACGCGCGTCCATCCTGATAAGTGAAATCGCCCTGCGTTGTCAGTGTCGTGAGTGGATCGGCGACTAAAATATCAAAACGGTTATGGGGATGATCGGCATGCCCCGAATGGAGCAGCATCGCCCACGGCTGCGCGCTGAGCGGTGCGAAATAGAATTCCGCAGCGTCGCGGCGCCACGGGAGAGTGAGTTGGGCAGGCGTTAACTGTTTCATGATTCCTGGCTCTTGAGCGTCTTCGCTGGCGTAGTGCACAGACGCGTGGAATAATTAGCGCCGATAATTTATCAGGAGTTGACCATGTTTGCAGGATTACCCGCCCTCAGTCACGAACAGCAGCAGAAAGCAGTCGAACGTATTCAGGAACTTATGGCCGGCGGCATGAGCAGCGGCGAGGCCATTACCCTGGTGGCGCAAGAGCTGCGCGCCAGCCATACCGGCGAGCGGATTGTGGCGCGCTTTGAAGATGAGGAGGACGAGGAGGAGTAATTAGACCGCCGCGATAATCTTAATCTCAACTTTATAACGCGGATTCATCAGCTTCGCCTGCACGGTGCAGCGCACCGGTGCATGGCCCGCCACGACCCACGCATCCCAGGCCTTATTCATCGCTGCAAAATCATCGCTATCGGCAAGAAAAATAGTGGCGTCGAGGATCCGTGACTTATCGCTGCCCTGTTTTTCGAGCACCGCGTCAATCTGCGCCAGCGTGTTGGCCGTCTGCTCAAAGGCGTCGGCATCGAGGTTTTCCGGCACGCCAGTGTAATAAAGCGTCTGGTTATGGATCACCACATCAGACCAGCGGGCTTCCGCGTCAATACGCACAATTGTCATCACCTTTTCCTTCCTGGTTACATAGATTCGCCGGGAAGAGTGCCACAAAAACCTGGCTGGCGTAAATCCGCTCACCCTGACATAATCACTGGCGATTTAACCAGGGGGTAGTGTGACGGACGATTTTGCAACAGACGGCCAGCTTGCCAAAGCGATACCGGGATTTAAACCGCGCGAACCGCAGCGCCAGATGGCTTACGCCGTGACCGAAGCGATTGAAAAAACGCAGCCGCTGGTGGTTGAGGCGGGAACCGGAACCGGTAAAACCTACGCCTACCTTGCGCCCGCATTGCGCGCCGGGAAGAAAGTGATCATCTCCACCGGTTCGAAAGCCCTGCAGGATCAACTCTACAGCCGCGATCTGCCCACCGTCTCAAAAGCGCTGGAGTACACCGGCCGCACGGCGTTGCTCAAAGGCCGTTCAAACTACCTCTGTATCGAGCGTCTCGAACAGCAAGCGATTGCCGGTGGCGATCTGCCGGTGCAGACGCTGAGCGATGTCATTCTGCTGCGCTCCTGGTCTAACCAGACCAAAGATGGCGATATCAGCACCTGCGTCAGCGTGGCTGAGGATTCCGCCGCCTGGCCGCTGGTCACCAGCACCAACGATAACTGTCTGGGCAGCGACTGCCCGATGTACAAAGAGTGCTTCGTGGTGAAGGCGCGTAAAAAAGCGATGGAAGCCGACGTTGTCGTCGTCAACCACCACCTTTTTCTCGCCGACATGGTGGTGAAAGAGAGCGGTTTTGGTGAGCTAATCCCGGAGGCCGAGGTGATGATCTTCGACGAAGCGCACCAGTTGCCCGATATCGCCAGCCAATATTTTGGCCAGTCGCTCTCCAGCCGCCAGCTGCTCGATCTGGCCAAAGATTTCACCATTGCCTACCGCACCGATTTACGTGATACCGCGCAGTTGCAGAAGTGCGCCGACCGGCTGGCGCAAAGCGCGCAGGATTTCCGCCTGCAGCTCGGCGAGCCGGGCTATCGCGGGAACCTGCGCGAACTGCTGGCCGATGCGCGGATACAGCGTGCGCTGCTGCTGCTCGATGACGCCCTTGAACTCTGTTACGACGTGGCGAAACTCTCCCTCGGGCGCTCAGCGGTGCTGGACGCCGCCTTTGAGCGCGCCACGGTTTACCGCGCCCGCCTCAAGCGGCTGAAGGAGTTCAACCAGCCCGGCTTCAGCTACTGGTATGAGTGCACCTCGCGCAACTTTACGCTGGCGCTGACGCCGCTGACCGTCGCCGATAAATTTCAGGAAGTGATGAAAGAGAAGAAGGGGAGCTGGATCTTTACCTCCGCGACCTTGTCGGTTAACGACGATCTGCATCACTTCACCGCGCGGTTAGGCATCGAGGAAGCCGAGTCGCTGCTGTTGCCGAGCCCCTTCGATTACCCGCGCCAGGCGCTGCTCTGCGTGCCGCGCAATCTGCCACAGGCTAATCAGCCCGGCTCTGCGCGCCAGCTGGCAGCGATGTTAAGGCCAATGATTGAGGCCAACAACGGTCGCTGCTTTATGCTCTGTACCTCGCACGCCATGATGCGCGATCTCGCAGAACAGTTCCGTGCCACACTTAGCCTGCCGGTGCTGTTGCAGGGTGAAACCAGTAAAGGGCAACTGCTGCAACAGTTTGTTGAAGCGGGTAACGCACTGCTGGTGGCGACCAGCAGCTTCTGGGAGGGCGTCGATGTGCGCGGCGATACGCTTTCGCTGGTAATCATCGATAAGCTGCCGTTTACCTCGCCGGACGATCCGCTGCTGAAAGCGCGGATGGAAGATTGCCGTCTGCGCGGTGGCGATCCCTTTGAGGAAGTGCAGCTCCCGGATGCGGTCATTACGCTCAAGCAGGGCGTCGGTCGCTTGATCCGTGATATTGACGATCGCGGCGTGCTGGTGATTTGCGATAACCGTCTGGTGATGCGGCCCTACGGCGCGGTGTTTCTCGCCAGCCTGCCGCCGGCACCGCGCACGCGCGATATCCGCCGCGCGGTGGAGTTTCTTGCCCGGCCTGCAGCGGAGTAATTTTCCGCGAAGTGTGGTAAGATGCGCGCCATTTTGTTGAATCTGGACTGCTATACCCATGCGAATTCTGGCTATTGATACCGCCACAGAAGCCTGTTCTGTCGCCCTGTGGAATGACGGTACGACCTTCGCTCACTTCGAACTTTGCCCTCGTGAACATACACAACGCATTCTGCCGCTGGTCAGAGCTGCCCTTGCCGACGCTGAGGTCAAGCTTACCGATCTTGACGCGCTGGCTTTCGGCCGCGGGCCGGGCAGCTTCACCGGCGTGCGTATCGGTATTGGTATTGCACAGGGTCTGGCGCTCGGCGCAGAGCTGCCGATGATTGGCGTTTCGACGCTGGCGACGATGGCGCAGGGAGCCTGGCGCAAAACCGGCGCAACCCGTGTGCTGGCCGCCATTGATGCCCGCATGGGCGAAGTCTACTGGGCTGAGTATCAGCGCGATGCCGATGGCATCTGGCACGGTGAAGAGACCGAAGCGGTGCTGAAGCCTGAGGCGGTAAGCGATCGTCTGCAGCAGCTTGATGGCAGCTGGGCGATGGTTGGCACCGGCTGGGGCGCATGGCCTGAATTAGCAGCGAATAGTCCTGTTACGCTGACCGACGGCGAGATGTTGCTGCCCACGGCGGAAGATATGTTGCCCATCGCCCGCCAGCTTTTTGCTGCGCAAAAATGGGTTGCCGTTGAACAGGCGGAACCGGTTTATTTGCGTAACGAAGTGGCGTGGAAGAAACTTCCTGGCCGGGAATGAATCTCAGTAGTACTAACTGAGTTAAGGGGTCGCATGATGGCGGGTCAAAAAGGGTTTATGCAGCTGTTACTGGCAGGGCTGGTAACGGTGGCGTTGAGTGGGTGCGTGACGGTGCCTGATGCGATCAAGGGCACCAGCCCGACACCGCAGCAAGATTTAGTGCGGGTGATGAATGCGCCAACGCTCTATGTCGGTCAGGAGGGGCGTTTCGGCGGGAAAGTGATCAATGTGATCAATCAGCAGGGCAAAACCCGGCTGGAGATCGCCTCTGTCCCGCTGGACGAAGGTGCGCGCCCGGTGCTGGGCGAGCCCTCTGTCGGGCGAATCTATGCCGACATCAACGGCTTTGTTGACCCGGTCGATTTCCGTAACCAGCTGGTCACCGTGGTCGGGCCGATTACCGGCACCGAAGCGGGTAAAGTTGGCAGCGCCTCCTACACCTATATGGTGATGCAGGTGAACGGCTACAAGCGCTGGCGCTTGCAGCAGCAAATCATGATGCCGCCGCAGCCGCTCGACCCCTGGTTCTCCGGCCCGGGGGCCTATCCCTGGCGCACAGGCTACGGTCCATGGGGCTGGTATCCGCCTGAACCCGCTCGTGTACAAACGGTCGTAACAGAGTAATTTCTTGTTTTGGCAGGAAAAATAAACAGCGGCCTGGCCGCTGTTTTTGTTTTCTGTATTAGATGACAAAAATAATTAGTGACGCGCTTCGCAACCTTCCGTCCGGTTAATTTTCAAACTGGTACGCTGAGTTAATATAATGTTAATTTCTTGTTTATTAACTGGGGCTGCGATGACAACAAACACTCATTTTAGAGGTGATGCATTGAAAAAGGTTTGGTTAAATCGTTATCCCGCCGATGTGCCTGCGGAGATCAACCCTGACCGTTATCAATCCCTGGTTGAATTATTTGAACACTCAGCAGCCCGTTATGCCGACCAGCCGGCGTTTATCAACATGGGCGAGGTGATGACCTTCCGTAAACTGGAGGAGCGCAGCCGGGCATTTGCCGCCTACCTTCAGGAGGGGCTTGGCCTGCAAAAGGGCGATCGCGTGGCGCTGATGATGCCGAACCTGCTGCAATACCCCGTTGCGCTGTTCGGGATTTTGCGTGCCGGGATGATTGTGGTAAACGTTAACCCGCTCTACACGCCCCGCGAGCTGGAGCATCAGCTTAACGACAGCGGCGCGGCGGCAATCGTCATTGTCTCCAACTTTGCCCACACGCTGGAGAAGATTGTCGACAAAACCCAGGTACGCCACGTCATCCTGACCCGCATGGGCGATCAGCTTTCGACGGCAAAAGGGACGGTGGTCAACTTTGTCGTTAAATATATCAAACGGCTGGTGCCGAAATATCATCTGCCGGACGCTATCTCGTTTCGCCGCGCGCTGCAAAACGGCTACCGCATGCAGTATGTCAAACCGGAACTGGTGTGCGAGGATCTGGCGTTTCTGCAATATACCGGTGGCACTACCGGCGTGGCAAAAGGGGCGATGCTGACCCACCGTAATATGCTGGCTAACCTCGAACAGGTGAACGCGACTTACGGGCCGCTGCTGCATCGGGGTAAAGAGCTGGTGGTCACCGCGCTTCCGCTCTATCACATCTTTGCCTTGACCATGAACTGCCTGCTGTTTATCGAACTGGGCGGGCAGAACCTGCTGATCACCAACCCGCGCGATATTCCAGGGCTGGTGAAAGAGCTGGGCAAGTATCCTTTCACCGCTATGACTGGCGTGAACACGCTGTTTAATGCGCTGCTCAATAATGATGAGTTCAAAAAGCTCGATTTCTCCTCACTGCACCTCTCTGCCGGCGGCGGGATGCCGGTGCAGCAGGCAGTGGCGGATCGTTGGGTCAAACTGACCGGGCAGTATCTGCTGGAAGGGTATGGCCTGACCGAATGTTCACCGCTGGTGAGCGTCAACCCGCACGATATTGACTACCACAGCGGCAGCATTGGCCTGCCGGTGCCGTCGACCGAAGCCAAGCTGGTGGATGATGACAATAATGAAGTCGCCCCGGGCGAACCGGGCGAGCTTTGCATTAAAGGGCCGCAGGTGATGCTTGGCTACTGGCAGCGCCCTGATTCAACGGATGAGATCCTGCGTGATGGCTGGCTGCACACCGGCGATATTGCGGTGATGGATGACGAGGGCTTCCTGCGTATTGTCGATCGCAAAAAAGATATGATTCTGGTCTCCGGTTTCAACGTCTATCCGAACGAGATCGAAGATGTGGTGATGCAGCACCCCGGAGTGCTTGAAGTGGCTGCCGTTGGCGTGCCTTCGGCGAACAGCGGCGAAGCGGTGAAGCTATTTGTAGTGAAAAAAGAGGCTTCCGTGACGGAAGAGGCGCTGATCGCTTTCTGCCGCCGACAGCTTACCGGCTACAAGGTGCCGAAGCAGGTTGAGTTCCGCACGGAGCTGCCGAAATCGAACGTCGGAAAGATTTTGCGACGAGAATTACGTGACGAAGCGCGTGCCAAAGTGGACAATAACGCCTGAGCTATCCGTTAGCCTCCCGAACGCCGGTTAAAGCCGGCGTTTTTTATGGGCGCAAACTGAAGAGAAAATGATTTGAATTACCAGATGATAACGACGAACGATGCGCTGGCAGCCATATGTGAAGCTGCCAGTGCGTTTCCAGCCATTGCCCTCGATACGGAATTTGTCCGCACCCGCACTTACTACCCGCAACTGGGTCTGCTGCAGATGTATGACGGCGAGCGTGTCACGCTTATCGATCCGCTGACCATTACCGACTGGACGCCGTTTCGCGACCTGCTCACCAATACGGCAATCACCAAGTATCTGCACGCGGGAAGCGAAGATCTGGAAGTGTTCCTCAATACGTTTGGTGTACAGCCACAGCCGATGATTGATACGCAGATCCTCGCGGCATTCTGCGGCCGTCCGATGTCATGGGGCTTTGCCTCGATGGTGGAGGAGTTTACCGGGACGGTGATTGATAAAAGCGAATCCCGCACCGACTGGCTGGCGCGTCCGCTGACCGAACGTCAGTGTGACTATGCAGCGGCAGATGTCTGGTATCTGCTGCCTATCGCCGGGAAACTGCTGGCAGAAACCGAGCAGGCGGGCAGGCTGGCTGCCGCGCTTGATGAGTGTCGCTTAATGATGCAGCGCCGCCAGGAAGTGCTGGCACCGGACGAGGCATGGCGTGAAATCACTAACGCCTGGCAGCTGCGCCCGCGCCAGCTGGCCTGTTTACAGTTGCTGGCATCCTGGCGTCTGCGCAAGGCGCGCGAGCGCGACATGGCGGTGAACTTTGTGGTGCGCGAAGAGCATCTCTGGGCAGTGGCGCGCTATATGCCGGGCAGCCTCGGCGAGCTGGATAGTCTTGGTCTCTCGGGCAGCGAAATCCGTTTTCACGGTAAAACCCTTGTGGCACTGGTCGCGCAGGCGCAGGAGTTGCCGGAAGAGGCACTCCCTGAACCGCTGCGTAATCTGATGGATATGCCCGGCTATCGCAAAGCGTTTAAAGCGATTAAAGCGCAGGTGCAGACGATCAGTGAAAGCGAAAATATTAGCGTTGAGCTCCTGGCTTCGCGTCGGCAGATTAATCAGTTATTAAACTGGCACTGGAAATTAAAGACGCAAAATAGCCTGCCGGAATTAATCAGCGGCTGGCGCGGTGAATTGATGGCCGATCGTCTGAACGCGTTATTAGCAGAGTATCCGCAATAAGACTGTAAATAATTACAGTATATTTGAGCGAATAAATAAAAAGGCAGAATCTCTTCTGCCTTTTTTTATTGCCCTTATTGCGAAGACTATTTCGTCTCTTCCGCTTCTGGCAACGTGACGTTCAACTCCAGAATAGAAATATCGTCCCCTTTCTGCTCCAGCTGTACGGTGACCATCTCCGGATCGATCTGCACATATTTGCAGATGACTTCCAGAATATCGCGCTTCAGCTGCGGCAAATAGTGGGGTTCAGCGTCGCTGCGGCGGCGCTCTGCAACAATAATCTGCAGGCGTTCTTTAGCGATGCTGGCGGTATTCTTTTTTCTGGAGAGAAAAAAGTCGAGTAATGCCATAACTTATCCTCCGAACAGGCGTTTGAGGAAACCTTTCTTCTCTTCTTCAATGAAGCGGAAAGGACGTTCTTCTCCCAGCAGACGTTCCACGGCATCGGCATACGCTTTACCGGCGTCAGCATTGGCATCCAGAATAACTGGCTCGCCCTGGTTGGAGGCCCGCAGTACAGACTGATCTTCCGGGATCACGCCAATCAGTTTGATGCGCAGAATTTCCAGCACATCTTCCATGCTCAACATGTCGCCACGGTTAACGCGGCCTGGGTTGTAGCGGGTGAGCAGCAGATGCTCTTTAATTGGCTCTTCACCTCTCTCCGCACGACGTGATTTGGAAGCCAGAATCCCCAGAATACGGTCAGAGTCACGCACGGACGATACTTCGGGGTTGGTGGTGATAATGGCTTCATCGGCGAAGTAGAGCGCCATCAGCGCGCCGGTTTCGATGCCAGCCGGTGAGTCGCAGACGATAAAGTCGAAGTCCATTTTTTTCAGATCTTCTAATACTTTATCAACGCCTTCATAGGTGAGGGCGTCTTTATCGCGCGTCTGCGATGCCGGGAGAATATAAAGATTTTCAGTGCGCTTATCTTTAATCAACGCCTGGTTCAGCGTTGCGTCGCCCTGGATAACGTTAACGAAATCGTACACAACGCGGCGCTCGCAGCCCATGATCAGGTCAAGGTTACGAAGGCCAATATCGAAGTCGATAACGACCGTTTTCTTGCCCTTCTGGGCTAAACCAGTAGCGATGGCCGCGCTGGAGGTGGTCTTGCCAACGCCCCCTTTACCCGAAGTAACAACAATAATGCGTGCCATAGGAGTTCCTTGTTAAAAGGGCTTAATCTAAGGGTTGAATTGTCAAAGCGTTACCTGCCAGTTGCAGACGCGCCGCTTTGCCATAAAATTCGGCCGGGATTTGGTCACTCAGCCAGTACTCACCCGCAATGGAGACCAGTTCCGGGGTCAGGTGGGTACAAAATATTTGTGCTTCATCATCACCGCTTGCACCCGCCAGCGCGCGGCCGCGCATCATGCCGTAGACGTGAATATTGCCATCGGCAATCAACTCCGCGCCTGCGCTCACGTGGCTGGTGACAATCAGGTCGCAGTTCTGCGCATAGATGCGCTGTCCAGAGCGCACCGGGGTATCAATCAGCCGTGTTTTAATAGCCGGCGTGGCGACGGATACCGGTTCAGCTACGGGCTCCGGGCGCGGTTGCGCTTTCTCTTTGCCTTCCGACAGGATAGGAAAGCCAGCACGTTCTATTTCCGCTTTCAGTGCAGCGTCTTTGCAACCGCTAATACCCACAACATGCAGGCCAGTGGCAGCAATACTTTTCTGCAGTTGCGGCCAGTCAATCGGACCTACCAGTGCTGAGACATTCACCACCACGGGAGCATGCTGCAAAAATGCAGGAGCCTGAGCGATTTTGTCTTCTAACGCCTGACGAATAACTTCGGGTTTTGCATCATGCAAATGAACCACGGATAAGGTAAAACTACTGCCTTTAAGCTCGATGGGCGTGTTTGACATCCTGACCTTACTCATTTTGCTCTAAACACCCGAAATCGGGGTGATATTCTGAATACTACCGGGCATGTTATAGTCCCTGTTATATTCAGGCAAGTAACCACCTCCTAATTCCGAGTAAAAGTATGTTTTGTGTGATCTATCGAAGTGCCAGACGTGAACAGACCTATCTGTATGTTGAGAAAAGAGACGATTTTTCTCGTGTGCCAGAAACATTAATGCAAAGTTTCGGCCAACCGCAGTTAGCGATGATTTTACCCCTCGACGGCAGTAAAAAATTAGCCGGCGCGGATCTGGAAAAAGTAAAAACCGCGCTCGGCGAGCAGGGGTATTATTTACAGCTTCCCCCGCCGCCGGAAAATTTACTTAAAGCCCACCTTGCGGCGAATAGTAAGCAATAACCCTCTCTAAAGGCGGCGGATTATTCCGCCGTCTTTTTTTTACGCATTCACTCCCTCTTATTTTGCGATTTGACAAACCGCCGGGCGGCGCGGATAGTCATTTTTCGCTCATGTTCAACGTGTTACCGGAGAGGCAAAACATGTATCAACATCATAACTGGCAGGGTGCTCTGCTGGATTACCCGGTGAGTAAAGTGGTGTGTGTCGGCAGTAACTATGCGAAGCATATAAAGGAGATGGGCAGCGCGACGCCGGAAGAGCCGGTGCTGTTTATTAAACCTGAATCCGCATTGTGCGACCTTCGCCAGCCGCTGGTGCTGCCGACTGAGCTTGGCTCGGTGCATCATGAAATTGAACTGGCGGTGCTAATTGGTGCAACGCTGCGCCATGCCACCGAAGATCATGTTCAACAAGCGATAGCGGGCTACGGCGTGGCGCTGGATCTGACCGCGCGCGACCTGCAAAGCAAACTGAAGAAAGCAGGGCAGCCGTGGGAAAAGGCGAAAGGGTTTGATAATGCCTGCCCCATCTCGGGTTTTATCCCCGCCGCTCAGTTTGAGGGCGATCCGCAGAACAGCGCGCTGGAGCTGAAAATTAACGGCGAGATTCGCCAGCAGGGCAGCACTTCCGACATGATTCATAAAATCGTGCCGCTGATTGCCTATATGAGTAAATTCTTCACCCTGAAAGCGGGGGACGTGATCCTTACCGGTACACCGGAAGGCGTCGGGCCGCTCAGCAGCGGTGATGAACTCGAGCTGCGCCTCAACGAACACACTCTCTCGACCCGCGTGCTTTAATGCTTTTGCCGCTCATTCGGGCGGCAAAACTTGCATCCCTCTGCCAGAGTGGTTATAAGGTGCACCCTGGTTACCAACGGCGGATTTTATCATGAGCGACACTCCTTTCTGGCAAAGCAAAACTCTCGACCAAATGACGGACGCAGAGTGGGAATCGCTCTGTGACGGCTGCGGGCAGTGCTGCCTGCACAAACTGATGGATGAAGACACTGACGAGATCTACTTCACCAACGTCGCCTGCCGCCAGTTAAATATCAAAACCTGCCAGTGCCGTAACTACGAGCGCCGTTTCGAATATGAACCGGACTGCATCAAGCTGACCCGTGAGAATCTGCCGACCTTCGAATGGTTGCCGCCAAGCTGTGCGTACCGCTTGCTGGCTGAGGGGAAAAATTTGCCGGTCTGGCACCCGCTGCGTACCGGGTCAAAAGCAGCGATGCACGCTGAGCGGATATCCGTTCGTCACATTGCAGTGAAAGAGTCCGAAGTGCGCGACTGGCAAGAACACATCCTGAATAAACCGGATTGGGCTGATTAAGGCTCTGCTTCTCATCGCTGCTTTCATCAATAAAAAAAACGCTCCCGAAGGAGCGTTTTTTTTAACGGCCAAACAGATCGCGTTTTTTCGGTTTAAAGAACTGCGCAATCAGCACCAGCAGCGCCACCACCAGATAGGCGACAAAAATGCCTAATAGCCACTGCGGCATATCCATCTTCAGGAACTCCCACTGACGCTGCGCACAGTCGCCGGAGGCAACAAACACCTGCGGCAGCCATTTATCCAGCGGCAGCCAGCTCGGGAAGCGTGCGGCAAAATCGCAGGTCATAAAAGGGGAGGGGTGAAGCTGGATCTGCGTGTGTTCCCACGCCAGCTGGATACCGCGAATGGCGCTGTAGATCCAGATGGCAAGAGCAGCAAAGCGAAGAGGGGTTTTTGGCGCAATGGCACCGACAATACCGGCACCCATCACGCCAAAGAGGGCGCAGCGCTCGTAAATGCATAACACGCACGGTTTGAGCAACATGACATGCTGGAACCACAGCGCCGTCATCTCAAGCGCAAAGGCGGTTAACGCCATCAGCAGCCAGGCGCCGCGCCCGTGTGAGCACTTATTTAAATATCGCAACATAATCATTTCCCTGGAGATGCGTAGAGACCGCAGTGTAAACGAAATCAATCTCAAGGCCACTAGCGGGGGCAAAATAATGCGTAATGGAATGTTTAGTCAGCAAAAAGTGAAACATCGCCTACGCCATTTTGGCCGATCTTCAGTTAATTATTTGGATTTAAGGCATATTTGCACGAAATATTCATGTAGTAAATTCGTCAAAATAAAACGTTGATCGCCTTTTTTCTTCCTACCCTACGCTACCTGCCCACTGCATGCTTTGGTATGATGAGTGCTCATTGCTTAGCTGTGTTATGGAAATCTTATATGGTCATTAAGGCGCAGAGCCCGGCGGGTTTCGCGGAAGAGTACATCATCGAAAGTATCTGGAATAGTCGCTTTCCTCCGGGGTCGATTCTTCCTGCTGAACGCGAGCTCTCTGAACTGATTGGCGTCACTCGTACCACACTGCGTGAAGTGCTGCAGCGACTTGCCCGGGATGGCTGGCTCACTATCCAGCATGGCAAACCGACAAAAGTGAACAATTTCTGGGAAACCTCCGGTCTGAATATTTTGGAAACGCTGGCACGTCTGGATCACGAAAGCGTACCGCAGTTGATCGATAACTTGCTGTCCGTGCGTACCAACATTTCCACGATTTTCATTCGCACTGCGTTTCGCCAGCATCCTGAAGATGCGTTAAAGGTGCTCGCCACCGCGCGTGAAGTCGAAGATCACGCCGATGCGTTTGCTAATTTGGATTACAACATTTTTCGCGGGCTGGCGTTTGCTTCCGGCAACCCGATCTATGGTCTGATCCTGAACGGCATGAAAGGGCTTTATACCCGCATTGGTCGCCACTACTTCTCCAGCCCGGAGGCACGTAGCCTCGCGCTCGGTTTTTATCATCGGCTGGCAGAGATCTGCGAGCATGCCGAGCACGACAAGGTTTATGAACTGGTTCGTCGCTACGGTCATGACAGCGGGGAGATCTGGCACAAGATGCAGAAAACCATGCCTGGCGATCTCGCGCTACAAAGCCGCTAGTGACAAAAAACCCCTCATGATGAGGGGTTTTTTATGTCACAGCACGTTGCTTCGCGGCGGACAGCGCTCCAGCAGCTCCACGCTGCCATCTTCGTTTTGCTGCTCCAGCAGAACGTCAAATCCCCATAAGCGATGCACATGTTTCAGCACTTCGCGACGTCCTTTATCGAGCGGGGCGCGGTTGTGCGGAATATAGCGCAACGTCAGCGAGCGATCGCCGCGCAGATCGACGTTCCAGACCTGAATATTCGGTTCAAGGTTGCTCAGGTTGTACTGCGATGAGAGCTTCGCGCGGATCTCGCGGTAGCCCTCTTCGTTGTGGATCGCGGCTATTTCCAGGTAGTTATTGCGATCGTCATCCAGCACGGTGAAGAAGCGGAAATCACGCATGATCTTCGGCGACATAAACTGGCTGATAAAGCTCTCATCTTTAAAATCACGCATGGCGAAATGGAGCGTCTCCAGCCAGTCGGAACCGGCAATATCCGGGAACCAGTAGCGATCCTCTTCCGTCGGTGACTGGCAGATGCGCTTGATATCCTGGAACATGGCAAAGCCGAGGGCGTAAGGGTTAATGCCGCTGTACCACGGGCTGTTGTAAGGCGGCTGGAACACCACATTGGTGTGGCTGTGCAGAAACTCCAGCATAAAGCGGTCGGTCACTTTCCCTTCATCATACAGATGATTAAGGATGGTGTAGTGCCAGAACGTCGCCCAGCCTTCGTTCATCACCTGCGTCTGCTTCTGCGGATAAAAATATTGGCTCACTTTGCGCACAATGCGCAGGATCTCACGCTGCCACGGCTCCAGCAGCGGCGCATTCTTCTCCATAAAGTAGAGCAAGTTCTCCTGCGGCTCCGCCGGGTAACGGCGCGCCTGAGCGACGGCCACCTCCTCATCGCGTTTTGGCAGGGTGCGCCACAACATATTTACCTGGCTTTGCAGATACTCTTCCCGGCTTTTTTGCCGCGCTTTCTCCTCCTGCAAGGAGATTTTCTGCGGACGCTTATAGCGGTCGACGCCGTAATTCATCAGTGCGTGACAGGAGTCGAGCAGCTTTTCCACTTCGACTACGCCGTAGCGCTCTTCGCAATCGGTGATGTATTTACGCGCGAAGATCAGGTAATCGACAATCGAACTGGCATCGGTCCAGCTGCGGAAGAGGTAGTTATTTTTGAAAAACGAGTTATGTCCGTAACAGGCATGCGCCATCACCAGCGCCTGCATAGTGATGGTGTTCTCCTCCATCAGGTAAGCGATGCAGGGATTGGAGTTAATAACAATCTCGTAGGCCAGGCCTTGCTGACCATGCTTATAGAGCCGTTCGGTTTCAATAAACTTTTTGCCGAACGACCAGTGGGGATAATTGATAGGCATGCCGACGCTTGAGTAGGCATCCATCATCTGTTCTGAGGTGATCACTTCGATTTGATGCGGATAGGTATCCAGCCGGTAGAGTTTCGCCACCCGGTCAATCTCTGCCAGGTAATCATCCAGCAGCTCGAATGTCCAGTCGGGTCCATCGCTCAGACGAATAGAATCCTTATTCATTGAGTCAATCGTAGCCATTAGCGCGCCCTCATTGTTCTCGACACTCTCTGTATGGAGCGTCTCATTTCAAGCATAGAACACTGATTTAAAAGTGTACGCCAGCCCTCACCAAATCTTCACGATATTCCCGCTCGCTCACCGTGTAAAAAGCCATAGCGGCAAAATATTATGCTGCGGCGATAGGGTGCGCAGCAGGAGATGCTGAATATCCGCAGCCCTTAGCTGGCGGCGATGTTGTGAGGAACGTCACCATAAAAAAGCCATATGTTGAATAATATTTTCATCTGAGTTATCAATTTGTAATCAGATGATTGTGCTTTACTCACGGGAGAAGGGATATGCGAGTTGTTGTATTGGGCAGCGGCGTTGTTGGCGTTACCAGCGCCTGGTATTTACGCCAGGCCGGACATGATGTCACCGTAATCGATCGCCAGCCGGGGCCTGCACTGGAGACCAGCGCCGCCAACGCCGGGCAGATCTCGCCGGGCTATGCCGCACCGTGGGCTGCGCCCGGCGTGCCGCTAAAAGCGATCAAATGGATGTTTGAGCGCCATGCGCCGCTCGCTATCAAGCTCGACGGCTCCTCCTCGCAGTTAAAGTGGATGTGGCAAATGCTGCGCAACTGCGACACCCGGCACTATATGGAAAACAAAGGGCGCATGGTACGTCTGGCTGAATATAGCCGCGATTGTCTGAAACTGCTGCGGGAAACCACCGGGATCCAGTATGAAGGCCGCCAGGGCGGGACGCTGCAACTCTTCCGCACCGCCGAACAGTATGAGAACGCCACCCGTGATATCGCCGTGTTGCAGGAAGCGGGCGTGCCGTATCAGTTGCTGGAATCGGCGCGCCTGGCCGAAGTGGAACCGGCGCTGGATGAAGTCGCGCACAAGCTGACCGGCGGTCTGCGGCTGCCAAACGATGAAACCGGCGATTGCCAGCTCTTCACGCAACGGCTGGCGCAGATGGCCGAAGCGGCTGGGGTGGTGTTCCGCTTCAACACCCCCGTCGATCGTCTGCTCTACGAAGGTGAGAAAATCTACGGCGTGAAGTGTGGCGAAGAGGTCGTGAAAGCAGATGCTTACGTGATGGCATTCGGCTCCTGGTCCACTGGCCTGCTGAAAGGGATTGTCGATATCCCGGTTTACCCACTCAAGGGCTACTCGCTGACCATCCCGGTGGCGCAGGAGGATGGCGCCCCGGTTTCCACCATTCTTGATGAGACCTATAAAATCGCCATTACCCGCTTCGATCAGCGCATTCGCGTCGGCGGCATGGCAGAGATCGTTGGATTTAATACTGAGCTGTTACAACCGCGGCGCGAAACGCTGGAGATGGTGGTGCGCGATCTCTTCCCGCGCGGCGGCCATGTTGAGGAGGCCACCTTCTGGACCGGCTTACGTCCAATGACGCCGGACGGCACGCCGGTGGTTGGCCGCACGCCGTTTAAAAACCTGTGGCTCAATACTGGTCACGGCACGCTCGGCTGGACAATGGCCTGCGGCTCCGGGCAGTTGCTCAGCGATCTGATGACCGGCAACACACCGGCTATCGCCGCTGACGATCTGAGCGTGGCGCGTTATCTTCCAGGGTTCACGCCTGCGCGTGCCCAGCATCTCCATGGCGTACACAGCTGACAGGCGTAAGGAATAGACATGTCTCGTCCGGTTCTGGCGACCCTTGATTTACAGGCGTTAGCCAATAATTTGCAAATAGTGCGCCGCGCGGCACCCGATGCCAAAGTCTGGTCGGTGGTGAAGGCTAATGCCTACGGCCACGGTCTGGAGCGCATCTGGTCAGCGCTCAATAAAACTGATGGCTTTGCGATGCTCAACCTTGAGGAGGCGATCCTGCTGCGCGAGCGCGGCTGGAAAGGGCCTCTCTTAATGCTGGAGGGTTTTTTTGATGCGGAGGAGCTGGCGCTTTATGACAAGTACCGTCTCACCAGTGGGATCCACAGTAACTGGCAGCTTAATCTGCTGAAAAATGCGAAGCTGCAGGCACCGCTTGATATCTACCTCAAAATCAACAGCGGTATGAACCGTCTCGGTTTCCTGCCGGAGCGCGTGCACAGCGTCTGGCAGCAGCTGAGCAGCTTTGCCAGCGTCGGCAATATCACGCTGATGTCGCATTTTGCCGAAGCGGAGCGTCCGGACGGCATTTCGCAACCGATGCGGCGCATTGAGCAGGCGGCAGAAGGGCTGCCGTTACCGCGATCGCTCGCCAACTCTGCCGCGACGTTATGGCATCCGGAAGCGCATTTTGACTGGGTTCGCCCCGGCATTATTCTCTACGGTGCCTCGCCATCAGGCAGATGGCAGGATGTGGCAAACAGCGGTATTCGCCCGGTTATGACGCTGAGCAGTGAGATTATTGCTGTACAGACGCTGAAGAGCGGCGACGCCGTTGGCTACGGCTGCCGTTACCGTGCGCAGACGGAGCAGCGTATCGGCGTGGTGGCGTGTGGTTATGCAGATGGCTATCCGCGCCAGGCTCCCACCGGCACACCGGTACTGGTGGATGGCATTCGCACCACGGTGGTTGGTGTGGTGTCGATGGATATGCTGACGGTCGATCTCACGCCGTGCCCGCACGCCAGTATCGGCGCGCCGGTGGAGCTGTGGGGCAGGGAGATCAAGATTGATGATGTAGCCGCGGCGGCCAATACGGTCGGGTATGAATTGATGTGCGCCCTGGCGCCGCGCGTGCCTGTTGTGACAATGTAACTTCTCGCGAGGCGCTTACTCCGCCTCGCTCTCCACCACTTTTACACCCACTTTTGATACCGAATTCTCGCTCTTCTCTGCCACTGTCCAGATCATGCCGGCAAACTCAACCTGATCGCCCACCACCGGAGCGGCACCCAGCAGTTGTTGCACAATCTCACCGAGCGTTTGCTGGTTATCGCGATGCTCAAGCCCCTCATCAAGACCATAAATCATCGCTATGTCGGCAAACTTGGCATTCGCTTCAAGGATGAAGTCACCAAAGAAGCGCTGATCCAGCGACACCGGCGGCGACTCACTGAAGAGTTTCCCGAGGGCTGGCAGATCTTTTTCGCGGCCAATCACGCAGAGCACATCGCCTTCACGTAACCGGGTGCTGCCGGTTGGATGAAGCAGGCTGTTATCGCGGAACAGCGCCGCAATGCGCGTCTCTTCCGGCATGTGCAGGTCGCGCAGCGCCGCGCCAACGCACCACTTATCGGCACTCAGTTGGTAGACGAACTGCTCGAAGGGATTATCCGGGTGAATATCCAGCCCGACGCGCGAAACCGGCCAGCCCACCGGCGGTACCACCACTTTCGCTTTTTTTGCCGCCCAGCCCAGAGACGTTCCCTGGAACAGCAGCGAAATCAACACCACGAAGAAGGCGACATTAAAGAAGAGGCGGGCGTTGTCCAGCCCGGCCATCATCGGGAAGGTGGCAAGAATAATCGGCACCGCGCCGCGCAGCCCCACCCAACTGATAAAGATGCGCTCGCGCAGGTTAAAACCGCGAAACGGCAGCAGGCTGGCGAACACCGAGAGCGGGCGGGCAATAAAGATCATCCACGCCGAGAGGATCAGCGCAGAGAGTGCAATCGGCATTAAATCAGACGGTGTCACCAACAGGCCGAGCACGAGGAACATCGCAATTTGCGCCAGCCAGGCGAGACCATCAAAGTTTTGCAGGATGCCAAAGCGATTACGAATCGGGCGATTGCCCAGCACAAACCCACATAAATAGACGGCCAGGATCCCGCTGCCGTGCAGCGCTGTGGTAACAGAGAAGATCAGAATCCCGCCGCTCAGCGCTAATAAAGGATAGAGCCCAGGCGGTAGGGCAATGCGGTTGATCATCTGTTGCAGCAGGTAGCCGCCCGCGCCACCAAGCAGTATGCCGAGGCCAAATTCGCGCAGAATATGCAGGAAGAAGGTGAAATCAATATTGGCGTGGTGGCTCTGGATCATCTCAATCAGCGTGATGGTCAGAAACACCGCCATCGGATCGTTGCTGCCGGACTCAATCTCAAGCGTTGAGCCGACACGCTCGTTCAGCCCTTTACCGCCGAGCAGCGAGAAGACCGCCGCCGCATCGGTTGAGCCGACTATCGCGCCAATCAGGAAGCCTTCCATAATGTTGAGCTTGAAGAGCCAGGCCGCCATCATGCCGGTCAGACCTGAAGTGATCAGCACCCCGATAGTTGCCAGCGAGAGCGCGGGGCCGAGCGCAACGCGAAAAGAGCTGGCGCGCGTGCGCATACCGCCGTCGAGCAGAATGATCGCCAGTGCCAGGTTACTGACCATATAGGCCAGCGGGTAGTTGTCGAAGGGAATGCCACCGATGCCGTCAACGCCTGCCAACATACCAATCGCCAGAAAAATGACCAGAATCGGAATACCAAGGCGGGATGAGAACGAACTCAATAAAATACTGCAGGTTACCAGTACAGAACCCAGAATAAACAGACTAATTATCGCCCCAGCGTCCAATGGTATGCATCTCCTTCTCTTCTCGGTGAGATCCCGGCACGGACCGGGATTTATTACGGCACATTATAATAACGGCAGATAAAGCAATTTAATAAGGGCATTAAGGGCTTTTTTTACGCCGAGATTGTGGGATGGCCTGTGAGGGTCAGCGTTGATTTTTCAGCGTGTTGCAATATGGCGTGCGCACCCAGCGGCAACGTGACGGTTTTCGCTTCGTGTCCGAAGTCCAGCCCGGCGATCACCGGGATTGCCACCCGTGAACGTAACCAGGCCACCATCTTCTCTAAAGTGTAGCCCGCATCGTAATCGTTGGGTTGCGCATGGGAGAAACTGCCGAGGATCAGCGCGCGCTGCTGCGCGAGGATTCCACTATAGAGCAGCTGTAACAGCATGCGCTCAACGCGGTAGGGGTGCTCATTGATATCTTCAACCACCAGAATGCCGCCGGGCACTGTTGGCAGCCAGGGGGTGCCAATAAGCGAGGTCAGCATCGCCAGGTTTCCGCCCCATAATCTTCCTTCAACATGGCATTGCGGCCCGTCGCCGTCCCACTCAACGGTAAAGGATTTATTGCGTATTGCCCGCCAGAAGTGCTCCTGCGTAAAGGCATTAAGCGGTTCAGCACCAAAGTTGCCCGCCAGCATCGGGCCGCTAAAGGTGATGGTGCCGCCCGCCGCCAGCAGGCCGCACTGAATCGCAGTAAAGTCGCTGTGACCACAAATCACCAGCGGTTGCTGCTGCTGGCGTTTGACCAGAGCCTGCCAGTCAATATCGGCCAGCAGCCGGCTTGCGCCGTAGCCACCGCGCACTGGCATAACAATCAGATTTTCCCCAGCCAGACGGGCGAGGTCATTGATGTCCGCCAGCCTTTCAGCTTCACTACCGGCAAAACGTTCCTCACGCCGCGTAATCACTTGTTGGTTATTGACCTGATGGCCCTCGCGGGTCAGCCGTTCAACGGCCAGCGCCGCAGCACGCTGATTGATGCAGTACCCGGAGGGGGCAATTAAATGGAAAGTGGACATGGCATTTCCTTGCTGACATCTCTAAACAAACAGTTATCATGCCGCTAACCCTGGTCATTGTCATCCGCCGTGATGTACAGCTTATATAAGGATTTTCTGGCGTGAAATTAAGATGGTTTGCCTTTTTAGTGGTGCTGCTGGCGGGCTGTAGCTCGACAAAACAGGATTATCGTAACCCCGACTGGAACCCGGAAGTGCCGGTCAAACGCGCGATGCAGTGGATGCCAATCACCGAAAAAGCCGGCGCGTCGTGGGGCGTCAGCCCGGAACTGATTACGGCTATGATTGCCGTGGAGTCAGGCGGCAATCCGGAGCTGGTCAGTAAATCGAATGCGGTAGGTTTGATGCAGCTGAAAGCGTCAACGGCGGGGCGCGAAGTCTATCGTCGTATGGGCTGGAGCGGGCAACCCTCGACGCGTGAGCTGAAAAACCCGGAGCGCAATATCTCAATGGGCGCGGCCTACCTGAGCATTCTTGAACATGGGCCGCTTGCCGGGATCAAAGATCCGCTGGTGATGCAGTATGCGCTGGTGGTCTCTTATGTGAATGGCGCGGGCGCGCTGCTGCGCACCTTCTCTTCGGACCGCCAGGAGGCGATTGACGAGATTAACTCGTTAAGCCCGAAGGGCTTTTTGCAGCACGTAGCGGAAAAACACCCCGCGCCGCAAGCCCCGCGTTATATCTGGAAAGTACAAAAAGCGATGGATGCGATGTAATTAGCGCACCCGGCTGGCGCGTTCGCGTGCTTCGCGCTCCAGCGCAAAGATAATGCGCTGGAGTTCGCGCTCGACGCCCGGGCTGACATTTAAAAAACGAAAGCTCAGTCTTGGCGTGGCGATGGTGTCATTTTTACCATCCACAACTTTGCGCTCGCCCACTGCAATCAACTGCGCATCAAAGTAGAACTGCCCCCACGATGCCATATCCAGTTCAACCTGCGAGAAGCGCATGCCTGGCTCGACATTTTCCGGCAAGTCGCCATCAAGCAGTGCACCCATGCCGCCGAGCGAGAGGTCGAACAGACGAAAGCGCAACTGGCTCTTATCGGGTAACTTCGCCTTGCAGAAGTAAGCCGGGTGGAGCGGGGCGCTAATACGGAAATATTCCCGACGTTGAATAAACCACAGCGTTTCCGGGAGCGGCGTGATAAACGCAGGCAGATCCTGATAATCGCCGGTGGTGAGCGCATTAAGCGTGAACTCAACCTTTGCGCCATGGGTTTCAGCGGTAATAGTCACTTTACCGGCACGCTGAACGGCGCTGTTTTCATACTCCTGGCTACCAAAATCCATCACCAGCGCCTCAGGGTTAACCTCGAGGATTTTGCTGATAAATTGGCCGCTACCCCAGCTGATGCAAACCGGTACCTGAGTTTTTTGCAGGTCGCGCAAGACGCCCAGCACGGCCAGAGGATTTTGTTTCAGGAACTGCTCACTGTAATTGCTCACGCCGAATGGCTCCTCGATACTGACACAACGTCGATGGTTTATCGGCAATCTATGCCAGAACTTAATACAAATGGTAGAAATTATTTCATTAAATAATGAATTAAATCTGTGAGATGACAGCGCTTTTGCGCAAGACATCTATACTGTACGCAACGCACTACATGGTGGTGTGTTCATTTACACGTCATAAACGAAAGGAGAAAGTGAATATGGGTATTCTCGCGTGGATCGTATTTGGCCTGATTGCGGGCGTAATCGCGAAATTCATTATGCCAGGACGCGACGGCGGCGGCTTCATTCTGACCTGTGTTCTGGGGATTGTCGGGGCAGTAGTCGGTGGTTGGCTGGCAACAATGTTCGGTTATGGCGGCGACATTACGGGCTTTGACATGCACAGTTTTATCGTCGCGGTGATCGGCGCGATTGTGGTGCTGGCGGTCTTCCGCCTTGTACGCCGGTAACGGATCTTCTCTGAAAAAAGGCCGCATATTTATGCGGCCTTTTTTTATACGCTACTGCGCTACTTTCTGTGCCGTCGGCTCAGCGGCAGGCTTGGCCTCTTCCGCAGGCTGTTTCTGCGGTACGCTGTCGCATGGTTTTTCTTTTGGACAGATGAGATCGAGCATTTTTAGCGTCACGCCATTACTCCAGCCAAAGCCATCCTGCAACGGATATTCACCGCCGCCCCCGCCTGTGCCGGTGGAGCTGACATCATATTTTTCCACCAGCTTCTGTTCGCGATCGTAGGTGTGCTGAACATTGGTCAGGAAGCGCCAGCTGACACTCATCGCCAGTTTTTGGTGGTCGTAGTTCTGCAACCCGGCGGCGGCGACCCACTGCAGCGGTGCCCAACCGTTCGGCGCATCCCACTGTTGACCGCTTTTAACAGTAGTCGTGGTGATGCCGCCCGCTTTTAACAGCCGCGCTTCGGTCACCGCTGCCACTTTGTCGGCGCGATCTTTTGCCGCCGCGTTAACAAACAGCGGATAGAGCGCTGCGGCTGTCAGCTGATTACGTACCTTTTTGGTTTTCAGATCGTAATCGGCGTACCAGCCCTCTTTTGTGTTCCACAGATTGGTTTCGATGGCTTTTTGCCGGGCGGTAGCCAGCGCGTCGTACTGGCTCGCTTTAGCGCTATCGCCAGAGACCTGATAAGCGCGGGAGAGCATCTTCTCCATCTTAAACATCAGGGCATTGAGGTCGACCGGCACAATGCTGGTGGTGCGAATAGTGCCAAGCTGCTCAGGATCGTCCATCCAGCGGGAGCTAAAGTCCCAGCCGGAAGCCGCAGCGGCGCGAAGATCACGGTAGATCTCTGTCGCCGGGCGGTTCGGATTGTTTTTGGCTGTGGTAACATCTGCCAGCCACGACTCCGGGCGCGGCGTGGAGGAATCATCCCAGTAGCGGTTGAGAATGCTGCCATCGCTTAACTTCACCACGCGCTTATTCGCTTCGCCCGGCTGCAGCGCATCAGCGCCCTCCATCCAGTACTGATACTCTTTTTCCATTTGCGGCAGCCAGGTTTTCAGCACCTCATCACCGTCATGTGTCGCCAGTAACTCCACCATCAATGAGAAGAAGGGTGGTTGAGAACGGCTGAGGTAGTAGCTGCGGTTACCATTCGGAATATGTCCCCAGGTATCAATTTCATAGCCGAAGTTGGCGACCATATCTTCGATTTTGTCCCAGTGGCCGCTTTCGGCAAGGCCGAGCATGGTGAAGTAGCTGTCCCAGTAATAGACTTCGCGAAAACGCCCGCCGGGCACGACATAGGGTTTAGGCAGCGGTAAGAGTGAGTCCCACTTGCCCGCGCTATCCGTGGTGCGCGTCAGTTCTGGCCATAAGCCGTCGATATGTTCACGCAGGTTTTGCCCGGCAGGCGGCACGTAGGGCTTACCTTTTTCCGGTAGCGTGAAGTTCACCTCGACGAAATGGCGCAGATCGAAGCTGCTCTGGTTCCGTTGCATGCGGTAATCCGCAAGGATCATCAGTGGATCACTCTTGGGCACTGCGTCGGCAAAGGTTTTTTGATCGGGAAAGAGTTTGGCGCTTTGCACATCACTGAATAACGGACCGAGAAGAATGTCGGGAGTTTGCGGCGGGTTTTGCGCTTCAGCAGCGAATGTTGGGGCATTTGCGGCAAGTAATGTTCCACCCAATGCAAGTTGCATGACCAGAAAGAGGGTGCGCGGCTGGCGCAAAACAGGTTTTATCATTGACGTCTCCTTAGCGAGCAAGCAGCGGGCCGCTGCATTCAACCTTGACCAAAACCATAGACGAATCTCAGACAATTCGTGTGCTGTGCTCGGCAATTTGTGTCAATACGGAGAAATTACCTCTCGCCTCTGAGCGATTCGGCTGCTCGAAGCGTACGGCAGTGGCGACGAGATCCGTCTGTACAGAAGGGAAGGCTGATATCTAAGAGAACGCACATCGGATTGCTTTATTTTTAAACAGCGACCTTTTGCTGAATGGATTCGGTTAAGGGTGCTTTATTAGAGTTTAGTCACACTGAATGAAATAAAGTGCAGTGGGTACCTTGTAAAAGCGATTTACTGCGGTAATAGTTTTGCCTGTAACTATCTTTTTTGCAGAATACGAAGAGTAAAAGTCGATATATTTCGCAAAAAAAGAGGCTGCGGCGAAGAAAAGTCCCAAATAAACATTCTTAGCGCAAAGGTTAGCCAGACAATGTGGAATATGAGCTACCAAATATTGTAGTATTGCTTCGCTCTTTTTGACTTTTAGGAATTGTCCTATCTCATATTTTGGTCTGTATACTACCGGATTAAGCATATAAAATTTTTATTATTATTCATCACTTTAGGATTATAATTGGCGGCGAGTGATTCATCTCAGAACAAAATTTTGCCGTTTTTCTGCTTAAGTGAAATTATTTCTTGAGATTTATCCTAATTTGCAAAAGAATTAAGTAATAGTTTTTCAACGGCTCGGCAATGATATTGAATTGAATTATCCGATCTGTAAAATCATGTCACGATAGTCAATGAAAAGTAATATTGTTGCGGCGGTCCTCGCGGACAGGCTCGTGCGGTAGCTATGCCCTTAATTCATTATCAGGTCGTTTAACGGACAAGGAACTGAGTCATTCATAACGATTTCATTTCCCCTATCCATAACGATGCACGTCAACACAGTAATATATTTGCAATGGAACAAAACCCTATGAACATGCGAATCGTATTGGCACTTCTTTTTGTATTTGGCGTCTCTGGCTGTGTAAAACATCAGAAACCCGCACCTACCGACGACACAATTGTTACCAGTGAAGTGAATGGCGTAACCCTGACCCACCGTTATGCCGTACTGCCGCCGAAGGAGTTCGAACCGGTTAAACAAGACTACCGCGCACTCTATCCGGCCTCTGTAATGAGCAAACCTGATTTCGGCGGCAAAGTCATTCGCCAGCTCGAAGCAGGCAAAACCTACGTTGTGCTTGGTCAGGTTGAACACTTCTGGATGGCGCTGGCCGATGAAGGTCAGGAAGAGCTGATTGGCTACGTGCCGATGCGTGCGGTCGTTAAAAGCGATCTGTACGAAAAAACGCTGCGTAACGATCGCCGCAAAGTTCAGCGTAAAAAAGCGAACTGCGTAACGGTCGACGGCAGCGGTAAAGCTTGCAAAAACGTTAAATCCGGGACCTGGATCATCGATTAATCCAGCCGTGATGAGTACCTGCTATGAATAATAATTCGGTTGTACGCCAGATTAGCCTGGTGTTTTTCTTTGTGCTGGCCACCCTGGCCAGCGGTTGTGGATCGTCTTCACACAGCGTACCTACCAGCTATAACCTTCAGTTCAGGGCTCATCCGCAAATCAATGAGTCCGCTCCCCTTAAAGTCAGGGTGTTGCTGTTGAAATCGGACGCGACATTTATGTCCGCCGATTTCTGGTCGCTGCAAAACAACGCCGATAGCGCACTGGGCGGCAATTTGCTGAACAGTGATGAGTTCTTCCTGATGCCCGGTCAGCTGTCAAAAACGCTGACTGGCAACAGTTCGCCTGAAGCGCGCTACATCGGCGTGATGGCGGAGTATCAGGCGCTGGACGGCAAAAAATGGCGAATCTCCCTGCCGCTTCCGGTACAGGGGGAGTCTCACTTCTATGAGTTCTGGAAATCGTCAGAAGATGCGCTGGAAGCCAACATCTTTCTCGACGTTAACGGAATACGCGTGATTTCCAAATAGCGCCATCCTGACAGGAATACAGTATGAATAAAGCAGAAAAGGTCGTCTGGACCGAAGGTATGTTTCTGCGTCCTCACCATTTTCAACGCGCGGAAAGCTATCTTCAGCACCATATTCGCGAGTGGGGAACACTGCAGCGCCCCTATCTTTGGGGCTACCTTGATATCGAACTCGACGACGCGATGCTTCGCCAGGGATGCATTGCCGTCAGTTACGCCAGCGGCTTATTGCCAGACGGCACCTTCTTCTCTTTCAACGATGCTCGCCAGGCGCCAACCCCGCTGGTGATCCCGGATAATCTCACTAACGAACGTGTCGTGCTGGCGCTGCCAGCCCGTCGCGGCGGTCGTGATGAAGTGATTTTCAGCGAAGAGAAAGATTCGCTGGCGCGCTACATCACCTGGGAGAGCGAAGTCGATGATGATAACGCGATGTCCGTTGGTCCCGCTGCGGTGCAGTTTGGGCGCCTGCGCCTGAAACTGATGCTGGAGAAGGATCTCAGCGCAGAGTGGACGGCAATTGGTGTGGCGCATGTGCTTGAAAAGCGCAACGACAACCAGGTTCGCATCGATAATCGCTATATTCCGCCGATGTTAAACGCGGTCAACAACCCCTCACTTTACGCCGTGATGAACGATCTGCAGAGCCTGCTGATGCAGCGCAGCCAGCAGATTGGTCAACGTCTGCGCCAGCCTGGGCGTTTCAACACCTCTGAAATGGTGGAGTTCTCGCTTCTGGCACTGATTAACCATCACGTCGGGCAGATGTCGCACCTGAAATCGCTGCCGATGATCCACCCGGAAGAGTTATGGCGCAGCTGGCTGGCGTTTGCCACCGAGCTCACCACATGGACCGCGGCGCGTTCACCGGAAGAGACGCTCCCCATTTATGACCATGACGATCTCGCTGGCTGCTTCAGTAAACTGCAGCTGATGCTGCGCCAGGGGTTGTCGCTGGTAATGGAAGAGCATGCCATCCAGTTGCCGCTCACCGAGCGTACTCATGGACTGAACATCGCCACGCTGCCTACTACCACGATGGCGCGCGAGTTTGGTTTTGTGCTGGCGGTGAAAGCCAGCGTGCCGGGCGAAATTCTGCAAACCCACTTCCCGGCGCAGATGAAAGTTGCGCCGGTGACCAAAATCCGCGATCTGGTGCAGCTTCAGCTGCCTGGCATGAAGCTACGCAGCATGCCTGTTGCACCGCCGCAAATTCCATGGCACGCCGGTTATAACTATTTTGAACTGGAAAAGGGCGGCGAGCTCTGGAACGAAATGGAAAAATCGGGCGCTTTCGCACTGCATCTGGCGGGCGAATTCCCCGGTCTTGATATGGAATTTTGGGCCATCCGTAGCCCGACGGAATAACACAGCGAGCGCACACTATGCAGCAACAACACGCCTCCGGCAGCGATGCCGTCCTGGCAGGAGCAAGTGGTAACAATCCGTTGGTGGCGGCCGCAAATCCGCTGCTCAATGCGATACCGCAGATCCGCTATTCGGTCTCTCATGACGATCAGAGCGGGCTACGTCAGCACCTGATAGATGAAATTCGCCGTTTTGAAGTACGCTGCCAGCAATCCGGCCTGGCGTACGAAGTCATCGTGGGCGCACGCTACTGTCTTTGCACCGCGCTGGATGAAGCCGCCGCGCTCACACCGTGGGGCAGCCGCGGCGTGTGGTCCGGCAGCGGCCTGCTGGTGACGTTTCACAACGAAACCTGGGGCGGGGAGAAGTTCTTCCAGCTGCTGGCGCGTCTGTCGCAAAACCCGCGCGAGCATATCGCGCTGCTGGAGTTGATAAACTTCTGCCTGCTGCTGGGTTTTGAAGGGCGCTACCGCGTGATGGACAACGGCCGCACGCAGCTTGAAACCATCAAGCAGCGTTTATGGCAGATGATCCGCGGCGTACGTGGCAACTACCCACCGCCGCTCTCGCCGCATCCGGAAGATCAGCCGGTGATGCGCAAATTGTGGCGTCCGGTGATCCCTTTGTGGGCGTGTGCCGGGCTGGCGGGTTTCCTCGCCTGCCTCTTCTATATCGTCCTCAACTGGCGGCTGGGCGACAACACCAATCCGGTGCTGGCGAAGATCTACCAGACGCAGCTGCCGGAAGTCTCCGTTCAACAGCCAGTGCAGCACGTGCAGCCGGTGCTCAACCTGCGCGAGTTCCTGCGTCCTGAAATCAAGGCAGGACTGGTGGCGGTACGTGATGAGGCCGATCGCAGCGTCGTGACCCTGAAGGGTGACGGGCTGTTTGCCTCTGCCTCCACGGTTGCGCGCGATAGCTACGAGCCGGTCATCGACCGCGTTGCGCAGGCAATGAACAATGTCAGCGGTAAGATCCTGGTGGTCGGCTTCAGTGATAACGTGCCGATTCGCAGCGCCCGTTTCGCCTCCAACTATGAACTGTCGCTGGAGCGCGCGCGCTCTGTGCAGTCGCTGCTGCAAAAACACCTTTCGCAGCCGGAGCGCGTGAAAGCCGAAGGGCGAGGGGAGATGGATCCCATCGCGCCGAACAACTCGGCCGAAAACCGCGCGCGTAACCGCCGTGTCGAAATTACCTTGCTTGTGTCGCCGGAAAATACGGCTGCCGAGCTGAACGGACTGCCGCAAGGAAACTAATGGATGAACATGTTGCTTTCGTTGCTGACTAACCGCATTTTGTGGGGTTTCCTTGGCGTTACCGGGCTGGCTGCGGTTATCTGGATGATCGGGCCGCTGCTGTCGGTCGTCGACTCCCGACCGCTGGAGTCCGAGCAAAACCGCATGATCGCCATTGCGGTGATGTACCTGATTTGGGTTCACAGCCACATTGTGCCGCGTCTCTATAATGCGTGGCTCAACCGCAAGCTGATGGACAACCTCAAAAGCGAAGAGGCGAAAGATCCCTCTGAGCGTCAACGTCTGACCAGCGACGATCAGGTGCTGAATGACCGTTTCGAAGAGGCGGCACAGGTACTGAAAAAAGCGCACTTTAACCAGCCGGGCCAGCGTGGACTGTGGACCCAGCGCTTCAGCACCCAGTACCTCTATCAGCTGCCGTGGTATGTGATTATCGGCGCGCCAGGCTCTGGTAAAACCACCGCGCTGGTAAACTCCGGCCTGCAATTCCCGCTCGCCGATCGCTTCGGTAAAACCGCACTGCGCGGTATTGGCGGCACGCGCAACTGCGACTGGTGGTTCACCAATGAAGCCGTTCTGCTGGATACCGCCGGACGCTATACCACGCAGGAGAGCGAGCAGATTCAGGATGCCAGCGAGTGGAATAAATTCCTCGGCCTGCTGCAGAAATACCGCCGTCGCCAGCCGATTAACGGCGTGATTATTACCATAAGTATCGCTGACCTGCTGACCCAGTCTGCTGAAGCTTCGCGCGAGCAGGCGCTCAATCTGCGTAAACGTCTTACCGAACTGCATGAGCAACTGGGGATTCGTTTCCCGGTCTATGTGCTGGTAACCAAAGCTGACCTGCTTAAGGGGTTCCGCGCCTATTTCTCTGGCTTTGATAAAGCGCAGCGCGACCAGATTTGGGGCTTCACCTTCCCGTGGGAAAAAGCGAAGCTCGCCGATTTCGATATGCAGGGCAGTTTCATTCAGGAGTTTGCCCTGCTGCAACAGCGTCTGGACGCGGGCCTGCCGGATACGATGCTACGTGAAAGCGATCCGCAGGCGCGCGCCGAGTGTTTCCTCTTCCCGCAAGAGTTTGCCGCGCTGCGTCCGCTGCTGTCTGACTATCTGGATACGATTTTTGCCCGCTCCAACTTTGAGACCGAGTTCTCGCCGCGCGGTATCTATTTCGCCAGCGGCACGCAGGAAGGTCTGCCATTCGATCGGGTGATGGGTGAGCTTAATCGTTCGCTCTCTCTGCCTCAGGGCAAGTCGGGCGACAACTGGGATTCCGTCAGCAAAGATGAGCCGGTGCCAGGTGGTAAAGGGCAGAGCTTCTTTATCAAGAACCTGCTGCAAAACGTTATCTTCCAGGAGGCGGGGATCGCCGGGCAGAACCGCTGGTGGGAGCTGCGCAGCCGTGCAGTGATCTGGTCTGGTTATGCCGCACTGCTGGCTTTGCTGGTTATCCTCAGCGCGCTCTGGTTCACCAGCTACGGCAACAACAAAGATTACCTTGATGAAGTCCAGGCGAAAGTGCCGGCGCTCGATCAGGAGATTAAAGCGCTGCGTAACCGCCAGCAGGGGGATCTGTTTGCCTTACTGCCCCTGCTAAATGGCCTTGCCGAACTGCCACAGAGTGAAGAGTTCGACATCAATCATCCGCCGATCACCCGCCGGATGGGGCTCTATCGCGGTAACGATGTGTCGGATGCCTCGCAGGCGCTCTACCGAAAAGCGCTGGAGCAGATGCTGCTGCCGGAAGTAGCAATGCGCGTCACCACCTGGCTGCGTAACGACAACGGCAGTGACGTCGAGTACAGCTATGAAGCGCTGAAAGCGTATCAGATGCTCTACCAGCCGAAACATTACGATGGCAAATTCCTGCACTCATGGGTGATGCTCAATCTGGAGCGCAACCTGCCGCAGAACGTGACCAAAGCGCAGATCCGCCAGCTTGAGTGGCACCTGACGCAGTTGCTGGAGCAGCAGATTGTCGCTTCACCCTATGCAAAAGATGACGCACTCATCAGCCGCGAGCAGGCGTTGATTAACCAGCAGCCACTCTCAACGCGTGTCTATGGACGCCTTAAACGCCTGCTGGAGCGTGATGAAAACCTCAAGCCGGTGTCGCTGGCTACGCTGGGTGGTCCGCAGAGTGAACTGGTGTTCTCGCGTAAAAGCGGCAAGCCGGTGAACGATGGCATTCCGGGGCTCTACACGCCGGACGGTTACTGGAACAGTTTCAATGCGCAGATTGCGCCGGTGACCGCCTCACTGCATGAAGATGACGCATGGGTATTAGGTTCAACCACGCAGCCTGAGGACAAACAGCAGACGGATAATGCAGTGCGCCAGCTCTACGCTCGCGACTTCATTACCATCTGGGACAGCTTCTTAAGCGATATTCAGTTGAATAACAGCGCCGATCTCAATCAGCGCATCAACACCGCGCGCGTTCTCTCCAGCAACAACTCACCGCTGCGCCGCCTGGTGGTTAACCTCAGCCAGCAATTGACGCTGGTGCGCGACGAGCCTGCTGCGGGGGATAAAGAGAAAACGCCTGAAAGCAGCAATCGCGGCACACAGATGCTGGAGTCGCTCTTCAGCAATCATGAAAACAACGCTGCGGGAAACGCAGCCGCTAACCAGACGCCTGAACAGCGCGTGACCGAGCACTTTGCGCCGATCATCGAACTGGCACAGCCGCTGGAGAAGGGCGGTAAAACTATCGTCTTTGATGATTTCCTCAAGCAGGTTGATGAACTCTATCGCTATCTGACGGCGGTGCAGGATGCCGCAAACAGCGGTATGCCAGCACCGGGTGGTGAAGCAATCAGCCGCCTGCAGGCCAGCGCAGGGCGCTTGCCGGGCGGTCTGCAAACCATGTTCAGTAATATGGCGGTCGGCGCGAGCAGCGATACGCAACGTCGTGATATGGAGAATGTACGTAAACGCATCAGCGTTGAAGTGGGCAGCTTCTGTCGCCAGGCAATCGCCGGGCGTTACCCGCTGGTGCGTTCTGCCAGCGCTGAAGTGACGCCGGACGATCTGGCGCGTATGTTTGCCCCTGGCACCGGTCTGATGGATGTATTCTTTCGCGATAACCTGACCAATAAAGTTGATACCACGCAGGCCACATGGCGCTTTATGCCGGGCATCGATGGTAAAACGCTGCCGGGAAGCGAAGGGGTGCTGGTCCCGTTCCAGCAGGCACAGTCGATTCGCGATGCCTTCTTTGCCAATGGCAGTGCAACACCCTCTTTTCGTACCACGGTGCGTACAGTGCGGATGGATAACACTATCCTCAATATGACGCTGGATGTGGACGGACAGATCCTGCGCTACAGCCACGGGCCGCAGGCAGTACAAATTGTTAGCTGGCCGGGCACAGGCGGCACCAACCAGGTGCGCATGCAGTTGGGTCTGGCCAATGGTACAACGGCAACACTGGTGACCAACGGCGCCTGGGCGCTGAACCGCTTTTTTGATAAAGCGCGCGTGAGCCCTGGCAGCAGCAGCCTGAGCCGCCAGGCGACATTCACGGTTGACGGGCATCAGGTCACGCTGGAGTTTGCGCCTAACAGTATCCGCAATCCGTTCCAGCTTCCACGATTCGCATGTCCTTGATCCGCAAAGGAACGCCTAATGACTACGACTTCTGCAATTAGCTGGTATGGGAAATTGCCCAGTGCGGGTGATTTTCTCCAGCGCCGCTTTCCAGACGCTCTGCAGCGTCAATGGTCCCACTGGTTCCAGGTGGGATTGATGAACTGGCAAAAAGAGGAGCAGCGCGGCGGTGAGCGGCAGTTCAGCAATGCGCCAATCTGGAACTTCGTTGTGCCGCCGATGCTGGGCGGACAGCAGGTTCAGATGGGCTGCCTGCTTCCCGGACGCGATAGCGTTGGCCGCCAGTATCCGCTCTGTGCGCTGATGGCGATCAACCCGCTGGAGTGGTCGCCGCGTCACCTGGCACAAGCGGGTGACTGGTATCAGCAACTGGGTCGCACCATGCTCCACGCCGTACGCAACGGCTATTCGCCGGAGCAGCTCGATCAGGCGCTGCTTGCTATCCCGCCGGTGCAGCTGGCAGAGCCGGAAGCGCGCTCTGAAATTCTCGATGTGATTGGTTATGAAGGCGATGGCGAATCATCGATCGGTTGGCAGCAGGCCGCCGAGTGCTTTGATCCGCAGCGTCAGATTAGTTTCTGGTGGACCAACCGTAGCGATGGGTATCCGCTCTACACGCATGTGCACAGCGGCAACTTTACCGGTCAACTTTTTACGCTACTGTTTGAACCGGCAGGCGGCGCAAGACCCGGTCGTCACGGTCTTTACCCACCGATGTTTGATGAATAAGCAGGTTGCGGATGACTATTGAAACGTTACTGGCTCCGGTTACTACGGAGCAGCCGTGCGGTGAAAACCTTGAGTACGACGCCGATTTTCAGGCGATGGAGCAGGCGAGCCTTGGCAAAGCCGAGCAGCAGTTTGGCAGCACCATTATTCCGGCTGAACCGGCTGACTGGACGCGCGTAGAAAAACTGGCCACCGGCTTGCTGTCACGCACCAAAGATATCCGCGTGATGATGGCGTTGACCCACGCCTGGACACGCCGCCGCGGCCTTGAAGGGTATGCGGATGGTTTGCTGTTGCTGGGTCAGGCCCTCTCCCTGTACTGGGACCAGCTCTGGCCATCGCTGACTGACGGCGGCGAGTTTGATCCCTTCTACCGTATTAACGCACTGGCCGGATTAAGCGATAAATCATCGCTAACCACCACGCTTCGCCAGTCCGTATTACTGCGCAGTAACGGCGATGAGATTATCGTGCGTGATGCGCAGTCGCTGCTCGACGGCAGCAAAACAGAGTGTGCAGGCTATCCCGGTGGACGGGTGCGCCTGATTGATGAGTTGACGCGTGGCGGTCAGCCCGGCATTGAAGCTATTGGGCAAATCGAAGGGCGTCTGCAAACCATCCGTACATGGCTGCTGGAACAACTGGGCGAAAGCGGGGTGCCGGAAATGGAACAGTTACTCAAGACCGTGGGTATGATTGCCGGTGTTAGCCGCGCTTCCCGCTCTGATGAACCTGTAGAGACAACATCTGAGCCGCAACCAACGCAGAGCGCTGCGCAACCTGCGACTGCCGTTCCGCTACCGGCGATGACCGACTGGCGTACCGCGCAGGTCGCCACGCGTGCGGATGCACAGTTAATGCTGGAGAAGGTAAAACAGTACTTTGCTCAGCATGAGCCGAGCCACCCCGCACCGCTGATGATCGACCGCGTGCAGCGATTAATCGAGCTGGATTTTATGGAGATCATTCGCGATCTGGCGCCGGACGGCGTCAATCAGCTACAAAATATTTTTGGGCGTCAGGAGTGACGCAAACCGCGTTATGACGGCAGGCGTGTTGCCTGTCATCAAACCTTCACCGCGTATATTCGATGGAGAACATCATGGCAATGAGTAACAGTGGTCAGAAATTTATCGCCCGCAACCGTGCGCCGCGCGTACAGATCGAGTACGACGTGGAAGTTTACGGCGCGGAGCGCAAAATCCAGCTTCCGTTTGTGATGGGCGTAATGGCGGATCTGGTAGGGAAACCGGTGGAGAACTTACCTTCTATTGAAGAGCGTAAATTCCTCGAGATCGACGTGGACAACTTCGATGAACGCATGAAAGCGCTGAAACCGCGCGTCGCGTTTAACGTAGACAACACCCTGACCGGTGATGGCCGTCTGAACGTGGATTTAACCTTTGAAAGCATGGATGACTTCCTGCCGGACGCCGTTGCCCGCAAAGTCGAACCGTTGAACAAGCTGCTGGAAGCGCGTACCCAGCTCTCTAACCTGCTGACCTATATGGACGGTAAAAACGGCGCTGAAGAGCTGATTGCAAAAGTGCTGCAGGATCCGACCCTGCTGAAATCACTCAGCCAGATGCCGAACAGTGACGAGAGTGCGCAAGGTAAAGAGGAATAATTGATGAGCAATCCTTCTCAACAACAAGAACTGCAGCAGGGTGCCCAGTCCTTTAGCCAGGACGAGTTCAGCTCTCTGCTCAATAAAGAGTTTCGTCCAAAAACCGATCAGGCGCGCTCGGCGGTTGAAAGCGCGGTGAAAACGCTGGCGCAGCAGGCGCTGGAAAACACCGTTACGTTCTCATCCGACACCTATCGCACCATCCAGAATCTGATTGCCGGTATCGATGAGAAGCTGTCACAGCAGATCAATCAGATTATTCACCACGAAGATTTCCAGAAGCTGGAGAGCGCCTGGCGCGGTCTGAGCCACCTGGTGAATAACACTGAAACCGATGAGATGCTGAAGATCCGCTTTATGAGCATCTCCAAGCAGGAGCTGGGTCGCAACCTGAAACGCTATAAAGGCGTCGGCTGGGATCAGAGCCCGCTGTTCAAAAAGATCTATGAAGAAGAGTATGGCCAGTTCGGTGGCGAACCGTTCGGCTGCCTGGTGGGTGACTACTACTTCGACCACAGCCCGCAGGATGTCGAACTGCTGGGTGAAATGGCGCGCATTGGCGCGGCCTCACACTGCCCGTTCATCACCGGTACTGCACCAAGCGTGATGCAGATGGAGTCCTGGCAGGAACTGGCGAACCCGCGCGATTTGACGAAGATCTTCCAGAACACCGAGTACGCCGCATGGCGTTCGCTGCGTGAATCTGAAGATGCGCGTTACCTGGGCCTGGTTATGCCGCGCTTCCTCGCGCGTCTGCCGTACGGTATTCGTACCAACCCGGTCGACAGCTTCGATTTTGAAGAAGAGACCGATGGCGCGAACCACAACAACTACACCTGGTCGAATGCCGCTTACGCAATGGCGACCAACATCAACCGCTCCTTCAAAGAGTATGGCTGGTGCACCTCTATCCGCGGCGTTGAGTCTGGCGGTGCGGTAGAAAACCTGCCTTGCCACACCTTCCCGAGCGATGACGGCGGCGTGGACATGAAGTGTCCGACCGAGATCGCCATTAGCGATCGGCGTGAAGCAGAACTGGCGAAAAACGGCTTTATGCCGCTGATCCATCGCAAAAACTCCGACTTTGCTGCCTTTATTGGCGCGCAGTCGCTGCAAAAACCGATGGAGTACCACGACGCTGATGCCACCGCCAACGCGCGTCTGGCTTCCCGTCTGCCGTATCTCTTCGCCTGCTGCCGTTTCGCGCACTATCTGAAGTGCATCGTGCGTGACAAAATCGGCTCCTTCCGCGAGCGTGATGAGATGGAGCGCTGGCTGAACGACTGGGTGATGAACTACGTCGACGGTGACCCGGCAAACTCCTCGCAGGAGACCAAAGCGCGTAAACCGCTGGCTGCTGCAGAAGTGCAGGTGCAAGAGATCGAAGACAACCCAGGCTACTACGCAGCGAAGTTCTTCCTGCGTCCGCACTACCAGCTGGAAGGTCTGACCGTTTCTCTGCGTCTGGTTTCAAAACTGCCGTCGCTGAAAACCAAAGAGGCGTAAGGCTGTAAGACCGTAAGCGCGCTGCGCTTACGGTCAATCAATACTTTTCGAAACAGAGGGATTTGTGATGAAAACAAATATAGCTATTGCAGGTAGCCTGCTCATTTTTTCCGCATTGTCCGGTGCTGAGACCAGAACTTATCAATATCCTCAGGCGGATGCGTTACCGGAAGATTCAACAACGAACCTTCTGCGCGATCCGGCATTATTGAATGGCTTTGATGTCAATATGAGCACAAAGCGTTTTGCCGATGCCTGGTTTTCTAAAACAAATGAACGCGAACGCATCAAAGCGGATATGTACCTTCTGGGAGTGCTTGATACCACCGAGGGGAGTGTCTGGTGCGGTTATAATCGACTTCTGCCTTCGTCGATTCATGAAAATCTTTACTCATATCTCGAAAACCTTACTGCAGAAAAAGCAAAGCAGCGTGCATCGAAAACAATTGTTGATGCCATGTCTGAATTAGCACCGTGCAAAAAGGGAAATAAAAAATGAGACCATTATATGAACAACTTAAACGCCATCATCACTCTTCCTTAAAGCATAAACCTGGCTATCTTTCTCCAGAAGCGTTGTTTCAAGAAATTGGTTATGACTTTCATAAGTTGAAACGCGATAACCCCGATTTCGAAAACACGTGTGCTGTCAGAATGAGCATGGCGCTGTTGAAAAATAATATTGATTTTGTTGGCCGGATGATCATTAAAGATGGCCCATACAAAGGTAAAAAAATAGAGCCGGGCGCTAAACTTATGGCCGATCAACTCTATAAAGATAATGTTTTCGGCAAAGCTGAAGTCTACCGTGATGCCCGCGAAGCGGGGAGGAAATTACGTAATCGTAGAGGCGTTATCTACTTCCACAGAATTTCGGGTTATGGCGGCGGTCATATCGACTTGCTTGAACCAGTGGCTGAGAACGAAATAGATTGCAATAGTGGTTGCCATACTAACTGCAAAGAGATTTGGTTTTGGGAGTTGAAGTGATTTTTGTGAGTAAGCTGTATGTAAATCGTGCCTTATTCTAACGTTTACTTCGTTATCGTTTATGCAAGCGCCCGAACAAAATCAAATGGTATTTATGATAAATTCTGTGGGTCTCATTTGATCCTGAAAACGAGTTTGGAAGTCAATACCTGAATTAAGCAGTTTAACAATTCCCGTAACACGTTCCATAATAATAACACCCATTGGGTTGCAGGGGTTGTATTGAATTTTATTGGGGAATCAAGGTCCTGAGACAGACAGGTTGAGAAGAGTAGTGCTATTTAACTATGCGGATTTTACTCGGGTTCAGGATTTCCCTAACGAATAATCTTCATAATTAATTAACACCCACGAATTATTTCTCTTGTAAAAGAGAAAACGAATTTCTGAAGAAACACCCGTTTTTTCGGAATGTAAAGAGGCAGAGGTAAAATATGGACGGTTTTATTCAGCCCCATGCTTACCCATTTGCCATATAAGCGCTTTTTCGAAAGCAATATTTATCATTAACGAAGAGTAAATATTATGGCTATTGATATGTTTCTGAAGGTCGATGGAGTTACGGGCGAGTCCAAAGACTCTAACCACACCGGCTGGACTGATATCACATCTTTCTCCTGGGGTGCTTCACAGCCAGGGAACATGAGTGTTGGCGGTGGCGGCGGTGCCGGTAAAGTCAATTTCAACGACCTGCATGTAAATGCACTCATTGACAAATCTACTACCGCTATCCTGAAGCACTGCTCCAGCGGCAAGCATCTGACCAAAGTTGAACTCTCTGTCTGCAAAGCAGGTGGTCAGCAGGTTGAATATGCTCGCATCACTCTGGAAGACGTGCTGGTGACTTCCGTTCAGTACACCGGTGCTGACAACGGCGACACCGTAGGTGTGACCTATGCATTCCAGGCTGCGAAAGTGAAACAGCAGTACTGGGAGCAGTCCTCTTCCGGCGGTAAAGGTGCTGAAACCAGCGCTGGCTGGAACATCAAAGAAAACAAAGAAGCGTAATTGCTTCGGTGAGCCCGCAAGGGCTCACCCTGTTTTCGTTCTGATAAACACCACACATTTCCTCTTTAGTTTTGACTTCCTCTTATCAAATAGCGTGTTTCCTGCAACAGAGAGCTATTGCTACTCAAACGCAGCAGCTTTGCTGAAAGCTGTGTCGTTTGAATGCGTATAAATATTAAAGAATATTTTGAGGATGAACGAATGAGTGTTCTGCGCAAGGGTGATCGTGGTACGAATGTCAAAGAGTTACAACAACTGCTGAGTAAGGCAGGGTTTAACGTCGGTGATGATGGTATTTTCGGTTTAAAAACGGAAATGGCTGTCAAACAGTTCCAGGCTAAACAGAATCTCCATGTGGACGGTATTGTCGGGCGTCGTACGCTCGCTGCATTGGGTAAACCCGTGACAACCCGCGCGCCGCAGCCGCCGATCTCTGGCAGCGCAGGGCGTCAGGCGGTTGGCGCAATGGATATTTCCGCCAGCGGTATGAGCTTCATTTTTCATCGTGAAGCCTGGGCGAACAAAAGCTGTTATCTGCACTGGCCAGGCGGCGCAAGCGGCGTTACGCTTGGGCCGGGCTACGATATGAAAGAGCGATCTGAGCAGTCCATCAAAGCTAAAATGATGGAAATTGGTATCGATGCCATTACAGCAGAGAAGATCAGTAAAGCCGCCGGGCTGAAGGACGACAAAGCGAGCCAGTTTGCGAAAGATAACGCCAAACTGGTGCGCCTGACGGATGAGCAGGAGACAAACTTACTGCGTGCAACGGTACCCCCGTATGTCAACAGTGTCAGAAATGGTATTTTTGTGCCTCTCAAACAGTATGAGTTTGATGCACTGGTCTCCTTCGCTTATAACCCGGGGGGACGACTGAGAAATGTGTTTGGCTTTATCAACCGCGGGCAGATCTCTGACGCGATGACGGAAATTAAACGCGCCGTTACCAGTAATCATAAAGTGGTGAAAGGCTTGATTAATCGTCGCAACTTTGAAGTGAATCTTTACTTAAACGGCGACTATGGGAATAACTGACCGATGAAGACGCATAAAATTGTGATGCTGGCGGCGGCAATCTCCGCCGCGACCCTGTTGCCGTCACTGGCGCTGGCGGCGAAGTCGCCGGTTACGGGCGAGTGGCAGGTTAAGCAAGCTTTTATCAATACGGAATCTGAACGTACCCTGAACTATCAGTTCAATGACGATCGCCTGGTGGGACGCTTTCTGAGCGTGACCGATAAGGGGATCTCTACGTCGCTGCCGGGTGGGTCAAACTGCCAGTCACCGACGATAAAAGAGAACGGTTCTACGCTTAACGCCTGGGTTGCGGCAACGCAATCTATTCCTGAGAAAGACGCCGCTAAAACCTATGAGCTGGGCTTAGACGGTAAAGCGAAAGCGCAGGTTGAGAACATTACCTGTGCATCAGGAAACTTTTCTAACGGCGATCCGGGCGCTGATGCCAGTTTCGCAGTGGTGAACAAAAGCGTACTGCTCAACTGGACGGATGGCACCATCCTGTTACTCGCGCCGGTAGATAAAAACAGCAAGCCGAAAGCGTCGTTCGACTGCGCTAAAGCGGCTTCTGCGCCGGAAAAAGCGATCTGTAGCGATCGCGAGCTGGCGTCACTGGACAACAGCGTCGCGCGCTCCTACCGCTCTTTCCGCCAGGAAGCGGTTAAAGTGGGTAACAAGGACCTCGACAAGCAGCTGCAATCACAGCAGAAAGCGTGGTTAAGCCAGCGTAATAGCTGTAACGCAGATACAGAGTGCCTGAAAAAATCGATGAACGATCGTCTGGAAACCCTGGCACATAGCCTGGACGGCGTCTGAGTCATTTCACAATAGCGGGGAGGGCGAACTGCCTTCCCCGCAGTGGGCTGAATAAACGCCTCCAGGTGCCCGTATTCAAACGCAGCCGCTTTACCCAAAACGGCGCCGTTTGAGTGCACATAACTCCAGCAGGAATACGCGATGCGATTCACTATTATCACCAATAAACCCGGTCATCAGCCGCCGCAAAGCCGCTGCGACTTTTATCCTCCGGGCGGCACCATTGGCCGCGGCACCGACAATAATCTGGTGCTGCCGGATAACGACCGCTCTATTTCCCGTCTGCAGGCCATTGTTCATATCTCTGGTACGGGTGAATGCCGTGTTACCAACCGCGGCAACGTTACGCGCGTTGTGCTCAACGACATCCCCCTTGAGCGCGGCCGTCAGGTCGAGCTTCAGGATGGGGACATTCTTGGTATCGATGAATACCGCATCGAAGTGAGCGATCTTATTCAGGACACGCAGCCGGTAAGCCGCATGGCCGAGGAGATGTATCCGAAGCCAACGCCTGCACCGACGGCGAAGCCTGCACCTGCGCCGACTGCTGCGCCGAAAAACGCAGCAGAGGGCGCGCCAGCCTCCGTGCCGACGGAAATTTGGGACAGCCTGATGCAGGAGTTCTCAATCTCCGACAGCATCTCCAGCAGCCGTGCCAAACCCGCCGAGCCGCAAAACTTCAATCCTTTTGCTGAACCGAAAGAGCCGGAGCGCAACCCGGAAGACCCGCTCTCATTATTGGGCAACCACGAACCGCTGGTCGCGCCAAAATCGCTCGATTCAGACAATCTGTTCAATGACGAACAGCTGTTTAAAAACGACAGCATCTTTAATGACGCCACGCCATCGACCTTAGTCCCGCCGGTTGAACCGGTACAGGCACCAAAAGAGAGTGCACCTGAGAGCGACGAACTCGATCCGCTGGCGCTGTTTGGTGGCAGTGGCAGTGCTCCACAGGCACGCAGCGACGACCCGCTTGGACTGCTGAGCGGCGCCGTGCCGCTGACGCATGCTGATGAGATTGCCCCGGCAAAACCGCAGGAGCCCTCTTCGCCGATCATTACCGATCTGCAGGCCAGCGAACCGCCGGCAGAGCCGCAACCGATTATTACCGATCTGCACGCTGACGATTTGAGCGGCACGCCGCTCTTCGCCGAAGAGGAGCCGATGCCGCTGCAGGAAGGCGTGCAGGAGCCACAGGATTATGCCGGCATCACGCTGCCGACGCCGCAGGCGGTACAGCGCAGCGCGGCGCAGACCCCGAAAGGGCGCCTGCGTATCGATCCGGTGCAGAGCCCCGGCGCGAAATCAGCACCTGCCAGCACCTCCGGCGACAGCGGCGATGTGCTACAGGGCGAACTGCTCGAAGCGCTGCTCGAAGGGATGGGGCTTGGCGATATGCAGCCCGTTCCGCAGTTTGATAAAGAGAACATGCGCCAGTTTGGCCAGATGTTAAGTATGTTCTCGCAGGGCACCGTGGCGCTGCTCTCCTCGCGTTCAATCTTAAAGCGCGGCGTGAAAGCAGATATGACGATGGTGCTGGACGATGCAAACAACCCGTTCAAACTGCTGCCATCGGGCAAAACCGTATTGATGCAGATGTTCGGTAACCGCATGCCAGGCTTTATGCCGCCGAAAAAATCGGTGCGCGATGCGCTGATCGACCTGCAGGCGCACCAGTTGGGGATGATCTCCGGTATCCGCGCGATTATCGCGGCGATGCTGCAATCCTTTAATCCTGAGCAGCTGGAAGAAGATGCAAAACGTGACGGCGCGACCTCACGTCTTGGCGTGCTCTCCAACCGCAAGGCCGCGATGTGGGACTACTTTGTGCGCACCTATGCGCAAACCGCCGGTGAGATTGACGATGACTTCCACACCCTGTTCGGTGAAGCGTTCCTCCACGCTTACGACATGGAGGTTAACCAGTACAAAGACTCACAAAGCGGATCGGAAGAATGAATATCAGCACCGCCTCAATATCACGACAAGGCGAGCGTGCCAGTAATCAGGATCAGACCGGAGAAACTATCGGCGAGCGTGCCGCCTGTTTTGTCGTCTGCGATGGCATCGCCGGTTTGCCCGGCGGTGACAAGGCGGCCGAACTGGCGCGCAATGCCATCATCACCGAGTTTGACGGCGATGAGCACCTCAATGCCCAGTACATTCGCAACTACATCAACGGCGCGAACCGTGCAATCCGCAAAGAGCAGCAAGCGGTACGGGATTACAACCGCATGGGCACCACCATGGTCAGCCTGTTTATCGATCGCGATTACGAACTGGCTTACTGGGCCCACGCCGGAGACAGCCGCCTCTATCTCTTCCGCCGCGGCTGGCTCTATCATGTGACCACCGATCACAGCCTGGTCCAGCAGATGAAAGACGCCGGACATCAGGTTGAAGGCATTAACGGCAACCTGCTCTATTTCGCGCTTGGCCTCGGCGAAGATGAGCGCGAGCCGAGCTACAGTGATGTGGTGCCGATTGAAGATGGTGACGCTTTCTTATTGTGTACGGATGGTTTCTGGCACGGCGTCACCGAAGAGCAGATGCAGCAGTCGCTGCATATGGTCAATACGCCCGACGAGTGGCTGACATTAATGAATCAAATCCTGCTGAAAAACGGTGCCGGGTCACAAACCCAGCAGGATAACTACAGCGCCGTGGCGGTGTGGATGGGTACGCCTCAGGAGACCACGCTTTTGCATACGATCTCTGAAGCCGCTCAGTTTTTCCCTCTTCGTGATTGATACAGCTTACAAGGACTTTTATGAAACTTTGGCTACCGGGTTTGGCCCTGCTTGCGGCATGTGGCAGCGCGCAGGCAGAAAACTACCGCATCGTGCAATCGCCTTCGCAAAAACTGGATGTCTGGATCGACAATGTTGAGGATAACACTCCCAAAAGCTGGTGCGGCAAGACGCTGCCGCTGCGCATTGTCACCGGCGGCGAGAAAAAGCCTTCCGTGCTGAACAACTTCTTACCCCGTCTTGGCGCGCTGCTGGAAAACCAGTGCGGCGCGCTGACCCAGGTACACTGGAAACTGACCGACGCGCAGGGCGCGACGCTGGCCGAAGGTACCGCAGATAAAGCCAAAGAGTGGCAGCCGGTCGTCACCTCAAACGGCGCAGCGCCAGCGCAGACCACTGCGCTTCAGCAGCCGGTTGGCCGCCCTGAAGATCTCTCACCACCCGCCAACCGCGCGCCGTGGCAGGAGTTCACCCTGCAGGATGGTTGCCATCTGCGCACCTTCTGGCAGGGCGATGCCAGCGCGGCAGCACTCTTCATCCCCGCTAAAGAGGATGGGAAATGCGAGAAGGGCGGCTGGCTGAACGGTCGCAGCGATGTTACGCAGGTCAGCAACGGCGCTGAAAAGAAAATTACCATGACCTTCGTTCACGGTTTCCCGGTGAGCGGCCTGAGCGACAAAGTGGACGCCGACCGTCTGCTGATCACCACTGTGAATAACGAACGTATGGTGGTGAGCGAAGGCAGCCTGGCGCAAAGCTGGATGATCCTGCCTTACGTCAACAGCCTCAACGGCTGGCAGGCCAACGGCACCGTCGCCGTCGAGATTTCACGCGAAGTTGCCAGCGATGCCACGCGCCTAAAAGCGCGGCTTGATGAAGTGCGTAAAGTCTGGACGCCGTGGTTCGAGCCGGGCACCCGCCTCAATATTCTGCTGATTGATTCCCTGCATCCGCAGTTGCGCGATCCCGCAGTCGGGACCTACAAAACCGTCAACTAAGGAGCAGCTATGAACACCCTATTTCAACAACTGGCGGGCGAATCCCTGCAGGATAGCCTCGCGCAGCTTGAGAGCCGTATCCGCAGCCAGCCCGGCGACGCCGATTTACGCGCCGCGTTCGCGCAGCTGCTCTGCCTGGATGGCAACTGGACACGGGCGCAGGCGCAGTTAAAAAGCTGGCAGGGGCTCAAGCCGCAGGCGCAGCCAACCGTCACCCTGCTGGAGCAGGCGATCGAGGGCGAGCGTCAGCGTGCCGAAGTGATGGCCGGGCGCGCGCGTCCGGTTGCGCCGGTCGAGCAGTATCCATGGCTCGCAGAGATGGTTAGCGCACTGGATCCGCAGGGCAGTGATGCCGACGCGCTGCGTGACGCGGCGCTGGAGAAGGCCGACGCCAACCCTGGTCAGCTCGCCACACAGGATGGGCAGACGGTAGCGTTCGACTGGCTGATGGATGGCGACAGCCGCTTTGGGCCGGTATGCGAAGCGATTGTGAATGGTCGCTACTTCTGGCTGCCATTTAGCGCCATCTCCGCGATGCAGTTTCAGCCGCCCGCCAGCGTCACCGATTTAGTCTGGCGCCACACGCTGGTGCGCCTGCGCGATGGCAGCGAACAGGTGTGCCAGATCCCGGCGCGCTATCCGCTGGATGCTAACGCAGAAGATCGCTTCAAACTCTGTCGCGTCACCGAATGGCAGCAGCTGCCGGGCGAGTCGGCGCACTACCTCGGGATGGGGCAAAAAGTGTGGCTCAATGACGGTGCCGAATATTCGCTGCTCGATCTCGCCACAGTGACCTTCGCTGCGGACGCGACGAATGAGTAACTCCGCACAACATGACGAGGGCGATCTGCTGCGCAGCGGTTGGCGCTCGCGTCGCGGCAAAGATAGCGTCGGCGCGCGCGACAAAATGCAGCCCTCGCTGCTCGATCGCCTGACCGATGACGCACCGGACAAAGCGCAGGAGCCGGCGAATAACAATCTGATCACCCACTCGGCGCTGCGCCGCAACGTGCTGCGCGATCTGCAGTGGCTGTTTAATACCATCAATAACGAAGCGCAGCAGGATCTCTCCGGCTTCGATGAGGTGCGCCGCTCGGTGGTCAACTTCGGTATTTCGCCGCTGGCGGGCCAGCGGATGTCCGATATTGAATGGAATGATATTCAACGCAAGCTCACCGATGCGATCCTGCACTTTGAGCCGCGCATCCTGCCGCAGGGCCTGCAGGTGCGCTGCATCTCCGATACCAAATCGCTGGATCTGCACAATATTCTGTCGATTGAGATCAAAGGTCGTTTGTGGTGTGTTCCTTATCCGCTGGAGTTCCTTTTTCGCACCGATGTGGATCTTGAAAACGGGCATTTCGAGTTGAAAGACGCGGGGTAATTCATGGAAAGCAAATTACTGGAGTACTACAACCGCGAACTCGCCTGGCTGCGTGAGATGGGCCAGGAGTTTGCCGGACGCTACCCAAAAGTGGCCGGACGTCTGGGCATGCGGGGGATGGATGTGTCCGACCCCTATGTCGAGCGCCTGATGGAAGGCTTTGCCTTTCTCACCTCCCGCGTACAGTTAAAAATGGACGCCGAGTTTCCGCGCTTCTCCCAGCGTCTGCTGGAGATGGTCGCGCCGAACTACCTGGCACCGACGCCCTCAATGGCGATTGCAGAACTGCAGCCGGACAGCGCCAAAGGCGATCTGAGCAACGGGTTTGTGGTGCCGCGCGGCACCATGATGGATAGCCAGGTGATGAAGAAGAATGGCGTCACCTGTAGCTACACCACCGCCCACGACGTCACGCTGCTGCCGCTGAAAATCAGCCAGGTTGAACTTGGCGGCGTGCCTGCCGATTTACCGCTCGCGCAGGTCGGTTTAAGCCAGCGCGGCGCGCAGAGCGCGTTGCGTATTCGCCTGAGCTGCGATGGCCCGGTCAATCTCAGCCATCTCGACTTTGACCGTCTGGAACTCTTCCTGAGCGGGCCTGACATGCAGGCGCTGCAACTACTCGAACTGCTGATGGAGCATCAGGTAGGCATGGTCTGCCAGGCAAACGCGCCGCAGGCGGCACTCCATGTGCTGGCGGATGATGCGCTGCGCCAGGAAGGCTTTGAGGCTAACCAGTCTCTGCTGCCTGACGACCTGCGAAATTTCGACGGTTACCGGCTGCTACAAGAGTATTTTGCTTTCCCGTCGCGTTTTCTCTTTATCAGCCTGCAAGGGCTGCGCACTATGCTGGAAAGCAGCGGCGAAGCCAAATCCTTCGATATCATTATTCTGCTTGATAAAGCGGACGGTCAGCTGGAGCGGGTGGTGGATAAGAGCCATCTGGCGCTGCACTGCACGCCGGTCATCAACCTGTTTCCCAAGATCGCCGAGCGGCAGAAGCTGAGCGAAAGCCTGCACGAATACCATCTGGTGGTCGATAACATTCGTCCGCTGGATTATGAGATTTACTCTGTTGGCAAAATCCACGCCAGCGTCGACGGTCAGCGCGATGAGCAGACCTTCCGGCCGTTCTGGAGCAGCTGGAGCCAGGATGAAGGCAATTACGGTGCCTACTTCTCGGTGCGCCGCGAGCAGCGCGCGCTCTCTGAGCATGCCCAGCGCTACGGCACCCGCACCGGCTATATCGGCTCTGAGGTCTTCGCCTCGCTGGTGGATGAGCAGCATGCGCCGTGGCGAGAAGATTTACGTTACATCACCGCAGAAGTGCTGTGCACCAGCCGCGATCTGCCGTTGATGCTGCAGCAGGATATGGGGCAGTTTGTGCTGCCCGATTCGCTGCCGGTGAAATCACTCAAGCTGCGCAAAGGGCCGACGCCGCCGCGTCCGGCGCTGGCGGAAGGGCTCAGTACCTGGCGTTTAATCAGCCAGCTGCAGATGAACTACCTCAGCCTGATGGATGGCGAAAACGGAGAAGGCGCTGCGGCGCTGCGCCAGCTGCTCGGGCTCTATACCCGGCTGGCGGAAGCGCCGGTGGCACGCCAGATTGAGGGCGTGCGCCACTGTGTGCTGGAGCCAGTACATCGCCGGGTGCCGGAGCCGGGGCCGATTGTCTTTGCCCGTGGCGTTGGCATTACGCTTACCGTTGATGAGCAGGCCTTCTCCGGCTTCAGCCCGTGGCTTTTCGGCAGCGTGCTGGAGCGCGTCTTTGCCCGACTGGTCGGCATGAACAGCTTTACGGAGTTTACCCTCAAGAGCCAGCAGCGCGGCGAAGTAGGCTACTGGCCGCCGCGTATGGGCAAGAGGGCGCTGATATGACCGACACGCCCGCGCTCAAGCCTGCGATCGTCCGCCTGAACAGCTTGCCGGATGCCTTCTGGCAGAACGTGATGGCAACGCCGTGGCGTTACGATCTCTTTACTCTGCTGCGTCGCGTGGATGCGCGCGGCGGTGAGCGTTACCCGCTGGGGCGCGCGCCGCTGCCGCGCTTTGAGTCGCTGCGCGTCGGGCAGACGCCATCGCTCAGTTTCGCGCCGGCAACGCTCGCCGGGGTGAAAAAGCGCGAAGCATCGCCGCTCTATGATGTGTCGATCTACAGCTTTGGTCTTTTTGGCCCTAACGGCCCGCTGCCCATCCATTTGACGGAGTATGCGCGCGAGCGTATCGACCACCATCAGGATGAGAGCATGAGCGCCTTTGCCGATCTGTTCCATCATCGGCTGACGCTGCTCTTTTATCGTGCGTGGGCGGATGCGCAACCGACGGTCTCTCTCGATCGCAAAGACAATAATCGCTTCGAGCACTATATCGCATCGCTGATCGGCATGGGGCAGCCGGGACAGCTGGAGAAGGGGACGCTCAGCCCCCATTCCCGCTTCGCGCTGGCGGGGCACTTAACCCGTAACGGTCGCGATCCTGAAGGTCTGGCGAAGATCCTGCGCGGCTATTTCAATGTGCCGGTCAACATTGTGGAGAACGTTCCGCAGTGGATGCCGCTCAGCCCGCGCGAACGCGCACGCCTGCAGGGTGGGCGACACGCGCCGCGTCTGGGGCAATCCACCTTTCTTGGCGAGGCGGTGCGCGATGTGTGCCATAAATTTCGCATTGAGATCGGCCCGCTACCGGCTGAAACCTACCGGCGCTTTCTGCCGGGAGAGAAGTATGTCGCTGCGCTTCGTGACTGGGTGCGCCAGTATCTGGGCATTGAGTATCAGTGGGCGGTGAAAATTATCCTGCGCAGCGAAGATGTTGTCGGCGCCGCGCTGGGCGGCGACAGCCGTCTGGGGTATAGCGCCTGGCTTGGTATGCAACCGAGACCAGAAGCGCGTGGAGATTTGGTATTTAGCCCGGAGGGGTAATCCTTCGATTTTGCATCCCTGTCTGACGTCTGCACATAATCATTCGCGTTGCGTTGCACGGTAAGCCGGCGTATCCCGGACGCTTACACCCGTAAGCGACAAAGGAGATGGGGCCGCCATCGACGAGACAGCACGAAGGATGAAGTGCTAATTAATTATGAATAATGGAAGAACCCATGTCAGAAATCAGCCGCGCCGTCTTATTCGGCAAACTCGACACACTCTTATTCACCTCGCTGGAGAGCGCCACTGCGTTTTGTAAACTGCGGGGTAACCCTTATGTGGAGCTGGTTCACTGGCTGCATCAGTTGATGCAGCAGTCGGATGGCGATCTGCAGCAGGTTATCCGCCACTTTTCACTTGATGAGCAGGCGCTAACGCGCGATATCGTCGCGGCGCTGGATAAACTGCCGCGTGGCGCAAGTTCCGTTTCCGACCTGTCAGAGCATATTGATACAGCGGTTGAGCGCGCATGGGTCTACGGTTCGCTGAAATTTGGCGTCACCCGCATTCGCGGCGGTCACCTGCTCGCGGGGATCCTGAAAACCTGGAGCCTCGCCAACGTACTGAAAGGCATCTCCCCACAGTTTGATCGCGTCAGCGCCGATGCGCTGCTGGATAATTTCGACACCATTTGTGCCAACAGCAAAGAGACGCAGCAGGCAACGGTCGCCCTGAATGATGAAAGCGGTGTTGCTGCACCCACTCAGCAGGGGACGCTTGCTCAGTATGGCCAGGATCTCACCGCGCGTGCGCGTGATGGCAAGATCGATCCGGTTGTCGGGCGCGACGAAGAGATCCGCCAGATGGTCGATATCCTGATGCGCCGTCGCCAGAATAACCCGTTGCTGACCGGTGAAGCCGGGGTGGGTAAAACCGCCGTGGTCGAAGGCTTGGCGCTGCGTATCGCCAGTGGCGACGTGCCTGAGCCGCTGGTTGACGTTCAGCTGTGGCTGCTTGATATCGGCATGCTGCAAGCGGGCGCAGGGATGAAAGGGGAGTTTGAAGCGCGTCTGCAGGCGCTGATTAACGAAGTGCAGTCCAGCCCGACGCCGATCATTCTCTTTATCGATGAGATCCACACGCTGATTGGCGCAGGCGGCCAGCAGGGCACTGGCGATGCCGCCAACCTGCTGAAACCGGCGCTGGCACGTGGACAGCTGCGCACCATCGGTGCCACGACCTGGGCTGAGTATAAAAAATACATTGAGAAGGATCCGGCGCTGACCCGTCGTTTCCAGACCGTACAGGTCGCCGAGCCAGACGAAGAGAAAGCGGTACTGATGCTGCGTAGCACCGTGTCGGCGCTGGAGAAACATCACCGCGTACTGCTGCTGGATGAAGCCGTAGTTGCCGCCGTGAAGCTGTCGCATCGTTATATTCCGGCGCGACAGCTGCCGGACAAAGCGGTTGCCCTGCTTGATACTGCCTGTGCGCGCGTTGCCGTCAGCCAGAGTTCACCGCCGCCGCAACTGGAAGATTGCCAGCACCGCATCGACGCGCTGGACGTGGAGATCGAGATCGCCAATCGTGAAGCCAAAGTCGCTGTTGGCGACAGCGAGCGCGTGGTGAAATTGCAGGCCGATCTGGAGAAACTGGCCGCGCAGCGCGAGGAGCTCACGCAGCGTTGGGAGCAGGAGCAGGCGCTGGTGGACAGCATTATTGCCCAGCGTGCGCAGCTGCATACCGCGCCGGAAGAGACGCTGGCTGAGTTACGCGCCACCCTTACTGAGCAGCAAAATGCGCTGCGTGCGTTGCAGGGTGACGAGCCGCTGCTCTTTACCTCCGTGGATGCCAACGTGGTTGCCGCCGTGGTCTCTGACTGGACCGGCATTCCGCTGGGCCGGATGGTGAAAGATGAGATCGATGCAGTACTGAAACTGGCCGATACCTTAAATGAACGCGTTATTGGTCAGCGTCACGGTCTGGAGCTGATTGCCAAACGTGTTCGCACATCGCGCGCGCGCCTTGACGATCCGAACAAGCCGGTCGGCGTGTTTATGCTCTGCGGCCCCTCTGGTGTCGGTAAAACCGAAACCGCGCTGGCGCTGGCAGAGTCGCTCTACGGCGGCGAGCAGAACATCATCACCATCAATATGAGCGAGTTCCAGGAAGCGCATACGGTCTCCACCCTGAAAGGCGCGCCTCCGGGCTACGTCGGTTATGGTGAAGGCGGCGTGTTAACGGAAGCCGTGCGCCGTCGTCCCTACAGCGTGGTGCTGCTGGATGAGATTGAAAAAGCGCATCCCGATGTGCATGAGATCTTCTTCCAGGTGTTCGATAAAGGGTGGATGGAAGATGGCGAAGGTCGCCATATCGATTTCCGTAACACCATTATCATCCTCACCTCCAACGTCGGTACCGATCTGATCACCGGTATGTGCGCCGACCCGGAGCTGATGCCGGAACCGGACGCGCTGCGTGACGCGCTGCGCGCGCCGCTGCTGCAGGTCTTCCCGCCTGCGCTGTTAGGCCGTCTGCTGGTGGTGCCGTACTATCCGTTGAGCGATGAGATGCTGGCGATGATCGTGCGTCTGCAGCTTAAGCGTATTCAGCGTCGTCTCGAAGAGAACCATGGCATCGTTTCCGAAGTGGATGAGAGCGTGGTTGAACAGATCGTCGCCCGCTGTACGGAAGTGGAATCGGGCGGACGTATGGTTGACTCCATCCTTACCAACACTTTGCTGCCGCTTATGAGCCAGCTATTACTCGACGCCAGCGCGCGAGACGAGCATTATAAGCGTTTACGTGTCACGTTTGAGCAGGGTGAGTTTCACTGTCAGTTTGCGGCGTAACGCCATTATCAAGAGAGTTTTCCAATATGACGGATCACGATAACAACCGGAGTGTACCGAACGCGTTGCCACCGGGATATCGCTTCAATGAGTTTGAAATTAAAGAAGTGATCGGTGGTGGAGGGTTCGGCATCGTCTATCGCGCCTGGGATCACCAGCTTGAGCGAACCATCGCGATAAAAGAGTTTATGCCCTCTTCGCTGGCAGTGCGTAACGACGACATGACGCTGGTGCTGCGCAGCGAGCGCTTCAGTAAAGCGTTTACCGCCGGTTTGAACAGTTTTATCCAGGAAGCCCGTTTACTGGCCCGTTTTAACCACCCGAACCTGCTGCATGTGCTGCGTTTCTGGGTGCAGAACGACACCGCCTACATGGGGACGGTGTTCTACAGCGGCACGACGCTGTCGCGCCTGCGTGAGAAGAATCCGGCACTGATCAATGAAGCCTGGATCCGCCGCATGCTGCCGATGCTGCTGGGGGCAATCAAGACCATTCACGATGAGGGTTATCTCCATCGTGATATCTCACTGGATAATATCCAGATTCAGGAAAACGGCTTACCGGTGTTGCTTGATTTCGGCTCCGCGCGCCGCAGTATCGGTTCGATTTCTGATGAAACCGAAACCATGCTGCGCCCGGGCTATGCGCCGATCGAGCAATACACCGACGATAACGAGAGCGAGCAGGGGCCGTGGACCGATATCTACGCCCTGGGTGCCGTGCTGCATACCATGATCATCGGCTCACCGCCGCCGGTCAGCGTAGTGCGCAGCATCCAGGACACCTATGTCCCGCTGACCCAGCGCGGGCTGCCGGGCTACTCTCATGCACTGTTGCAGGCTGTTGATCGCGCGCTGGCGCTGAAGATGGAAGATCGTCCGCAGTCGATAGATGAGTTTGCCGCGCTGATTGAGATGCCGGTCGCCGGGATCGACGATGTGCTGAACGTGAAGCAGCCTGGCACCATGCTGGTACCGGTTGAAGAGACGCCGGAAAAAGTTGAGGTTGCTGGCTGGCAGCGCTACAAACTGCCTGCGCTGGTCGCGGCAGGTGTAATTGTCGGTGTTGTCGCTGGCGCGCTGCTGTTCAGCAGCAGCTCAGAGCCAGAAAAGGGCGCAACGGAGACAGTGAATAACTCGCAGCCGCAGCAGAACAGCGCGCCTGTCGAGCCGCCGCGCCAGAGCGAGCCAGTTGCACAGCCGACGACTCAGCCAGCACAGAGCCAGAGTGAAACGCCGAGCGCCGCACCGGTGACCTCGCAGGCACCGATAGCACAACTCTTTGTTCGTATGAACGAGGGAGAGAAGCTGACGCTCAACGGCGAAAGCCAGTCTGTTTCACCGGCCACCAACGGTTTTGCTTCTCTGAAAGTTAAACCGGGCCGTTACGAGCTGGTGCTGGAAGGCAATGGCCAGACTCGTAGCCAGACTGTCGATATTGCTAACCCGGGCACCTGGCTTATCAATCCGCAGCCGCGGTAATCGTTGTTTACCCGGGCACCCTGACCCGGTCACGCGCGGGAGCATCATCCCGCGCGTATCATTTCACCTTGCTGCAGGGAGCAACGGCTTCTTCTTTTCATCACGACCTTAGTCTCGTCCGACCTATAAAAAAGACAGAACTATGAATTTATTAACACACAGTAATAACGGTGGCAGTGAATTTACGTTTGTTGTCTCTCGTGCCAGCGCCAAAGCCGATGATAAGGTTCATACCGTCGCCGCCAGAAAGATCCGCGAGCTGGAGATGACGCTCACCGATTTTCACCTCGAATCCACCCAAATGTTAGACGTTGATGGCAATCCTGCCGTTGAGTTGTTTTATCAGTTCAGCAATGACAACCGGATCATTTATCAGCGGCAAACCATCATTTTGCTGGCGGATCCTGCAGCGGGTCAGAAAATGGTCAGCTATGTGGGTACCTGCCCGGGTGAATTCAGTGAGTCTTATCAACAGCAATATCAGGAAATTATTCAAAGCCTGAAATTCCATCGCGCTCGCTAATGCTGCACTGCCAGCTCACCCTACATTAAAATCAGATGTCACAGAGGACTTCACCATGCAAGACAGGATCACGGTCAAGCTGCCGGTAGACGGCCTGCTTTTCTGGAAACTCACCGGTCGCGAGGCGCTGTCTGAAGCGTTTGCCTTCTCCCTGACGGTGCTGGGCACCGACGCGCGTATCGACCGCAGCCAGCTGCTCGGCCAGCCGGTGACGGTGAATGTGCCGACGCAGGGGATTGCCGGCGGCACACGCCACTTCAACGGCAAAATCACCCGCGTGGCGGTGAGCGCCACGGAGATGTCCGGGACGCGGTATGCGGTCTACCGCCTGACGGTGGAGCCGGACGTGTGGCCGATGAAGCGCGACCGCAACCTGCGTATCTTCCAGGAGCAGACGGTGCCGCAGATTGTGAAAACGCTGCTTGGCGAATACCAGGTGAACCTTGAGGACCGTCTGACCGGCAGCTACCGGAGCTGGGGCTACTGCGTGCAGTACCAGGAGAGCAGTTTTGACTTCATCAGCCGCCTGATGGAGCTTGAGGGCATTGCCTACCACTTCAGTCACGAAGCCGACCGGCACGTGATGGTGCTGACGGACGCCGCCACCGAACATCAGCCCTTCAGCGGGTACGAAACCATTCCCTACCACCCGACGCCGTCCGGCGGCAGCACCAGCGAAGAGGGCATCAGCCAGTGGGCGCTGGAGGACAGCGTGACGCCGGGTATCTACAGCCTTGATGACTACGACTTCCGCAAACCGAACGCGTGGCTGTTCCAGGCCCGGCAGAACCCGGCCTCGCCGCAGCCGGGGAGCATTGACGTCTATGACTGGCCGGGCCGCTTTGTCGAGCACGGTCACGGCGAATATTACGCCCGCATCCGCCAGGAGCGCTGGCAGGTGGAGCACCAGCAGATTCAGGCCACCGCCACGGCAATGGGTATCGCGCCGGGTCACACCTTTGCGCTCTATAACGCGCCGTTCTTCAGCGATAACGGCGAGTACCTGACCACCGAGGCAAACTACTTCCTCGAGGAGAACCGCTACGCCAGCGGGTCAGACGGCGAGACGGTGCACCGCACCGACTTCACCGTGATTCCCTCCTCGGTGGTGTTCCGCCCGGCGCCGGTGACGGCGTGGCCGAAAACCCACGGCCCGCAGACGGCGAAGGTGGTCGGCCCGCAGGGCGAGAGTATCTGGACGGATAAATATGGCCGCATAAAGGTGAAGTTCCACTGGGACCGGCAGGCGAAAGGGGATGACACCAGCTCCTGCTGGGTGCGCGTGTCGAGCGCGTGGGCAGGCCAGGGCTTCGGCGGGGTGCAAATTCCGCGCGTGGGTGATGAGGTGGTGATTGACTTCATCAACGGCGACCCGGACCGCCCGATTGTGACAGGGCGGGTCTACAACGAAGCGAGCATGCCGCCATGGTCACTGCCCGATGATTCAACGCGCATGGGCTTTATGACGCGCAGTAAGGATGGCAACAAAGACAACGCCAGCTATCTCTTCTTCGAGGATCGCCCCGGCAGCGAAGCCGTCGAACTGCACTCTGAGAAAGACATGAAAGTCTCTGTCGAAAATGACAAGACAGTTAACGTCGATGGCAATCGTACCACCACCATCCTGAAAGAGCAGAAGGACGATGTTACCGGAGATGCGTCGTTTTATTACCGGGCAAAGCGCACGACCACGGTCGATCAAGAAGAAACTACGACCTTTAATAACAGCCAGACGGAAACCATTAAGAATGGGCGTACGCTGAATATCACCAGCGGTGGTGATATTGTTACGATAAAAGGCGATCGTAGTACTGATGTTGAAGGGACTGAGTTGCACCATGTAACTCAATTGGTAACAGAGAAATTCGATAGCGGTCTTCATACGACAATTGCCAAAGGTGCGATGCTCAACATCACTAGTGACGGAAGTGTAGAAAATATAAAAGGCAATGTGTCGATTAATGTTGAAGGGGAATATACAAAATTAGTATCAAGAAAAATTGTTATCAAGGCGCCCAGCATCGTTTTTGATTCTCCCTCTGTCGAATATACGCATAAAGAAGAGAAAAGTTTTTGGAGTGATATATGTAGTACGAAGTTATTATCCGCAACTTTCAAAATGGTAGATGTAACTGTAACGGATGCTTCTGTAGCGATCAAAGGATTACAGTGTAATCAAACAGCATTTGATATTTCAAAAAAAGAAGGGTTTTATGAGTTTATTACAGCTATAAAGAATAGTTATGCCACCCTACGTAATTTACCTGCTGTGTTAACGATTATCCCATGAAGACGAGAGATAAATTTATGCTTGAATTAATTATTGGGTTATTTATTATTTTTCTTATTATTGCTTACGGTTTTTATGTGACAAATAAGAGGGATAAGTTGATGCAAGAAGGGCGTCCTGTTATTGCAACAATTGTCAATATCAGGCCAGTAAGTACAGATGATTCTGGGAACACAACAATTGTGTACGTATTAGATATTGAAGGCCATCTTTTGAAGGGAAGCGAAAAGATTGACACATTTTATGCACCTCAACTTCAACCAGGTAAAAAAATAAAAGTAATGTACAAAGATGACGAGAATTATATGTTTTTATTTGAGAAATAATTTTAGCATTAAGCGAGATGTCAAAATAAAAAGATCTGAAGGTTGTATATGTTCTTTCTGAGGTTCCGGCATTCAAAAACGCGAGAATAAAAAAAGGATTGCCCGCGATCCCGTTTATACCGATGCATTAATCACTAAAGCGGTGCCTGGTACGCCGGCCCCCAATGGCATTGTCAACGTGACTCTGGATTATGAGTTTGAAGACGGATCAGAAAATCGATACAGAAAGAAGAATACTGTAACTGTCGTTAAAACTATGGAAATGACGCAATACAATGTTGGCGCAACGGTGCCGATCGTTTATTTGCGCAGCGATCCCACACAAAATAAACATACTCTTCCGAGCGTACTGAAATAACCCTTTTTCTCAGACGCCAACACCACTCTTAATCTTCCAAAGGAAGTTATATGAAGATTATCAAACCGCTGCGGCTAAGCGTGTTAAACCGTCCGTTCCGTTTGCAGGGCCAGAACCATCTGGGCGTTGCTGTGATGGCGCTGGCTGATATGAGTGCTGCGCCAAAGCTTCGTCCTGAAGTTGAACTCTGGCAACTGGCGGCCAGCGAGCTGCAAACCAGCGGCGGCGTGCTGGATATGGCAATGCCGAAAGCGCGCGCTGAGTTTCTTGCTACCGGTTACGCATATACGCAGCATCATCAGGATAAAACAGCCTGCGCGGTTCGCATTGAAGTCGACACGCTGACCAAAACCCTCGCCGTTACCGGCGATCGTTACTGGGCAGGCTCAAGGCCGACCGCACCTAAGCCGTTTGAACAGATGCGCCTCGACTGGAGCCGCGCGTTTGGTGGTGAAGGGTATGAAGAGAACCCGCACGGCATCGGCGCGGTGGTGGAAAACCATAACGGCACGCAGTTCCGTCGCCTGCCAAATATCGAAGCCCTGCAACAACGCGTAGTTTCGCCGCGCATGAAACCCGAGCCGGCAAGCTTTGGGCCGCTGGATCTCACCTGGCCGCGCCGTTTCCGCCGCATGGGCAAAAACTATGATGCCCGCTGGCTGCAGAATGATTTCCCCGGTTTCGCCCCGGATATCGACTGGCGGGTGTTCAATGCCGCCAGCCCCGATCAGTGGTGGGAGGAGCGCGACTCTCTACCGCCGCAGGCCGCCTGGCGCATCTGGAACATGCATCCGCAAAAGCCGGTGCAGGAAGGCACTTTACCGCCGTGGCAGGCGCGCTGCTTTATTCAGCGCCAGCGCGGGGAGGAGATCCTGTTTGAGGAGATCGCGCTGCGTGCCACCACCGTCTGGTTCTTCCCCCACCTTGAGCAGATGGTACTGATTTGGCACGGTAACCAGCGTATCAATGAAGATGATGCCGCCGATGTGCTGCACCTGATGCCGGCGCTGGAAAAAACGGGAGCGACACGCTCCGTTAATCACTACCGCAAAGTTCTCACTCAGCGTCTCGATAAAGAGAAGGGGGCACTGTTTGCCTTCCGCGAAAAAGATTTGGTGCCGGAAGAGGCCATCGGCCCGTGGATCGACAATGAGGTACAGCAAAATCACAGCCCGATGCGCGAGAACCAGAATGCGCGTGCTACACAGCTGCGTGAGCAGCACCGGGCGCGGCTGGAAGCGCAGGGTAGCGATGTCAGCGACCTGATGAAAGCGTTTGAAGAGCCCGAATTGCCCAAACTTGATGAGCTGCCTGAGTTTATCGAAGCGATGGAGCGTAAAGCGGCGGAAATGCAGCAGCAGGCCGAGGCACGTAAAGCGGAGATGGAAGCAAAATATCCTGATGCCGCAAGCGATGAAAATCGCCCGCGTGGCCCGGAATCGATGCACCGTATGAATGATATGCTCGAGCGCAACGCCTCGCAGATGAGCGAGAAGAAGCTGGCGCAAAGCCGTGAAGCGCTGCATCAGATGTACCTAATGTCTGCTGCGCAACAGCCGCCGGCAATAAAACTGACCGGCGATATCGCGCTCATTATTCGCCAGCGCGCCGAACGCACTATGGCGCAGGGCGGCGACTTTAGCGGGCTTGATTTAACCGGTGCCGACTTCTCCGGCATCGATCTGAGCGGCGCAAACTTTACTCACACCCTGCTGGAGTGCGCGAATTTAAGCGATTGTAAGCTTGATGGCGCGAACTTTACTCAGGCGGTGCTGGCGCGCGCCGATTTACAAAATGCCTCATTGCGCGACTGCTGCCTCGACAAGGCCAGCCTGGCGCTGGCGCAGTGTAAAGGCACCGGCTTTCAGGGCGCGCAGTTCAATGAAACCGAGATGACCGGCGCGTTGTTCGACACGTGTGACTTCAGCCATGCCCGCCTGAATAATCTCTTATTCCGCGAGACAGGCTTCAGTGAGTGCCGCTTTAATTACGCCACTATTGATAGCGGCGTCTTTATGGAGCTGACGCTACCGAAGCCGGATTTCAGCCATGCGGTAATGAATAAAACCAGCTTTATTAAATGCGAGCTTCAGCATGCCAGCTTCGCTGCGGCTCAACTGGAGAGTTGCTCATGGGTGGAAAGTCAGCTGGAAGAGGCGAATTTCGCGGGAGCCACGCTTGTGACCTGCGCAGTGGCCTCTGGCGGCACGCTTGCCAGAGCAGATTTCAGCGGTGCACATCTTAAGCAGAGCAACCTGCGTCAGGCGGTGTTAACCGGCGCGCGCTTTACCCGGGCCAGGCTCAATAATAGCGATCTCAGCGAGGCGCAGTGCGAAGCGGCGGATTTTAGCGGTGCAACTCTCACCGGCAGCATGTTTATTCGTACCGACTTTCGCCGCGCACGGCTTAACGAAGCGAATCTGATGGGGGCGATGTTGCAGAAAAGCCGCCTCGAAGGGGCCGATCTCAGCTTTGCCAACCTGTTCCGTGCCGATCTGTCGCAATCTTTTACCAGCGAGACGACGCAGCTCCAGGGCGCTTACACCAAACGGGTTAAAACATTGCCGAAGCGTGACGGGGAGGTGATATGAAGAGATTAACGGCCGCAGAGTTACAGCAGAAAATAAAGGGCGGCGAAGCGATCATGGAGTTCAGCCTGGACGGACTCGATCTACAGGGCTGCGATCTCTCCGGGGCGATTTTTCAGGAGGTGTCATTGCAGGGGGCGAACCTGCAAGGTGCGAACCTCAAAGAGAGCGTTTTTACCGAATGCCAGCTGAGCGGCGCAAACCTTAAAGCAACCCTGCTGGAAGAGACGGTATTTAACCAGTGCGAGATGGCGGGCATCACCGCCAGCGGCGCGACGCTGACTCGCTGCGTCTTTAATGACTGCAATCTGGCAAAGAGTGATTTTTCACGCATAAGCAGCGATACCAGCCAGTTTATGCGCTGTGCGCTGGAGCAGAGTCTGTTCAGCGGCTCGACCTTCGATCGCTCCACTTTCTATGAGACCCCGCTTGGCGGAGCGAAGCTCGATAAGTGCACTAATCTGATGACTACGCTGTTTGGGATCGATCTGCGTGATGTCGATCTGCAGGCGAGTCAGTTCGAGCGCACGGTCTTTTTCAACTGCGACCAGCGCGGCAAGCACTATGCAAAGCATAAATTCACCGGTTGTCAGTTTACCGATAACCAGCTTGATGGCACTGACTTCAACGGCGCACAGCTTACGCAGTGTAACTTTAAAGGCGCATCATTAAAGCAGGCGCAACTTCGCGGCGTGAATGCTACGCAGGCGCTGTTTATGGAAGCGGATTTAAGCGGGGCGCAGGCGCAGGGCAGCCTGTTCGATCAGGCAATATTTGTCGGTGCGACGCTTAACAAGGCCTCCTTTAAGCAGAGCCGCTTCTTCCAGAGCATCCTGCAGCAGACGACCGCGCAGGAGGCGGAGTTCACCCTGTGTGATTTGACCTATGCGGACTTCTCTGCCGCCGATGTCCGGCTGGCGGATTTTCGCGGTGCGACTTTTTCGCGCACCCGTTTTCATCGCGCCCGGCAGGACAACGCGCGCTTTGCCGATCGTAAAGGCATCCTTGAATATGACGAAGAGTTACTGGCGGCGGAAGCCTGGAGCGCCGAACGCCATAGCAGAATTTACGGAGACTCATTATGACGAATATTAATCACCAGCTGCTGATGGCGGCGATCCCCAGCGGGCAGTTCTCCGCACAGGTCACTCACTGCTTTGAGGATGGCAGCCTGATGGTTGAAAGCGAAGGCCGCGGCTGGCACTGCCGTCGCGCCGTGAGCTGCGTCATCGCTCCGCAGGCGGGCGATACGGTCCTGATTAGCGCCGTTGATAACCAGATGTGGCTGCTCGCGGTGCTGGAGCGCCAGAATCCGGCCTCTGCCGCAGAGCTGAGCGTACAGGGCGATCTGCATATTGCCAGCCAGGGTGCACTGAGCCTCAGCAGTGAAGCGCTCAATATCAGTGCGGCAAAAGGGGAGTGTCATATCAGCGAGATGAATTACAGCGGCGACAAGATCTCCGCATGGGTATCCCTTTCGCGCATTGTCGGCAAGCGGGCGGAATCGGTCTGGCAGACGGTGACGCAAATCAGCCAGCAGCTGTTTCGGACCACGCGCCAGATGGAGCATGTGCGTGCCGGGCAGCTGGATATGAAAGCAGAGGATTATCTGCGCATGCATGCGCAGAACACGGTGATCACTTCAAAAGCGATCACCAAAGTCGATTCTGAACAGATCCATATGGGGTAAGGAGAGAGTATGTTTGCTAACTGCCAGCTGATGGGCGTTGACCTGGCGTTTCCGGACGTCTGCCTGACGCCAATGCCTGCTCCCACACCTATTCCCTATCCGGATATTGCGCTTGGGCCAACGGCGATCCCGAATGCGCTGAATATCCTTTTTATGGGGATGCCCGCGCACAATATGGCGACGGTCACGCCGCTTACCAATGGCGACAACCCGGGCGTGGCGACCGGCGTTGCATCCGGCACCGTAATGGGGCCATCCCGACACCTGACGGGCGCATTCACCGTATTGTTGAAAGGTACGCCGGCGACGCGCCTAACCAGTGTAAGCCTGCAAAACTCCACCAACGCAATCGGCATGCGCATCGTGCCGAGCCAGTTCAAGGTATTGATGCTGGCACCTTAATCCGACCATCAAACACACAGCAATTTTATTAGAAGTAGAGGCGCATCAGTATCTTCTGATGCGCTTCGAAAAGTATGAAAAATAAAGGCGCTCGCGATAATAAGGCTTGTTAAGTCAAAAGTGATGCTGATGTTTGCACCATGACAACCTTCTTTATCAAACAGAAAATACGGATAAAAGATGGTCCTGGAAGATTACTCATATTTATTTATGTACGGTGGAATAGTGCTAGTAATTGTCATAACCGCTATTTTTTATTATATGGGGAAGTAATTTCCAGGCGTAGTTTAGGGGCGGGGAGAAGGCAATGTGATGTCTTCATTAGGTGCGCTTTATAGTCTTCCCCGCAACGCTACTGTTTCGAAGGAAATAAATGACGCGCTCATCACATACAAATACCTTCCTGAGGTAGTCATTGTCAGACCTGATGAGAGCATGGCAACAGAACAATCTTATATGGGCTGAGATTACTGGTAATACATGATGTTACCGCTACATAGCCAAACCAAAATATTAGTAGTTCTGTCAGCGGAAAAGGACATTGACCTTTGAGAAGAGACTTATTTATCAAAATTTTTCTGGTATTGGCGATAACAACGATGTCCGTTCATGCCTCAACAGATGAAAATCTCATCAAACTAAAAGCGTTGAGTGACTTTGCAGACCGGTTGAAAGAGAGCATCGGTCAGGATGTGAATACCGTTGAGCCGATTGTGGGGCATCCACTTGTTCGTTTAAATCCTGCCGATGGATCATGGCTTACAGCCAAACCTTTCAGGCTTAATGGCGGGATTACCTTGTCTAATCTCTCTGTGAGATTGGATCATAAGCATCCACCGAAGGTTTTTATCATTCACTATGACGTAAGTGAAGGATGTATTTTATTGTCAGACGTTAGAAAGATTTATCCGCAGCTAAAACTATTTAGCACGCCACACGGGCACTCGGTTAATGAAACTTTTGCCTGGATCACCCCTTTAGATAAAAACGGTAATGCGACAGCTTTCGCGTTTCCTTATGCCAAACCGGCTTGTCTTAAGAGCATGACGGTGCGAAATTTTGCCGATGACGTGTAACTCCAGTGCGCTTTGTAACACTTAACCGTCGACATTCAATCGCTTTTTATAGATTCATTCACCCCCTGTGATGTATTTTGATGCGTGCAATTAAAACATCATAAGAATCAACTTAGGTTGTCAGGGAAAGAGTATGTCATATCACCGTCGCGCCTTTGGCAAAGTGCCCTATTACGCTGCTTTATTAACCTGCCTGTTATTTACGCTCCCTCATGCTGCATCAGCCGCGATCCAGCTTAACCAGTACGATAAATTAGAAACGGTTGAGGGCATTACTGCCGACAAAGCGGTCGTTGTACAACTGAAAAAGCTGCTCGGCAATGAGTACGATAATTTCATTTCCAACTTCGATGTTTATGGCGAACCGCACCACACTGCGGAGGGTGGGCTGTTTGTTTCTGGCTGGATGCAGCATCTTGCTCAGGAGAACGCCTCGGCGTTCGTCATCTATCCCGATGGTCGGTTGTCTGCAGCATGGATTTTGCCAGATGACAGTGTGGTGAACTACCGTACTAACCACCCTAATGACGGCATCGACAGGGATATTCAACAGTGGGCAAGCCAGCTGGAAGGAAAAACGCTCCCGGATATGGCGCCTCAGGCTGCAAGTTTCTCCGGCATCTGGCAGGGGAAGGATAACAACGCCTCAACGCTAAGCCTAAAGTTAACGCAGATGGGCAGCAAGGTCACTGGGACTTACTGTTACATCACGCAGGGAGGGAATCGCATTGATTGCGCTGATGATGATAAACCTAACATTCTGGGCTCGGTGAAGAATAACGTTGCGACAATCAGTTTCGATTCAAAATTTGGTGCCGTGAATGGTCAGGCGATATTAAAGCTTGAGGGGAATACGCTTCGCTGGGCTATGACGAAAACGCCGGTGAATGGCGAATATCATGCGCCTGAACACTTTAACCTGAGCAAAGAGGATGTCCCGGAGGGAGCGACAACCCGTTTATTACAAACCGCAAAGTTTACCCTCTTTGTCCGCAATAATTGCGGCGCATTCTTGAAGCCGTGCGAGGACGTGCTCTATAACGGCGTGCGCAACAGCGATAACACCACGATTAGCCTGAAGGGGAAAACGTTGCAGGACAGTGCAAACAACGTTACCGGCGCTGAATTCCATAATGGCAACATAACCTATCGCGTCGTTTATCAGCCGCCGGGCTTAGTGGTTATGCAGGGCGCAAAGGTGCTGGTTAAACAACCAGCTAAATGGCTGAACTAATGACCCAACGGAATAAAATAATGATTGGACGTTTATCCCTTGCAGCTCTGCTGCTGAGTTTCGCCACTTTGGCCGGGGCGCAGCAGGGCCTTGAAGAGCCTGATTTTACGGTAACGCTGAATCAGCAGCCCGTTTCACTGGGCCAGCCATGGAGCGATAAACTCCAGGCGTCGCTGGGTAAGAGCAGCGACGACAGCTTTGTCGGTGAAGTACCTTTTGGCGACGGTAACTACAAATTTTATCGTCACGTATTTAAAGATTTTGATCTCTATAGCGCAAACCTTTGGTGGGACAGCCAGAGCCGAGATTTTGATAGCTATATCGTTGCGCAGATAACCCTGCGAGGAGCGACATCGCATACCGCGCGCGGTATTGGTCCAGGTAGCAGTGAAGACAACGTCACAGAGCTTTATGGGCCGGGTGAAAAAGAGAGTAGCGATGGGGCTGAATGGATTGGCTACCAGCGCGATAATAAGCGGATCTCATTAGAGATCGTTAAAGGCAAAGTGAACTCCATCAACATCAATTACGTTGACGATCGGCAGTAACTGCCCTTCGCGATAAAAGCCCCCGCCAGGTTTCCTGGTCGGGGGCTTTTTCGTTATTACTGTTTACAGCCCGCGCACTGCTTGTTCTGGATCTGCTGGAAGAAGTCATTTCCTTTATCATCCACCAGAATAAACGCCGGGAAGTTCTCCACCTCTATCTTCCAGATCGCCTCCATGCCCAGTTCCGGGTACGCAACGCACTCCAGGCTCTTAATGCTCTGTTGCGCCAGTACGGCAGCCGGGCCGCCAATACTTCCCAGATAGAAACCGCCATGTCTGGCACAGGCATCGGTCACTTGCTGGCTGCGGTTGCCTTTTGCCAGCATGATCATGCTCGCGCCATGCGATTGCAGCAGGTCTACGTAGGAATCCATACGCCCTGCGGTGGTGGGGCCAAGCGAACCAGAAGCATAACCTTCTGGCGTTTTTGCCGGGCCAGCGTAGTAGATCGGGTGATCTTTCACGTACTGCGGCAGCTCTTCGCCATTATCAATCAGCTCTTTCAGCTTCGCGTGGGCAATATCGCGCGCCACAATAATCGTGCCGTTGAGCGAAACGCGGGTCGAAACCGGGAAGGCGGAGAGCTGGGCGAGGATCGCTTGCATCGGCTGGTTGAGATCGATTTTCGCCACATCGCCTTCGCCCTGCTGGCGCAGCGCTTCCGGAATATACTGCGCCGGATTTGACTCCATTTTCTCAATCCAGATCCCGTCGCGGTTGATCTTCGCTTTGATGTTGCGGTCGGCGGAGCAGGAGACGCCCATACCAATAGGGCAGGAGGCACCGTGTCGCGGCAGGCGGATCACGCGGATATCATGCGCAAAGTACTTCCCGCCAAACTGCGCGCCAAGTCCGAGGTTTTGCGCCTCTTCCATCAATGCCTGTTCCAGTTCAACGTCACGAAATGCCTGACCGTGCTCATTTCCTTCGGTCGGCAGGCCATCGTAGTAGCGGGTCGACGCGAGTTTCACGGTTTTCAGCGTTGATTCAGCGGAGGTGCCGCCAATCACGAAGGCGATATGGTAGGGCGGGCAGGCCGCGGTGCCCAGCGTGCGCATCTTCTCGACCAGATAGTTTTTCAGCTTCGCCGGAGTGATCAGCGCCTTGGTCTCCTGATAGAGATAGGTCTTATTAGCCGAACCGCCGCCTTTGGCGATGCACAAGAATTTATACTCGTCGCCATCGACGCTATAGAGATCGATCTGCGCGGGCAGGTTGGTACCGGTATTCACCTCTTTGTACATATCCAGCGGCGCATTCTGCGAATAGCGCAGGTTATCTTCTGTGTAGGTGTTATACACCCCACGCGCCAGCGCGGCTTCATCGCCGCCACCGGTCCAGACACGCTGGCCTTTTTTACCCATGATGATTGCCGTACCGGTATCCTGGCAGGTCGGCAGTACGCCTTTGGCCGCGATTTCGGAGTTACGCAGGAACTGCAGGGCGACATACTTGTCGTTCTCGCTTGCCTGCGGGTCGGTCAGAATGGCAGCAACCTGTTTCTGATGGGAGGGGCGCAGCATAAACGCGGCGTCGTGGAAAGCCTGCTGTGCAAGCAGCGTTAACGCCTGCGGCTCGACTTTCAGTACCTGCTCACCTTCAAACTCTGCGACAGAGACATGTTCGCGGCTCAGCAGATAGTATTCCGTCTCATCTTTTGCCAGCGGGAACGGATCCTGATAAACAAACGGTTTGTTCGACATAGCTCATTACTCCACAAAAATAAAACCGCCGGGAAAACCCGGCGGTTATGAATCAGAACATCATGGTAATCCACGGATAGCCAATCAACAGCAGGGCGGCGAGGAAGATGGCACCGAAGATGGTACCCAGACGCCAGTAATCTTTAGTCGGCAGGTATCCGCTACCGTAGTAAATCGGGCTTGGGCCAGTGCCGTATGGGGTGATAATACCCATGACACCCAGTGAGGTGCAGAGCACCAGCACAACGACTTCCATATTGATGCCAGGAATGGTCGCTGCGATGGTCAACATCGCCGGCAACAGCGCGGTGGTGTGTGCCGTGGTGCTGGCGAAGAGATAGTGCAACAGATAGAACGCCAGCAGCAGAGCGATGGTTGCCATGCCCGGAGAGATGCCGCTCATCAGCAGGCCACCCTCTTTGCCCAGCCAGGCAATAAAGCCGGTGGATGAGAGGCCATCAGCCAGCGCGACCAGCGTGGCGAACCAGACAAAGGTGTTCCAGGCCGGTTTATTGCTGGTGATATCGTTCCAGCTCAAAACACCGGTCCACAGCATCAGTACCACAACCAACAGGGCGGCGAGTGCCGGTTCAATAAAGTCGGCGGCAAAAATCCACATCAGCAGCGCACAGCAGACAAAGACCAGCAGCAGAATTTCATTACGGGACATTCTACCCAGCTTCTCCAGCTCGCGGCTCGCCCACAGCGGGACTTCATCATTCACTTTCACTTCAGGCGGGTAGAACCAGTACGCCAGCAGCGGCATAGTCAGAATCAGCAGCAGACCCAGCGGCAGGAAGGCGATGAACCAGGTGCCCCAGGAGATATTGATGCCGACGATGCTTTTCACCAGCGCCAGCGCCAGCAGGTTAGGCGCAAGAGCGGAAAGGAACATGGAGCTGGTGATACAGGCGGCGGTGATGGCCACCCACATCAGGTAAGAACCAATGCGGCGCGCACTCGGATCGTTCGGTTTTGAACCATACAGCGGCGGTAGATTGGCAATAATCGGATAGATAGTCCCGCCACTACGTGCGGTGTTTGATGGAGTAAACGGGGCCAGCAGCAGATCGGCGAAGGTGATGGCATAGCCGAGCGTCAGGCTGCGGCGACCCAGGTATTTAACGAGGATCAGCGCCAGGCGGCGGCCAAACTGGGTCTTATCGTAACCGGCGGCAAACATAAATGCCCCGAAGATAAGCCAGACAGTGGAGTTGCCGAAACCGCTCACCGCCCATTTAAAGGATTGACCGGCCAGCTTAAATTTCGGATCCGCCAGCTGTTCCGGGCTGAAAAGCAGCCACTGACCGCAGAGCGCGATTACCACCACGCCAGTCATGCCGATCACGGCACCTGGCAGCGGCTCAAAGATCAGGCCGACAATGACGCCAACGAAGATAGCAAAATAGTGCCATGCGTAAGGCGGTAAGCCTTCCGGCACCGGAACGAACAGTAACAGTATGGCCACGATAATGGGTAACGCCATCATCACCAGGCGGTTTTTATTACCGGCCTTTGAGCGCTCTGCAGTAGCAGAAGCTGGGGTTGGAGTTTTCTCTTTCATAGTGAGCATCTACAAGTAGTTAAGAATTCGGATTGATCGTGGAATCGAGTGTGATTTATTTAGTTTCGAAAGATATTTTAGTTATTAAAATCATCTTCTCTTATTCCGCTGATCTTTATTTATCGCAAAATTGGTTGGCAATAAATAACAAAATAAGTCTGTTTCTATATTGCCCCTGGTGATGGGATTTCTCTTGATTAAGATCAATAAAACGAAAAGAGATGTGCTTTTTTTAATATCTGTAATACCCACTATTAATGATGTGGTTAATTTCCAGAAAAGCGAAGAAATGTTAAATATTTGTATTTAAAATCAAGGTTGCCACGCTATGATTTTTACTAAGTGATTGATAATGATGTATTTTTAGTGATAATCCCTCGTCGTGCAAGATCTCGTAAGGTAATGATTATGTTACCGGTAATTATAAAAATGTGAACGCAGTATTTAAAAATGATAATACAGTGGAGGTAGGTCTGTTATTGCAGTGGTTAAATAGTTTTATAACTAACGTAATTAATTTGGTAAATAAAATTCGCGGTATATTAATTACACGACACCAGGATTAATAACCAGAACGAAAATAGATCCGTCACCGAACTCAAGATTTATCAATTTTAGATGTGGAGCTTATTATGACCAGCAACGAACGTATTCTCAGCCCGTTTACATTGCCAAACGGCGTAGAACTAAAAAACCGTTTGTTAATGGCGCCAATGACCACCTGCACGGGCTATTTTGACGGTACCGTTACTAGCGAGTTAGTGGAGTATTACCGCGCACGTTCAGGGGCTATTGGCACCATTATTGTTGAGTGTTGCTTTGTCGACGATCTCGGCCTCGCTTTTCCGGGGGCGATTGGGATTGATAGCGATGAAAAAATCGCCGGCCTGGCGAAGATTGCCGCCGCCATTAAGGAGAAAGGTTCAAAAGCCATTCTGCAGATTTACCACGGCGGGCGAATGGTGGAGCCGAAACTGATCGGTGGACGTACACCTATTGCGCCGAGCGCGATTGCCGCACCGCGTGAGGGCGCCGCGACCCCAGTAGCGATGAGCGCTGCGGAAGTGGAAAACATGATTGCCAAATTTGGCGAAGCCGTACGTCGCGCCATCCACGCAGGCTTCGACGGCGTTGAGATTCACGGCGCTAACACTTATCTCATTCAGCAATTCTTCTCTCCTCACTCCAACCAGCGCGACGACGAGTGGGGCGGCAGCCGTGAAAACCGGGCCAGGTTCCCGCTGGCCGTGCTGGATATCGCTCACAAGATGGCGCGCCAGTACGCTGATGATGCGTTTATCATTGGCTACCGCTTCTCTCCGGAAGAGCTGGAAGTCCCCGGCATCCGATTTGATGACACAATGTTCCTGCTGGAGAAGCTGGCCGCTCGCGGTCTCGACTATCTGCACTTCTCCGTGGGTGCTGCGCTGCGCTCTTCCATTAATGACACGACCGATCCGACGCCGCTCATCGATAAATACTGCGCATTGCGCTCAGAAACGCTTGCGCAAATTCCGGTAATGGGTGTTGGCGGCATCGTCAACGCGGCGGATGCGGAAGAGGGGTTGGATCACGGTTACGATCTGATGGCGGTGGGGCGCGCCTGCATCGCCTACCCGGACTGGGCTTCGCGCATTGCCAACGGTGAAACCCTTGAGCTCTTTATGGACAGCACCCAGCGTGAAGCGCTGAACATCCCCGAGCCGCTATGGCGTTTCTCGCTGGTGGAAGCGATGATCCGCGATATGAGCATGGGTGCGGCGAAGTTCAAACCGGGCGTCTTTGCTGAAACCGTGCAGGATGACAGCACCACGCTGGTGTTCAACGTCAGTCTTGAAACGGACTGTATTGCGGATATTACGCTGGCGGAAGGCCCGCTGGACGATGTCGAGTTTACCAGCAGCTTTGAAGAGATCCGCAGCCGTATCATCGATGCCAACTCTCCGCACGTAGACGCTATCTCCGGCGCAACCAGCCAGAGCGAAGCGGTTAAAAAAGCAGTGTCGAAAGCGATGGTGAAATCGAGTAAAGCGCGGATCGCAGAGGAGGGTGGTGATATCAGCGCGCCGAAAAATTACGATGTGGTTGTTATCGGCAGCGGCGGTGCTGGTCTGGCTGCGGCAATTCAGGCGCACGACGAAGGTGCCAGCGTCCTGATCGTCGAAAAAATGCCGACTATCGGCGGCAACACCATCAAAGCATCGGCAGGGATGAACGCGGCAGAAACCCGCTTCCAGCGCGTAAAAGGCATTCAGGACAGTAAAGAGCTGTTCTACGCTGAAACTTTGAAAGGGGGCGGCGAGAAGAACGATCCTGCGCTGCTGCGCCGCTTTGTTGAACATGCGCCGGAAGCGATTGAGTGGCTGGCACGTCGCGGCATTATGCTTAACGACATTACCACCACCGGCGGCATGAGCATTGACCGTACGCACCGCCCACGCGATGGATCGGCGGTAGGTGGCTATCTGATCAGCGGCCTGCTGCGCAACGTTACCAAACGCAATATCGACGTCATGCTGGACACCTCCGTCGAAGAGATCCTCTTTGACGCAGGCGAAGTGCGCGGTGTACGCCTGCTGACCGAAGAGCAGGAGACCTTGAGCGTCGACGCGAAGAGCGTGATTGTCGCCACCGGTGGCTTCAGCGCCAACAGCGCGATGGTCGTGAAATATCGCCCCGATCTGGACGGCTTCGTCACCACCAACCATAAGGGCGCGACCGGTAGCGGGATTTCGCTGCTGGAACGCCTTGGCGCCGCTACCGTGGATATGGGCGAAATCCAGATCCACCCGACGGTTGAGCAAAATACCTCTTATCTGATTTCAGAATCGATTCGCGGCGGCGGGGCAATTCTGGTCAATCAGCAGGGCAACCGCTTCTTTAACGAAATGTCGACCCGCGATAAAGTCTCTGCGGCCATCATCGCGCTGCCGGAGCACTATGCTTACATCGTCTTTGATGAGCACGTTCGTGCGAAAAACAAAGCGGCGGATGAGTATATTGCCCGCGGTTTTGTCACCAGCGCCAGTTCACCACGCGAACTCGCGGATAAGCTGGGCATGGATTATCATGCCTTCCTCGCCACGCTGGAGCGCTACAATGGCTTTGTGGAAAAACAGCATGACGATGATTTTGGGCGCACCACCGCACTGCGCGCACCGATTAACGAAGGCCCGTTCCACGCTATTCAGATAGCGCCAGGCGTGCATCACACCATGGGCGGTGTAACCATCAACACCGACACTCAGGTGCTTAACAGCGAGCAGCAGGTTATTCCGGGTGCTTTTGCGGCGGGTGAGGTGGTAGGCGGCCTGCACGGCGGCAACCGCATCGGTGGCAACGCGGTGGCAGATATTATCGTCTTCGGTTCGCTGGCGGGGCATCAGGCCGCACTGCGCGCAAAACGGTAACGCATTAACGCAAAATGGCTGCGCCTTATCAGGCCTCTCACTCTCCCTGGCCTGATAAGCGTAGCGCCACCAGTACGCAACAGAAGGAGTATGCAATGTCTGCTAATCCGAGCTGGCGCTACTCAGCCGTGCTGATGGGCTCGCCCATCCTGCTCACGCTCTTTGTCCATGATGAGGCGCTCGCCTCCCGCGTATTCTCCCTGATTAAGCGCTACGAAGATCTTTTCACCGTCAACCGCGCCAACTCTGAAGTGATGGCAATAAATCACGCCGCAGGGCTTCATCCGGTTGCCGTTAGCCGTCCGGTTTTTGAGCTTATCAAATGCGCGAAAGCCGCCAGCATGATGCCTGGCAGCGCCTTTAATCTGGCAATTGGCCCGCTGGTGAAACTGTGGCGAATCGGGTTTAAAGGTGACCGGGTGCCAGAGGCGGACGCGATCGCCGCGCGGTTGCGCATCACGCGCGTCCAGGACGTTGTCCTTGATGATGCCGCGGGCAGCGTTTTTCTTACCCAGACCGGGATGGAGATCGATCTCGGCGCGATTGCCAAAGGGTTTATTGCCGATCGGGTGCGCGACTATCTGCACCAGCAGGGGGTGAGCGAGGGATTAATCAATCTTGGCGGCAACGTGCAGACGCTGGGAACGCCGCAGGGGCGGTGGTCGATCGGCGTGAAAAAGCCGTTCGCACAGGCGGATGCGCTGATTGGCACGCTTGAGGTCGCCAACCAGTCGGTAGTCACTTCCGGCACCTATGAGCGCTATTTCGAGCAGGATGGTCGACGCTGGCATCATATCCTCGATCCGCGCAGCGGCTACCCGCTGGAAAATGAGCTCGACAGCGTGACCATCATCTCCAGCGACTCACTCGATGGCGATATCTGGACCACGCTGCTCTTCGGCCTCGGCGTCGAGAAAGGGTGTGAGCTTCTGAAACAGCGCGAGGATATTGAAGCGCTGTTCGTCACCAAAACGCATGAAGTGATCCTCTCTTCCCGCCGCCACTTCAGCTACACCCACGTTGACGACAGCTACCGGTTTATTGACTGTACTGCTTGAGCAGGCTGTACTGCTCCGCAATAAGCTGATAGCGATAGACCGGCCGACCGGTCGCACCATAGTGGATGGTGGTGTAGAGAATATTGATCTGCGCGAGCCAGATCAGATATTTACGGCAGGAGACGCGGGAGATATTGACCGCATTCGCCAGCTCATCCGTCGAAAACTCAATCCCCGGATGGGCATCGATCCACTGGCAAATGGTGCGCAGGGTCTGGGCAGTGAGCCCCTTCGGCAACCGACGGGTGTCTGCAACTTCCGGCGCGCCGCCGTGCAGCAGGCGATCGACATCCGACTGCTCATAGTAGGGGTGCGCATCCATCAGCTTACGCTTCTCGCGCCAGGTGGTAAGCGCCTCTTCAAAACGCGGGAACTGGAACGGCTTAATCAGATAGTCGACCACACCGTAGTGCAGTGAGGTCTGAATGGTGGCAGCATCGGCAGAAGAGGTGATCATAATCACGTCGATAGCCCGCCCGCTGGCGCGAATAATCGGCAGCAGATCGAGACCGCTGTCCTGCTGCATATAGACATCCAGCAGCACCAGATCGATCTCAAGCAGCGGATTATTCACCATCTCCTCCGCCTGACGCAGCGTTGACGCCGTGCCGCAGCACTGAAAACCGGCTATCTGCGCCACATACATGCGGTTCAGCTCGGCAACCATGGCATCATCGTCAACAATTAATACATTTATCACGCGTTCTTCCTTTCACTATCCCACGGGAGATGGACAAAAAATTGGGTAAATACACCGGGTTCAGATTCCACGCTCACGGTGCCGCCAAGTTCAGCCAACTGCTGGCTGGCGAGAAAAAGCCCGACACCGCGGTTTTCACCCTTGGTAGAGAAGCCTTTGCGAAAGATAGCCTCGATATTGCCCGGCGCAATACCCGGCCCGTCATCGCTCACTTCACCAGCCAGCCAGCCATCCTGGTAATGCAGGAACAGACCGACTTCACCCTCCTGCTGGCCGCTCATCGCATCCAGCGCATTTTCAATCAAATTACCAAGCACGGTAACCAGCACTGTCACCTGTTTCTCATTCGGGTTATCCGGCACATGGCTCTCATCGGCCAGCGTCAGGGTAAAACCGCACTCTTTGGCCCGGTTGATTTTTCCGAGCAGAAAACCGGCCACCACCGGCGACTTGATCTGATGCTGGATCGCGCCGATATCGCTCTGGTAGTTCTGGGCCGTTTGCAGCACATACTCCTGCAGCTTGTCATAGCGCTTCATATTTAACAGACCGAGGATGACATGCAACTTGTTCATGAATTCGTGCGAGGTGGTTCGCAAGGCATCGACATAATTGACCATACCATCGAGCCTTTGCATCAACTGGCTCACCTCGGTCTTATCGCGGAAAGTACAAATCGCGCCGATAATACTCTCCTGGCTGCGTACCGGTACGGTGTTACTGAGCAGCAGACGACCATTACACCCCAGCTCGCGATCGAAAATAGGCGTGCCGGTCTGCAACACGCTCAGCAGATCGGCAAGCAGAGGTTGATGCGTGCCGGAGCCCTGCGCTGTACTGCTGAGCAACATCCGTCGCCCGGCATGGTTCAGCAGCGTTACGCGCCCGTCGGCATCCACCGCCATTACTCCCTCTTTAAGGGACTGCAACATCGCCTGGCGCTGTTTAAACTGGGCTGAAATCTCATATGGCTCAAGCCCGAGCAGAATGCGCTTTAACACCCGCACCACTTGCCAGACGCCAACGAAGCCCACCAGTGCGCTGAATATTAAAATCCACATCGCCGCCTGGCGGCTACGGCTGACCTGCTCGTCGACCTCGCTTAACGAAATGCCGACCACCACGACGCCAATCTGCTGGTGGCGCTCATCATAAACCGGGGTAAAAACGCGCAGCGCCGGTGCCAGTACGCCACGGTTCACTGCGGCATTCTCGTGGCCCTTTAACGCAGGCTGCAGATCCTCGCCAATAAAGTTCTGCCCGATCATGCTGGCATTCGGATGCGCGTAGCGAATGCCCTGCATATTGGTTACCACCGCATAGAGCAGATCGTTTCGCGCCGCCACCGCCTGCGCAAGAGGCTGAATAACATTGCTATTGGGTGGCAGGAGCAGCCCGCGCCTGATTTCCGGCGCATTGGCAAGGGTACGCGCCACCGCGAACCCGGTTGCTTTCACGCCGTCGCGCGTGGCGTTGCTTATTTGCCAGAACCAGAGGGCGCAGGCCAGCAGCAGCACGGAACCCGTCACGCTGCACACCATAAGTGTAACCATGGTGCCGAACTTCATTGGCCGTTTGCGCGGAGAGGTCGCCGTGGGCGCTATTTGAGTCATGCCGAACCTGAATTATTCAACTGAGAAAAGCTATTATCGCCGATGGGCGGCAATTCATAAAGCCGCGTGATAAATGAGGAAAAATAGTCGCGCCGGGAAGCGTGACCCCACTCGCAAGCAGCAAGCGCAAATACCCTTATAGTGTGTGGGGAACCTTTAACAAGGAGCAGGGTATGAGCAGTAAGCCAAACGGTTCAATGGAGGCGCGTCGTAATAGCCGCACGGGCGATATCGACCGCCTCGCCACGCTGGATATGCTGACGCTTATCCATCAGGAGAGTGAAGAGGTCACGCAGGCGGTTACCGCCTGTCTGCCGGCGATCGCCCGGCTGGTTGATAACGCCAGCGCGACGCTTAACCAGGGCGCAAGAGTGGTGCTTGCCGGGGCGGGTGCCTCGGGGCGGGCGGCAGTACAAACCGTCGAGGCGTTCGCGCCGGATAGCCAGCACGGGCTGCTGGCGTTAATGGCCGGTGGCGCACGGGCGAGGAAAACAGAGCAGGATCGCGCCGCGAGCGACTACACCTGCGGCGGTAACGATCTCAAGGCGCTGGGGCTAACGGCGCGGGATATGCTGGTGGTGCTGTCGTTAAGCGGCAAAACACCGTGGGCAAACGGGGCGCTGCAGCAGGCGAGGGCGCTTGGGGCATGCGTGGCGTTGATCACTCGCGCACAGGCGTGCGAAGCGGCGCAGTACGCCGATATTGTCATTGCGCCCGATACGGGAGCCGAAGCAGTAAGCGGTTTTGGCGAGCCAAAAGCGCAGCTGGCACAGCAGCAGATCCTCAGCATGTTTTCTACCGGGGTGGCCATTCGTAGTGGACGCGTTTATGGCAACCTGCGCGTCGACGTGACACCGGTGAATCTGCACTGGGCCGAGCGGCAGATCGCCTTGGTGATGGCGGCAAGCAACTGCACACGTGAAGAGGCGAAACGTGCGCTGGCGCAGGCGAATAATGAGTGTCGCGCTGCCATTTTAATGCTGCTGACCGGCGTGAGTGCTTCGCGGGCGCAGGTTTTGCTGGCAGAGAACCATCGCCATTTGCGTCTGGCGATCGCTGGTGCAGAAAGTGAAAGAGTAGACGCCTGATAATCGCTATTCGGCCGCTGCGTGCGGCCGTTATTTATTTTCCATTTAATTGAAATACGCTAAATTTTATTTCTCCCCCTAAGATAAATTCCCACCAAAATAAGTCCACACAGAGTGCGCCACTACTTTTTTTAATTAAAAAAAGCAAAGAGCAAATAAAAACAAAATTATTCTATTTTGTGAATGATATTTTAAATTAACGTAAAAATACGTTAATATGCGTCACCACGAATCACTTGTTGTTACCTAACCGAATAATTATGCCTGCAATGAAAAAAACAATTATTGCCTTCAGCGCCGTCGCGATGCTCGTCAGCTCTGCGACCAGTGCATGGGCGGAAGAGAACCAAAAAACCGACTTCCTGCTGATTGGCGGCGGTATCATGAGCGCCTCCCTGGGCACCTGGCTGCAGACCCTGCAACCTGAGTGGAAACAGGTGATGGTTGAGAAGCTCGACGGCGTTGCGCTTGAGTCCTCTAACGGCTGGAATAATGCCGGTACCGGTCACTCGGCAAATATGGAACTGAACTACACGCCACAGCGTGAAGACGGCTCCATTGATGTCACCAAGGCGCTGGAAATTAATGAACAATTTATGATTTCCCGCCAGTTCTGGTCCACCCAGGTGAAGCGCGGTATTTTAACCAACCCGCACTCCTTTATTAATTCCACGCCGCACATGAGTTTTGTCTGGGGCGATAATGTGGATTATCTGGCAAAACGTTATGCCGCGCTGCAGCAAACCACGTTATTCCAGGGAATGAAATTCTCCACCGATCACCAGCAAATTAAGCAGTGGGCACCGCTGGTGATGGAAGGGCGCGATCCGCAGCAAAAAGTGGCCGCGACCTGGACTCCGGTCGGTACCGATGTGAACTATGGCGAAATTACCCGCCAGCTGATCGGTAGCCTGAAAAAGAGCAAAAACTTCTCGCTGCAAACTTCGTCTGAAGTCACCGATTTCAAACGTAATGCTGACAACTCCTGGCATGTGACGATCAAAGATGTGAAAAGCGGCGATGAGCACACCATCGATGCGAAATATGTCTTTATCGGTGCCGGTGGCGGCGCGTTGAAGCTGCTGCAAAAAACCGGTATTCCGGAAGCGGACAACTATGCGGGCTTCCCGGTAGGCGGCTCCTTCCTGATGACCGAAAACCCGGCTGTAACCAACATTCACCGTCAGAAAGTGTATGGTCAGGCTTCCGTGGGCGCACCGCCGATGTCGGTTCCGCATATCGATGCGCGCGTCATTGACGGTAAACGCGTGGTGCTGTTCGGGCCATTCGCGACCTTCTCGACCAAGTTCCTGAAAAACGGCTCCTTCTTTGATCTGCTGAGCACCACCACCACCAGCAACTTTATGCCGATGACCCATGTAGGTCTGGATAACTTTGACCTGGTGAAATACCTGATGGGTCAGGTGATGCTGAGCGACGACGACCGCTTTGAAGCGCTGAAAGAGTACTACCCGCAGGCACGTAAAGAGGACTGGAAACTGATCCAGGCCGGTCAGCGCGTACAGATCATCAAGAAAGATGAAGATAAAGGCGGCGTGCTGAAGCTGGGCACCGAAGTGGTGGTCGATCAGCCGAAAACCCTCTCTGCGCTGTTAGGCGCATCGCCGGGTGCCTCTACCGCAGCGCCGATTGCCCTGAACGTCATCAAGAAGATGTTCCCGGAGCAGTTCAACTCGCCGGAGTGGCAGAGCAAGATCAAAGAGGTTGTACCAAGCTTTGGTCAGCATCTGAACGGCAACGTCGCACTGACGCAGCAGGTGTGGGATGACACCGCCGCCGCGCTGGAGCTGACCAAGCCGCCGGTTATCGACATGAAAGACGCGCAGGCTGCAACGCCAGCCGCGCCGAAGAGCGAAAACGCGCCACAGCATGATATGGCGCTGTAAATAAGAGAGGCGCACCGCGGTGCGCCTTTTTTTATGCCCTACAGATGGCGGGCAAACCATGCGGTTTGCACCTTGCTGACACGCTCAAACGCCTCCCCACTATAGATATCGTAATGGCGCGCGCCGGCCTCTTCGTGCAGCGCTTTCTCTGCTGCTGCCACTGCGTCAAACAGCGCCCGGCCTTGTGCGGGCGGGTTGACGCTATCCTCAGCCGCAATTACTACCAGCGTCGGACAGCTCACCTTTGCTGCCCACTCGGCAGGGTGATAATTCAGCGTTTCGCGAACGGTCAAAAAGGGGATTTTGATATCCATCTGCGGGAAGCGGGTGCGGTTCTCCTCAAAGAATGCTTTTGATTCCGCATCGGAGAGCACGCGCGTAATCGCCACCATCATCTCTTTGCCGGTCGCCTGCTGTTTCTGCGCCATCTTATCCAGCGTGTCGATAAAGGCGCGCTTTTCGCCTTCATTCATATGGCCGGTGACGATCGCCTCACCGTCGGCAAACGCCAGCTGGCTGACCACGCATTTTATACGCGCATCCTGCGCGGCAGCGGCGAAGATGTGGCAGCCGCCAAATGAGGTGCCCCACACTCCGATGCGCCCGGCATCCAGCGCGGGCTGCTCGCCGACCCACACTACAACCGAAAGAATATCCTCAATCTGCATAGCAGGCACCAGCCGTCCACGCTCGCCTCCGCTGTCGCCAAAGCCGCGATAATCGAAGGTGACGGTAGCAAAACCGGCCCTGGTAAAGGCCTCAGCGAAAGCAGGCAGCAGAATCGGCTGGATGCCGCAGAAGCCGTGACATAACACGACGGTAGGATGGGGGCCTGTCGCAGCAGGCGTGCGCAGGGTAAGGGCAATACCATTGGCGAGCGAGTAAGTTGAAGTATCCATATAACTTATGATTTCCTTTTTATCATTTGTCTGAATAATCAAACGCTTAACGGTGAAGGGCCATCTTACCTGTCCGCGCTTTTTATCGCCAGATATCAATGCCGAGATAACGGGTTTTGCCATGCTGAAATATTTATCAGATGTCGGCATTAATAACGGAGCAGGGATGATGAGGTGTTAAATCATTTTGTACGCCTTGTGCGAAGTGTGGGTTGAGAATAATCGCAACAACAGGAAAAGTGTCTCTGTTTACTTCCCGCGCCGCGCTTTATATATTTCACTCAGCTTTAAATCATCAATATGACCCGGTTAACAGAATCACGCTATTTCAAAAAAGGCGGCGATTAGTGCTGCCCTGCGTGCGTGTCGGCCCTATTTCGGAGAAAACAGAGTGAACCCAAAAATTAAAACGGCGCTTTGCGTTGTCGCCGCGCTTTTGCCATTTGCCAGTGTAAATATGGCTTCAGCCAGTGACCGCATGGTCAGGATCGTCAACGGCACCCCGGCGCAACCCGGCGAATTTCCTGAGTTTATTACCATCAACGCCAACAATACGCTCGCCGGGCACCGCTGCGGTGGCGTACTGGTTAATTCCCGCTGGATATTAACCGCCGCCCACTGCGCCACTACATTTGATTTAACCGAAGCCAATATTTTAATTGGCGCGGAGAGTTACCAGCCGCTAAAAATAAAAGAGAGTGTGCCGGTTGAGAAAGTTGTTGTGCACCCCTCATATGATGAGTCGACGATGGAGGGCACGGCAAAATACGATATCGCTTTAATTAAACTGGCCCGTGAAACCACCAGTACCGATTTTGCGCTGCTGGCCGGAAATAACCCGGGCGATGAGCCGCCCGCAGCGCTGACGGATATTCCACTGACCGGCGTGGGTTTTGGCGTGAATGAAAATGGTCTGCAACCTAATGTGCTCTATAAAGGGCACCTGAGCGTGCTGCCAGATAGCCAGTGTATCGATGTCCCGCAGTTCTATCCGCCGACCTATTTCGAGCCGCAGATGCATATCTGTGCTGGTTACGCCACCGCCGGGGGAGATTCAGGCGGCCCATTGTTTGCTGATTACAATGGCAGCCGTTACGTTGTCGGCATTGTCTCGCGGGATCTCATTCTGCCGGCGCAGCAGTTCACGCGCGTCAGCTACTATGCGGACTGGATCAACGCCACCGTTGCCGGGTAGAGCCTGTCAGGGAAGCCGGGCTGCCGCTTAGCGGCCTGGCTGCTCCTTCTCCAACCGCCGGTAGAGCGTGCTGCGCGAAATGCCCAGCTTCTTCGCTGCCAGGCTCATGTTACCCTGCGCTTCGGCAATCGCCTGCCGGGCATCGGCCTGCGGCGCGGTAGCCGCGTTTACGGCGGTTACCGGCTCGCCCGGCAGATCGCTAAGCGTAATGCGATCGCCATCTTCTGCCAGCGCCATCAGTACGCGCAGCTGGCTCAGCAACTGGCGCACATTGCCGGGCCACGGTCGCTGCGCCAGCGCGGTCAGCACCTCATCGCTTAATGTCAGCCCGCGGCGGGCGGCACCCAGTTCATGCCACAATTTTTCAATAAAGCCCGGCAGGTGCGGCCATGCGCGCAGCGGCGGGATCGGCAGGTGAAACTCCTGAATGCGATAGAGCAGATCCTCTCGGAAGCTGCCGGCCTGCACGCGCGCGGCGAGATCCTGGTGGGTGGCACAAATCAGCGTGAAGTTGACCTCCACGCTGCTGTTGGCGCCGAGCGGCGTCACGCGCTTCTCCTGTAGCACCCGCAGCAAGCGGGTTTGCAGCGCCAGCGGCATATCGCCAATCTCATCCAGGAACAGCACGCCGCCATCGGCTTCGCGGCATTTACCGATATACCCCTTCGGGTTTGCGCCGGTAAACGCGCCGGGGACATAGCCGAAGAGTTCAGACTCAATCAACGGCTCCGGCAGCGCCGCGCAGTTGATGGCGACAAATTTCCCCTCATGCCACTGGCTGCGCTGAAAAAGCTCACGCGCCAGATGCTCTTTGCCGCAGCCCGTTTCACCCGTAATACACAGGGCGATACCGGCATTAACGATGCGCAGCGCTTTCTCTTTTTCGCGCGCCATGTGATCCGGCTGATACACCGTACGCGGCGCGCTGTAGCGCCGGGCGGGCAGCGTCTGGCGGGCAAAGTAGTGGCGCGCGTGGCTCGATTCGAGGGCGCACTCACCGGCTTTTGCACTGAAGCCGGGGAAGAGGGTGTCGATCTCCATCGCGCCAAAGTGGTTGGCGGTAAGGGAAAACTCCTCCATCGCCAGCCGGTTCGCGCCGAGCAGGGTGTTCTCTTCAAAAATAAGCAGCAGCTCCTGCGCGCTGCCGAGCACCGCCCGATCGTGATGCAGGCTTAACAACCACCGGTTTGCGCCGAGCGCGCTGCTGGCCCAGCTATGTTCAATCTGGCACACCGCACGGCGGATCAATGCCGAAGCATCGCGGCGCGGGGTCTGTGCCGGGGTGGAGAGATCCAGCACGCCAGCAATCTGCCCATCGGGGCGGAACACCGGCGCGGCGGAGCAGAATAGCCCGGCGTTACGGCTGAGAAAGTGTTCGCCGCCGGAGACTTCGCAGTGGCGCTGTAATGCCAGCGCCGTGCCGATGGCATTGGTGCCGCGCGCGTGTTCGCCCCACAAATGGCCCGGCGAGAGGGCAAAACGCTGCGCTTTATGCAGAAAGTCGCTATTCCCGTAGGTCTCCAGCACCAGGCCGGTGGCATCGGACAACACCAGAATCGACGGATGGCTGGAGAGTTGCGGACGCAGGCGCGCCAGCAGCGGGGCGACCAGGTGGTTCACCCAGCCATTCTCCGCGCGGGCGTCATTGAGCAGAGAGGAGGCCACCCAGGGCTGCACGTCATCATCCCGGGTTAATCCATAACGTGAGCTGCGCTGCCAGGAATCTTCCAGTTGATGTGGCAGGCTGACCTCGTGCGAGGCGGGGGACAACGATCGGGCGCGTGATGGCATGTTACTCTCCGATAATTGAAATGTTGCAATTGTGTATCACATGAGTGTCGCGTATGTAGCGACATGCAACACACTTCCCGTAATCGCCATCACACTTTTTTGTTACCGCACTTAGCATTTTCGTAATGAAAATTTTATTACTTATTGATTTTGATAATGTTTTTGGCTTTTTGTTGACGGCATATAAGCGGTTGGCATAACAACTGCTTATATGCTTCTGTCCACCACGATGTGAGACGCCTCTTCTGTACCGATAATAACGAGGAACACCTTATGAAATATCTGCACCCTGGCCTTGATGGCGCGAAAGTCTCTTATAAGCCGCGTTATGGCAACTATATTGGCGGCGAATTTGTCGATCCGATTGAGGGCCGCTGGTTTACGAATACCTCGCCGGTGACCGGAGAGGTGATTGCCGAGTTCCCGCGCTCCGGGGCGGAAGATATCGAAAAAGCGCTCGACGCCGCCCATGCCGCAGCCGAGAGCTGGGGCAAAACCAGCGTGCAGGATCGCGCAAATGTGCTGCTAAAAATTGCCGATCGCATCGAAGCTAACCTTGAGCTGCTGGCGTTAACGGAAACCTGGGACAACGGCAAGCCGATTCGCGAAACGCTGGGTGCCGATATTCCTCTTGCTGTCGATCACTTCCGCTACTTTGCCGGCTGCGTCCGCGCGCAGGAGGGGACAGCGGCAGAGATCGACAGCAATACCGTCGCATACCATATCTATGAACCGCTCGGCGTGGTCGGGCAGATTATCCCGTGGAACTTCCCGATCCTGATGGCCGCCTGGAAGCTGGCGCCCGCGCTGGCCGCCGGTAACTGCGTGGTGCTGAAACCTGCTGAGCAGACGCCGCTGGGCATCTGCGTGCTGATGGAAGTGATGGGCGATCTGCTGCCGAAAGGGGTGCTGAACGTGGTACACGGCTTCGGTATGGAAGCGGGCGAGCCGCTGGCGCGCAGCAAGCGCATCGAGAAAATTGCCTTTACCGGCTCAACGCCGATTGGCCGCCACATCCTGGCCTGCGCGGCTGAAAACATCATCCCCAGCACCGTCGAGCTGGGCGGTAAATCCCCCAATATCTACTTTGAAGATGTGCTGAATGGCGACGCCGAGTATATCGATAAAGCGATCGAAGGGGTGGTGCTCGGCTTCTTCAACCAGGGCGAAGTCTGCACCTGCCCGTCGCGCGTGCTGGTGCAGGAGTCCATCTACCCGCAGTTTATTGAAAAAGTGATTGCCCGCATGGAGAACATTCGTAAAGGCGACCCGTTCGACACCGACACCATGATTGGCGCGCAGGCATCCCAGGAGCAGTACGACAAAATCCTCTCCTATATCAACATCGCCCGTGAAGAGGGCGGCGAAATTATCGCTGGCGGCGCGCACCTTGAGCATGGCGATAAGCTGGAAAAGGGCTACTACATTCAGCCGACGCTGATCAAAGGCCACAACAAAATGCGCTGCTTCCAGGAGGAGATCTTCGGGCCGGTGATCGGTATCACCACCTTTAAAGATGAGGCGGAAGCGCTGCAAATTGCCAACGATACAGAATATGGACTCGGTGCCGGGCTGTGGACGCTGGATATCAACCGCGCGTGGCGTATGGGGCGTGCGATCAAAGCGGGTCGTGTCTGGACCAACTGCTACCACCTCTACCCGGCGCATGCGGCGTTCGGTGGCTACAAAAACTCGGGCGTGGGGCGTGAAACCCACAAACTGGCGCTCAGCCACTATCAGCAGATCAAAAACCTGCTGGTCAGCTACAGCGGTTCCCCGCTGGGTCTCTATTGATTATCCATCAGCATGAGGGTGAAAGAATGCAATTGAAAAGCATGAAGGCCGCCGTCGTGAAGGCGTTTGGTCAACCGTTGGTGATTGAAGAAGTGATGGTGCCTGCCGTGGCACCGGGCAAGATCCTGGTCAAAATCGCTGCCACCGGCGTGTGCCATACGGATCTGCACGCCGCAGAAGGTGACTGGCCGGTAAAACCCAACCCGCCGTTTATTCCGGGCCATGAGGGCGTTGGCCATGTGGTTGCCGTCGGCGCGGGCGTGACGCATATCAAAGAGGGCGATCGCGTCGGCGTGCCGTGGCTCTACTCGGCCTGCGGGCATTGCGAACACTGCCTCGGCGGCTGGGAGACGCTGTGCCATGGCCAGCAGAACTCCGGTTACTCGGTTAACGGCAGCTTTGCCGAATATTGCCTGGCGGATGCTAACTATGTCGGCATCCTGCCGGATAATGTCGGTTTTAACGAAATCGCGCCGATTCTCTGTGCCGGGGTGACGGTCTATAAAGGGCTGAAGATGACCGAAGCCTCCGCCGGGCAGTGGGTGGTAATCTCCGGGATTGGCGGGCTGGGGCATTTAGCCATTCAGTATGCGGTGGCGATGGGGATGAATGTCGCCGCGGTCGATATTGACGATGAGAAACTGGCGTTTGCCCGCCGTCTTGGGGCGTCAGTGGTGGTAAATGCCCTTAACGAGGATCCCGGCACGCGTTTTCACGAGGAGTTTGGCGGCGCGCACGGCGTGCTGGTCACGGCGGTGTCGCCGAAGGCCTTCGCGCAGGCCACCACCATGATGCGTCGTGGCGGCACCATGGTGCTCAACGGTCTGCCGCCAGGCACGTTCGATCTGTCGATCTTCAATATGGTGCTGGATGGCATTACGGTGCGCGGGTCGATTGTCGGTACGCGTAAAGATCTGCAGGAGGCGCTCGATTTCGCCGGACGCAACAAGGTGCATGCCGAGATCGCCGTGGAGCCGCTGGAGAACATTAACGACATTTTCGGTCGCATGCGCGCCGGGAAAATCACCGGCCGTATTGTGGTGGATATGGCGATGTAAAAATTGCCGGATGGCGCGTAAACGCTTATCCGGCCTACAGCAACGAAGCCGCCATCCGGCGATGGGGTTGGTATGTGGCTTTGGTGGATGGGTTCCGTTCACCAGGCATTGGGGAGTTTCATTGATCTCTTATGCGGTGAACGGGACAAGGGGAGCGGCCGCGCTCCCCTTGTCAATCCCCGCGGCCCCGCGAGGAAATCGGTGCTGCGCACTGCGCTCACCTCCCGCGCGTCTGACTGCGGCCGGCTCGACTCGACTTACTCGTTCCATGCTGGAAAGAGTCCATGTCTCGGTTCGCCTCTGTCCGCCATCCATGGCGTCCAGACCTTGTCATTCACGCTTCGGTTCGCCGATTTCAGCGGGGGTCAACACCGCCGCTGTCATATTGCAGATAAAAACAAAGTCGGTGTCGCTGAAAGCGCGGTTTTGTAGGCCGGATAAGGCGAAGCCGCCATCCGGCGATCGGTGCCGCGGAATATGCCGGATGGCGCGTTACACGCTTATCCGGCCTACGCGGTTTCAGTGGCTCCGTTTACGTAACCGCCATCCGGCAATTCGCTTACAGCCCGCGTTTCGCCATCAGCGCCGCCAGCTCCACCAGCCGGTTGGAGAATCCCCACTCGTTATCGTACCAGGCGAGGATTTTCACCATATTGCCGCCAATCACCAGCGTTGAGAGCCCGTCGATAATCGATGAACGCGCATCGCCCTGATAATCACTGGAGACCAGCGGCTCATCGCTGTAACCGAGGATCCCTTGCAATGGCCCGGCGGCAGCGGCTTCGCGGAAGGCGTTATTCACTTCATCTGCCGTCACATCGCGCTTCAGGGTTACGGTCAGGTCAACAATCGACACCACCGGCACCGGCACGCGTAACGAATACCCGGTCAGGCGACCTTCGAGTTCCGGGATCACTTTCCCCAGCGCTTTTGCCGCGCCGCTGGAGTAGGGGACAATTGAGAGCGCCGCCGCACGCGCACCGCGCAGATCTTTCTCCGGCTGGTCGTGCAGCGCCTGGCTGTTGGTGTAAGCATGGGTAGTGTTCATCAGGCCATGCTCAATACCAAAGTACTGGTGCAGCACCTGGGCGGCGGGAGCCAGGCCGTTGGTAGTGCAGCTACCGTTGCTCACCACGAGGTGTTTTTGTGGATCGTACTGCCCGTCGTTCACGCCCAGTACAATGGTTAAATCGTCGTTTTTACCCGGCGCGGAGATAATCACCCGCTTTGCGCCGCCGCTGCTGATATGTACCGCCGCTTTCTCACGGTCGGTAAAAAAGCCGGTCGCTTCGATCACTATCTCTGCGCCCACCTCGCGCCATGGGATCGCTGCCGGATCGCGCTCGCTAAACACGCGGATCGTTTTGCCATCCACCCGCAGTTCGCCTTCACCCGCCTCAATCGGCACCGGGAGTGTGCCGGAGAGCGAGTCGTACTTCAGCAGGTGCGCGAGGGTTTTACTGTCGGTGAGATCGTTAATCGCCACAATCTCAACGTCTGCATTGCCCAGCGCTGCGCGTAACACATTGCGGCCGATACGGCCAAAACCATTAATGCCAACCTTAACCATGATGCTCTCCTTCCAATCGGGGTCTGCATTCACTGTAGGCCTGGCATCTTTTGGCGTAAATGACAAAAAAGGATCACTTTACGCCAAAGTGCGGCGGTGGAAACGCTGGCGATATTCGCCGGGGGTGAGGTGCAACTGGCGCTCAAAGGTGCGGCGCAGGTTGATGCTGCTGCCAAAGCCAGTTTGCAGGGCGATGCGTTCCAGCGTGTCGCGGCTCTGCTCGAGCCTGTCGCGCGCGGCGACAAGGCGCGCTTCGGCAACATAACGCGCCGGGGAGATGCCGGTTTCGCGGGTAAAGACGCGGGTGAAATTGCGCGGGCTCATCGCCACCTGTTCGGCCAGCGCCTCAACGCTTAAATCCGCCGCGAGGTTTTGCAATATCCAGCTTTGCAGCGTGCTGATTGGCCCGCTGTTTTCGGCCTGTTGCAGATGGTAACGGCTAAACTGTAGTTGCCCGCCGGGGCGGCGCAGATACATTACCAGATCCTGCGCCACATCGCGGGCGAGGGTAAATCCGTAATCCTCCTCCACCAGCGCAAGGGTAAGATCGAACCCGGAGCTGACGCCGCCGGAGGTCCAGACCGGGCCATCCTGAATATAGAGCGGGCCGCTTTCAACCGTGATAGCGGGGTAACAGCGCTGCATCGTCTCCAGCAGCCGCCAGTGTGTTGTCGCCCGGCGGCCATCCAGCAGACCCGCCTGCGCCAGCAGCATCGCACCGCCGCAGATGGAGACCACGCGGCGCGCATGGGGAGCGGCAAGTCGCAGCCAGTCCACGACCGCCGTGCCTTCCTCTTCGTCGTTACCGCGACCGGTGATCATAATGGTGTCCCAGGGCTTGCGCGGATCGATCTCCGGCAGCCGATGGTCGGCTAACAGGTTTAATCCCGACTGGCCATGGATCACCGGGTGAGGTTGGGTGGTGGCAATACGCAGGGTATAACGGGGTTCACCGGTGCCGTCCGGGTGCAGGCGATTGGCCTGCATCAGAATGTCGGCAATACCGGCGGATTCAAACAGCATGCCGCCATCAGGCACAATAATCAGGAAGGTTTTCATGTCCTGAAAAGTACGCTGATAACAAAATAAGTCAACCGGCGGAGCGAAAAATGCCCGGCGTATAAAGGCCGGGCAAGTCAGGCAAGGCACATAGCGGGAGGGTCTTTACCCTCTGTTACTCATGTTGTTCAGCCAGCTCCTTCACCTGCTGGCGATTCGCCATCCTTGCGACGAGATATTGCTGGAGCGGATCGAGCTTCGGTTCACGGTGTGCGCGTGGCAGTGCTTCTTCATTACTGGCGACCACCTGTACCGGTACGAAGGGTTTTTCCAGGCGAGTACGTTCAAACTCATCCTGCACCTGCCAGCCGAGATCGGCGCTGGTGCGCGAATTAACACGGACATTCCTTACACGTTTCAGGTTCTGTTGCATATCTTGTTCCTCATCGGTGACGACAGCCTGTCTGATTGCGAATCGAGGTGCCGACATTGCCGCAATATGTTCCAGGAGTGGTGATCGTAAAGATCACGCCAGTAAAAGAGGTATGCCGTTGTAACACACCGTGCATCCTGAAATAATTCAGTACGGCTAATCAAAGTGCTAAATCAAGGGATTAGGTCATTCTTATAATAATGACCACTCAGGTTATCGCCGTTAATTTATCGTGCAATAACAAGAGTTCGCCCTGCCTGACTTTTGCCGTACCGTTTACCTTGGTGTGCGCATACTCTTTTGGCTGATAACGCCTTTAAATTGACCGCAGATTAAATCACTGTCATTTAAAGCGGTTATCAGCCACAACGAAGCGGGGAATTATTCCACTTCTGCTTTCTGGTTAATTTTGCTGGTGGCGATTTTAGTCAGGAGATTATCGGTATTTTTCTCCTCTTCCAGCGTTTGCGCCAGCAGCTCAGCTGCTTTCTTATAGCCCAACTGTTTTGCCAGCGTGCAGAGCGTGCCGTAAGAGGCAATTTCGTAGTGCTCCACTTTTTGCGCGGCGGCAATCAGGCCCGCATCGCGCAGGGTGCCTTTTTCGCTCGCTTCGATCACTTCGTTCGCTTCTTCAACCAGACCTTCCATCGCATGACACTTCATACGTTTCAGTTTCACGTTAGCTTCTGCTTCCAGCAGCATATCGATACGTTCAATCTGACCATGGGTCTCTTCGAGGTGCTGTTTAAATGCCTGCACCAGCTCAGCGTTAGAGGCTTCACGCGCCATTTTGGTCAGGGCGCGCGCCAACTGCTTCTCAGCGCTGTAAATGTCGGATAAACCATGAATAAAAAGGTCGTTAAGCGTATTAATCTGCATAATATCCACCCAATAATAGCGTTAAAAATAGCGAGCCATCGCTGGCTCGCCAGTTATTAATCTTTAATTTCAAAGCAGTGATTTTCCATCACGGCAATATTAGTTATTGCCGGATTTACGGCCGCCGCTGTGGCTATTCTGGCCGCCTTTTTTACCTGCTTCGGAAGCGCGCTGCGGATCGTTTTTGAAATTACCGCCGCTCTGTTGACCGCCTTTGCGGCCTGCTTCTGATGCCTTTTCACGATTCTCGGCGAAATTACCTGAGCCACCACGATGTTCAGCCATAATATTTCTCCTGTTTCGTTGTTTCAGTGTAACGACACTTTATTTGTGAGCAGTGTCGCCGGCGTTCGTCATTAAATTTAGACCCGCTTGGGGAATAGTCAAACGGCAGGGGGAAGGCGGAAATTAACAAAAATATAATATCGTTTAAGAGGATATATTTTAATTAGACCAAACGGTCATCTGAAAGGCATCTTTAAAATAAGTGACTTAGCGAAAAGTAAAACTCAATCCGAATAATAACCCGCGAAACTATCGGCGTTGATTGTCACAAAACATTCTTGCGCTGCGCTTTTTTTGACAAAAATTTACGTTCGAAGGGGCGGGATATATCATTTTTGCTTATGGTTTTGAGAGAAATCTTAGGCTTACGAATAAATATATCGTGGCCGTTTGGCTCAGCGGGGCGGCAGGGTCTACGTTTAAACCTTAATAACCGATACGCCACCCGAACAGGGGCGACGAGGCGCAATGTTACGCGCGGTCGATTGCTCCGGGAGTGGACGTACAGCCCTTTATTGGTGAGGAAGTAACATGAGCCTGCAAAAATGTACCGTCATTTATGATGGTAAGCCCCTTATTGGCCCGGCGGACATGCCGCTGATCCCCTTCCTTGAACACTGTAATGTGAAACTGCCCCATGTCTGTTACCACCCGGCGCTCGATCCGCTGCAAACCTGCGATGTCTGCTGGGTGGAATCGGAAGGGGAGCTGGTACGCGGCTGCACGCTGCGTAGCCGTGAAGGTATGGTGATTAATTCAGCGAACGAACCCGCCCGCGCGGCACGCGAAGAGGGGATGGATCGGCTGCTGGCAAAACATGAACTCTACTGCACCGTCTGCGAGCACAACACCGGCGACTGCACGCTGCATAACACCGTAGTGGATATGCATATCCCGATTCAGCGCTATGCCTTTGAGCGCAAACCCTATGTCAAAGATCACTCCAACCCCTTTTACACTTACGATCCCGATCAGTGCATTCTCTGCGGCCGCTGTGTGGATGCCTGCCAGAATGTTGAAGTGAATGAAACCCTGAGCATCGATTACACCATGGAGCACCCGCGCGTGCTGTGGGACGGCGGCACACAAATTGCCGGTTCCAGCTGCGTCAGCTGTGGGCACTGCGTCACGGTCTGCCCCTGTAATGCGCTGATGGAGAAGAGCATGCAGCCCGACGCCGGGCCGTTCACCTCGATGCGCCAGTCGCTGAAGCGCCCGCTGATCGACATCATTAAAACCCTGGAAAACTCCACCGGGGCGGAGATTATCTCCGGCGTCTCGGTGATCGATACCCACCTGCGCCAGCAGGAGATTAAACGCACCAAAACCGTCTGCACCTACTGCGGCGTTGGCTGCTCCTTCGAAATGTGGACCCGCGATCGCCACCTGTTGAAGGTGCAGCCGAGCGTCGAAGCGCCGGTGAACAGCATCTCCACCTGCGTAAAAGGCAAGTTCGCCTGGGACTTTATCAACAGCCCGGAGCGCATCACCACGCCGCTAATTCGCGAAAACGGGCGCTTCCGCCCGGCAAGCTGGGATGAGGCGCTCGATCTGGTGGCGAAACGTCTGCTCTCCATCCGCGACAACGCTGGCGCAGAGAGCATCGGTTTTATCGGCTCCAGCAAAGGCAGCAATGAAGAGGCCTACCTGACGCAGAAAATTGCCCGCGCGATTATTGGCACCAACAGCGTCGATAACTCCTCCCGCTACTGCCAGAACCCGGCAACAGAAGGGCTGTTCCGCACCGTTGGCTATGGCGGCGATGCCGGTACCATTGAGGATCTTATCAAGGCCGATCTGGTGATCATTGTTGGCAGCAACACCGCTGAAAACCACCCGGTGATCGCCTCGCGTCTGAAAGCGGCGAAAAAGCACCACGGCCAGCAGTGGCTGGTGGTCGATCCGCGCCGTCACGAAATGGCCGAGCGCGCCGATCTGCACCTGCGTATTCAGCCCGGAAGCGATCTCGCGTGGGCCAGCGCCATGTCGCGCTACATGTTTGATAACGGCTATGCCGATGAGGCGTTTCTCGCCAGTAGAGTCAATAAGGTGGAGGAGTATCGCCAGTCCCTTGCCCCGTTCACACTTGATTTTGCCGCCGAACAGACCGGCTTATCGCCCGAGCTCCTCACCCGTGCCGCCGAGATGATCGGCAAGGCCGGGCGTGTCTGCATTATGTGGGCGATGGGCATCACGCAGCACAGCCACGGTGCGGATGCCAGCACCGCACTCTCCAATCTGTTACTGGTGACCGGCAATTACGGGCGGCCGGGCACTGGCGGCTATCCGATGCGCGGACATAATAATGTGCAGGGGGCGAGCGATTTTGGCTGCCTGAAGAACTTCTACCCTGGGTATGAGTCCGTCAGCGATCCCGCCGTGCGCGCGAAATGGGCCAACGCCTGGGGCGTGCCAGCGGAACGGCTCTCGCTCGAGGTGGGGGAGGACAACTTTATGATGGTGAAGATGGCGCGCGAAAAGCAGATCCGCGCCATGTATGTGATCGGTGAAGATACCGCCTTTGCGGATGCCGATGCCCACAGTGTGCATGAAGGCTTCACTGACCTTGATTTCCTGGTGGTGCAGGATCTCTTTCTCAGCCGCACTGCGCAGTTTGCCGATGTGGTGCTGCCCGGCTGCCCGAGCGTGGAAAAAGAGGGCAGCTTTGTGAATACCGAGCGGCGCATCCAGCGCTTCTACCCGGTGATGCCACCGCTTGGCGACAGCCGCCCGGACTGGCAGATCCTCACCCAGCTCGCCGCGCGTATGGGCTATGACTGGGGGTATCAACACCCGCAGGAGATTATGCATGAGGCGGCGAGTATTGCGGAGAGCTTCGCGGGCGTCAGCTATCAGCGCCTTGACGGGTGGAAATCGCAAATCTGGCCGGTGAAGGCGGATGGCAGCAGCACGCCGCTGCTCTATACCGAGCGCTTCAACACGCCTGATGGCCGCGCCAACCTCTACCCGTTAAGCTGGAGTGCGCCGGAAGAGAGCGCCGATGACGAATACGATCTGCATCTTAACAATGGCCGCATGCTGGAGCATTTCCAGTCCACCAACCAGAGCGGGCAGGGCGGGCGCACCACCAGCCTGTCGCCGAACTGGTTTGTTGAGGTCAGCCCGACCCTTGCCGCCGCGCGCGGTTTGCAGGAGGGAAGCTGGGTGAAACTCACCTCCCGACGCGGTGAAATCGACGTGCCGGTGGTGATCACCGATCGCGTGGCGGGCAACGAACTCTTTATTCCCATTCATCACGGCAAAGAGGGCGTCAACGTCCTTACCGGCGAGCACCACGATCCGCAGGTGAATACCCCAGCTTATAAAGAGCTGGCGGTGCGCCTGACGCTGCTCGATCGCCCGCCGCTGCCCGACCCACTACCGAAACACAATTTCCGCCACGGCAGCCGCACGCCGATTGATAAGGTGCCCGTCGAAGAGAAGTGGCAGCGCGACGACTACCGCCAGCCCCCCGCAAGCGAACCCCATCCGGAGAAATTTTAATGGCTAAAGCAATTGATTATCAGCCGGAGCCGGCCAAAATCGGCCCCGACGCCCATGAAGAGCTGGAGCGTTTACTCCAGACATTGCACGAACACGGCGTGCTGCGCCTCGCCAACGATGTGGTTGGCGCCAATAACGAAATCGCCGAGGTGTTAGTAAAAGGCTTGCAGCGCGAAGGCACGCTCAACGCCCTGCAAAATATCTCGGTGCTGCTAATGGCGCTCTCCAGCGTCTCGCCGGACAAAATGTACAAGCTGGCCTTTGGCCTGCGCGATATGGCAGAGGCCTTCAGCCAGCCGCCGTCGCAGGAGCAGCATAAAGCGCCGGGGGTGCACGGCGTATGGAAGATGTTGCAGGATGATGAGCTGTGGGGCACCGTGCAGCCGCTGTTACAGGGGCTTAAGGCCTTTTCGCGGCGCATGGAGGAGCCGGTGGATAAACCGATCTCCGCCTTCACCGGCAAACCCAGCGACGCGTAATGAGCCAGGAGTTCGCTCTGCTGCTGGCGCGCAGCCAGTTTGCCTTCACTATCGGCTTTCATATTGTGCTGGCGGCCTTCACCCTCGGCCTCGCGCTGTTTCTGATGTTTCTCGAAGGGATGTGGCTGTGGCGCAGGCAGCCAGTGTGGCTCTCGCTCTGGCGCTACTGGAGCAAGATCTTCGCCCTCAATGTGGCGGTCGGCGTGGTCACCGGCGTGGTGATGGAGTTTGTTTTCGGCACCAACTGGAGCGCACTCTCCAGCCGCGCCGGGGCGATACTCGGGCCGATGATGTATATGGAGATCCTCGTCGCCTTCTTCCTCGAGGCAGGGTTTATGGGGGTGATGCTCTTCGGTATGGGCCGGGTGCGCCCGTGGGTGCACTTTATGGCTACCACCATTGTCGCCATCGGTACGCTGTTTAGCGCCTTCTGGATCCTTGCGGCCAACTCATGGATGCAGACGCCGGATGGTTACACGCTGGCAGCCGACGGGCGTTTCCTGCCCGTCGACTGGTGGGCGGCCATTTTTAATCCCTCCTTTCCGTGGCGGCTGGCGCATATGACGGTGGCGGCGCTGCTCGGCACAGCCTGTCTGGTGGCGGCCTGCGGTGCATGGCATCTGCTGCGCGACGCGCATGCCGTGCCTGCCCGCAAAATGTTCTCGCTGGCAATGTGGATGCTGGTGTTGCTGGCACCTTTGCAGGCGGTGTTGGGCGATCTGCACGGCGAGAACACCCGCGATCATCAACCGATCAAACTGGCGGCAATGGAGGGTGCCTGGGATCCCCCGCCTGCGGGCGAGGGTGAACCGCTGCGCCTCTTTGCGCTGCCGGATATGCAGGCGCGGCGTAACCATTACGAAGTCGCCATCCCCAACATTGGCTCGCTCTATCTGCGGCACAATTTGCAGGGGCGCATCCATACGCTGAACCAGTATCCGGCGGCGGATCTGCCGTGGGTGCCGGGGGTGTTCTGGGCCTTTCGCCTGATGGTCGCCCTTGGCCTGCTGATGGTAGCAACCGGCATTGCGGGGCTGGTGGTGCGCCTGCGCGGCAGGTTGTGGCAGGCACGCTGGCTACAACGTGTGATGGTGCTGATGGCCCCCGCGGGCTTTGTGGCGATGCTCGCTGGCTGGTGGGTCACGGAGACCGGACGCCAGCCGTGGACCGTGTACGGTGTGTTGCGCACCATGGATAGCGTCTCGCCGGTCAGCGGCCAACTGGTGCTCGGGTCGCTTATCGCCACCGTGCTGGTCTATTTACTGGTCTTCGCCCTCGGCCTGCGTTTTTTACTCAAACTGATGTCGCATTTGCCGGCTGAGGATGAGCCGGGCGCGGCACCGGAAGTGGCGCAGCGTAGCGGAAAGGGGGAGCAGTAATATGTTAACGATCCTTGGTTTTCCCTGGCTTGAAACGCTTTCCGCTGTCGCGCTGGCGGGCAGTCTGCTGATCTACGTACTCCTCGATGGCACCGATCTGGGTGCCGGGATCCTTACCGGTTTTCAGCGTAGCCCACAGGCGCGGCAGGATATTAACCTCTCGCTGCTGCCGGTGTGGGACGGGAATGAAACCTGGCTGGTGCTGGCGGCGGGCGGCCTGCTCGGCCTCTTTCCGCTGGCTTACGCCATTGTGCTGAGTGCGCTCTATATTCCGCTGTTTGTGATGATGCTGGCGCTGGTGGTGCGCGGCATGGCGATTGAGTTTCGCCCCCATGCGCCACGGCTATTTGACGCGATGCTCGTTAGCGGCTCGCTCCTCACTGCGCTGGCGCAGGGCGTGGTGGTCGGCGCGCTGATGCAGGGGATCGCTACCGACGGGCAGCAGTTTACCGGCAGCGCGTTCGCCTGGCTGCGGCCTTTCCCCCTTTATTGCGGCGTGGCGCTGGCGCTGGGCTATGCGTGGCTCGGCGCGGGCTGGCTGGTGTGGCGCATGACCGGCGAACTGCGCGCATGGGCGCGACGCGTGTTGCCATGGCTGGCACTGATCGGCCTGGTGATGATTGCAGGCCTGCTGGTGTGGTGCGCGCAGTTGCAGGAGAGCTGGCGGCAGCATCTGCTCAACCCGTTCTTGTGGGGGCCATCTCTTGCGGCGGCGCTTGCGGGCATGGCGCTGTTTGTTGTTGGCCTGCGCAAAGGGCGCGATTTTTTGCCGCTGCTCGGCGTGCTGGTGATGGTCAGCGTGGCGTTTTGCATGCTGGCCTTCACGCTCTTTCCGTGGATCGTGCCGCCGCATCTTACTCTCAGCCAGGCGGCGGCACCGCCTGCCACGCAAACATTCCTGCTGATCAGTTATGGCCTGTTGGTGCCGGTGACGCTGCTCTACAACACCTGGGGATTTCGTCTGTTTAGTGGAAAAATTGGCGGCTAGTTTGGCAAAAGCAGTCTATAAGAATAGGGGCGATGGTTTCTACAACGGCACTACGCGGAGAGGGCTTTATGTCCAGAGCAAAAGCGTACAACCTGAAACAGGCGTATCAGATGGCGACATCGGGCAAATATCAGCAGGTCGAGCTGGCGTTTGATGTCGATGCCGATACCTTTTTTATGTTAACCACCAACTATGGTTTGAGCGGGGCGAAAATCGAACGCCACGATCGCCATTTTGTGCTGACGCTGGAGCAGGAGACCTCCCACACCTCGGGCTAAAATGCCACGCAACTGTCACACCGGCGTGACAATCATCCCTTTTAATGACCGCAAGCCTGCCGGAAAGCCTGCGGCTTGATCTGTTGTTACCCGAATTTTTGGCGGCTGCTTTGCCGCCGCACTTAACTCGTTATCACACACTTTTCCCGGCAGCCTGCCGGGATTTTTTTGCCAAAAAAAAGCCTGCGCCCCTTTTCAGGCGGCGCAGGCGTGTACGGTAATGCGAGCTTACAGCAGGTCGAAGCGATCCAGATTCATCACTTTCGTCCAGGCGGCGACGAAGTCGGTGACAAACTTCTCTTTGCCGTCAGCGCTGGCATAGACTTCCGCCAGGGCGCGCAGCACCGAGTTGGAGCCAAACACCAGGTCGGCGCGGGTGGCGGTAAACTTCACCTCACCGCTGCGACGATCGCGGCCGTCAAACAGTTCGCCTTTGTCGTCGCTCGCCTGCCAGACGGTGCGCATATCGAGCAGATTGACGAAGAAGTCGGTGTTCAGCACGCCCACGTTGTCGGTAAAGACACCGTGTTTGCTGCCGTCGTAGTTGGCACCCAGCGCACGCAGGCCGCCGACCAGCGCGGTCATCTCCGGCGCGGTTAAGGTCAGCTGCTGGGCTTTATCCACCAGCAGCGTTTCGGTGCTGACGCCATCCCAGACGCGGCGATAGTTACGGAAACCATCGGCCAGCGGCTCCATTAAGGCAAAAGAGTCGACGTCGGTCTGATCCTGACGCGCATCCACGCGGCCTGGCGTGAAGGGAACGGTGATCTGCACCCCGGCAGCGGCTGCCGCTTTTTCCACCCCAACCACACCTGCCAGCACAATCACATCCGCCAGCGACGCTTTGCCGGAGGTTTGCTGAATGCTTTGCAGGGCAGGCAGCGCTTTCGCCGCAATGGCATTCACTTCCCAGCCGTTCTGCGGGGCCAGCGCCAGACGCGCGCCGTTAGCACCGCCGCGTTTGTCGCCACCACGGAAGGTAGAGGCCGACGCCCAGGCGACAGAGACCAGCTCGCTCACCGACAGGCCAGATTCGGCAATCGCCGCTTTCAGGCTGGCAATATCGGCACCGTTCGGCTGGTGCACTGCCGCCGGCAGCGGATCCTGCCAAATCAGATCTTCTTTCGGTACTTCCGGGCCAATGTAGCGTGATTTCGGCCCCATATCGCGGTGGGTCAGTTTGAACCACGCGCGGGCAAACGCTTCGTTAAACGCCTGCGGATCGTTAAGGAAGCGGCGGGAAATTTTTTCAAACTCCGGGTCGAAACGCAGGGTCAGGTCAGTCACCAGCATTGTCGGTTTGCGTTTCTTCTCCGGGTCGAACGGATCCGGGATCACCGCTTCGGCATCGACCGCTTCAAACTGGATCGCGCCGCCAGGGCTGCGGGTCTGTACCCACTCATATTTGAACAGGTTCTCGAAGAAGTAGTGGCTCCACTGCGTCGGGGTTTGCGTCCAGGCCACTTCCAGCCCGGAGGTGATGGCATCTGCGCCAACGCCGCTACCATAACTGCTGCTCCAGCCAAGCCCTTGCGCTTCCAGCGGCGCGGTTTCCGGGTCGGCACCGACATAATCCGGCGCATGGGCCGCACCGTGGGTTTTGCCCAGCGTATGACCACCGGCAATCAGCGCCACGGTCTCTTCGTCATTCATACCCATATTGCCAAAGGTCGCACGGATCGCGGCGGCGGCGGAGATCGGCTCCCCGCTGGCGTTTGGCCCCTCCGGGTTAACGTAAATCAGGCCCATCTCGGTGGCACCAATGGCGGCCTGCGCCAGGCTTTCCGGGTGGCGGTGGGTCAGCCACTCCTTCTCGCTGCCCCAGTCCACGTCCATATCCGGTTCCCAGACATCTTCGCGGCCTGCGCCAAAACCAAAGGTACGGAAGCCGGAGTTCTCCAGCGCAACGTTACCGGCGAGGATCATCAGGTCGGCCCAGGAGATCTGCTGCCCATACTTCTGTTTCACCGGCCACAGCAGGCGGCGGGCTTTGTCGAGGCTAACGTTATCAGGCCAGGAGTTGAGCGGGGCGAAACGCTGCTGACCACGGCCAGAGCCGCCGCGTCCGTCAACGGTGCGGTAGGTGCCGGCGCTGTGCCAGGCCATACGAATAAAGAGACCAATGTAGCTGCCCCAGTCTGCGGGCCACCACTCCTGGGAGTCGGTGAGCACGCCGCGAATATCGGCTTTCAGGGCGCTGTAATCGAGTTGTTTAAAGGCTTCGCGGTAGTTGAACTGCTCGCCCAGCGGGTTTGAGCGGCTGGAGTGCTGATTTAACAGATCGACACGCAGCTGGTTCGGCCACCAGTCACGGTTGGTGGTAGGGCCGCTGCTTTTCGTTTCCGGCTTGCTGGCTTCATGATGAAACGGGCATTTGCCCATTCCGGCATCGCGGTTAGTCTCGTCTGACATGCTCATAACTGGCTCCATTGGCTTACGTATGCCGTTACGATATCTCGCCACCATATTTAAAGGTACTTGGATGAATCTACGGATTTGATAGTTAATACCTTTCTTAAAAAACAGACCGCTCAGCGGCACATTCCCCGGTTATGGATGGGGATATATCGTGCAGCCCGCGCCACCGCTGCGTTTGCGCCGATCTGATTTGCCTTTTTCACTGGCTGAATAGCCGCAATGGGCTACCCTCATAACTCCAGATCATGATCAAAGGAGAGACAATGAAAAGGCTGGCCCTGTACCTCGTACTTCCCCTCGCTCTTGCCGGATGCAACGCCAATAACACCCCGCCGCAGACGCCGATTCCCGGTGAAAAAACCTCGGGTAAATTACAGACGCTGGAGAGCGGCGCAGCGGTGATGCAGTCCCGCCCGCCGATCGACGCCATCAGCACCTATCTCGACGGTTTCCACTTCTACAGCGGTAACCAGAAGGGGCAGATGGAGGCGCACCACTATGTCACGGTGTTAAATGAGGATGTGATGCAGGCGGTGATCTACGACGGCAATACCCGCGATGCGCGCCTGATGGGTGTCGAGTACATCATCAGCGAACGGCTGTTCAAAACCCTGCCAGCGGAGGAGAAAAAGCTCTGGCACAGCCATCGCTATGAGGTGAAATCCGGCGGCCTGGTCGCGCCGGGTCTACCTGCGGTGGCAGATAAAGCGCTGATGAGCAAAATCGTCAACACCTACGGCAAAACCTTCCACACCTGGCACACGGATCGCGATAAAACCCTGCCGCTTGGCACACCGGCGCTGATGATGGGCTTTACCGCTGACGGGCAGCTCAACCCGGCGCTGCTGGTAGACCGCGATCGCCGCTTCGATATCAATACCGAAGCGATTAAAGCCGAGCGCGCCGATCTACCGGCCAACCCTGTCGCCAAAGGGGCAGATGCCTGGGAGCAGGGGAAAGCGGTACAGCTTCGCGTCGTCCCGGTCTCTGCAGGGGCAGCCCATTCTCACTGACTTTTCGGGAGGTCACGATGATCGTCCATCACCTTAACTGCGGGTGCATGTGCCCGCTTGGCGGCGCGCTGTATGACGGCTTCAGCAAAGGGCTGCATGCGCACCTGGTCTGCCACTGTCTGCTGATCGAGACCGACCGCGACGGGCTGGTGCTGGTCGATACCGGTTTTGGCCGCGAGGATATGCAGGCCCCACAGCGCCGTCTGTCGGGTTTCTTTCGCCTGATGAATAACATCCAGCGCCGGGATGAGCTGACCGCACTGTCGCGCATTCAGGCGCTCGGCTTTAAGGCGGAAGATGTCCGCCATATCGTGCTGACCCATCTCGACTTTGATCATGCTGGCGGCCTGACCGATTTCCCCCATGCGCAGGTACACCTGATGCAGCAGGAGATCGACACCGCCCAGCAGCGCCACAACTGGCTTCAGCGCGAGCGCTACCGGCCAGGGCAGTGGAGCGCGCGCTCCGGCTGGCACGGTTACGCACCGCAGGGCGAAAGGTGGTTTGGTTTCGAGGCGGTGACGGCGCTGCATGGCCTGCCGCCGGAGATCCTGCTGGTCCCCCTTGCCGGGCACACGCCGGGACATGCGGGTGTGGCGATCCAGCGCCCGGAAGGGTGGCTGCTGCACGGCGGGGATGCGTGGTTCTATCGTGAAGAGATGGGGCGTCCTGAACGCCACTGCACGCCGGGGCTGCGTTTTTACCAGTGGATGATGGGAATGGACAATCAGGCGCGCCGCGTTAACCAGCAGCGCCTGCGGGAACTCTCCTGCAACCATAAAGCGGATCTGACGCTCTTTTGCAGCCACGATGCGCTTGAGCTGCGTGCATTGCAGCAGGGCCGGGCATAAAAAAACACACCCCGCAGGGGGTGTGTTTGTTAACCGTAAGCTGAATTACTTTTTCGACTTCGGTTCGCCGGTTCCCAGTTCAAAACCGGTAATCGGTTCAACGGACGGGTCAGACATGGTGCGGTCGCTCATCGCTTTCACCATCGCCAGCTGTTCCGGCGTCAGCTGTACCGTGATCAGACCATCACCGCCATCAACGGCCGGCTGCGGATTGGCAACATACTCAAAGTTCTCGTCGCTGTTCCAGCTACCGCGCGGATCATCGCCTTCCGACATGTTGTAGTAGACGTTGCTGTACTGCTCAATCGGCGGCAGTTTGCCCGGCGGGAAGTTGTTGCGAATCGAGTAGAGCGCTTTTTCAAACGACATCATATGCGCCACTTCACGGGTCATCAGGAAGCCGAGTGCATCTTTCACACCCGGATCGTCGGTAAGGTTGATCAGGCGCTCGTAGATGATCTTTGCGCGCGCTTCGGCGGCAATGTTAGAGCGCAGATCGGCTGTCACTTCACCGATGGTGTCGATATAGGACGCCGTCCACGGTTTACCCGCTGAGTTGGTCAGCGCCGGGCCACCACCGTAGAGCAGGGAGGTGACATGGCTGTCGTTACCGCTCTGCGTCAGGGAACGATAGAGTTCCGCTTCGCTCTCGGTGCCTTCCGCCAGCGCACCTTTCGCGCCTTTGTTCAGCATACCGACCAGCGAGCCGATAATTTCGAGGTGGCTGAGTTCTTCGGTCGCGATATCCATCAGCATCTCTTTACGCCCGGCATCATCATCACCCAGACCCTGAGTGAAGTAGCGGCACGCCGCGGCCAGTTCGCCCTGCGGTCCGCCAAACTGCTCAAGCAGCAGATTGGCAAGACCCGGGTTTGGCTCGCTAACGCGAACCGTATATTGCAGTTGTTTTACGTGACGAAACATTGCTTGCCTCCTGAATTCTAATAATTATTTTTTCGCTTCTACGCCATCCGCATCGCTGCGTAACAGGAATTGAGCGGTAACGTCCGGAATATGATTCAGCGCCCATTCCGCCATTGCGACTTCTTCGGCAAGAATGCGTTTGAAAATATCTACGCTGGCGACATCGCCGGCTTTTTCCGCTGCGGTGATAAGGGAGGTGTAACAGGCAATCTCAAATTGCTCGAAGACGTAGCTGCTGATTGAACCTTTAACAACTTCATCCGGTGCAAACATGCCGCCGAAAGCCTGGCCCATGGCAGCCATTTTGCTGGTGGCATCTTTCATTACCGAACGATTAATATTATTGCGATCCATAACTTCTTCAAGTAATTGGATCTGACCCTGCGTTTCGGTTAAATGCTGGGCAATACGGGAACGCAGATCCGGGTAGTTATCGATACGCTCGCTCATGGACTTCAGCATCGACTCAGCCTGTTTTTCCATCGCATGGGCATCACGTAACCAGTCATGATAATTTTCTTGAGGTGTCATAATGTAATCCTTCTCTTCGTCGTTTTCGCGTAAGGGGAATTGTGTGCCAGCGTTTCGCTGTAGCACAGAAATATATTTTTGCGGTGATGATTTTTCGAATAACGAACCGGGAATGATTCGCCTTAGTCGTTAATTGAAATATGTGCAAGTCATCAGCTAATAATAATTTCCCTATGATCTAAAAACTCATCTCATTATTAAGCGAAGTTTTTTCGCACCCACAAATAAAACTAGCTGGAACTGCTCTTTAGTCAAATTACGCAGCGAAAAAACCCTTATTTCGCCGAGTTTGAGAACAATCTCAAAGCGGGTTATGCTTGAGCAGCGCAAATAAGCGAAGCGGCAGAGAATAGATGAATGACGAAATTGAACAGTACGGTATTTGACGCGTTTCGCTGCCTGAATTTACTGGCGACCGGCAACCGCGCGTTTGGCATTCGTGAGATTGGGCGTGAACTGGCGCTGGACTCAGCGAAAGTGACGCGCCTGATGCAAACCTTACTCGCATTAGAGATGGTGCAGCAGGATGCGAAGCGCAAATATCGCCTCGGTATGGGCATCCACCGCCTCTCCGCCAGCGCGATCCATCACTCCGCTTTTTATACCGCCGCGCTGGAGATGCTGGAGGAGACCGGTAGCCATAACGTCTCGATTGTGATTGGCGTGCTCAGCGGCAACCAGGTGGTCTACCTGCTGCATACGCGCGGTGGCAAAAGCATCGCCCGCGCGATTGGCAATTATGAGTCCTGGCCGGTGCGCGACTCGGTGATTGGCATCAAGCTGCTCGCCACCCTCAGCGATGAGGAGATCATCAACCGTATCGGCATCCACGATTACCATCTTTTGCAGCAGGATATTGAGCAGGCGCGCCAGCACCAGGTGTTTGGCAAGGCGTGGGCGCCGGGGGATTACCGGCTGGCCTGCATCATTCCGGGTATGCAGGCGGCGATTGCGCTCTCCAACATCGGTGGCGACAAGGTGAATATCGACACCCTGCGCCAGTTTCTCATCTCCGCCGCGCGCAAGATCAGCGGCGAATCACTCCCCCCGGTGTAATAACTGCTGGCAGCGCTGCGCAGTCACCGCCGCCGTCTGCCCCGGTTTATAGAGCGATGAGCCAATTCCAACGCTGTCGTAATGGGCGAGATAAGCCGCCGCATTACTGACATCGACGCCGCCAACGGCAGAGAAGGGCACTGCCTTCGAGAGCGGGCCTTTGATCATCTGCGGAAAGTTGAGCGGCAGCGCTGAAGCAGGGAAGATCTTCAGTACATCCACCCCCAGTTCGCAGGCGCGAAAAATTTCACTGCTGCTGAACACCCCGGCGCAGACGCGCAGCCCCTGCTGCTGTGCTGCCTCAACCACGCGGGCGTCGAGGTTTGGCGTCAGGATAAACTGCGCCCCGGCCGCGCGGCACGCCGTCACCTGCTGCGCAGTCAACACGGTGCCTGCCCCGAGCGTGATGGCGTCGCCAAACACCGAGGCCACGCGCGCAAGGCTGCTCTCCCACAGCGGCGAGTTGGTAGTGATCTCAATGGTAGTAATGCCGTGATCGCGCAGGCAGGCCACCTGTTCGATGCACTCGGCGGGCGCGATCCCGCGCAGGATGGCGACAATTTGCTCAGGCTTCATCACGGAACACCTCATTCAGCCCGGCGATCAGCGCCTGCTCCGCCTCAAGGGTGGTGAAGGGGAGATCGAGCGCCTCGCAGGCGAGGGCATAGCGCGGCAGCAACGCGCGGCTGCCAATAAAGCAGACCGCCTCATGGCGCGGGTGGCCCTGCAGGATCTCATGGGCAATGAGTAAACCCGACAGCCATGCGCCTGCTGCGGCCGGGTCAAGATCGCCGAGAATATAGTGCCCGCGACAGCGAAACAGCTCGCTCACCAGCGTCGTCTCGCCGGACTCAACCTGCCGGGCGGTGCTCACACCGCGCAGAAACGCCTCATCTGATGCCGACTGCTCTGGCAGCCCTTTGCCGACAATCGAGTGGTTGAGCACCAGGCTCCACAATTCGCCGGTCATCAGGGTGCGCAGGCTCTCCACCTGCTGCTGCGCGCGGTTGACCGTCAGCCATTTACTGTGGGTGCCGACGGCGGCGAAGGTCTGGCTGGTGGTCAGGGTTAGCGCACCGGCAAGCTGCATCTCCTCCCCGCGGCAGATCTCCATCACCCGCCGGTCGCAAATACCAGGACGCAGCGTGACAGAGTTGGGCAGAATGCCCGGCAGCGCGCGCCCCTTTGCCGTCAGTTGGGCAAAACTGAGCGGCAGCGCCAGATAGCCCGCGTCCGCGAGGCCAATATTGCTGCCGACCATGCCGCATAACAGCACCGGCAGCGTCTCATCCCATCCCTCTTCGAGGCGCAACAGCTGTTCGCGCAGAATATCCGGCAGCGCCTCACGCGCGCATTTGCCCACCCCGCACCCGGCTTCAACGCTGCGATACACCTCGCCGTTACGCACGCTGAGGGCGCGGAAATTGCTGCTGCCCCAGTCCACCGCGATGTAGTTCATCGGCTCGCCTCCAGCACCGCCAGCGGCAGGGCACGGGTCAGATCGCGCAGTTCATCACGCGTTGCCTCATCAAGCCCTTTTGCCGGTTCACGCACTACATCGGTGGCGAAAATGCCCGCCTGATGCAGCACGGTTTTGTGGATGGCAACACCCAGCCCCGGCTGCACGCCGTAGCGCAGGAAGGGGAGGTAGCGGTAGAAAATGGCCTGCGCTTCCTGTTTGTCGTGCTGCCAGGCGTGAAGGATGGCGTTAATCACCTCCGGGAATTCGCAGGCGGGCATGGTGCCGATAATGCCCCGGCGCAGCTCCTCATAGAGAAATCCGCCATTCAGGCCACCAAACAGCCCGACGCGATCGCCGAGCGCCTGCTTAAGCGCGCTGATCTTCAGCGTGGTCGGCGGTTGCTCCACCTTGATGTATTTGATGGAGGGAAAATCCTCGCACAGCTTCACCAGCGTCGGCACCGGGATGTTCACGCCGGTCATCAGCGGCGCATCCTGCACCATGATGTCAATGTCACAGGCGGAGCAGATATCGCGCCAGAAGTTGTAGATCTCCTGCGGGCCGGGTTTCACCACTGACGGCGGGTTGACCATCGCCACCTGCGCCCCCCAGCGCTGCACGCGCTGAATATCTTCAATCGCCACCACTGCCGAGGCACCGCCTGCGGCAGCAATAAGGGGCAACGCGCCGGTCAGACGTTTCACACAGGCAAACAGCGCCTCTTTTTCCCCGGTCGTTAGCGCATAACCTTCCGACGCATTGCCAAACAGCGCCAGCCCGTCGATCCCCTGGGCCAGCAGAAATTTCACTAACTTCTCGATGGAGCCAAAGTCCACCGCACCATGCTCATCAAACGCCGTCGCCAGAATTGGCACATTACCCTTTAACATGTGACCCCCATTACCGATTCGCGCACCCGCGCTTCATTAATTGCAATTCCCAGACCTGCCCCCTGCGGCAGCGTGTAGTGACCCGCTTCGCACACCAGCGGCGTATCGAGCAACTGGTTGGCAAGCTCAAACACCGGCGGCTGATACTCAAGCATGAAGAGATTCGGCAGCGCGGCGGCGACGTGGATCGACGCGGCAATGCAGGGCCCGAGGCCGACGCTCAGGTGCGGCGCGACCTGCAAATTCCAGGTCTGCGCAAGGGAGGCGATATGCATCAGCTCGGTAATGCCGGTGCGCCCGACATCCGGCTGCACAATGTCCATCGCCCGCTGTTCAATAAACGGCTTGAACTGGTAGCGGGTACGCTCGGTTTCGCCCAGCGCAATCGGCAGCGGGCTTTTTGCCCGCAATTCGCGATGCCCGGCGATATCCTCCGGCAGCAGCGGCGCTTCAAGAAAGCCGACGCCGAGAGGATGCAGCGCGTTGGCCAGTTCTGCCGCCTGCGCCACGCTGTAGTTCCAGTGGGCATCAAGAAAGAGGCTGGCTTGCGGGCCGAGGGCGTCACGAATGGCACGCACATTCTCAATGTCCTGCTGCACACCGTAGCCAAGCGCCAGCTTGATGGCGTTGAAGCCTTTCTGCTGCCAGCGCAACGCCAGCGCGCAGCGCGCCGGAAGATCCGGCTCCGGCAGGCCGGAGACATAGCAGGGGATCTGCTCGCGGAATGCGCCGCCGAGCAGCTGGTAAACCGGCTGGTTGAGGATCTGGCCTTTCAGATCCCACAGCGCGATATCCACCGCCGCCAGCGCGTCAATGTGATACCCGGTGATATGGCCGCGATCGCGCATTGCGTCATACATCCGCGCATTGAGCACCTGGCTGGCAAAGGGCGACTGGCCGGTTAACAGCGGCGCAAAGAGCTGCGTAATTAACTCGGCAATCACCTGCGGCACGACGGGGGCGAGGGCTTCGCCCCAGCCGACGTGGCCGCTGGCGGTGGTGATTTTGACCAGGCAGGTCTCCATCTTGCGCGAATAGACGCAGCGGTACTCCGGGCGGTAGTAGTAATCGCTGTCGCTCGCCTTGACCTCGCCGCCGAGGTAGGCCTGCGGCGTGGTGATTTTGAGCGGAAAACAGTCGATACGGCTGATCTTCATGACAACTCCAGGTCAGGTTAATCGAGAACTTTGCCGGCGGTCTCTTTGGCGATCCACACGACAATAAAAGAGATAAGCGCAGTGCCCATCACGTACCACGCCGGGGAGAGCGGGTCGCCGGTCAGGGTGATAAGCCCCGCCGAGGCGAACGGCGTTACGCCGCCAAATACTGCAACCGTGAGGTTATAGGCGATGGCGATGCTGCCGTAGCGGATGGCGGTCGGGAACAGCTCAACCATCGCCGCACCGCAGCCGCCGTTAAACATGGCGACAAACACGCCGAGCAGGCTCATGGCGGCAATCGAGGCGCCTACCGATCCCTGGCTCATCAGCAGCATCGCCGGCCAAGTGAACAGAATGAAACCGCCGCAGCCCATTAACATTAGCGGGCGTCGGCCCCAGCGATCCGACAGATAGCCGGTCAGCGGCATACAGATCGCCACGCTCAGCAGCCCTAAGGTGGTGATGAGGTAGGAGTCGGTGCGGCTGTAGTGCAGGTGGGTGGAGAGATAACCCGGCATAAAGGATTGCAGCACCCAGCTGCTTACCGCTTTCACCACCACAAAGCCGGTGCAAAACAGCAGGGCGGTCATTGAGGTGGAGAGGGTTTTACGCAGCGGTGAGGCTTCGATTTTGCCGCTGGCTTTCAGCTTATGGAACTCGGCAGAGTCTTCCATATTGCGGCGCATATAGAGCCCACCGAGGCCAAGCGGGGCGGCGAGCAGGAAGGGGATGCGCCAGCCCCAGTCGTTCATCGTTGCTTCGCCGAGGGTATGGGTGAGCAGCAGCACCAGCCCGGAGCCGCAGACAAAGGCCATAAAGCTGAAGTTTTCGCTCCAGCAAGTGAGCGTCGCGCGACGGTGCGGCGGCGCGCTCTCGGCGAGATAGGTGATAACACCAGAGCTTTCACCCCCGGCGGCGAAGCCCTGCACCAGGCGGGTGAGCACCAGCAGTATCGGCGCGATGATCCCGGCCTGTTGAAAGGTGGGCAAGATGCCCATCACAAAGGTGGAGATGGAGGTGATAACGATCACCGTCACCAGCACTTTGCGCCGCCCCTGGCGGTCGCCCATTGAACCGAAGAAGAGGCCGCCGAGCGGGCGCATTAAGAAGCCGGAGCCGAAGACGGCGAAGGATTTCAGCAGGCCGATCGCCGGATCATCGCTGACAAAGAAGTTGCTGGCGATGATCGCCGCCAGCGTGCCGTAAAGGCCGAAGTCGAACCATTCGATAAAGTGCCCGACGCCCGCCGAAAGCATAATTTTGGCGGTGCGACGGGCGGGCACTTTCTGCTCTGTGCCGTCGTAGGGCTGTGAGGTGGTGTGCTCCATTGAGCCTCCCGTAGTGAGTAGGGTATCTGCGTTGTTGTTATCGTGCAGGGAGTGTTGGGGATCGAAAGCGTGCAGGCGAGCGGCGTGTTGTGTTGCGTGAGGCTTATCAAAGATTGTGCGGGGAAAGTGCTTCATATAGTGAAGCAATGGGGTTCAGCACATGAGCCGGTGCATAGGCTTTTGTAGGCCGGATAAGGCGAAGCCGCCATCCGGCAATGGGCCTGGTATGTGGCATTGGTGGAAGGGTTCCGTTCACCAGGCGCTGGGGAGTTTCATTAACCACTTATGCGGTGAACGGGACAAAGGGAGCGGCCGCGCTCCCCTTGTCAATCCCCGCGGCCCCGCGAGGAAATCGGTGCTGCGCACTGCGCTCACCTCCCGCGCGCCTGACTGCGGCCGGCTCGACTCGACTTACTCGTCCCATCCATGGGACTCGCCCCTTCGGGGCCAGCGCAAGCGCTGTTCAAAATTGCTCCCGGCAATTTTGTCCCTGGCTCGGTTCGCCTCTGTCCGCCATCCATGGCGTCCAGACCTTGCCATTCCCGCTTCGGTTCGCCGATTTCAGCGGGGACACAACCCCCTCGCTGTCATATTGCAGATAAAAACAAAGTCAGTGTCGCTGTAGGCTCGTTTTTGTAGGCCGGATAAGGCGCAGCCGCCATCCGGCAATCAATTCCGGGGATGTGATGCGGGTTGTCGCGTTTTTGTAGGCCGGATAAGGCGCAGCCGCCATCCGGCAATGGTGCGGCGGAGAAAATGCCTGATGGCGCTTCGCTTATCAGGCCTACGCGGTTTCAGAAGCTCTTCGTGCTGCATTATTCTGTTTATGCTCTTTTCTCGCGCCTAACCGCTGTTTAAATAATTTTATTTACCTTTGGTGTTCGTATAAATATCGCCCGTCTATTTATTGGCAGAGATTAACCCTGTCGCCCCTCTTCGCGCTTAAAAAAAAAGATGCAAACAGCAGCATTGTTTATATATTTAGTGCCAGTTAAAGCGCGAATTAGCACCACTAAAATTAATAGCGCAACCGCAGGCCGCAGGTCATCGCCGTTTCATTCACCTGTACCCTCATAAACAGTACCGCCAATAAAAACACATTCATCACCCTACGCGTGGCAGAAGAGCCTCTCCTGCTGGTGGGGAGTATTCGTTTATTGCGTAAATCACGGATTTAACCATGAAGCATTATGATGATTTGCAGAGATTCAGGGAGAAGAGCGGCAAACAGCATCACGCCTTCAAAGACCTCTCTACCCAATCCCTTGCCGCCGACCAGGGTAACTGGGCGATCCTCAACCAGCTCGCGCCCGCCGATGAAAATGCCGGGCTGGCGCTGGGCGGGCATGTGGCCTCTTCTGTTCCACAACCTGTTGATATCGAGCGCTTCGCTGCAGAAGCACAAATGATGCCCCCGCCAATCCGCGACACCGCCATCGCCAGCCCACCCGAAAGCGCGCCAGCACAGCGCCCGGCTGCGCCGCCGCAGCGTGACGTCAGCATTCATTATGAGCAGCTGTTTGCCGCGAAACCCGCGCAGACCAAACCGCGCAGCCAGAAGAACCAGCCTCTACAACCGTTGCTAGAAAGGATTGCCGCATGCCGCTGATTTGTGTCTGCTCGCCGAAAGGCGGGACAGGGAAAACGACCCTCGCGGCGAACCTCGCCTATGCGCTGGCCCGCAACGGCAGCAAAGTGCTGGCGCTCGATTTCGACGTGCAAAACAGCCTGCGCCTGCACTTCGGCGTGCCGCTCTCCGACACACGCGGCTATGTCGCCCGCGCTGCGGATGCCTCCGACTGGAGCCAGTTTGTCCTCACCGCTGGCTGCAATATTTTTGTCCTGCCCTATGGCGACGCCACCGACGCGCAGCGCCGCGACTTTGAAGAGCGCCTCACCCATGACGAACACTTCCTCACCCGTGGGCTGAACACGCTGCTTAACTACCCGGGGCTGATTATTGTCGCCGACTTCCCGACAGGCCCCTCGGCGGCGTTAACCGCCCTGTCGCGCCAGGCGGATCTGCACCTTATTCCGTTGCTGGCGGATAGCGCCTCGCTCTCACTGCTGCCGCAGATTGAAAACCACCGCCTCACCGGAGATGTGCTGAACCAGAAAGCGGGCCACTTTGTGGTGCTCAACCAGAGCGATAATCGCCGCCAGATCAGCCGTGATGTCACCGCATTTATGGAGCAGCGCCTCGGCAACCAGTTGCTCGGCGTGCTGCACCGCGACGAAAGCGTGGTGGAAGCCAACGCTTCACAGCAGTCGGTGTTCGACTTCAGCCCGGCTTCGGCTGCGGCATTTGATATTGAGCTTATCGCCAAACGCGCCGCTGGCATGCTGGGCGTCAACATCGGCGACGGCACGCTGCACAGCTCGCCGCGCATGTCGGGGCTTTAAGCGTCAGGACAACTATGAAAAAAATCCTCTCTCTCCTGCTGGCGCTGGTTATGCTGCCGCTCGCCCTGTTGGTGATCATCACGCCGATGGACAGCCAGAAGCAGTACATTTTTGGTCTCATCAGCATCGGCGCGCTGTTTATTGCCGGGACGATCAGTAAAAAGCGCAGCGTCTCGCTGGTGATGGTGGCGATGTCGGTGCTGCTCTCCACCCGCTACATGTACTTTCGCCTGACCCAGACGCTGCACTTCAACTCGGAAATCGAAACGCTGCTCGGCATGGGGCTGTTTCTGGCCGAAGTCTATGTCTGGGTGATGCTGCTGCTCAGTTACCTGCAAACCGCCTGGCCGCTGAAGCGCGACATTGTACCGCTGCCGGATGACACCAGCCTGTGGCCAACGGTCGATGTCTATATCCCCTCCTATAACGAGCCGCTGGAGGTGGTGCGCGACACGGTGCTGGCGGCGCAGTGCCTCGACTACCCGCGTGACAAACTGAAGATCTACCTACTCGACGATGGTAAACGCAGCGAGTTCGCGGTGTTTGCCGCCGATGTCGGCGTCGGCTACATCACGCGCAATGACAATGCCCATGCGAAAGCGGGCAACCTCAACCATGCGATGAAGCTGACCCACGGCGAGTTAATTTGTGTTTTTGACTGCGACCACGTGGCGACGCGCATCTTTTTACAGGCCACCGTCGGCGGTTTCCTGCAAGATCCGAAACTGGCGCTGGTGCAGACGCCGCACTACTTCTACTCGCCGGATCCGTTCGAGCGTAATCTGTCGGTCGGGCGCAATATTCCCAACGAAGGGGCACTCTTCTATGGCCCAATCCAGCAGGGGAATGACAACTGGAACGCCACCTTTTTTTGCGGCTCCTGCGCCGTGATTCGCCGCAGCGCGCTCGATCAGATTGGCGGCTTTGCGGTCGAAACTGTGACCGAAGATGCCCACACCGCGCTGAAGTTGCAGCGTCTCGGCTGGGGCTCGGCGTTTATTGATATCCCGCTGGCAGCGGGGCTGGCGACGGAGCGGCTGGTGCTGCATGTTATTCAGCGTACCCGCTGGGCGCGCGGCATGACGCAGATCTTCCGTCTCGATAACCCGCTGCTCGGGCGCGGGCTGACACTGCAACAGCGGCTCTGCTACCTGAGCGCGATGCTCTATTACCAGTTTGCCCTGCCGCGCATCGCCTTCTTAACCGCGCCGCTGGCCTACTTGCTCTTTAACCTCAACATCATTCACTCCTCGGCGAGCCTGATTTTCGCCTACGCGCTGCCGCACCTCTTTCTCGCGGTCTATGTTAACTCGCGGCTGAATGGGCGCTTTCGCTACAGCTTCTGGGGCGAGATTTACGACCTGGTGCTCGCCTTCCACATTGTGCTGCCGACGGCGGTCACCATGCTGTTTCCGAAGCGTGGCAAATTCAACGTCACCGACAAGGGCGGGCTGCTTAACGTCGGCTACTTCGACTTCAGCGTGGTGCGCCCGCACTTGATTATCGCCCTGCTGCTTGGCGCTGGGGTGATTGCCGGGATTGTCCGCGCCTGCGCCCACGACTACTTCGGCGTCGATCCGCGCGTGATTGCCCTTAACGTTGGCTGGGGGTTATACAGCCTCATCTTCCTGCTGGCGGCGATTGCGGTGGCGCGCGAAACGCGGCAAACCCGTAAAACCATCCGCATTGAGGTCGAAATCCCGGTGCTGATCCACTACGCCAGCGGCATTGTCTCCCGCAGCCAGACGGCGGATCTGTCGATGGGCGGCTGCCGCATTGTCGCGCCGGACGATCGTCACTTAAAGGATGAGATCGAGGAGATCGAACTGCTGCTGCACTCCGGGGCGATTGCCCTGCCGGTACAGACCGTCGCCAGCGATGAGAGCGCCATCCGCTTGATGTTCAATGATATTCCGCTGGCGCGCCGCCGCGAACTGGTGCGCGTGGTGCTGGCGCGTGCCGATGCGTGGATCCACCCGCCGAAACCGCAGGACAACCCGTTCCGCTCGATGTTGACCATTGTGCGCTGTGTCTTTGACCTCTTCTGGCTCACCTGGCGTTCGCGACGTGAAAACCGCCGCCTACGCGGCGAAAAAGCGCAGGAGGAGGGCCGGGTATGAAACGTCTCACCTTATTAACCCTGCTGGCCAGCGCGCTGGTCACCGCGCCGCTGCACAGCGAGCCGACGCCCGTTGATGCGCTGCTACCCGCAGTTTCCGCCTTTGCTCCCTCGCGCGTCGAGAGCGTGTCGCTGGCGCAGATGGGCCAGCCGCAGGGCCTGACGCTCAGCGGCGGCCAGTTCCAGGGCGGCGTCGATTTCACCCTGCCAGTCGATCAGGTAGTCACTAACGCGCGGCTGGCGCTGAACCTGAAAATCTCCCCGGCGCTGGCGGCGGCGAACGCCACGCTGCAACTGATGCTCAACGGGCAACCGCTCGGCACCGTGCCGCTGAGCGCCGTCGAAGGCGATGCCGCCCGCTATCAGCTCGATGTGCCGGCGGCGCTGATGGTCTCGAGCAATAACCTCAGCTTCAAAATCAACGGCGGTGACGCCGCGCAGTGCCAGCGCGATGCCGACACCAAAAGGTATGTGACTATTCTGCCGGACTCGCGCTTTGAGCTGGAGGGGCAGCAGCTTGATATTGGTGCCGATCTCAGCCACTTCCCGCGCCCCTTTTTCGACAGCATGCAGATGACGCCTGCCGCCATCGCCATCGCTTTTTCGGCGAAACTGAGTCCTGATGCCCTTAGCGCCGGAGCGCTGATTGCCTCATGGTTAGGCATTCAGGCCGATTATCGCGGCGTCGCCTTTGCTGCGTACCACGACAGGCTGCCGGAGAAGAACGGCATTCTGATTGGTCACCCAGGTGAGCAGATCGGCGGCCTGATGCTGCCGCAGAGCCAACAGCCGTTGCTGAAGATCATCGATAACCCGGCTAACCCAGTCTATAAGCTGCTGCTGGTGGTGGGCAAAGATGATGAAGCGCTGCGGGCGGCGGCCTGGCGGCTGACGCGCGGCGAGTTCAATGCGCAAACGGCTGCCACAGAAGTCGCCGCGCAGACGCTGCCGCTGAGCCAACCCTATGATGCGCCGCGCTGGATCGCCACCGATCGTCCGGTAATGCTCTCGGAACTGATCCGCAAGGATCAAAGTTTGACCGCCACCGGCATCTGGCACCCGTCGTTACAGGTTGCGTTTCGCGCCGCGCCGGATCTCTTTTTGTGGGATGGCGAGACCATTCCGCTGCATATCGGTTACCGCTTCCCGACCGAGAACTGGATCGATGAAGAGCGCTCGTGGCTAAGCATGACGCTCAACAACACCTTCCTGCACAACCTGCCGGTGAACAAGCAGGGCGCGCTGGAGAAGCTGTGGCACAAGCTCGGTGGCGATGCCCGCCAGGAGCAGTTTGATATGCCGCTTGAGCCTTACATGATCTATGGCGACAACCAGCTCTCCCTCTACTTCAATATCGTGCCGAAGACGGATGCGCCGTGCAGCACCTTGCTGAACAACAACATCAAGAGCCGCATTGACGAGCATTCGTGGATCGATCTCAGCCATACGCGCCACTTCGCGCTGCTGCCCAATCTCTCCTACTTCGTCGGCGCCTCCTTCCCCTTCACCCGGCTGGCGGATTACGCCGAAACGGTGCTGATGCTGCCGCCCGCGCCGAGCGAAACGCAACTCGCAACGCTGCTGGATATGGCGGCGCGCGCCGGTAACGCCACCGGCACGGCATTAACCCATAACCGCGTGCTGCTTGGCATGCCGTCCGGCGGCGAGTCACGTGAGCTGCTGGAGAAGCGCGATGTGCTGGTGATCAGCGGCATGGATCAGCATGAGTTTAACCGTGCGCTGCTCGCTGACTCACCTTTCACCGCCCATGACAGCACGCTCGGCGTGCGTAAACCCAGCGCATGGCAGAAGGCGCAGCGCTGGATGACCGGCGACTGGGCCGCCGAAGGGCTGGAGGCGGATCGCTATTTTTCTTCCAACGAAGCGTGGCGCGGTTTTGTCAGCTTCCGTTCGCCGTGGAGCAGCAAACGGCTGGTGGTGCTGGCGCTCGGCAGCAGTGACGCCCAGCTGGCGCAACTGCATGACGATCTCTCCTCGGCGACCATCAACGCCGGGATTCGCGGCGATGCGGCGATCATCACCGATGAGAACGGCGTGCGCAGTTTCCGCGTCGGCGAGCAGTTCCCGAGCGGCGAGATGCCACCGCAGATGATGATTATCTGGTATGCCAACCAGCACTCGGCGCTGCTGGCGCTGCTTGGCCTGCTGCTGGGCGCGCTGGTGGGTGGGCTGCTCTACCGCACCCTGAAACAGCGCGAGCGTAAACGACTCAACCCTGAGAAGCAGAAATGAAAAAGATCACCGCGTTATTTTGCCTCTCCGGCGCGCTCAGCTTCGCGGCGCTCGGCCAGGCGCAGGCCGCGTCTAACCCGGCGGCGTTAAAAGCGCTGTTTGATCAGGCCAACTACTGGCATGAAAAATCCCATGACGATCTGGCGACGGCGTCGCTGCAAAAGGTGTTGATGGTCGATGCCAACAACACCCAGGCGCTCTACTTACTGGCGCTGTGGGCGCAGCAAAATGGCGATCTGAAAAGCGCTGCGCAGTGGCGCGCGCGGCTGGTGCAAACCGCCCCGGCCGATGGCAGCCTGCAAGCACTCGATAACGCCAACGCGCTGGCGCAGGTGCCGCAGGGGCAGCTAACCCTCGCGCGGCAGCAGGCGCGCAGCGGCAATATTCCGGCGGCGCTGGAGACCTGGCACGGCCTATTTAACGGCGATACGCCGCCGCAGAGCCTGGCGCCGGAGTATTACCTCACCATGGCGAGCGACAAAAGCCTCTACCCGCAGGCGCTGGCGCAGCTGCGCGCGTTGGTTGAGCAACATCCGCAGGATAACGCCGCGCGCATTGCGCTCGGCAAACTGCTCACCTGGCAGGAGGCGACGCGCCGCGAAGGGATGCTGGCGCTGGAGCCGATGGCAGGCGGCAGCAAAGAGGCCGATGAGGGGCTGCGTCAGGCGCTGTTATGGCTCGCGCCGCAGGCGGGTGATGAGCGTTTTTATGACACCTGGTTGCAGCGCCACCCGGACGACAGCGAAATGCAGGCCTGGTATCGCAAAAGTATCGGCGGGCGGGCGAAAGGCGCAGGCTTTGAGGCGCTGAACAGCGGCGACAGCAGCGCGGCGAAGCGCCAGTTTGCCCAGGTGCTGCAAACCAACCCGCAGGATGCCGACGCGCTGGCGGGCATGGGCTATATCGCCCAGCGCAACGGTGATTACCAGGCGGCGGCGCAGTACCTGAGCCGGGCGGCAAGCCAGGGCGTCGACGCTTCTGACGAGCGCCGGGCGCAGGCGGAAGATGCCGCCTTTTATGGCCAGCTGGCGCAGGCGCAGCAGGCGCTGAAAGAGGGGAACCTCAGCCAGGCGCTGGCGATCTCCGCGCCGCTGGCAGAGCAGAACGGCGATCGCGGCACGGCGGCGAAGCTGTTTCGTGCCGATGTCCTGCGCCAGAACAAAGATTACCCGCAGGCGGAGCAGGCGCTGCGCGGCGTGCTGAATAGCGAGCCGCAAAACGCTCCGGCGCGGGAAAACCTCTACTACGTGTTACGGGAGCAGAACAAAACCGCCGAGGCGCAAACTATTCTGCGCACCTTGCCCGCCGCGCTACAGGCGAAGCTACAACCGCGCACGGTAAGCGGCACGCCTGGCGATCCGCTGCGCCGCGAAGCGCAACAGCTGGCGGCCAGCGGCAACCGCGAGCAGGCGATTGCCGTGCTGCGCCAGGGCGTGGCGCGCTTACCGGATGATGGCTGGCTGCGTCTCGATCTGGCGCGTCTGCTGGTGCAGGCCGGGCAGGATAACGAGGCGGCGAATGTGATGCTGCCCGCGCAGCGTCAGGGGGCAGGGGCCAGCGCGCTCTATGCCGCTGCGCTGTTTGCCAGTGAGCAGGGCGGCTGGCAGCAGGCCAGCGCATTGCTGGGGCGCATTTCGCCAGCCAGCCAGACGACGCAGATGCGCGAGCTGGCGCAGCGGGCCAACTACAACTTACAGATGGTCACCGCCGAGCGCTATCTGGCGCAGGGCAATATGACCGCTGCCGCCAACACCCTGAAAGCGCTGGCGCAAACCTCGCCCGCCAGCCCCGTCGATGCCGGGAAACTGGCGCGCATGCTGGCGCGCAGCGGCGATCTTACTTCTGCAGTGGCGCTGGTGCGCGGCAATATGCGCCAGGGCGTGCAGGGTAACGCCGGGGATTATGCCGATCAGATTGCCGTGCTCAACCAGGCGGGACTGAACGCCGAAGCGCAGACGTTTGTCGAAAGCCCCGAGATGCAGGCGCGCAGCACGCCAGCGCAGCTTGCCGGGGTACGCAACGGCTATGTCATCAACGAGGCCGACAGGCTGCGCGAGCAGGGGAACTACGCCGCGGCGTACGACACGCTGATCCGCGCGTTGCAAAACGACCCGCAGAACACCGATTTGATGTTCGCGATGGGGCGCCTGTACCAGTCCGGCAAGATGAACAAAGAGGCGGGCGTGCTCTATGACTACCTGATGACCCGCGACAGCGACGATCAGGCGGCACGCGTCGGCGCGATTGATGTCGCGCTGGCAGAGAACAACGTCGATAAGGCGCAAACCCTCGCCAGCGGCCTGCGCAGCGACAGCTCGCCGGACCGCCTGCTGTTACTGGCGCGGCTGGAGGAGGCGAAAGGCAACCACCAGCAGGCGATGACCTATTTACGCAGCGCGCGCGGCAAGCTGGTCGGGCTGGAGGAGAGCAGCGGCACCGGCACGCCAACCCTCGGCGGTGTACTGCTGGCGGATAACCCCTTCACCACCACCAGTAAAACGCCGTTCCCTTACGGGCAAGCTATGCCGTGGCAGGTGGCGCAGACGGCGCGCGAGCCGGGTAGCCAACTGCCGGGTACCGCACGAACCGATCTGCCGATCGAGACCACGCAAAGCCGCACCCTGCGCCAGGTGGACGAGATGATGCAGCAGATGAACGAGAAAACCGGCATGTGGTTGCAGGGCGGGGTGGCGATCCGCGGGCGCGATGGCGAGACGGGCACCAGCAAGCTGACGGAGGCGAAAGCGCCGCTTACCTGGTCCAGTTCGCCGTTTGGCGAGTCGCGCTTTGAGTTGACCGCCACGCCGGTTTCCCTCAGTTCCGGCAGTGCGTCGGGCGATGCCTGGCGGCGCTACGGCAGTAACCCGCTGGCGGATGCGGCGACCAATCTGGCGACTTCCATTAAAACGGCGAACAGTTCAATCGCTACCGACGGCAGCGATAAGTTCACCGACCTTGCCCGTTACGCCGACGCCGGGAAACTATCGCCCTTTACCGCAGAGGGTTTCGACAACCTCAGCACGCTACTCGGCTCAAGCCGTTTACAGAGCCTGAGCGAGTCGACCTACAAGAAAAACTATAACGATCCGATCCGCGCCTCGACCGATGCGCAGAACGGCAACGGCGTTGAGCTGAACATGGCGCTGAGCGGCGAGGGCTATAAGTTCGATATCGGCACCACGCCGCTGGGGGAAGATCTCAGCACGCTGGTGGGCGGCGTGAAGTGGTCGCCGAAGCTGACCAACTACCTGACGCTGATCCTTACCGGCGAACGCCGCGCGGTGACCGACAGCCTGCTCTCCTACGTCGGCTTGCAGGATAAGTTCTCTGGCGAGCGCTGGGGACGGGTGACCAAAAACGGCGGTAGCGCGCAGCTGAGCTACGATGATGGCGATGCCGGGTTCTACGTCGGCGGCGGTGGCTACAGCTATCTCGGCGAAAACGTGGCCAGCAACAGCAGCCTTAACGCTAACGCCGGGGTCTATTTACGCCCGTGGCATGATGATTTCCGCCAGCTACAGACCGGGCTGAGCATTAGCTGGATGGATTACGCGAAAAACCTCAGCTACTTCACCTTCGGCCAGGGCGGTTACTTCAGCCCGCAGAACTACGTCAGTGTCTCGCTGCCGGTGGACTTCACGCAGAAGATCGATAACTGGAGAGTGCGCCTTGGCGGGGCGGTGGGGTATCAATCCTACACCCAGGATAAGAGCGACTACTTCCCGACCTCTCCGCAGGCGCAGGGGATGCTGGAGCAACTGGCGGCGCTCGGCTTTATCAAAGAGGCGCAGTATCGTGGCTCGTCGCAAAACGGCATCGGCTACAACTTCCGCGCCGGGCTGGATTACAACGTGAACAAAAATATGTCGGTGGGCGGCAACGTCGGGTACGACACCTTCGGCAGTTATAACGAAAGCACCGCAGGCCTCTGGCTGCGGTATATGTTGGGAGAGAAATAATGACCACCAACCTGTCCCCTGAACTGGCCTGGCATCAGCAACAGCAGACGCCGCCGGGCTGGTTTGATCTGCTTAGCGTGATGGTCGATGGCATGGCGAGAAACGTCGGCGAAGCGCAGAGCCTGCCGTTTTTGCGCCAAATGGGCGAGACACTGGCCGCGCAGACGCCGCTTATGGCATCAACTACCGTTGGTGAGCTGGAAGCGGCGATCAACGCCAGGCTTGCCGCCTTCAACTGGGGCGTGATTGATATTGAGGCCAGCGACAGCGGGATGACTTTTCGCCACCGCGCGCTGCCCGTCGCCCGCGATGAGGCGCAGCAGACGCGCTGGTGTCACGCCTTTTGCGCCGTGCTTGAAGGGCTTTACGGCCGCTGGATGCAGGATCAGGGCGGCGATGCGCGCCTCGTGTTTAGCCGGGAAGCGCTCTATTCTGTCTCGGATGTTCTCTTTCGCTACGCCAACCCAGAGTGAGACTCGCTATGTTTAAACCCCTCTTTGCCGCGATGGTGATGTTAACCAGCCTGCTCTTTTCCACCGTGTCGCAGGCCGCGACCGCCTGGGAGAGCTACAAAGCGCGCTTTTTAATGCCCGACGGGCGGATTGTCGATACCGGCAATAACAACGTCTCCCACACCGAAGGGCAGGGTTTCGCCATGCTGATGGCGGTCGGCAATAACGATAAAGCGGCGTTCGACAGCATGTGGCACTGGACGCATACCACGCTGCAAAACAAGCAAAACGGCCTCTTTTACTGGCGCTATAACCCGGTGGAGGCCGATCCGATTGCCGATAAAAACGATGCCACCGACGGCGATATCCTTATCGCCTGGGCGTTGCTGAAGGCGGGTGAGCGCTGGAATCTGCCCGCGTATACCGCCGCGTCGGACGCCATTACCCAGGCGGTGCTGAAACATACTGTGACCACCTTTGCTGGCTATCACGTAATGTTGCCGGGGGCGAAAGGCTTTAATCTCAACAGCCGCGTGACGCTGAACCCCTCCTACTTTATCTTCCCGGCGTGGCAGGATTTCACCAACCGCAGCCACCGGGTGATCTGGCAGCAGCTGATTGATGACGGGCAAAAAATGGTGGGTAAGATGGCCTTTGGTAAACCGCGCCTGCCGACCGACTGGGTGTCGCTCTCGGCGGACGGTACTTTTAGTCCGGCAACGGAGTGGCCGCCGCGTATGAGTTATGACGCCATTCGCGTGCCGCTCTACATCGCCTGGCACAATCCGCAGAGCCCATTGTTAACGCCGTGGCGTAGCTGGTGGCAGGGGTTTGAACGCAGCAAAACGCCGGCGTGGGTCAATGTGACCAACAACGAGAATGCGCCTTACAACATGAACGAGGGGCTGCTGGCGGTGCGGGATTTAACCGTTGGCGAGCCGACGGGTGAGCCGCAGATTACCGCCCAGGATGATTATTATTCCGCCAGCCTGAAGATGCTGGTCTGGCTGGCGCAGCAGCGTTAACAACTGCGGTCTGATGCCGGGTGGCGGCTTTGCCTTACCCGGCCTACGTAATGTGCGGTCTGGATGGGCGGTGCATGATGCCGGGTGGCGGCTTTGCCTTACCCGGCCTACGTGTGCGGTATCAATGGGCGGGGCGGCTGCGCCTTACCGGGCCTGCAAATACCACCGGAGCGGTTTTCGTAGGCCTGATAAGCGCAGCGCCATCAGGCAAGGGTGTTACTGCGGATAGGGCACCCAGTCGCCGCCGTTAAGCCGCACGTACGGTTTGTTCTGGTACTGGATCACCACCGCGTTGGCGTTCTCAGATACTGGCGCGGTTTGCGGCAGATTGCCAATCAACTTATCCCAGTCGACGCTCTCCTCGGTGAAGATTTTGCCATCCAACACGCGGGTAACAATCTCCGACACCGCCAGGAAGCTGCTCGGCTGGTTAATCACCAGCGGCGCGCCCTGATGCGGCGCTTTCATGCCGAAGAACTTAATCGCCGTCGGCACGTTGGTAATCGACGGGCTTGGAATATCGCGCAGGCCGGAAACCTGCATCTTATCCCCCTGCAACGCCGCGCCGTGCTCCGGCACCAGCACCACCATCACTTTGCGCCCGGACTTATCAAGCTGCGTAAAGAAGGCATCCAGCTCATCAAACAGCTTCTGCGCCCGCAGTTTGTAATCCGCCGTTTTGCGATCGCCCGGATAGTGGTTGCCATCGTGCAGCGGCAGAAGGTTATAGAAGGTGGCGGTCGGTTTGCCCTGCTTGAAGCTGTCTGATTCCATCCAGCGGTTAAGCACCGCGGTATCGTCAAAAATCGGCGAGCCGTCAAAGGAGAGCAGCGTCGGCGGCAGACCCGCCTGGTTCATCAGCGGCGCCTGCATGCCGCCATTGTCGCGCACCTCTTTCAGGAAGCCGCCAAACTCGCCGTTATGATCCATCATCAGCTGCTGGGTAAAGCCAAGTTTCGACAGGTTATCAAAGAGATAACACTGATTATTCGCCTGCTGATAGAGATTCTTGTGCGATGGCTGACCGCAGCTGGCACGTAGCAGACGGATTGCCGCCGGGCCGCTGTAGGCCGTTGCCGAGTTAAAGTTTTTAAACTCAATATCGAAGTGCGACCAGAGCGGGTGCGACGCCAGACCGGCGGCTTCAATATCGGCCCATGACAGGGAGCAGATATTAATAAACAGCAGATCGAACGGCTGCGCATCGGCGGGCAGCTGCGTCGGGAAGGTGGTTTGACGCTTCTCTTCCGCCGCATAGAAGCTGGCGAGCCACGCGTTGAGGTTTTCCGAGGTCGGCGGGGCCGTTTGCGCCGGAATATCACCGACTACCGGCGTATTGCCCGCAGCGGCAACCGTTGCCGCCTGCGAACCGCCGGTGGTGGTGACCGTGGTAGTCGGCTGGCCGCCGGGCCACAGATTAAAGGCCGGGCCGGTTAAGGTCAGCACGTTCAGCCAGATCATGATCGCCACCACGAACACCGTGACGCGAATCCACTGCGACAAGAAGAGCCACGCCACCAGCAGCACAAACACTGCGCCAATCATCTGCCAGTTGATAAAGCGCGTTACCAGGTCGAGCAGATAATCGGCGCTAAAGCCCGCCACCTGCGTGCCCTGGCTCATCATACTTTCAAGCCCCGGCAGCCAGGTGTCATGCCAGAAGAGCGCAAAGCCGAGCGGGATTGCCACCCAGTGGCGCAGGCGATGCAGGCTCAGGCGCGGCAGCGGCACCAGCAGAAAGGCCATAAACACCAGGTTCAGCATCGGGTGGAAATTAAGGTAGCCGGCCCACAGCAGGCCAAACTTCACCAGGAAGTAGAAGTTCCAGCCGGAAAGGCCGCGCCAGTATTGCCACAGCGGCGATGGCGCAGAAGAGGGGATCGTATTATTTGTCATGTTTACGGTCTGCCTTGGCGTGCGAATCCCTGCGTAAAACGCCAATCGGTTTTACATAGCGGGGTTTAGTAAAAGTTAAACGGAGCGCGGTACGTAACGGGCGCTGCCAGTGGCGCGCAAGGTAGCCCAGCGGAAAGAAGATCAGCGCGCAAAGCACGATAAGCTGAATAATATCGCTGATTGACATCATGAGGAGGGCTCCGTCACATCGCTTAATAACCGGTGCGGTTGGGGGATACGACGCCAGCTGGTGCCATCGTGTTCGGCATTAATCAACTTCTTCTCCTGACGGGTGGCGGGCAGCGGCTTTGAGGCGCGCTCCGGCGGCAGGGCGCGCATCTGCACCACTTCGGCGGCAATCTGGTTATCTTCGAACCACACCATGCGGTTAGAGAAGATATCGCCCGTCGGCAGCGGGAAGATGTGGTTCAGCGCGGTATCGAGATCGTTCACCCGGCAGAAAGATAGGAAGAGCACCAGCCGGTTGTCGCTCATGCTGACAATATCGCCGACACGGTTTGGTCGACAGAGCGTTAGCGCCTGCTCAACGCGGATGCCCGGCACCGGACGCAGCGCCACCAGCACCCCTTTGCCATCGGGCGGCAGCAACGTGTTGTTGACCATATTGCTCACCGCATCGCAAAACACCTCCCACGGCTGGAAGCCGCGCAGCTTCAGCGGCTGTGTCATCGACAGCAGGGTGGAGATATCTTCTGGCACCAGCCGCGTAAACTGCTGACCCTGTACGCTCTCAATCAGCGTTAAGCAGCGCGACAGCGGCGCGTTCCACGGGATCACCATATTCGCACCGCAGCCGAGCAGCAGGCGCTCATCGGTGGCGCGCAGGCTGGCGATGGTTTCACGCACGATAATTTTGAGATTGTTGCCGCGCTGACGGCGCAGGGTGTGGATCTGGCGCGCGAGGCCGTCGATTTGGCTATTCTGCGCGAGGACGAAAATCAGCGTCGCTGCCTGGCTGGCACGCGCCTCTTCAAACAGCGCCTCGTTGGTGGCAAACACGGACCAGTGTTCCGAGAGCGGCGGTGCGCCCTCCAGCACGGCAACATTACTTAAAACCCGTTTTTCATCGCTGCGTGGCTGAACGGAGGCCTCTTCCTGTTTGGCTAATTGCCACTGCCCTTCAACTTCGGTGAGCAGTAATTGCTGACGGGCGCTAATGCCTTTTTCATTACACCACCACGCTACATCATATAGCGGAATGCCATTTTGATAACGCAGGCTCGCCAGACCAAAAAGCGAGCGATATTCACTCATTAGAATCGAAGATTGCTTGTCATTGTTGCTGCCGGGGTTAATTAACACCAGGGTGCAGTTATTATATTTCGCCCAGGCGTGAGTTTTTTCTAACCATTTGCGTAATTTAGGAGCGGGAATATTCTGCCAGGCATTATTCGCACAGAGCAGAAACACTAAATATTTGTCCGGGTCAATAGAGCTGAGCAAATCGCGGGTGAAAAAGTATAGACTATTCTCCTCTTTTGGCATGGAGAACAGCTCGATTTTTTCCGGGCCGTGATTTTTATCTAATTTAATGAGGTTTTGCAGGTCGTGACCCATGCCCGCTACCGCAACTTTCGCCGCTTTATCCTGCGCGGCAAGGGTTTGATTAAGCAGGCTCAGTGCGTCCTGTTCACGGTCGGTATTTAGCCACCAGACCCCGCCCACAGGCATGTGACGCAATTCGTCCCATAATGATTGGATGCCGATAGAAAATATGGGGTTCACGGTGTCCCTCTTGCAGCGAATTTATCTGTAACTCAGTTTACTAGCGAAAGCCGAGAAATAAACCTAACATTGAAATTAAAGAACATCAGATTTAGCATGTAAACGCATTTTCTTGGGCACGATGCCTTGTGACTTCTTACATCATTTTATATGCAACTGGGATCGGGCCAACATGAAAAAAAATGAACCCGTTACGCAATCTGACCCGACTCTGGGTTACACATTCCAGAACGATTTTTTGGTGCTTAGCCGGGTATTTTCCCTGCCTGAAATCGACTATGCCGATATTTCCCAGCGCGAACAACTTGCCGCCGCGATTAAGCGCTGGCCGCTGCTGGCTGAATTAGCCCGTCAACAATAAAGGACCCGTGGATGACCATCTTGGGACTACAGGGGATCCGTGGTGGCGTGGGGACGACCTCGATCACCGCGGCTCTGGCCTGGTCACTGCAACTCTTAGGTGAGTCGGTGCTGGTAATTGATGCCTGCCCGGATAACCTTCTGCGCCTCTCATTTAATGTCGAATATGAGAACCCAACCGGCTGGGCGCGGTCGCTGCTGGACGGCAACGAGTGGCGCGATGCCGGCATGCGCTACACCACGCAGCTCGACCTGCTGCCGTTTGGCCGTCTGGCTGCCAACGAGTGGGAGAATGCCGCGCAGCTTGACGCCGTGGCCGCACAGCTGACCTCCGCGTTGAAAGGGTTAACAACCCAGCAGCACTATCAATGGGTGCTGATTGACCTGCCGCACGGCGTATCACCGCTGGCGCGGCACTTTATCGATCTCTGCGACAATCTCTTTACCATTATCAAACCCGATACCAACTGCCATGTGCGCCTGCACCAGCAGCCTCTGCCCACCGGTGCGCATCTGTTAATCAACGATCTGCGCATTGGCAGCCAGTTGCAGGACGATCTCTGGCAGGTGTGGCTGCAAAGCCAGCCGCGCATGATGCCGATGGTGATCCACCGCGATGAGGCGATGGCAGAGTGCCTGGCCTCGAAGCAGCCGCTCGGCGAGTACCGCAGCGATGCGCTGGCGGCAGAGGAGATCCTGACGCTGGCCAACTGGTGTCTGCTCCATTTCGCGCCTGCTGTACAGGGGAGTGAGGCATGATTCGCCTTGCCACCTGGCTGCTTATTCCGCCAGTGGGCGCGCGGTTGAACGCGCGCTATCAGCATTATCGCGACCATGGCGCACCGCGTTTTAGCGCCGCATTGGGCTGTTTCTGGGCGATCCTCGCCTGGATGTTTATCCCGCTGGAGCACCCGCGCTGGCAGCAGCTTCGTGCGCAGCAGAACCACTGGTTTCCGCATATCGATCCCGACCGTCCGCGCCCGCTCGACCCGGCGCGCTACCTGATTCAAACTCTGTGGCTGATGGTGACGCTCCCGCTGGGCGCGCCAAGATCGCCGCGTCGCCAGCACTTTGCCCGTCTTCGCGTGCTGCGCGGGCGCTGGCATAACTTCCTTGAAACGCTGCCGGAGCGCATGACACAGCGCACCGGTCATCTCGACAATAAAAAAGAGCTGGGGCACATCAACCCGAAAGTGCGGCGCATTATTCTTGGCACCGTGGTGGTCTTCTCGTTCCTGCTCGCCATTTTATGTATTACCCAGCCCTTTAACCCGCTGTCGCAATTCGTCTTTTTGATTCTGCTGTGGGGTGTGGCGCTGCTGGTGCGGCGTATTCCGGGGCGCTTCTCGGTGCTGATGCTGGTGGTGCTCTCCCTGACGGTCTCCTGCCGCTACATCTGGTGGCGCTACACCTCGACCCTCAACTGGGACGACCCGGTCAGCCTGGTGTGCGGCCTGGTGCTGCTGTTTGCTGAAACCTACGCGTGGATTGTGCTGGTGCTCGGCTACTTCCAGGTGATCTGGCCCCTTAACCGCCAGCCGGTGCCGCTGCCGAAAGATATGTCGCTCTGGCCGTCGGTCGATATTTTTGTTCCGACCTACAACGAAGATCTCAACGTGGTGAAAAACACCATTTACGCCTCGCTGGGTATCGACTGGCCGAAAGATAAGCTCAAGGTCTGGATTCTGGATGATGGCGGCCGCGAAGAGTTTCGCCAGTTCGCCAAACAGGTCGGCGTTGAGTACATCGCCCGTACCAGCCATGAGCATGCGAAAGCGGGCAACATCAACAATGCCCTCAAGTATGCGAAGGGGGAGTTCGTGTCGATCTTCGACTGCGACCACGTGCCGACGCGCTCCTTCCTGCAGATGACCATGGGCTGGTTCCTGAAAGAGAAGAAGCTGGCGATGATGCAGACCCCGCACCACTTCTTCTCGCCGGATCCGTTTGAACGCAACCTCGGGCGTTTTCGTAAAACGCCGAACGAAGGCACGCTCTTTTACGGCCTGGTGCAGGATGGCAACGATATGTGGGATGCCACCTTCTTCTGCGGCTCCTGTGCGGTGATCCGCCGCGGGCCGCTGGATCAGATTGGCGGCATTGCGGTTGAGACGGTAACGGAAGATGCGCACACCTCGCTGCGCCTGCACCGCCTTGGCAACACCTCCGCGTATATGCGTATTCCGCAGGCGGCGGGGCTGGCGACCGAGAGCCTCTCGGCGCATATCGGGCAGCGTATCCGCTGGGCGCGCGGCATGGTGCAGATTTTCCGCCTCGATAACCCATTGATGGGCAAAGGGCTGAAGTTTGCCCAGCGGCTCTGCTACGTCAACGCCATGTTCCACTTCCTGTCGGGCATTCCGCGGCTTATCTTCCTGACCGCGCCGCTGGCGTTTCTGCTGCTGCATGCCTACATCATCTATGCTCCGGCGATCATGATTGCGCTCTTTGTGATGCCGCATATGGTGCACGCCAGCCTGACTAACTCAAAAATCCAGGGCAAGTTCCGCCACTCCTTCTGGAGTGAGATCTACGAAACGGTGCTGGCGTGGTATATCGCACCGCCAACGTTGGTGGCGCTGATTAACCCGCACAAAGGGAAGTTCAACGTTACCGCTAAAGGCGGGCTGGTCGAAGAGGAGTATGTCGACTGGGTGATCTCGCGCCCCTATATCTTCCTCGTGCTGCTCAACCTGCTCGGCGTGGCGGTCGGCATCTGGCGCTACTTCTACGGCCCGGAAAATGAAATTCTCACGGTTTTCGTCAGTATCGCGTGGGTCTTCTACAACATGGTGATCCTCGGCGGCGCGGTGGCGGTGTCGGTGGAGAGCAAACAGGTGCGCCGCGCGCACCGCGTGGAAATGACCATGCCTGCGGCGATTGCCCGTGAAGATGGGCACCTCTTCTCCTGTACCGTGCAAGACTTCTCTGACGGTGGGCTGGGCATCAAGATCAACGGCCAGGCGCAGGTGCTGGAAGGGCAGAAGGTGAGCCTGTTGCTTAAACGCGGCCAGCAGGAGTACGCCTTCCCGGCGACCGTAGCGCGCGTCAACGGTAATGAAGTGGGTCTGCAACTGCTGCCGCTGACCACCAAACAGCATATCGATTTTGTGCAGTGTACCTTCGCCCGCGCCGATACTTGGGCGCTGTGGCAGGACAGCTTCCCGGAGGATAAACCTCTGGAGAGCCTGCTGGATATTTTAAAACTGGGTTTCCGCGGCTACCGCCATCTCGCGGAATTTGCTCCATCGTCCGTCAAAGTGATTTTCCGCTCGCTCACCGCGCTGGTGTCCTGGGTGGTGTCATTTATTCCGCGCCGCCCGGAACGGAATGTGGCCGTGCAGCAACCGATGACGTGATTGGCTTAACAATGATGAATACGCGATGAAAAGAAAATTATCCTGGATGTGTGCAGTGGCAGTGGGGATGAGCACGCTGGCCCCAATGATGACCCACGCAGCGCCTGCGCAACCCGCGCCGAGCGTGCCCGCCGTCGCGCCAGCGACTCAACCGGTGGTCACGCCTGCGCCGGGAGAGACGGAGAGCGTTACGCCAACCATGCCGACCGAAGGCCAGACTGTCATTGGCCAGGTGATGCCTGGCGTGCAGGGGGCGAATGCGCCCGTGGTGGCCGCCAATGCGCCGTCACGTGATGTGAAACTCACCTTCGCCGAGATCGCGCCGCCGCCGGGCAGCATGGTGCTGCGCGGTATCAACCCGAATGGCGGGATTGAGTTCGGTACGCGTAGCGATGAAGTGGTATCGAATGCGGTGCTCAACCTTGAGTACACGCCGTCGCCGTCGCTGTTACCGGTGCAGTCGCAGCTGAAGGTCTATCTCAACGATGAGCTGATGGGCGTGCTGCCGGTGACCAAAGAGCAACTGGGTAAGAAAACCCAGGCGCAGATGCCGATCAACCCGCTGTTTATCACCGACTTTAACCGCGTGCGGCTGGAGTTTGTCGGCCACTATCGCGACGTGTGTGAAAACCCGGCCAGCTCAACGCTGTGGCTCGATATCGGGCGCAGCAGTTCGCTCGATCTCACCTACCAGAAGCTGTCGGTGAAAAACGATCTCTCCCACTTCCCGATCCCGTTCTATGATCCGCGCGATAACCGCCCGCTAACGCTGCCGGTGGTTTTCGCCAGCGCGCCGGATATCACGCAGCAGCAGGCGGCGGCGATTGTCGCTTCGTGGTTCGGTTCACGCACCGGCTGGCGCGGGCAGACCTTCCCGGTCTCCTATAATGCGCTGCCGGAGAGCAACGCCATTATCTTCGCCACCAACGATAAGCGCCCTGATTTCCTTAAAGATTTGCCGCCGGCGAAGGGGCCGACCATCTCGATGGTCAACCACCCGAACAACCCTTACCTGAAGCTGCTGGTGATCAGCGGGCGTGACGATAAAGACCTGCTGCAGGCGGCGAAAGGCATTGCCCAGGGCAATGTACTGTTCCGCGGCGAGAGCGTGACGGTGGATGAGGTGAAACCGCTGCTGGCGCGCCAGCCTTACGATGCGCCAAACTGGGTGCGCACCGACCGCGCGGTAACCTTTGGCGAGCTGAAAGGCTACGAAGAGCAGCTGCAGGCGACCGGCCTGCAGCCATCGTCCATCAACCTGTCGCTGAACCTGCCGCCGGATCTCTATCTGCTGCGCAGCACCGGCATCGACATGAACCTCAACTATCGCTATACCGCGCCGCCGACCAAAGATGGCTCGCGGATGGATATCAGCCTGAATAACCAGTTCCTGCAATACTTCAACCTGACCGGCACCCAGGAGAGCAACAACCTGCTGCTGCGTCTGCCGGTGCTGCAAGGGCTGCTCGACAGCAAAACGGATGTCTCCATTCCGGCGCTGAAACTCGGCGCGGTGAACCAGCTGCGCTTCGATTTCCAGTATATGAACCCGATGCCGGGTGGCACGATTGATAACTGCGTTACTTTCCAGCAGGTGCCGAACCGCGTGGTGATTGGCGATGACTCCACCATCGACTTCTCGAAGTATTACCACTTCCTCGCGATGCCGGATCTGCGTGCCTTTGCCAATGCGGGCTTCCCGTTCAGCCGCATGGCGGATCTGTCGCAAACCATCGTTGTGACGCCGCCGCAGCCGACGCCGGCACAGGTCTCCACGCTGCTTGACTCGTTGGGCACGGTAGGCGCGCAGACCGGTTTCCCGGCAATTAACGTGCAGTTAACCAGCGATGGCAACCAGATCAAGGATAAAGACGCCGATATCATGATCATTGGTGCCATTCCGCCTGAGTTGAAAGATGATAAGCATATCGATCTGCTGGTGAATGCCGCCCAGAGCTGGGTGAAAACCCCGCTGCGCCAGACGCCATTCGCGTCGATTGTGCCGGATGCCGCCGACCGCCAGGCCGATACGCAAACCGGCATTACTTCTGATGGCCCGATGGCGGCGATTATCGGCTTCCAGTCACCGTACAACGACCAGCGTAGCGTGGTGGCGCTGCTTGCCGACAGCCCGCGGGGTTATGAGTTGCTGAATGGCGCGATTAACGACAGCGGCAAGCGCGCGGCGATCTACGGCTCGGTGACGGTGATCCGTGAATCGGGGGTAAATGGCCTGCGCGTTGGCGATATTTACTACGTTGGCCACCTGCCGTGGTTTGAGCGCATCTGGTATGCGCTGGCGAACCATCCGGTGCTGCTGGCGGTGCTGGCTGCGGTTTGCGTGGTGTTGATGGCGTGGGTGCTGTGGCGTCTGCTGCGTATCATCAGCCGCCGCCGTCTTGACCCTTCGGATCATGAGTAAACGGTAATGAAAAGCGTACGCTGGGTGGTGATGGCGATGCTGGTGATGGCGGCGATGAACGTTCGCGCCGCCTGTAGCTGGCCGGCCTGGGACCACTTTAAACAGGCCTATATCAGCGACGGCGGGCGCGTTATCGACCCGAGCGATTCGCGCAAAATCACCACCTCGGAAGGGCAGAGTTATGCGCTCTTCTTCGCGCTGGCGGCTAACGATCGCGCCATGTTCGATAAAGTGCTGCGCTGGACCGAAGATAACCTTGCCGAAGGCTCGCTGAACAAGCAGCTTCCCGCCTGGCTGTGGGGCAAGAAGGCCGATAACGGCTGGGAAGTGCTCGACACCAACTCTGCCTCTGACGCCGATATCTGGATCGCCTGGTCGCTGCTGGAGGCGGGCAGGTTGTGGAAAGAGGATCGCTACAGCCAGTTGGGTAAATCCCTGCTGACGCGGATTGCGAAAGAGGAAGTGGTGACGGTGCCGGGGCTCGGTTCCATGCTGCTGCCGGGTAAGGTCAGCTTCGCTGAACCGACAACGTGGCGCTTCAATCCGAGCTACCTCCCGCCGCAACTGGCGAGCTACTTCACCCGCTTTGGCGCGCCGTGGTCGACGCTGCGTGAAACCAACCTGCGCCTGCTGCTGGAGACCGCGCCGAAAGGCTTCTCGCCGGACTGGGTGCGCTACGAGAAGGGTAAGGGGTGGCAGCTACAGCCAGGTAAAACGCTGGTCAGCAGCTACGATGCCATCCGCGTCTATCTCTGGGTCGGCATGATGAATGATGCCGATCCGCAAAAAGCGCGCCTGCTCAACAAACTGAAGCCGATGGCGACTGCCACCATAAAAAATGGCGTGGTGCCGGAGAAGGTGGATGTTGCCAGCGGGCAGATCCGCGGCGATGGCCCGGTCGGTTTTTCCGCCTCGATGCTTCCCTTCTTGCAGGATCGTGACGCACAGGCCGTGCAGCGCCAGCGCGTTGCTGACCACTATCCCGGCGATGATGCCTACTTCAGCGCGGTGCTGACGCTGTTCGGCCAGGGCTGGGATCAACACCGTTTTCGCTTCACCTCTCGCGGTGAGTTACAACCTGACTGGGGCGCGGAATGCACAAGTTCGTCGTAAGTTTTCTTTGTGTTTCAATCGGCCTCTCGCTGGCACCTGCCGCCGGGGCGGCCGAGCCAACCAGCGCGCAGCAGCAGTTGCTGTCGCAGGTGCGTCTGGGCGAAAGCGCGCGCCGCGAAGATCTGGTGCGCCAGTCGCTCTATCGCCTTGAACTGATCGACCCCGATAACCCTGAAGTGGTGGCGGCGCGTATGCGCTATCTGCTGCGCCAGGGCGACAGTGCCGGTGCGCAGAAACAGCTCGACCGCTTAAAGCAATTGGCACCGGACTCCAGCGCCTATAAAGCATCGGTGACGACGATGGCGCTCTCCTCGGCTGAAGGCCGCCAGGCGCTGCAACAGGCGCGTTTACAAGCTACCACCGGCCACACGCAGGAGGCGATTGCCGCCTATGACGCGCTGTTTAAAGGCAACCCGCCGGAAGGCGATATCGCCGTTGAGTACTGGCTGCTGGTGGCAAAAGTGCCGGCGCGCCACAACGAGGCAGTAAGCCGGTTGCAGGCGCTGAACAGCCGTAACCCAGGAAATGCGCAGTTGCAGGGCGGGCTGGCGCAGATGCTGTTTGCCGACGGGCGCGATGCCGAGGGCTACGCGTTGCTGGAGGAGATGGCGAAATCGAACGCCGGGCGCGACACCGCAGCCGGGCTCTGGTATCAGCAGATCCAGCGTATGCCGGTCAGCGATGCCAGCGTGAAAGCATTACAACATTTTCTGACTATCTTCTCCGCTGGCGACACGGTCGATAACGCCCGTTCCCTGCTGGCGGCGCAGCAAAAACAGCTGGCTGACCCGGCGTTTCGCGCCCGTGCCACCGGCCTTGCGGCAGTCGATGCCGGGCAGGGTGGGAAAGCGATTGGTGAGCTACAGCAGGCGGTTAATGCTAACAGTGCCGACAGCGAAGCCGTCGGCGCGCTGGGCCAGGCTTATTCCCAACGCGGCGATCGCGCCCGCGCGGTGGCGCAGTTTGAAAAAGCGATCGCCATGGATCCAAACAGCGGCAATCGCAGCAAGTGGGACAGCCTGCTGCAAACCAACCGCTACTGGCTGCTGATCCAGCAGGGCGATGCGGCGTTAAAAGCCAATAATCCGGCGCAGGCCGAGCGTTACTACCAGCAGGCAAGGGCAACGGATAACAGCGACAGCTACGCGGTGCTCGGCCTCGGTGACGCGGCGGCGGCGCGCAAAGATAACGCCGCGGCGGAGACCTTCTACCGCCAGGCGCTGCGTATGGACAGTGAAAACACCAATGCCGTGCGCGGGCTGGCCAATATTTACCGCGCCGAGTCGCCGGAAAAAGCCGAAAGCTTTATCCGCTCCCTCAACGCCAGCCAGCGGCGCAGCATCGACGATATTGAACGCGGCCTGAACAATGACCGCTTAGCGCAGCAGTCCGAAGCGCTGGAGAGCAAAGGCGAGTGGGCGCAGGCCGCCGCGCTGCAACGCCAGCGGCTGGCGCTCGATCCGGGCAGCGTCTGGATCACCTACCGGCTGGCGAGCGATCTGCGCCAGGCCGGGCAGGCGAGCGAAGCGGACAGCCTGATGCGCCAACTGGCGACGCAGAAAGCGGGCGATGCGGAGCAGGTTTACGCCTACGGGCTCTATCTCTCCGGCACCGAGCGGGCACAGGCAGCGCTGAATCACCTCAACACGCTGCCGAAAGCGCAGTGGAACAGCAATATCCAGGAGCTGGCCGACCGGCTGCAAAGCAACCAACTGCTGGATCGGGCGAACCGTCTGCGCGACAGTGGCCATGAAGATGAGGCTATCGCTCTATTAACCCAGCAACCGGCGAGCACGCGGCTCGATTTAACCCTTGCCGACTGGGCGCAGCAGCGCGGTGACGCCACCGAGGCGCAGGATTACTATCAGCGCGTGCTCAAGCGCGAACCGGCTAATGAAGAGGCGCTGCTTGGGCTGGCTGAACTCTATGCTTTCAGCGGCAATCCGCTGGCGGCGCGGGCGCAGCTGGCGAAACTGCCTGCGGCCTCAGCCAGCGGCGAACCGCCCTCGATCAATACCCAGCGGCGACTGGCGTTGGTAGAGAATCAGCTTGGCGATAGCGCCAGCGCAAAACGCATTTTTAGCGCCATTGTGCCGCAGGCCAAAGCGCAGCCGCCGTCGATGGAGAGCGCGCTGGTGCTGCGCGATGCCGCACGGTTTGAGGCGCAGAACGGCGCGCCGCAGCAGGCGCTGGAGCACTATAAAGAGGCGATGGTCGCCGCAGGCATTACGCCACAGCGCCCTGCCGATAACGACACTTTTACTCGCCTGACGCGCAACGATGAGCGCGATGACTGGCTGAAGCGCGGCGTGCGCAGCGATGCGGCGGATCTCTATCGCCAGCAGGATCTCAACGTCACGCTGCAACATGAGTACTCCGGCTCCAGCGGCACCGGCGGCTATTCCGATTTGAAAGGCCACACCACCATGTTGCAGGCGGATACGCCGCTGGCAGACGGACGGCTGTTGCTGCGCGCCGACATGGTGGATATGGATGTTGGTACCTTCAGCCAAAAAGCCGATGGCACCTACAGCCCGAACTTTGGTACCTGTGGAGACATTGCTTGCGTGGGCGGTAACCGCCATCAGTCCGATCGCGGCGTCAGTATTGGCGCAGGCTGGCGTAACGAGCGCTGGGGGATGGATATCGGCACTACGCCGATGGGCTTTAACGTTGTCGATGTGGTTGGCGGCGTGAGCTACAGCGGAGATGCCGGGCCGCTCGGTTACACCGTTGATCTGCACCGTCGCGCTATCTCCAGCTCGCTGCTGGCCTTTGGCGGGCAGAAAGATCCCAACACCGGGAAAACCTGGGGCGGGGTGCGCGCCAACGGCGCTACGCTGAGCCTCAGTTACGATAAGGGTGAAGCGAACGGCGTCTGGACAAGCCTCGGCGCGGATACGCTGCAGGGGAAAAACGTCGACGATAACTGGCGCGTGCGCTGGATGACCGGCTACTACTACAAGCTGATTAACGAGAATAATCGGCGCGTTACCGTCGGCCTGAACAACATGATCTGGCACTACGACAAAGACCTGAGCAACTACACGCTGGGCCAGGGCGGTTACTACAGCCCGCAGGAGTACCTCTCGTTCGCGGTGCCGGTGCTGTGGCGTCAACGCACGGAGAACTGGTCGTGGGAGCTGGGCGGTTCCGCGTCGTGGTCCCATTCGCGTAATAAAACCATGCCGCGCTATCCGCGTTTAGATCTCATTCCGTCAGAATTCCGCAATCGCGCACGTGATATCCCTGAGAGCGGAAGCCACAGTAACGGCTTTGGTTATACGGCGCGGGCGCTGGTCGAGCGTCGGGTGACCAACAACTGGTTTGTCGGTGCGGGCATTGATATTCAGCAGGCGAAAGATTACACCCCAAGCCATGGGATGATTTATGTGCGCTACTCCGGCGCGGGCTGGCAGGGCGACATGGATATGCCGCTGCAACCGCTGGTGCCGCAGGCCGACTGGTAAAAATAGACTATTCCTGGCGGAAGATCGCCGCGCATCGGCTGCGTTGCGCGGCGGTTAATCGCATAAGATTCAAAAGGTTATTTCATCTTTTTGCGCCACTCGCGGGCCAATGAGAATCTGCGTAGCCCCTTATCTTAATCGCCCTGCGATAGAGTATACTCTGGCGGCAGAGTCATCCTGACCCATCCTCTGCGCCGATTGTTTCTCTGGAGAGTGATTTTGCGTGTTAGCCGTTCTTTAACCATCAAACAAATGGCCATGGTTGCTGTTGTCTCCATGTTCTTTGTGCTTATTTTTTGCGTTATTTTGCTGTTCCATTTCCTGCAGCAGAATCGCTATAACACGGCTACGCAACTGGAAAGTATCGCCCGCTCTGTGCGCGAACCCCTCTCGGCAGCAATTTTAAAGGCGGATATTCCTGAAGCCGAAGCGATCATCAAACAGATTAAACCCGCCGGGGTGGTAAGCCGCGCCGACGTGATGCTGCCCAACCAGTTTCAGGCGCTGCGCATGCGCTTTATTCCCGAGCGCCCGGTGCCGGTGACCATCACCCGCATGTTTGAGTTGCCGATACAGATCTCACTACCTATCTATTCGCTGGAGCGCCCGGTCAACCCGCAGCCGCTGGCTTACCTTGTGCTGCAGGCAGACTCTTACCGCGTTTATAAGTTTGTTATCAGCACATTATCAACGTTAGTGACGGCTTACTTACTGCTGACGTTAATGCTGACCGTGGCGCTCACCTGGTGTATCAACCGGCTGGTGATGCACCCGCTGCGTAAAATCGCCCGCGAACTGGATGAGATACCGCCGCAGGCGCTGCCCGGCCACCAGTTGCCGCTGCCGCGCCATCATAAAGATGATGAAATTGGCCGCATTGTGCGCAGCTATAACCGCAACCAGCAGCAGCTACAGCATCAGCAGGAGGAGAGCCATGCGCAATCGGTGCGCTTCCCGGTCTCCGAACTGCCGAATAAAGCCGTCCTGCTGGCGCTGCTTGAGCAGGCCGTCACCGCCGATGCGCGCGCGGCGCTGTTGATTATCTCCAGCGATACCCTGCGCGACACCGCCGGAGTGCTGCATGAAGATCAGCGTGAAGTGCTGCTGCTGACGCTGGTGGAGAAGCTCAAATCGGCGCTGTCGCCGGGTATGCTGCTGGCGCAGCTTAATATCAGCGATTTTGCCCTCTTCGCGCCCGCCATTCAGCAGCCCTGGCAGGCGATGAAATTAAGTAAGCAAGTGCTCACTGTTATCAACGAGCGTGTGCCGTTGAAGGGCATTCAGTTGCGTCCTCACGCCAACCTTGGGGTGGCAATGACGGGTGGCACGCACTCTGCTCAGGCGCTTATGCAGCAGGCCACTTCCGCCCTTGCCGCCGCCCAGCGAAATGGCAAAAACCAGATCCACTTCTTCGATGCGCAGCAGCGCGAAGCGGCCCAGCGCTGGCTGTCGCAGGAAGCTGACATTCTCTCTGCTCTTGAGCAGCAGCGTTTTGCGCTCTGGCTGCAACCGCTGCGCGCACAGCCGGATAGCGAAGTGCTCAGCGCCCGTGCGCTGCTGCGTTTACGTAAGTCCGATAATAACGAGGTTGCAGACGCAGAACTGTTCGCGCAAATCGAGGCCTGCGGGCTGACGGGAAAAGTGTGCGACTGGATGCTGGAAGAGGCGTGTCACCTGCTGGCCGACTGGCAGGCACGGGGCATTACGCTGCCGCTGGCGGTGGCGCTTCCCGCTGAGGCGCTGTTGCAGCAGGCGAATGTTGCCAGTGTTGCTGAGCGGCTGCGCCACTACGATCTTCCGCCCCAGAGTTTGCGTCTCGATCTCTGCGAACGTCAGCTCTTTTCCGCTAAGGATGAGGTGGTATCGCCAGATGCCTTTGAGAAGCGCTATCTGGCGGCTGCGGGCGTTGATTAAAATAGTTACTTTGTTACGAGATTGTGCGAGTCAGCTCAAAGTTTTTAACATTCTTGTTTCAGAAACGCTGTAAGCACATTTCTGTCATTCAGGACGGGTGTTATTTTTAATCCGCAGGCTAACCGAAAACCCTATAAAGCCTGAGGTTAATCTCAAGGACACCTTATGAAAACCTCCCTGTTTAAAAGTCTCTACTTTCAGGTCCTGACAGCGATCGCTATCGGTATTTTGCTTGGCCATTACTACCCTGAACTCGGCGCACAGATGAAACCCCTTGGTGATGGCTTCGTGAAGCTCATCAAGATGATCATCGCGCCGGTTATCTTCTGTACCGTTGTTACCGGTATTGCCGGTATGGAGAGCATGAAAGCGGTCGGGCGTACCGGCGCGGTGGCACTGCTCTACTTTGAAATTGTCAGTACGCTGGCGCTGATCATCGGCCTGATTATCGTCAACGTCGTGCAACCCGGCGCAGGGATGAACGTCGACCCCTCCACACTCGATGCCAAGGCGGTAGCGGTCTACGCCGAACAGGCGCAGTCGCAGGGGATTGTGGCGTTTATTATGGATGTCATCCCGGCGAGCGTGATTGGCGCTTTCGCCAGCGGTAACATCCTGCAAGTGCTGCTCTTCGCCGTGCTGTTTGGTTTTGCCCTGCATCGCCTGGGCCACAAAGGCCAGCTGATTTTTAACGTCATCGAAAGCTTCTCGCAGGTGATTTTCGGCATCATCAACATGATCATGCGACTGGCACCCATCGGTGCGTTCGGGGCGATGGCCTTCACCATCGGTAAATATGGCGTCGGGTCGCTGGTGCAGCTGGGTCAGCTGATCATCTGCTTCTACGCTACCTGTATTCTGTTTGTGGTGATTGTGCTCGGGACTATCGCCCGCGTCACCGGCTTCAACATCTTCAAATTCATTCGCTATATCCGCGAAGAGTTGCTGATTGTGCTGGGGACCTCCTCCTCCGAATCGGCGCTGCCGCGCATGCTGGAGAAGATGGAGCGCCTGGGCTGCCGCAAATCGGTGGTAGGTCTGGTGATCCCGACCGGTTATTCGTTTAACCTGGATGGCACCTCTATCTACCTGACGATGGCGGCGGTGTTTATCGCCCAGGCAACCAACAGCCATATGGATATTTTCCATCAGATCACTCTGCTGGTGGTGCTGCTGCTCTCCTCCAAAGGGGCGGCCGGGGTTACGGGTAGCGGCTTTATCGTGCTGGCGGCGACGCTCTCTGCGGTTGGCCACCTGCCGGTTGCGGGCCTGGCTCTGATCCTCGGTATTGACCGCTTTATGTCCGAAGCGCGTGCGCTGACCAACCTGGTCGGTAACGGCGTGGCGACCATTGTGGTGGCGAAATGGGTTAAAGAGCTGGATGAAAAACAGCTCAACGATACGCTTAATAATCGAACCAGCGCCGCAAAAACGTCAGAAATCTCTTCATAATTTCAAGACTTACGCCCGTAGTCCTTGTCTGACTACGGGCAGCTAAGCATAATTACCCTCTTGCTTCCGTCACAATTCACGCTGAATTTTCGGGATTCTTCACTTCGCGCTGTGACGTTTTGCGTTTCCTGCGGTCTAAAAGCGGAGTGTTTTATGTCTGTCCATTGACCTATGGGCGGCATACTTTTTAACCAGGAATGTTGATTAGGGGTTCTCATGCAGGGCACAAAAATTCGATTGTTAACAGGCGGGTTGCTGATGTTGGCAGCGGCCGGTTATGTGCAGGCAGAGGCGCTCCAGCCCGATCCGGCATGGCAACAAGGCAAGCTGGCGAATGGTTTCCAGTGGCAGGTTCTCTCCACTCCGCAGCGCCCCAGCGATCGTATTGAAATCCGACTCTCGATTGATACCGGCTCGCTCACTGAAAATGCGCAGCAGAGCGGTTTCAGTCACGTTATTCCCCGCGTTGCCTTAACCCATAGCGGCCGCCTCGAACCGGCGCAGGTGCGATCTCTCTGGCAACAGGGTATTGACCCGAAACGCCCGCTGCCGCCGGCGCTGGTCTCCTACGAATACACGCTCTATAACCTCAGCCTGCCGAATAACCGCAGCGATCTGCTGAAAGAGGCGATGGTCTACCTGGCTGATGCCGCCGGGAAACTCACCGTTACCCCAGAGACGGTAAACTACGCGCTGAGCAGCAATGATATGGTCGCGACCTGGCCTGCCGACACCAAAGAGAGCTGGTGGCGCTACCGCCTGAAAGGGTCGTCGCTGCTGAGCCACGATCCGGCGGCCGAGGTGAAAGCGCCGGTCGATGCCGCGCAGCTGAAAGATTTCTATGAAAAATGGTATACGCCGGATGCGATGACGCTGATTGTGGTCGGTAACGTCGACAGTCGCGCGGTCGCCGAGCAGATCACCAAAACCTTTGGCGAGCTGAAAGGCAAACGCCAGACGCCGACGCCGGTCGCGACGCTTTCGCCGCTGCCGCATCAGCCGGTGAGCCTGATGAGCGAGGCGGTCACCCAGGATCGTCTGTCAATCATGTGGGAGTCGGCCTGGCAGCCAATCCGCGAATCGGCGGAGCTGGAGCGCTACTGGCGGGCAGATTTAGCCCGTGAAGCGCTGTTCTGGCACGTTCAGCAGAGCCTCAACAAGAACAATGCCAAAGATCTGAGCCTCGGCTTCGACTGCCGCGTGCTGTTCCAGCGTGCGCAGTGCGCCATTAACGTTGATTCGCCAAACGACAAGCTGAACGCCAACACCGGCGTGATTGCGCGTGAGCTGGCGAAAGTGCGGGAAAAAGGGCTGCCGGAAGAGGAGCTGAAGGCGCTGATTGCGCAGAAGTCCCTCGAACTGCAAAAGCTGTTTGCCACTTATGCGCGCGCCGATACCGATATTCTCATCAGCCAGCGGATGCGCTCCCTGCAAAACCAGGTGGTGGATATCGCGCCGGAGCAGTACCAGAAACTGCGCCAGCGTTTTCTCGACAACCTGACGCCGCAGATGCTGAACCAGGATCTGCACCAGCAGCTGTCGCAGGAGATGACGCTGGTGCTGATGCAGCCGAAAGGCGAGCCGGAGCATAACATGCAGGATTTGCAGGCAACGTGGGACGAGGTGATGAAACCGCAGACCGCCGCGCCCGCCGCCGCCAGTGAGGATGTGCGACCGGATGTGTCGGATATCCCACCGCAGCAGTAAGTAAGCATAAAATGGGGCCGTAACTTCGGCCCCATTGAATATCCAGAGTAGTTCATCTAAAACAAGGCTGTTGTGGTGAAGAAATACCTCTCTCTCCTTCTACCTCTCTTTCTCGCAGGTTGTCCGATGGGCGATCGCATCAATATGCGCTTCGCGCAATCTACGGCGGTAAATAACCAGCTCTGTGTATCGGTAGAAGAACCGGATGCGGGAGAGAAGGTGCTGGAAATATGGGTCTGGGATATCACCAACGCCCGGCAAGTCTATGAAAAATCATATGCCACAGCGCCGCAGTTGCTTGAGCCTGGCAAATGCATTTCTGGCCTGGAAGCCTTTGCCTTCAAAGAGGGCAATAAATATAACGTCTCTGTGGGTACAGGGTTACGTTCATATGAGGCTCGATTCTCAGTATCGAAGCAGGGTAAGACGCTGGTGGTGAATGAGTTAAAGAACTAAAACAGTCGCCCCGCATAACGACGGGGCGACTTAACGCTATTACTCCGGCATTGCCTCGCGCGGGATAATCGCTCCGCGATACTGGATAACGGTGCTGGCGGTAAGGTGTCCGCGTTTCGCCGCTTCAGAAGCGTCACCGCCGGTCAGGCGCACGGCAAGGTAACCGGCGCTGAAAGAGTCGCCCGCTGCCGTGGTATCGATCACTTTCTCTTTCGGCAGCTTCACTGCCGGGATCTCAATCACCGCTTCGCCGGCAATTGCCACCAGGCAGGACTCTGCGCCGCGCTTGATCACCACTTCACTGACACCCGCTTGCTGGGTGCGCTCAATCACCGTTTCCACCGGCTGCTCGCCCCAGAGCAGATCTTCATCATCCAGCGTCAGGAAGGCGATATCGGTGCAGGCGAGCATCTGCTGATAGACCTCGCGGGTCTCCTCTTTGCTCGCCCACAGGCGCGGCCGATAGTTATTATCGAAAATCACTTTGCCGCCGTTGGCGCGGCACTCTTTCAGCAGTGACAGAAGCTTCGCCCGGCTGCCGGGGCTGAGGATTGCCAGGCTAATGCCGCTCAGGTAGAGGTAGTCGAAGGTCGCCAGTTTTTCGCAAATTTCCGCTGACTGCTCGCTCTCCAGCCAGAATTTCGCCGCCGCTTCGTTACGCCAGTAGTAGAAGGTGCGCTCGCCGCTGCTGTCGGTTTCGATGTAGTAGAGACCCGGCAGACGGTTCTCCATACGCTGCGTCAGGCTGGTATCAACCGCTTCCTGCTGCCAGGCGTCGAGCATCTGCTGGCTGAAGTTGTCGGTGCCGAGCGCGGTAACGTAATGCACCGCCAGCGCCGACGGATTGACCTGGCGGGCGATATAAACAGAGGTGTTCAGCGTGTCGCCACCAAAGCCACGGTTAACTTCTGCGCCTTTTTGTGACAGCTCAATCATGCATTCGCCGATGACGGCAATTTTCCTGGACATAGTCGTAACCTGAATCAGATAAATTATCGCTAGTGTGCGATGGGGCTGTTTTGTGGTCAACTATATTAAAACATCGTTCCACTATTTTTTTGAGCTAAGACGTATTACCTGCAATTAGCACGCTACGCTTTTTCCGTTTTGCCGGGCAACCCGAGGTAAAGTTCTCAGCACACCCGCCGATAACCTGTTGACGAGTTCCTCCAGATCATCCCCATCGACAGGACAGCAGAAATGACGTTACAGCAGGTCAACATGCCGCCAGACATTCCTCATATGAATGTCGAAAGCTTGCACGAGCACCGTTACTGGCTGCAGTGCGAGCGTGCGTACACTTACCAGCCCATCTATAAAACCGATGGTCGTCTGATGGCGATTGAAGTGCTGACCGTAGTAACTCACCCCTCGCAGCCGGAAAAACGTATCGCGCCCGATCGCTACTTCTCAGAAGTGCCGGTGCGCCAGCGTATTGATGTGGTGCATGAACAGCTTGCGCTGTTGGCGAAGCAGAAAGCGTTCTTTGCGCAGCACGGCGTGCTGGCGTCGGTGAATGTCGATGGCCCAACGCTGCTGGCGATGCGGCAGTATGGTGACGTCATGGCGCTGGTCGATTCGCTGCCGTGGATCCGCTTCGAACTCGTGGAGCATATTGGCTTACCACAGGACTCGTCGTTTGCTTCCATCTGCGAGATTGGCCCGCTGTGGCTGGATGATTTTGGTACCGGCATGGCCAACTTCTCCGCGCTGAGCGAAGTGCGTTATGACTACATCAAAATCGCGCGGGAGCTCTTTATGATGCTACGCAAAACGCCGGAAGGGCAGAATCTCTTCACCCTGCTGCTGCAACTGATGAACCACTACTGCCAGGGGGTGATCGTCGAAGGCGTCGAAACGCTGGAGGAGTGGCGCGATGTGCAAAACTCGCCCGCCTTTGCCGCGCAGGGCTATTTCCTCTCGCGTCCGGTTCCGTTGGCCAATCTTGAGAATGTAATTCTCGATCTTTAACCGCTGCCCTTTCCGCCAGGTCTACTATCTTTATGAGAGGTAAGGCTTTAAAGGAAAAGGCATATCAATGACAAGAACGAGCAAAATAGTGACGGCGGTGGTGTCGACGCTGCTGTTAGTGATTGTGGTGGCCATCGTCATCATTGCGACATTTGACTGGAACCGGCTTAAACCCACCATCAATGAAAAAGTCTCCACTGAGCTGAATCGCCCCTTCGCGATCCGCGGCGATCTCGGCGTTAACTGGGCGCGACCAAAAGAGGAGACCGGCTGGCGCAGCTGGATCCCATGGCCGCATATTCACGCCGAAGATATTATTCTGGGTAACCCGCCGGGGATCGATGAGATCACCATGGTGCATCTGCCGCGCGTAGACGCGACGATTTCGCCGTTAGCACTGTTTACCAAAACCGTTTATCTGCCGTGGATCAAGCTGCAACAGCCCGATGCGCGGCTGATTCGCCGCTCGGAAAAGCTCAACAACTGGACCTTTACCCTCGCAGCGGATGAGAACGCCGATGCCAACGCTAAACCCTCATCCTGGTCATTCCGTCTCGATAACATCCTGTTTGATAAAGGACGAATTGTCATTGATGACGCGGTGAGCCGCGCCGACATGACCATTCAGGTCGATCCGCTGGGCAAACCGCTGCCGTTCAGCGAAGTGACCGGTAAAAAGGATGACAGCAACAAAGCGGGCGATTATGTCTTCGGCCTGAAGGCGAAAGGGCGCTACAACGACCAGCCGTTGAGCGGCGAAGGTAAAATTGGCGGCATGCTGTCGCTGCGCAGCGAAACGACGCCATTCCCGGTGCAGGCGGATTTCCGCTCCGGTAACACCCGCGTGGCGTTTGTCGGCACGGTGAAAGATCCGATGAATATGGGCGGCGTCGATCTGAAGCTGAAGTTTGGCGGCGATTCGCTGGGCGATCTCTATGAACTGACCGGCGTGCTGCTGCCCGATACACCGCCGTTTGAAACGGATGGTCGTCTGGTGGCGAAACTCAACGGCGACAAAGGTGCGGTCTATGACTATCGCAACTTCAACGGCCATATCGGCGAGAGCGATATTCACGGCACCCTGACCTATACCAATGGCAAACCGCGCCCGAAACTGGAGGGCGATGTCGAGTCGCGCCAGCTGCGTCTGGCGGATCTCGGGCCGCTGATTGGCGTCGATTCTGGTAAAGGGGCCGAGCAGTCGAAGAAATCGGAGCAGAAAAAGGGCGAGAAATCTGTGCAGCCTGCCGACAAAGTGCTGCCTTACGATCGCTTTGAAACGGATAAGTGGAACGTGATGGATGCGGATGTGCGCTTTAAAGGCCGCCGCATTGAGCACGGCTCCTCGCTGCCGATTAGCGATCTCACCACCCATATCCTGCTGAAAAACGCTGACCTGCGCCTGCAACCGCTGAAGTTTGGCCTCGCGGGCGGCATTATCTCATCGAACATTCATCTCGAAGGGGATAAGAAGCCGATGCAGGGTAGCGCCACTATTCAGGCGCGTAAGCTGAAGCTGAAACAGCTGATGCCCGATGTTGAGCTGATGCAGAAAACCCTCGGCGAGATGAACGGTGATGCTGAATTCCGCGGCGTCGGCAACTCGGTAGCGGCCCTGCTCGGCACCAGCAACGGTAACCTGAAGCTGCTGATGAACGACGGGCTGATAAGCCGCAACCTGATGGAGATCGTCGGCCTCAACGTCGGGAACTATGTGGTCGGCCAACTGTTTGGCGATGATGAAGTGCGCGTCAACTGCGCGGCGGCTAACCTCGATCTGGTTAACGGCGTTGCCCGGCCGCAGATCTTCGCCTTCGATACGGAAAACGCGCTGATTAATATTACCGGCACCGCCAGCATGGCTTCTGAACAGCTCGACCTGACCATCAACCCGGAGAGCAAAGGGGTGCGCATCGTGACGCTGCGTTCACCACTCTATGTGCGCGGTAGCTTTAAGAACCCGCAGGCCGGTGTGAAACCGGGTCCGCTGATTGCCCGTGGCGCAGTGGCGGCCGCGCTGGCAACGCTGGTGACGCCAGCCGCCGCGCTGCTGGCGCTTATCTCCCCGTCGGAAGGCGAAGAGAACCAGTGCCAGGCGATTCTGTCACAGATGAAACGCTAAAGGGAAAACCCCTCTCTGGTGACAGAGAGGGGGAATCATCAGAGGGATTGATGCTTGGTTTCGTGGGTCAGCAGCAGGGCGATAAGGGTTAACCCCGCCATTGCCGCCAGGTAGAAGCCGACGTACATCAGGCCGTAGTTCGCCTGCAACCAGGTGGCGATATAAGGGGCTACCGAGGCGCCGAGGATCGACGAGACGTTATAGGAGAACGAGGCACCGGTATAGCGCACTTCCGTCGGGAACAGCTCCGGCAGCAGTGCGCCCATCGGGCCGAAGGTTAATCCCATCAGGCTCAGGCCAATCAGCAGATAGGTCATCACCAGCGCCGGGCTACCGGAACCCAGCAGCGGCGGGAAGACGAACAGCGCGAAGAGAATGATAAGCGTGGTGATGACAATCATGCTCTTGCGACGGCCATATGCATCCGCCAGCAGACCGGCGATCGGCACCATCACGCCAAAACCAATTACCGCCATCATCAGCATCCACAACACTTCATTGCGCGGCATGCCTAAGCCCTGCGGCGAGGTGCTGAAGGTCATCGAATAAACGGTCATGATATAGAACAGCGTATAGGTCGCCAGCATGATAAAGGTGCCCAGCACCGTCACGCGCACATGTTTTGTCAGCAGCGTGCCAAGCGGGATCTTCACCTGCTTCTTCGCCGCTGCCACTTTGGCGAAGACCGGGGTTTCATGCAGCGAGACGCGAACATAGAGACCAATCAGCACCAGCACGGCAGAGAAGATAAACGGCACGCGCCAGCCCCACTGCATAAACTGCTCATCGGTCAGCAGCCAGGAGAGCAGCAGGAAGGTGCCGTTGGCAAAGAAGAAGCCGATAGGCGCGCCCAGTTGCGGGAAGGAGCCATACAGCGCGCGTTTACGCGGCGGCGCGTTCTCGGTGGCCAGCAGCGCAGCGCCGCCCCACTCACCGCCCAGACCCAGCCCCTGGCCAAAACGGGCCAGCGCCAGCAGCAGCGGTGCCATCACGCCAATGGTTTCATAACCCGGCAGCAGGCCGATGGCGACGGTAGAAATACCCATAGTCAGCAGCGAAGCGACGAGGGTGACTTTGCGCCCAACGCGATCGCCGAAGTGGCCGAAAACGGCTGAGCCGATAGGACGGGCGATAAAGGCGATAGCGAAGGTTGCCAGTGATTGCAGCGTGGCTGCGGTGGTGTCGCCCTGGGGAAAGAAGATATGCGGGAAAACGATAACCGCAGCGGTGGCGTAAATATAGAAATCGAAGAACTCAATGGCGGTGCCAATCAGCGAGGCGACGACGACTTTTTTGCGCGAGTTTACCGGGGGATTTTCCTGCTCGTTGTCAAAGGTTGTAGCTGTAGCTTGCATAATGTTTTCTTATTTTTAGGCGAACGAACGAGCATATTAGCCACAGCAAAAGCGTTATTTCAATCTGTAACAAACCCGGCGGGCGGGCAAAAAAGCGGCAAAAAGCGAATAATTTTCAGACCTGTGATTTCACATCTATGAAATGCTTCACACATTTTAGAAGTTAGTGGATAAAACTGGTTTTCGATTAAATTAAAGTTACGGACTGGATTTTCATGCTGGAATTATGGATCGGGCTGATATTTTCATTCTATCTATCAGCCCGATAGCTTATTTAGCGGTACGACGACGGCGACTTTCCGGCATCAGTGGGTCATCTTTATACTGCGCGGTGGCAATCCATGCCGCGCAGAAAAGCGTCAGACGGGCGAAGAAGTAGAAGAAGGCCATCAGACCAAGTACCGAGCCAAATGCCGCGCCGGAGGGGGATTTCACCAGCGACGGCAGGGTCCAGGTCATAACGATTTTGATCACTTCAAAGCCAATGGCGGCGATAAACGTACCGCGGATCAGCGCGCGCTTACGCGGACGATGGCGCGGCAGCCGCCAGAAGATCCAGAAGAAGAGCAGGTAGTTGGCGAGCACCGAAATCATCAGGCCAATCAGCCCCCAGGCTGGCTTCAGCCAGTCGATGTAATCAAGGTGCAGCGTGGAGATGATCAGCTCCTGCGCCGCCCCGGCCACCGAGGTGATGGAGAGGGTGATCACCAGCGCCACCAGCAGGCCAATCAGTGAGATAAAGTCGCGGAAGTACTTTACCCAGATCTTCTCTTCATCCTGCGCGTTACGCTCCCAGACATCGCGCGACTGGGCGCGAATCGCTTCCCGTAGGTTGCCCATCCAGTTCACGCCGGAGTAGAGCGCGATAGCAAAGCCGACAATCCCGACGGTTGTGCGCTGCTCCACCGCAATATGCAGCGTGTTTTTCAGCGTCGACGCCATGGTGGGATCGCTGACGCTTTGCAGGATCTTATTAAAGATGTCCTGCAACAGCGTCGGATGCGAGGCGAGGATAAACCCGGCGGTGGCAAACGAGACCATCATGATGGGGATCATCGACAGAAAGGAGAAGTAGGTAATCGCCGCTCCAAACTGGTTGCCCATCCGATCGTTAAAGCGCTCTGTGGCGCGAATAAGATGCGCCACCAACGGTTTACGCTGGATCTTCTTTGCCGTATCGGTCACGGCGGCAATCGCCCCGCTATCTTTATCAGAGGTCTCTTTTTCCGGCTTTTCCGGGGTTTCTGCCATCTTCCTGACAGGCTCATACTCAAGGTCTTGCGTGGGACGTTTTTCGACATCTTCCGTTTTCATCAGGTTTTATTTCCTTCTCCTGAATGTGTGGTATGCAGAATTATAGTCGCTACTGGTCGACATAATCCTTCAGCACGGTTGAGAGCCACTCCATAAACAGATGTACGCGCCGCGAAAGGTTGCGCCGGTGCGGGTAGATCAGCGAAACCGGCATCGGTTCGGCGCGATATTGCGGCAAGATCTCCACCAGCTTTCCGTTGCGTAACGCCTCGCGCACGCCGACGCGCGGCACCTGAATAATGCCCAGCCCTGCCACGCAGGCAGCGTGGTACGTTTCGGTACTATTGACGGTGAGAATACCGCCGGTTTTCACCCAGCGCGTCTGCTTATCCAGCCACACTTCAAAGCCCTGCGGGCGCGCACCAATGTTGACGGCGTAATGCACCAGCGCGTGGGAGGAGAGATCCTCCAGCGACTCCGGGTAGCCAAAACGTGCCAGATAATCGGGGCTGGCGCAGTTGATCATCGACAGCCTGCCAAGCTGGCGGGCAATCAGGCCGGAATCTTTCAGCGTGCCGACGCGCACCACGCAATCAAACCCTTCGCGGATCACATCCACCAGCCGATCGCTGCTGCTCAGCTCCAGTTCAATGCCGGGGTAGTGCTGCAAAAAATCGGGCAGCCGCGGGATCACTAAATTTTTCGCCACCGCGACCGGCATATCCACCCGCAAACGCCCGCTGATACTTGAGGGATCGTGCAGGAACATCCCGTCCAGCTCCTCAATATTCGCCAACAGATCTTTCGCCCGCTCGTAGTAGACCATGCCATCCTGCGTCAGCTGCACGCGGCGCGTGGTGCGGTGCAACAACTGCGTGCCGAGTTCCGTTTCCAGCGCCTGAATCTGGCGCGACACGCTTCCTTTCGGTAACCCCATCGACTCCGCCGCGTTAGAGAAGCTGGAAAGCTCCGCGACGCGGACAAAAAGCTGCATTGCGTAAATTTTATCCATCACTGTGCACTATTGTTGTTATTTATGAAACAGTAAAGCGTAATTTAGCACCTTTATTGTTTACCGTGCAGCTAATAAGCTTTTTGTTGTGCAGGTTATCAACAACAAAGGGGTTTATATGACACAACCAATCGCAATCGTAACGGGTGGCAGCCGCGGGCTGGGTAAAAACGCGGTATTGAAACTGGCGGCGAGTGGAATCGGCATCATCCTGACCTACAACACCAACCACGCTGAAGCGCAAAAAGTCGTGGAAGAGATTGAGCAAAAAGGCGGTAAGGCGACAGCATTAGCGCTGAATGTCGGCGATATCAATCAATTTGATCTGTTTGTCTCTCAGGTGCAGGAGCGGCTGCAAACTGTATGGCAGCGCGATAGCATTGACTATTTAGTGAACAATGCCGGAACCGGCATTCAGGCCGCTTTTGCCGAGACGCGTGAAGAGCAGTTTGATGAGATGGTCAACATCCACTTTAAAGGTCCCTTTTTCCTGACGCAGAAACTGCTGCCGCTGATAAAAAACGGCGGGCGCATTCTGAATGTCTCCACCGGGCTAACGCGCTTTTGCCAGCCGGGACGCGCCAGCTATGCGGCGGTGAAAGGGGCAATGGAAGTGCTGACCCGCTACCAGGCAAAAGAACTGGGCGAGCGCGGTATTGCGGTAAATATCATCGCACCAGGCGCGATTGCCACTGATTTTAGCGGCGGCGTGGTGCGGGACAACGAGCAGGTTCATCACTATATCGCTTCGCAGACGGCGCTCGGGCGGGTTGGGCAGCCGGATGATATTGGCGATGCGATTGCTGCCTTGCTGAGCGATAAGCTGGCATGGATGACGGCGCAGCGGGTGGAGGTCTCTGGCGGGATGTTCCTGTAATGCGCATAACGCCCGGCAGCGTGAAGGCTACCGGGCGGCCACTCACTCCACCTGGAAGTGCGTGACTTTAACGCGCACGGGCTTCTGCTTTTTATCCAGCGAGCCGCTGATGCCCACCAGATCGTCCGGTGAGAAGGATTTACCTTCAAACACCGCCATCGGAATTTGCACCTGGATATGGCCCGTTTTATCGCGGAACTGATAGAGATCGTTCCCCTCTTTCTTCAGCAGATTGCCGCGCAGCGAGACGGAAGCGCCGTCATGCAGGCTCTTCGCCTGTTTAACGTTCATGCTGCGCGCATCTTCAATGCCCCGGTAACCGTCATCCATTTTATGTGGCGGCGGCGGGGCTTTATCCGCTTTCAGGCCGGGTGCCTCATCTGCAAATGCTGACATCGAAAAGAGAGCTGCTAAGCAGGCGGAAAGCACGATTTTTTTCATAACTTCTCCTGATTGTTACCAGTACACGACTTTAAGCCTGGCAGAGAGCGGGCAACTGTACAGGCGATTTATCTGTTTTCCTGGTCTTATAAAAAAAACGGCCGCGCGTAAAAAAATAAATATCGTGAATATTTGGGGCTGTTTTTATTATTCTGAAACAGGTATCACTGATAATTAGCCGCCGCTGAGCTATCTTTTAACGACTAATAACTAAAGAAAAAATTACCCGCTGACCGGGTCAGCGCAATATGTCTTAAGTTGTGCTTAAGGGAAAATAATGACAACTCCTGCCCCTGTTAATACAGGTGAACAGTTTGAAAAATGCATCGCTATTATTCGCCAGGCTTCTGTCGAAATTTTGTTGCTGCTCAATGTGCATTTTGATGAAGGAAAAGATCCGCGCTGGTTTCTGGAACAGCTTGATGTTGCGCGCCTCAGTTTGGGTGGTTGGGGAGCGGTGGCGAAAAGACTCAAACTTAACGATGCGGAGTTAACGCAGTTCACGTTGCAGCTTCGTCACTTGCAACAGCTGGTGCCACGCTATGAAAACGGTCAGAGCGTCACGGAAAACCAGCTTATTGCCGCGCTGCGCTTTATCGCCGCGCTGGAGAACCTGCGTAAAAAGCAGAAGTTGCTGACCTACAGCACCGCGCTCGGCCCTAACGATCCGCTCCAGCAGCAGAGCGGGCTGCAACACCTGCGCGCGATGGAGATGATGATGAAAGGGCTGGTGATGCAGGCGTGGCCCGATGCGGAGCGTCTGCGCAATCACCTGAAAACCCAGTTTGGTGCCGATCGCGTGCGCCGCTGGCTGCGCCTCGGCGACCGCAATGATGTGTTAAGCGGCATGCTGTTTAGCGAGCTGGCGCTGCTGCTGGTGGATAAAAAAGAGTACGGCCAGCGCTACGCCAGCCTGTTTAACGATGCGTCCGGCCTGAGCCTGTTTGTCGAACCACGCAAGACCCTGCAAACCTTGTTAGATGATGTGCGCGAGATCCGCGCCAGCGTCATCGCCGGCAATGCGCTGAGTTCTAATCAGTTAGCGATGCTTGAGGGCTACTATCCGCAGATCGCCGGGCCAATACAGCGCGCCTGTGATGAGGGGCGTGGCAAAATTAACCCCGCTGCGTTACTGAAAGAGGCGGCAGGGGAGCTGGATGCTTACTGGGAGCAGGCGCGCAAGAAGGATCGCGCCGCGGGCGGCGATACACAACCGATTCGCGACAGTATTGATAAACCGGCGACCCGTCAGGTGCGCAGCCGCGAAGAGCGTGAACAGATGGTCTCTGGCGTGCTGTGGGGCGCAGTGGGCGTCGTCGCTTTGGTGATTGCGATTGGGGCTTTCTGGCTCTTTATGGGCGGCGTCTCCGCGCCGGTGGCGCGTCAGACCAATATTACGGTGCCCATTGCCGAAGAGCGTCAGAAGCCGTCGGCGAAAGAGGAGCTCAGCTCGATGGGGCTGCCGCGGGATGAGAACAACTTCCGCTCGGCTATCGACCGCAACGATACCCGCGTGGTGTCGCTCTTTTTGCGTACCGGCATGAACTGGAAACTCTCCTGGACCGAACATGCGGTGATTTCGGACTACAACGATGTGCTCGATCTGCTGCTGCGCTACCGGTTACAGATGGATGAGAAGCGCCCGTGCCGGCGTTTTATTACCACCCTGACTCATGAGATGGTGGCGAATAATAAGCCGCTCACCTCCATCACCAAAAATTACCTGCAGGCATTTTGCACCACCAAACCGGTGGTCGATCGCCAGCGTTATGAGATGGAGCAAGCGCAGTTGCGTTACGACGCCAGCCCAAATGATGAGAACCGTAAATGGGCAGAGACGCACACCGCCATTTATAACGCCATTGATTGAGTAAAGGCTGGAAGGTTTGTGTAACCCCGTAGGCCGGATAAGCGCTAGCGCCATCCGGCAAATATTGCCTGATGGCGGCTCCGCCTTATCAGGCCTACGGAATGTGCAGCATTATCACTCTTGCGGCTTTTCTTCCGGCTCGTCCACTTTTGGCTCGCCGTAGAGGCCAATCAAGCGGCGTACTACGCCGTTGGTCCAGCCGAAACCATCCTGCAACGGATACTCACCGCCGCCACCTTCACGCGGCGTGCTGCTGGCAATATGGTACTTCTCAATCAGCTTGTGGTGCTGATGATAGAAAACATTCACCGTCTTCAGCCAGCTGCGGGCAATCTGATCGCCCAGCTCATCGTTACCGTAGAGCTTAAAGCCCTGCACCGCCATCCACTGCAGCGGTGCCCAGCCGTTGGGTTTATCCCACTGCTCGGCGGTTTCATACTCCGTTGTCAGGATCCCGCCCGGTGTCAGCAGACGGTTGGTGACCGCTTCTGCCAGCCGTTCAGCCTGTTCATGAGTTGCCATGCCGACATAGAGCGGCACAATGCTCGCAGCCGAGAAGAGTGCCATCTCCTCGCGACGCCAGTCGTAGTCGCGGAAGCAGCCGCTTTCGTCATCCCACAGATAGCGGTTGATGGCCGCACGGCGGTCACTCGCCTTCTGGCGGAACAGCGCTTCACGCTCCCGGTCGCCTTTTAGCCCGGAGATGTTGGCAATGGCGCTCTCGAGCTTAAACATAAACGCGTTCAGATCGATCGGGATGAACTGCGTGGTGCGGATGCTCGCCAGGCGGTGCGCATCGCGCAGCCAGCGGGAGGAGTAATCCCAGCCGGAGGCTGCACCAGCACGCAGGTCACGATACACCTCATTCGGCGGACGACCTGAGTGACGCGCGGTCTCCACGTCTTCAATCCACGATTCATCACGCGGGGTATCGCGGTCATCCCAGTAACGGTTAAGCAGCGAGCCGTCCGGCATACGCACCACGTGGCGGTAAGCCTGGTTCAGCACCAGCGACTCCGCACCATCCATCCAGAAGTCGTACTCCATCAGCAGATGGTCGAGGTAGCGCCGCGCGCCGCGCACGCCATCTTCCTCAAACAGTTCAACCATCAGCGCAAAGACCGGCGGCTGGGAACGGCTTAAGTAGTAGGTGCGGTTGCCGTTAGGGATATGCCCGTAACGCTCAATCATCCACGCGAAGTTATCGGCCATACAGCGCAGCAGGTCGTCGCGACCACTCTCTGCCAGCCCCAGCATGGTGAAGTAGGAGTCCCAGTAGTAGGTCTCACGGAAACGCCCGCCGGGCACAATATAGGATTGCGGCAGCGCCAGCAGTGAAGACCACGGAATATGGTCTCGCGGCTCACGGGTAAGGATCGGCCACAGCTGGTCGATATGCTCTTTCAGCGAGTTTTCCGGGTTGGAGACATACTCTTTGGCGTAGTTTTCCGGCATCCAGAAGTGCGCCTTCACGAACTGGCGTAAGTTGAATTCCGGTTTACGTTTAATTTTGCGATAGCGAATCAGGATATCGAGCGGATCCATCTTCGGCGCACAGTCAGGGAAGGTTTTGCTGTCGGCGAAGATGCGGGAGGACTGCACGTGCTCAAACAGTTCCAGATAACGATCGGCAGGCGTGAGCGCATCAGATGCGGGCATCCCCTCAATCATCTCCGGTTCCGGTTCCGCCTCGATCATTTCATCCAGTTTTAACTCGCACGGATCGGTGTCGTAGGTTTCATCTTCGAATACCCATTCCATTAATTCTGCGCTTTGTAGTTTCTGGTTGAACATAGTGACGTTGGCCTCCGGATGTCGTCGTAAAAAACTACGGGTGTTGCCCGGCTATCTATAAAGCTTAGACATTCGCTTCGATCTATGGTGATCAAAGTGTGCGGATGATCACGTTTTAAAATCGGCCTTACAGCAGCTAAAAATCCACAACTGGCTGATAAAGCACGAATAAGTCACTTATTCCTGTGCTTTAAGTAGCGTTAAATTTCGGAGCATTCGTTTTGCAACGATTTGTGAATTAACCCGGTATTACGCAGTTGACCACCGCAGAACAGGGTCGTTCATTTTATCGCTGGGGAAAGAAATCAGAATACGCTCTTATTACGTTAGAGCAATGTCGGCATACCCGCCATACGGCGCGAGAGAAAGAGTGAAAACTCCCGGCGACAGAGGCCGCCGGGAAGGGTGTTAGCGGGGGATTTGCTGCGTGATGCAGTGGATGTTACCGCCGCCGAGCAGGATCTCGCGAGCCGGCACCCCGGTGATAATGAAATCCGGGAACATCTCGGTAAACAGCGCCTGCGCCGCGCCATCGGTCGCCGGGTCCAGCAGCGGGAAAATGATCTGCTGGTTGCTGACCAGATAGTTAACGTAGGAACCCGCGAGGCGGTTGCCTTCGTGACGCTCAATCGCCGTGCCTTTCTCAACATCGCACGTCTCTTCCGCGCTGGCGTAAAGCGGCTGCGGAGAGGGCACTTTCCACACTTTCAGGCGACGACCCTGCGCATCTTCCACGCTTTGCAGCACGTCAAGCGCTGCCATGGAGCGGGCGTACTGCGGATCGTTTTCATCATCGGTCCAGTGCAGAGCCACTTCGCCCGGGCGCACAAAGCAGCACATGTTATCGATATGACCGTCGGTCTCATCGTTAAACACGCCGTCCGGCAGCCAGATGATCTGCGATACGCCAAGGTAGTCGCGCAGTTGCTGCTCAATCTGCGCTTTGCTCAGATTCGGGTTGCGGTTGGCGTTAAGCAGACACTCCGCGGTGGTCAGCAGGGTGCCTTCGCCATCAACGTGAATCGAGCCACCTTCCAGCACCAGGTCCGTGTGGTAGCACGGCATCTGGTGGTAGTTTGCTACCTGTTCTGCCACTAACTGATCGCGATCCCAGCTGGCGTAGAGACCGCCATTAAGGCCGCCCCATGCGTTAAATGTCCAGCTAATGCCGCGTTTTTCGCCGGCAGCGTTAGTCACAACCGTCGGGCCGGTATCACGCATCCAGGCATCGTCGCTCTCCATCTCCACCAGCGTGACGTCGGCGGGCATCGCTGCCCGCGCTTTCGCCATTTCCGCTGCCGGCACGCCCATGATCACTGGCGTGGTACGGGAGATCGCTTTTGCCACCGCAGAGAAAGCCTGCTGCGCGGGCGCGGCGTCGGCACGCCAGTTATCCGTACGGTAGGGCCAAATCATCCACACGGCCTGATGTGGCGCCCACTCGGCGGGCATGCTGAACCCGTCTTTTACCGGCATGGTCAGCTGTGACATTACTTGCTCCTTACGCTGCCATCGGAGGTTGCCAGCGCGGTATACATGTTCGGACGACGGTCGCGGAACAGGCCCCAGGAGGCGCGCTGTGCGGCAATCGCATCGAGATCGAACGTGTGAACCAGCACGGCTTCGCTGGTTTTGTTTGCCTGCTCAACCAGCGCACCGGTCTGATCGGCAATGAAAGAGGAGCCGTAGAAGGTCATTTCCAGGCCTTCAATATATTTGCTGGCTTCGGTACCGATACGGTTAGAGGCGATAACCGGCACAACGTTTGCGGCAGCGTGGCCCTGCTGGACGCGGGTCCAGTGCGGCTGGCTGTCGATATCCGGGTAAGCCGGTTCTGAACCGATAGCGGTCGGGTAGAAAATCAGTTCCGCGCCCTGCAAAGCCAGGCAGCGAGCCGTTTCCGGGAACCACTGATCCCAGCAGATACCGACGCCGATCTTCGCATAGCGGGTGTTCCACACTTTGAAGCCGGTGTCGCCAGGGATGAAGAACTGTTTTTCCTGGTACGCCGGGCCGTTCGGGATGTGCGTTTTACGGTAGGTGTCGAGCACGCTGCCGTCGGCATCAATCATCACCAGCGAGTTGTAGTAGGCGTTGTTGCTCTTTTCGAACAGACTCAGCGGCAGCACCACTTCCAGCTCTTTTGCCAGGGCAGAGAAATGTTTGATAAGCGGGCTGTTGTCCACTTCCTGCGCCAGCGCATAGTGCTCCGGGCTCTGATCGATGCAGAAGTAAGGCGCGGCGAACAGCTCCTGAATCAGGATAACCTGCGCGCCCTGGCGGTGAGCTTCACGTACCAGACGCTCAGCGTTCTGTACGTTTTTCTCCAGATCCCAGGTGCATGCCATTTGGGTGGCGGCGACAGTTACATTTCTCATAAACATCTCCCGTAGGTCTCGGTTCGGTTAGTGCAAAATTTCAGCACTTATTGTGGCGCAAACTATAGCAACGATCTGCGTTATGAATAAAATGTATTGTTATCATGAAAACATGAACAGGATGCATAATTGTGGTCGATCTGAATTTGCTGCGCCTTATCCCTATTCTGGCGAAAGAGAAAAACGTTACCCGCGCGGCGCAGAAGGCGAATTTGTCCCAGTCGGCCTTTAGCCACGCGCTGAACCGCCTGCGTGAGCAACTGAAAGATGAGATGTTTATTCGCACCCATAGCGGCATGGAGCCGACGCCCTATGCGGCGCGGATGATCCCGGTGATTGAGAGCGCGCTGAGCAAGCTCGATACCGCCACACGCGGGCCAAGCCACTTCGATCCGGCGCGTGATGCGCACACCTTCTATATCGGCGCGGTCGACTACTTCGAATTTATGTTTATGCCAGTGCTCACCGCGCGCTTTAAAACTATCGCGCCGAATGTGCGGCTCTCGGTGGATATCCTTTCGGAGACGATCAAGGTCGAACGTGTGGAGAACGGGCAGCTGGATGCGTTTATCGGCGTCGAAAATGTGCAGCATATTCCTCACTACTTTAATAAGCATCGGCTTATCTCCGATCATTTTGTCGCCATCGCCTCGCTTGAGCGCAGCGATCTGCCGGATCAGCTGACGATGCGCCATCTGGTCAGCGAGGCGCAAATTCACCTTCCCGCCGTTAGCTCCGGCGCGGACCATATCGACAACTGGCTCTTATCGCAGCACCTCTACCGCCCACTGGCAACCGTAGTGCAAAGCTACGCCGTTGGCGGCCGTGTCGCGGTGGCATCGGGGTATTTAATGTGCGTCCCGTTTCGTATCGCCCAGGAGCTGGCAAAGATGTTGCCGCTGCGCATCATGACGCTGCCGGAAGGCGCGCCCTCATATGATTTACTACTGCTGTCGCACCGCCTCTATGACTACCAGCCCGCCGTGCAGTGGCTGATCGATGAATTAAAAACGGTGCGGATATAGATGCTGTATGCGGTTGAAGAGAAAGCGTTATTAAAGAGAGTAAACATGCATTTACTCTGCGTTTCGAAGGCATAAAAAAACCGACTGGTGAGGTCGGTTTTTTTATTTTCCGGTACTGAATGTTGCTCTGTCTGGAATGGGACTGCCTTTAACTAACTGGTGCAATATAAGGCAGACAACTTTCTCCCGTAAAGATTTACCAATCGTTTTAGTACTAATAAGAGTTCCTCTGGACACCAGTCGCTGCTTTCCCGCTCGTGCCGCGCCAGGCATTCGGCATCTGCTGCGCCAGCCACTCGGCTTGCGGGCCGGGCGTTGCGCTGGCCTGCTGTAAAAAGAACCCTTGCGCCTCTTCGCGTAGCGCATCCGGGGAGTGAGTGGGCGACTGCATCACTACCAGCACACCTTGCCGATCCGCGCAGTAGTACCACTGGCACTGGGCGACGTAGCCGAGGCTGCGCTCGACACGCATCTGGTGGAAAAAGAGCGGTTGATAGCGCTGGACAAGCGCCTGCATCTCCTCAATCTCCTCTTCAACCGGCAGGAACAGCAGCAGCGCGTTGTCCTCCTCCTGCGTATCCAGCGTGAAGTGTTTGCCGACCGCGATAAGCGGCGGTGCGTCGGTTTCTGTCTCAACAGGAAAGATAAAGGCGCTTAACAGGCGGGAGAGCGCCTGATGCAGCGCCGCGTCACCGCCCGCCAGATGCGCTTGCCACGCTTGTTGAGCGGGATGAATGTCAGCCGTTGTCAGTTCGCGCGGCAGCTGCGCCAGTAAGCGGCGCACGGCGCTGCCCTGCATCTCGCGGGCGGTCTCCTGCGCCAGCGCAAGGCGCGCCTGCACCCCGGCGTTAGCATCCTCGCGCTGCAAAATCTGGTTAATTTCCGCCAGAAGGGACTGCATCAACAGCGCCTCTCCGCAGAGGTGAAGCTGCCAGATCCCCTGCTCACGCTGCACGGTCAACACGCCGCCCTGGCGGGCTGCCCATGCACTGAGTGGGCGCAGGCGTGATGCCAGCCACCAGCCGGTCTCATCACTAAACGCCGTGGTGGGCTGTGGTCGCAGCCGCAATGAAGCATCGCCCTCTGCCGGTTGCCACGCCAGCGGCGCAGAGGCTGAAGGGAGCGCAGGCGCATGCAGCGGCGCAGGCGTCGGGAAGGGGGTAAACGAGACCGGCTCATCGTGTGCCGCTTGCGGCACGAAAGGCGCCAGCGTCAGGGTAAAGCCCTGGCTCTCAACGGTTTCTCCGCGCACCTCAGGCGAGGCCCATAACCGGCTGGCGTTTGCCGGGGTAAGGGCGGCCAGCAAGGCAGGCCAGCCGTCGGGATCGGGCGGCAGCAGGCCAATGGCGCGCGCGCGCAGTGCTTCAAGCGGTGCGAGCTGCATAAACGCGTGCTGCGTAAAATTGCAGAGCGCCTGACACTGCGCCTCGCTCAGGGCGCTGACGGCATCCAGCCAGCGGAAGAAGAGGGATTCAACCTGTGCGGGGCTGACGGTTTCATCGCGCAGCGTAAAAGTGAACCGCAACCAGAGGGTTTCGGCATTCAGGCAATCGGCCTGCAAGTTGATGGCCGTTACCAGGTTGCGCTGGCGCCAGATATCCATCAACCCGCCTGCGGTTTCGTCCAGCAGCAGGGTTTCCAGCAGACGCAGCGCGCCGCTGGCGGCGGCGGGAGGGGTAAAGCTCAGCACCAGCATGGTTTCGCGCGGCTGATGCAGCGCGCAATCCCCCCGTTCGAGGGTGAGCGGCATTACCGCATCGGCCTCTCTGGCAGAGGGAGGCGGTGCAGCGCTACAGCGCGCCAGCGCTTCGAGATTCTCCAGCGTTTGCGGCCCCTGTAAAAAGAGGCGCAGGTTCCCGGCGTGATAGTGCTGCTGGTGGAAAGCCTGCAATGCCTGCTGAAGCGGGGCGGCTTCGTCGCCAAAGCTTGCGTGGTTGCCGATGCGAAAACGCGCCAGCTGACCATCACCATCCAACATTTTTAGCAGGGCGGCTTCACGCCGTTTTTCAGCATCGTGCTGCAACAGGCGATACTCTGCGTCGATCACCGAGGCTTCGGCGAGGATCTCGCTCTCATTAAGCTGCGGTGTCACCAGCATATCGGTGAGGCGTAACAGCCCCGGCTCCAGCAGGTCAGCAGGCACCTCAAAAAAGTAGGCCGTCTGCGCCAGCCGGGTTGAGGCGTTAAGCCGCCCGCCCTGCGACGGCACCCAGCTGATTAGGCGCTGCGCCTGCGGAAAACCGAGGCTGCCGCGAAACAGCATATGCTCCAGCAGATGCGCCAGCCCCGGCCAGGCCTGCGGCTCTTGCAGGCTGCCGGCATCGACGCACCAAAGTGCCGCCGCCTGGCGCGCGTCGGGTTGATGCACCAGGGTGACGTGCAACCCATTGTCGAGGTGGAGCTGTCGGGTCTGCATGGTTAGCCTTTGACGATCAGTTGCGAGTTAACGCGGTTGCGAAAACGCAGTTCATGCACGCCGATGCGGCTATGGTTGGCCTCTTCGCGCGCTGCGAGAATGGTGCCGTGATGCGGCGATTTGCTGCATACCGGGTCGGCATTCGCTGCGTCGCCGGTCAGCATATAGGCCTGGCAGCGGCAGCCGCCAAAGTCCTGCTCCTTCTCCGGGCAGGAGCGGCACGGCTCCGGCATCCAGTCGTTACCGCGATAGCGGTTAAAGCCGAAGGAGTCATACCAGATGTGCTCCAGCGAGTGCTCCAGCACTGAGGGGAATTTCACCGGCAGCTGGCGCGCGCTGTGGCACGGCAGCGCGGTGCCTTCCGGCGTCACGCTTAAGAAGATCGCCCCCCAGCCGCCCATGCAGCCCTTCGGGCGCTCTTCATAGTAGTCCGGGGTGACAAACAGTAAGTTGGTCAGATTGCCGCTTTCCGCCATCTTCACCCGGTAGTCGCTGACCACCGCTTCGGCGCGGGCAATCTGCTCGCGGCTCGGCAGCAGCCCTTCACGGTTAAGCTGTGCCCAGCCGTAAAACTGACAGGTCGCCAGCTCAACGTCATCGGCTTCCAGCTGTAACGCCAGGGCGATAATCCGGTCGATCTGGTCGATATTGTGCCGGTGCAAGACGAAGTTCAGCACCATCGGGTAGCCGAGCGCTTTAACCGCTTTCGCCATCGCCAGCTTCTGGTGAAAGGCTTTTTCGTTGCCCGCCAGCGCGGCATTCAGTTCAGGATCGCTGGCCTGGAAGCTGATCTGGATATGATCCAGCCCGGCATCGGCAAAGGTATGCAGCTTCTTCTCGCTCAGGCCAATGCCGGAGGTGATCAGATTGGTGTAGAACCCCATCCCGCGTGCGGCGGCAATCAGCTCCGGCAAATCTTTGCGCAGCAGCGGCTCACCGCCGGAAAAACCGAGCTGCACGCTGCCCATCGCCCGCGCCTGGCGAAACACCTCAATCCACTGCGCCGTGCTCAGCTCCTGCTCCTGGGCCGAGAAGTCGAGCGGGTTGGAGCAGTAGGGGCACTGTAGCGGGCAGCGATAGGTCAGCTCCGCCAGCAGCCAGAGCGGCGGATTGACGCTTTTGACGGCCTCACTCACGGAAAATCACCCACTTCTGTGCATAGGCCTGCGCCAGGAAATCGAGCACGTCGGCGGCTAGCTCTTCGGCGTCGGGAAAACGCGCCTCCAGCGTGGCGATAATCTCGCCCACACTTTTAATGCCATCGACTTCTGAGAGGATCGCCGTGGCGCTGTCGTTCAGCTTCGCCATCCCTTCCGGGTAGAGGATCACATGGCAATCCTGAGCGGCTTCCCACTGCAGGCGGTAACCCCGGCGGAAGGCGGGAATATGGTGTGCCTGAATGTGCATTACACCAGTCTCCTTGTGTGCCACACCGCGTCTGCGGTGACGGTGTGATAGGGCGCGCGATGAAGGCTATAGGCCATGGTCATCGCATCAAGCATGCTCCAGAGGATGTCGAGTTTAAATTGCAGGATGTCGAGCATCCGCTGCTGCTTCTCGGCGGTGTCGCACCACTCCAGCGCCAGCGATAAACCGTGCTCGACATCGCGTCGCGCCTGGCCGAGACGGCTGCGGAAGTAGTCATACCCCTGCGGTTCAATCCACGTGTAGTGCTGCGGCCAGCTGTCGAGGCGCGACTGGTGGATCTGCGGCGCGAAGAGTTCGGTCAGCGAGCTGCATGCCGCTTCCTGCCAGCAGGCGCGGCGGGCAAAGTTAACGTAAGCATCCACCGCGAAACGCACGCCCGGCAGCACCCGCTCTTCCGAGAGCAGGCTTTCGCGGGTTAACCCCACCGCTTCGCCAAGACGCAGCCACGCTTCGATACCGCCTTCGTTTTCCCCTTCGCCATCGTGATCGAGAATGCGTTGCACCCACTGGCGGCGCACTTCCGGATGCGGGCAGTTGGCCATGATCGCCGCGTCTTTCAGCGGAATGCTGGTCTGGTAGTAAAAGCGGTTCGCGACCCAGCCCTGGATCTGCTCCCGCGTGGCTTCACCGTTATGCATCGCGATGTGATAAGGGTGATGAATATGATAGTACTGACCCTTCGCCCGTAATGCGGCCTCAAACTCCTCGGGCGTCAGGCATATTGCTTCACTCATGAAACCTCTTATAGCGCGATAACCATCCCGTCCCAGCTCACTTCAATCCCCTGTTGCTCAAGGCTTTTTCGCTCCGGGGAGGCTTCATTCAGGATCGGGTTGGTATTGTTAATATGAATTAAAATCTTGCGACGGGCGGGCAGCGTCGCGAGCAAAGATGTAAGACCCTGCTCTTCAGCTAACGCCAGGTGACCCATCGCTTTGCCGCTGTGGCCACCAACGCCGGTGGCGCTCAGCTCGTTATCACGCCACAGCGTGCCGTCGATCAGCAGGCAGTCGGCGCGCTGCAACCACGGCATAATCGTCTCATCTGGCTCGCCGAGACCCGGCGCGTAAAGCAGACTCTGCCCGCTGTTGCTGTCTTCAATAAACAGCGCCACGTTGTGCCCGGGTAGCGGGCGATCGCGATAAGGCGAGTAGGGCGGTGCATTGCTCAGCAGCGGGATAGCGGTAAAGTGCAGTTGCGGGCAAACCGCCACCTGGAAGCGTGCCAGTGGCTCAACTGGGTGATGTTGCAGCCCGCCGTTCCAGTGGCTGAGCATCGGGAAGACGGGAAAGCCGGTGCTGAGATCATCATGCACTTCCGGCGTGCACCACACCTGATGTGGGCAGCCTTCACGCAGGCTTAGCAGCCCCGCGCTGTGATCAATCTGGCTGTCGGTCAGGATAATCGCGCCAATGGCGGTACCGCGCAGCTGTTCTGGCCTGTTCAGCGCCGGCGTGGCGCGTAATTGCTGGCTGATATCGGGCGAGGCGTTGCACAACACCCAGTTTTTGCCGTCATCGCTTATCGCAATCGACGATTGCGTGCGCGCTGAGGTTTGCATTGTGCCGTTACGCACTCCCGCGCAGTTCGGGCAGTTGCAGTTCCATTGGGGAAAGCCGCCGCCCGCTGCGGAACCTAAAACAGTAATCAGCATCTGTGTAAACCGGTAAGCAAAAAAGAGGAAGCCCGCAGCAAGGCGGGCGGGCGCGTTTAGCGGTTGGAAATATAGAGAGTGACTTCCAGACCTAAGCGCAGATCCACGAACGTTGGTTTAGTCCACATAGCGTAACTCCTTGGGATGAGAGGAGGTAACCCGCGTGATTCAGTTACCCCAGGTCATATTCAGAACTCGCAGCCAGTTGCGCCAGGCAAGTTTCTCTGCCAACGACTGGCTGATGCCAGACGATGTCAGCAGGGCCATGAGTCGCGGTAGCCCCGTGACATCGCCCAACTCTTCCGGCAGGTCGATGCCGTCAAAGTCGGAGCCGAATGCTACACGATCCTCACCAAGTTTAGTAAGCAGATAGTCGATGTGTTGGAAAATTTTGTGTAAAGGGGTGCGGGCGTCGCGCTTGCCGTCTTCGCGCAGGAAGGCGGTACCGAAGTTAACGCCCACCAGCCCGTCGCTGGCGGCAATCGCCTCCAGCTGAGCATCAGTGAGATTGCGCGGCTGCGGGCAGAGGGCGTGCGCATTGGAGTGGCTGGCGACTAACGGCGCCTTGCTGAGGGCAGCGGTATCCCAGAACGCCCGTTCATTCATATGCGAGAGGTCGATCAGAATTCGCCGTTGGTTGCAGGCGTGGATAAGCCGTTTGCCCGCCTCGCTCAGGCCTGGCCCGGTATCCGGCGAACCGGGAAAGCGGCCGTTTACCCCTTCGCCAAACACATTCGGCAGGTTCCAGAACGGCCCAATACTGCGCACGCCACGAGCGACCAGCGCATCAAGCGGCTCTAACTCTGCGTTGAGCGCGTCGGCACCTTCAATATGCAGTACCAGCGCGATAGTGCCATCTTGCAGGCACTGCGCAATCTCCTGCGCGCTGTGGCAGACGCGCATTCTGCCCTCTGAAGCGTCGACCATGCGGTAGAAGAGATCGATCTGCTGGTGGGTGATGTGGAGCGGATCGTGCAGCGCCTGCGCCGCATCGGGTGTGATGCCACGCATCTCTGCGATATAACGCGCGGGAGGCACAAAGACGGCGAACAGCCCGCCGGCAAAACCGGCGCGCTGCATGCGGGGAAAATCGAGATGGCCGCCGTTAAGGCCGCTGAAAACCTGTTCGACAGAGGTGTTTGGCTGCTCCATCCACAACCGCAGCAGCAGATCGTTATGACCATCAAACACCGGAAATTGCGCTGCCATCATTGAGACCTTGTGTAAAAACAAACTGGCCGTGGGGGCCAGTTTGCGTGGAGCATTAACGCATGGTGACGAACTCTTCCGCCGCCGTCGGGTGGATAGCAACAGTGTTGTCGAAGTCCTTCTTGGTCGCGCCCATCTTCAGCGCCACGGCGAAGCCCTGCAGCATCTCATCCATTCCGGAGCCGATGCCGTGAATACCGACAATCTTCTCCTCTGGCCCGACGCAGACCAGCTTCATGCGGCACGGCTGGCGGTGAGAGGTGACGGCGGTATACATTGCGGTAAAGGAGGATTTATAGACCTTCACCTGGTCGTCGCCATACTGCTCGCGCGCCTGCGGTTCGGTTAAGCCAACGGTGCCGATTGGCGGGTGGCTGAAGACCACGGTCGGAATATTGCTGTAGTCCAGATGCTCGTCCGGCTTGTTATTAAACAGGCGCTCGGAGAGGCGGCGGCCAGCGGCCACGGCAACCGGCGTCAGCTCAACCGCGCCGGTGTTATCGCCCACCGCGTAGATGCCGGGAACGCTGGTGTTCTGGAACTTATCCACTTCGATATAGCCCTTGTCGTTGGTTTTCACACCGGTGGCGGCAAGGTTGAAGTTATCGGTTTCCGGTTCGCGGCCAATCGCCCAGATCAGGCAGTCAACGGTCTGCGAACGGCCATCTTCCAGCGTGATCGTCAGGCTGCCGTCGCCGTTTTTCACAACAGCAGCCGGCACCGCGTGGGTGTGCAGATTTGGGCCTTCTGCCGCCATCACTTCCACCAGCGTCTCGGTGATCATCGGATCGAAGCTGCGCAGCGGCGCGTGTTTACGCACAAAGAGGTGCGTTTCGGCGCCAAGGCCGTTGATCACGCCCGCCAGTTCGACGGCGATATAGCCTGCGCCTACCACCGCCACGCGTTTCGGCAACGCGGGCAGGGCGAAGAAGCCATCGGAATCAATGCCATATTCCGCGCCGGGAATCGACGGGTGGCTCGGGCGACCGCCAGTGGCGATCAGGATATGGTCGGCGGTGATCGTCTCGCCGTTCACTTCCACGGTTTTAGCATCGACAAAGCGCGCAAAGCCGCGGATCACATCCACGTTATTTTTGCCCAGCACGTTGTCATAAGAGGTGTGAATACGGTCAATGTAGGCGCTGCGGCTGGCGACCAGTTTGCTCCAGTCGAAGTGATTCACCGTGGTGTCGAAACCGTAATCCGGGCCGTAGAGATGGATCGCTTCGGCGATCTGCGCCGCATGCCACATTACCTTTTTCGGCACGCAGCCGACATTAACGCAGGTGCCGCCCAGCTCTTTGGCTTCGATCAGCGCGCATTTTTGACCATACATGGCGGCACGGTTGATCGAGGCGATACCGCCGCTGCCGCCACCGATGGCGAGGTAGTCATAATGTTTGCTCATGGTCGTTTCCTTAATCCTGAACGAAGTCGACAGTCGTGGCGCGATTGTAACGCGCCGGGCGTAATGCGCCACCGATGGCTGCGATTACTCTGCTACTACCTGGTTTACCAGCGTATGGCCTGTACCGGCCGGGACCAGTTTCTTGTGCAGCCACGGCAGCACGTTGTTCATTTGCGCTTCGAGTTTCCACGGCGGGTTAATCACGATCATGCCGGAGGCGGTCATGCCGCGTTGATCGCTGTCCGGGCGCACGCCCAGCTCGATTTGCAGGATGTTGCGAATGCCGGTCGCTTCCAGATCGCGCAGCATGCGTTTGATCTGCTGGCGCATCACTACCGGATACCAGAGGGCGTACACGCCGGTGGCGAAACGTTTGTGGCCTTCGCTGATACCGCTTACCACTGCCTGGTAGTCGGTTTTGATCTCATACGGCGGGTCGATCAGGATCAGGCCACGGCGGGAGACCGGCGGCAGTTTGGCTTTTAATTGCTGGTAGCCGTCGGCGCGAGCCACGCGAGTGCGTTCATCTTTCTGGAACTCCTGGCGCAGCAGCGGGAAGTCGCTCGGATGCAGCTCGGTCAGCATCAAGCTGTCCTGTTCGCGCAGCAGTTGGCGAGCAATCAGCGGTGAACCTGGGTAGTAACGCAGCTGCTCGCCACGGTTAAAGTGACGCACCACATTCATATAGGGTTCCAGCTCGGCGGGCAGATCGTCCTGCTGCCAGATGCGCGCAATCCCTTCCATATATTCGCCGGTGCGCTCTGCATGCTCGCCGGAGAGCTGATAACGCCCCGCGCCGGCGTGGGTGTCGAGATAGAGAAATGGTTTCTCTTTTTCTTTCAGCGCTTCGATGATCAGGCTCTGAACGGTGTGTTTGAGGACGTCGGCGTGGTTGCCCGCGTGGAAGCTGTGGCGATAACTGAGCATAGCGTTGGAGATTCCAGAAATTAAACGAGATTTCGCACAGTCTATCGCAGATCGCGGCGGATTACCGCTCAACCCTCCGCTTATTGCAGCGATACCTGGCTTAAGCGCACCCTCCGGCATTGAAATCTCCATAAGTTAGCCCCATGCTAATCAAACACCCTTTTCAACAGGACTGCGCATATGACCAACCCCCTTTTGACGCCTTTCGAGTTACCGCCGTTTTCCCACATTCGTCCTGAACACGTTGTCCCTGCGGTAACGAAAGCGCTGGACGACTGCCGAAACGCGGTTGAGAGCGTTGTCGCGCAGGGTGGCCCCTATACCTGGGCCAATCTTTGCCAGCCGCTGGCGGAAGTTGATGATCGCCTGGGTCGTCTCTTCTCTCCCGTCAGCCACCTGAATTCCGTGAAAAACAGCCCGGAACTGCGTGAAGCTTACGAACAGACCCTACCGCTGCTCTCTGAGTACAGCACCTGGGTCGGCCAGCATGAAGGGCTCTATAACGCCTATCGCGATCTGCGCGACGGCGACCACTACGCTGAACTGAGCGTTGCCGAGAAAAAGTCGGTCGATAACGCCCTGCGTGACTTCAAACTGTCGGGTATTGGCCTGCCGAAAGAGACGCAGAAACGCTATGGCGAAATCGCCGCGCGCCTCTCTGAGCTGGGCAACCTCTATAGCAACAATGTGCTCGACGCCACCATGGGCTGGAGCAAGCTGGTTACTGACGAATCTGAACTCTCCGGCATGCCGGAAAGCGCCTTAGCGGCGGCGAAAGCGCAGGCAGAAGCCAAAGAGCAAGAGGGCTTTCTGTTAACGCTCGATATTCCGAGCTACCTGCCGGTGATGACCTACTGCGATAACCAGGCGCTGCGCGAAGAGATGTACCGTGCGTACAGCACCCGCGCCTCCGATCAGGGGCCGAACGCGGGTAAATGGGATAACAGCCCGGTGATGGCAGAGATCCTCGCCCTGCGTCACGAACTGGCACAGCTGCTTGGCTTTGAGAGCTATGCGGATAAATCACTGGCGACCAAAATGGCGGAAAACCCGGCGCAGGTGCTGGAGTTTTTAACCGATCTGGCGAAACGTGCCCGTCCACAGGGCGAAAAAGAGCTGGCGCAGCTGCGTGCTTTTGCGAAAGCGGAGTTTGGCGTCGACGATCTGCAACCGTGGGATATCGCCTACTACAGCGAAAAACAGAAGCAGCACCTCTACAGCATCAGCGATGAGCAACTGCGCCCTTACTTCCCGGAAAATCGCGCCGTTAATGGCCTGTTCGAAGTGGTAAAACGCATTTACGGCATTACCGCTAAAGAGCGTACCGATGTTGATGTCTGGCACCCGGAAGTGCGCTTCTTCGAGCTGTATGACGAAAACAACGAGCTGCGCGGCAGCTTCTACCTCGATCTCTATGCCCGCGAGCACAAACGCGGCGGGGCGTGGATGGATGATTGCGTCGGCCAGATGCGCCGCGCTGATGGCACGCTGCAAAAGCCGGTCGCCTATCTCACCTGTAACTTTAACCGCCCGGTGAGCGGCAAACCGGCGCTCTTTACCCATGATGAAGTGATCACCCTGTTCCATGAGTTTGGTCACGGCCTGCACCATATGCTGACGCGGGTTGAAACCGCAGGCGTTGCGGGCATCAGCGGTGTGCCGTGGGATGCGGTCGAGCTGCCGAGCCAGTTTATGGAGAACTGGTGCTGGGAGCCGGAGGCGCTGGCGTTTATCTCCGGTCACTTTGAGACCGGCGAGCCGCTGCCGCAGGAGTTGCTGGATAAAATGCTGGCGGCGAAAAACTACCAGGCGGCGATGTTTATCCTGCGCCAGCTGGAGTTCGGCCTGTTCGACTTCCGTCTGCATGCGGAATTCAACCCGCAAGAGGGGGCGAAAATCCTCGAAACCCTGGCTGAGATCAAACGCCAGGTGGCGGTGATGCCTGGGCCGTCGTGGGGCCGTTTCCCGCACGCCTTCAGCCACATCTTCGCAGGCGGTTACGCCGCAGGTTACTACAGCTACCTGTGGGCCGATGTGCTGGCAGCGGATGCCTACTCCCGCTTTGAGGAGGAGGGGATTTTCAACCGCGAAACCGGGCAGTCATTCCTCGATAACATCCTGACGCGCGGCGGTTCAGAAGAGCCAATGGAGCTGTTCAAACGCTTCCGTGGTCGCGAGCCGCAGATTGACGCGATGCTTGAGCATTATGGTATCGAAGGCTAACACTTGAAGATCTGCTTAGTGGATGAAACAGGCACCGGAGACGGTGCCTTATCCGATCTTATCGCCCGCTTTGGGCTGGAGCCGGATGACGACAACCTGATGGCGCTGGTTCGCACGCCAACCCATCTTGAGCTGCGTAAACGCGATGAACCGAAACTCGGCGGTATCTTTGTCGATTTTGTCGCAGGCGCGATGGCGCACCGACGCAAGTTTGGCGGCGGTCGCGGCGAAGCGGTGGCGAAGGCGGTCGGTATTAAAGGCAGCTATCTACCGGAGGTAGTGGATGCGACTGCCGGGCTTGGGCGCGACGCCTTTGTGCTCGCTTCCGTTGGCTGCCGGGTTCGCATGCTGGAGCGCAACCCGGTGGTTGCCGCTCTGCTGGAGGATGGTCTGCAGCGCGGCTATGCAGATGCAGAAGTCGGCCCGTGGCTACGCGACCGGTTAACGCTTATTCACGCCTCAAGCCTTTCGGGGCTAGCGGATATTACGCCGCGCCCGCAGGTGGTCTATCTCGATCCGATGTTTCCGCACAAGCAGAAAAGCGCGCTGGTGAAAAAGGAGATGCGGGTCTTTCAGTCGCTGGTTGGCCCGGATCTTGATGCCGATGGTTTACTGGAGCCTGCGCGTCAGTTAGCAATTAAACGCGTGGTGGTTAAACGGCCCGACTATGCGCCGCCGCTGGCAGGCGTCGCTACGCAATCTGCGGTGGTGACCAAAAGCCATCGTTTCGATATCTACCCCGGCTCCGGGGAATAAAAAAGCCCGGTGGCATTGCGCGCACCGGGCGGTATTCAGGCTACTGACGAAAGGTCAACGAACGATTATTCGTCCTCTTCATCGCGCAGCGGGACAATCAGCATATCCACATGAACGGTGTTAATCAGCTGGCGCGCAGAGGACATCAGTTTGCTCCAGAAGTCCTGATGATGGCCGCACACCACCAAATCCATATCATATTTTTTGATCGCGTCGACCAGCACCTGGCCCAGATCGCCGCTGCCGCTGAGGGTTTCGGTAATCGGATAGCCGGCGTTGGTGGAGAGCTCCGTCAGCGCATGGTGCGTTTCGTCGGAGATGCGCTTTTGCATATCGCCGAGGTTAACGTCGATAAGGCCGGTGTAGAGATCGGAGTAGTTCACATCGACATGAATCAGTGAAATCTTTGCGTTGTAAGGGCGCGCCATAGAGACGGCTTTATCAACCAGCAGCTTGCTTTCAGGGGAGAGATCGACGGCGATAAGGATGTGTTTGTAAGCCATAATGTTACTCCTTCCATAAGTTGTCGATGGCCATCCGGGTGAAACCCTGATGGGGTTGCGCTGCGCTCGCATCCTGCGTTGTACGTGAGCGTTGCGCCCGACTTTTCAGGTCGCATTCAAAATGATTCCTACCTTATAACGCTCTAACAGCACCGTCAATCAACCTGGATCACGATTCACTTACGTAATATTTACAGCGAGATGCAGGGATATGCGTTCGCTTGTGGCAAAAAAAGAGCGCTATCTCCTACACTATTAAGAAACCGTACGGAAGAGAGAGACGGTGTCCCGAAGTTGTCCTGATGCTTTGCGCGAGGTCAACTACGGAACATCGCCTTCGTTGTGGTCCGTCCGGAGCCTTGGTTACACTCTTTGTTGTCTACCTTAGTGGGGTTTTCAGGAGCGTGAGCGCTGGAGTGAAACTCTGTGGGCTCTCGCCGGGGAGGGGATATGGTGATCAGCACTGTTGCGCTGTTTTGGGCTTTGTGTGTGGTGTGTGTAGTGAACATGGCGCGTTATTACTCATCGCTGCGCGCCCTGTTGGTGGTACTTCGCGGATGCGATCCCTTGCTGTATCAATATGTCGATGGCGGTGGGTTCTTTACCGCCCACGGTCAGCCGAGCAAGCAGATGCGGCTGGTGTGGTACATCTACGCCCAACGTTACCGCGATCACCATGACGATGAGTTTATCCGCCGCTGCGAGCGGGTGCGTCACCTGTTTATTTTGACCAGTTCGTTATGCGGGCTGGTGGTACTGAGCCTGATTGGGCTGATGATTTGGCACTGAGCGCTGTTTTGATAAATGCCTGATGGCGCTGCGCTTATCAGGCCTACGGGTTACCGGAATGAGCTTTCCGCGTAGGCCGGATAAGGCGTCAGCCGCCATCCGGCAATCAGCACGGTTCCGGCAATAAAAAAACGGGTCAGTTTCCTGACCCGTTTTTTGTCTCTCTGAGGCTTACGTTAAATAAGCTTCAGCGCAATCCAGTACAGACCGCCGGAAAGGATAATCGACGCCGGCAGCGTGAAGATCCAGGCCATCAGAATGTTGGTCACGGTTTTACGCTGCAGACCGCCGCCGTCGACAATCATCGTACCGGCTACGGACGAAGAGAGCACGTGGGTGGTCGAGACCGGCATCCCGGTATAGCTCGCCAGACCAATCGACACCGCTGCGGTCATCTGTGCGGACATCCCCTGAGCGTAGGTCATGCCTTTCTTACCAATCTTCTCGCCGATGGTGGTGGCAACACGACGCCAGCCAATCATCGTCCCCAGACCCAGTGCCAGCGCGACCGCCATGATGATCCAGATTGGCGCGTACTCGATGGTGCTGAGCATATCGCCTTTCAGTTTCTTCAGCAGACGCTGATCGTCGGCACCGATCTCCGGCTGCTTCGCCACTTTATCCGTGATATCGGAGAGGCAGAGCATAATCCGGCGCAGCTGTCCGCGCTGTTCCAGCGGGATCTGATCGTAGTTTTCAATCCCGGTGAGCATCGCTTTCGCACGGTCCAGCGCAGTGATAGCGCGGCCCGCGTGGCAGTGAAACTCGCCAGGTTTAGTGGCTACTTCTTCCGGCGTTGGGATCAGCGGATCGACACCGGTCGCTTTTTGCAGCAGCGCCGGATGTTGCTGGAAGTAGGTTTCCACGTTGTTGACGGCATCCCGCGTACGGGTGATGTCGTAACCGGAGGCGTTCATATTGACCACGAAGCCCGCCGGCGCGACGCCGATCAGCACCAGCATAATCAGGCCGATACCTTTCTGACCGTCGTTTGCCCCATGAGAGAAGCTGACGCCGATAGCAGAGAGGATCAGTGCGATACGCGTCCAGAAAGGCGGCTTTTTCTTGCCGTCGATCTTCTCACGTTCCGCAGGCGTCATATGGATGCGCGCACGTTTCTTGGTGCTGCTCCAGTAACGACGCAGCAGGAACACCAATCCACCGGCAAATACCAGGCCGACGATCGGTGAAACGATCAGCGAACCAAAGATATTCAGCACTTTCGGGATGTTCAGCGCGTCGACCACCGAAGTGCCGGTCATCAGTGCATTGGTTAAACCAATACCGATAATTGCGCCAATCAGGGTGTGAGAACTGGAAGCAGGCAGGCCCAGATACCAGGTGCCGAGGTTCCAGATAATGGCAGCCAGCAGCATGGAAAAGACCATCGCCAGGCCGTGTGCGGAGCTAACATTCAGCAACAGATCGGTTGGCAACATATGCACAATGGCATACGCAACGCTTAACCCACCCAGCAAAACGCCGAAGAAGTTAAACACTGCCGCCATCACAACCGCCAGCTGAGAACGCATAGCGCGTGTATAAATCACGGTTGCAACGGCATTCGCTGTGTCGTGGAAGCCGTTAATGGCCTCGTAAAACAGAACAAAAACCAGTGCAAGCACGAGGAGTAGCCCGGTGTGGAGATCCAGGCCGGCAAACAAATGTACCATAGGTCGTTAAGCCATTTTGGGGACACGAACGCCGCGCATTATCAGGGACATTGGCGGTATGGGCAAAGTGAAATATCGACTTTTTTTGACATCATCGCTTACATTCCGCTGAATTTTTAAAATTATCTTATAAATTTCAATGGCATGTTTCTTTTCTCACCACACCGCGCTGGTGTGACCAGCCTGAACTCTTTACAATTCGCGACCAGGTAAGAGAGAGGGTGAAGATGTGGAAAGCTTTGATGCCATTATAGTCGGTGCTGGCGCGGCGGGGATGTTTTGTGCGGCGCTGGCGGGGCAAGCGGGACAGCGCATGCTGCTGCTGGATAACGGCAAAAAGCCGGGGCGTAAGATCCTGATGTCCGGCGGCGGGCGCTGCAACTTCACTAATCTTTATGTCGAACCGGCGGCTTACTTAAGCCAGAACCCCCATTTTTGTAAATCTGCCCTCGCGCGCTACACCCAGTGGGATTTTATCGATCTGGTGGGTAAACACGGCATCGCCTGGCATGAGAAGACGCTCGGCCAGCTCTTTTGCGACGACTCCGCGCAGCAGATTGTCGATCTGCTGGTGGCTGAGTGCGAGAAGGGCAATGTCACCCAGCGCCTGCGCACGGAAATCCTCTCCGTCGAGCGCGATGATAACGGCTACACCTTACAGCTGAACGGCGGCACGGTGCAGGCGGCGAAACTGGTGATCGCCTCCGGCGGGCTATCGATGCCGGGGCTGGGCGCTTCGCCTTTCGGCTACAAAATCGCCGAGCAGTTTGGCCTGAAGGTGCTGCCGACCCGCGCCGGTCTGGTGCCCTTTACGCTGCACAAACCTTTGCTTGAGCAGGTGCAGACCCTCTCTGGCGTCTCTGTGCCGTCTGTGATCACCGCTGAAAACGGGACGGTATTTCGCGAAAACTTGCTCTTTACCCATCGCGGCCTGTCGGGGCCTGCGGTGCTGCAAATCTCCAGCTACTGGCTGCCGGGCGAGTTTGTTACCATTAACTTAGTGCCGGAGTGCGATCTGGCAGAATTCCTGAATCAGCAGCGCGATGCGCACCCCAATCAGAGCCTGAAAAACACCCTCGGCATGCAGTTGCCAAAACGGCTGGTGGAGTGTTTGCAGCAGCTCGGGCAGATCCCCGATGTGACGCTGAAGCAGCTCAATAGCCGTGACCAGGAGAAGCTGGTCGAGGCCCTGACCGCGTGGCGAGTCCAGCCCAACGGCACCGAAGGTTACCGCACCGCAGAGGTAACGCTCGGCGGCGTGGATACCCATGAACTCTCGTCGCGCACGATGGAAGCGCGAAACGTGCCGGGGCTCTATTTTATTGGCGAAGTGATGGATGTGACCGGCTGGCTGGGGGGCTACAACTTCCAGTGGGCATGGTCCAGCGCCTGGGCCTGCGCACAGGCACTGGCGGAGCAAGAGGCATAAGCGTTTTTCGATCGCGCACGGTTTACCGCCAGCAACGTTCATCTTTCAGGCAATAAATTGCGAGAGCCCTCGCGAAACCGCAATGTGAGCATTTGACTCTGCGGCTGCGCACTCACACAATCCTTTTCACTTAAAGCAAATTACGCTGAAGGCCATTGATTTAAGCGTCTTTATTTTTGCGGGGTGTTTATTAACTCGCTAAAAACAGACGCTTTTTTTGGTAGGTTTGCTATGGATTAGGATAATTCCTGGCACTTATTTCGCCGAAAAATCAGACAATAGAGGCCTTTTCGCTTTCAGAAAGGGTGCGGTAGCTTTCTATCAAGCCCGCCACGTTAAACCGATGAACGCGCCTGGAGTGGTGCGTTTTATGTCAGGATCCGCTTTATGAGCAATCGCATCACTGTTCAGTTACCTGCCGAGGGGCTGCTCTTCTGGAAAATTTCTGGTCGTGAAGCCCTGTCCGAAGCATTCTCCTTTACCCTGCAATTGCTCGGGACTGACGCGCGCATGGATCGCAGCCAGCTGCTCGGTAAACCGGTCACCGTCACCCTGCCAACCCAGGGCTTGTCCGGCAGCCGCTACCTTAACGGTAAAATCACCCGCGTCGCCGTAAGCGCCGTCGAGCTGAGCGGTACGCGTTATGCCGTTTACCAACTTACCGTAGAGTCGGATCTCTGGCCGATGAAGCGCGACCGCAACCTGCGTATTTTCCAGGGACAGACGGTGCCGCAAATCGTGAAAACCCTACTGGGCGAATACCAGGTCAATATTGAAGATAAGCTGACAGGCAGCTACCGCACGTGGGAGTACTGCGTGCAGTACCAGGAGAGCAGCTTCGATTTCATCAGCCGTCTGATGGAGCTGGAAGGCATCGCCTACCATTTCAAGCATGAAGCGGACAAACACACGCTGGTGCTGACCGACGCTGCTACCCAACATCAACCTTTCAGCGGCTATGAATTTATTCCCTATCACCAGACCCCATCGGGCGGTAGCACCGATGAAGAGGGAATTAGCCAGTGGGCGCTGGAAGATAGCGTGACGCCAGGGATTTACAGCCTGGATGATTACGATTTCCGCAAACCGAACGCGTGGCTTTTCCAGGCGCGGCAAAACCCGAACTCTCCGTCGCCCGGCGCTATTGATGTTTATGACTGGCCGGGCCGCTTCGTCGAGCATGGGCACGGTGAATTCTACGCCCGCATTCGCCAGGAGCGCTGGCAGGTTGAGCATCAGCAAATCGAAGGCACCGCCACGGCAATCGGAATTGCGCCGGGCTGCACGTTCCAGCTGACCAACGCCGCGTTCTTTAATGACAATGGCGAATACCTTGTCACCGCCGCGCACTACAACTTTGAAGAGAACCGCTACGCCAGCGGTGCCGACAGCCAGACAGTGCACCGCATCGACTTCAGCGTTATTCCCTCCTCGGTGGTGTTTCGCCCGCCGCAGCACACTCCCTGGCCGCGCACTTACGGCCCGCAGACCGCGCGCGTCGTTGGCCCACAGGGTGAGAGCATCTGGACGGATAAATATGGCCGCATAAAAGTGAAGTTCCACTGGGATCGGCTGGCGAAAGGCGATGACACCAGCTCCTGCTGGGTGCGCGTCTCCAGCGCCTGGGCCGGTCAGGGCTATGGCGGCGTACAGATCCCGCGCGTCGGCGACGAAGTCGTCATCGACTTTATCAACGGCGATCCGGACCGCCCGATTGTTACCGGCCGCGTTTACAACGAAGCGAGCATGCCGCCCTGGGCGCTGCCTGCCGCCGCAACGCAGATGGGCTTCCTCAGCCGCTCGAAAGATGGCTCGGTAGATAATGCCAACGCCCTGCGCTTTGAAGATAAAGCGGGCGAAGAGCAGGTGTGGATCCAGGCCGAGCGTAACCTTGATACCCATGTGAAAAACGATGAGACGCGCAGCGTTGGCGGCTCACAGACCGTCAACATCACCCGCGATCACAGCGGCAAAGTGGCCGGAACCCACTTCCAGGCGACGCAGCTTTCCCACGACGAGGTGATCGGCGGTGGCTTTACGCAGAAAGTGCAGGGCCCCCTGGTGCAGGCCTCTGACACCGGCATTCAGCTTGTTTCTGGTAAATCGGTGCTGACTTTGGGTGCCAATGGCACGGTTACGCTGCAGTGTGAGAATTTCAAAATCGACGCGCAGGGCAGCGGTCAGATTAATACCGGCGGGCTGCTGGATTTGAACTTATCGAAGCCACAACCGCAGGGTGAAGTTGCCCCTACCATTTCGCAGATCCAGGACGCGGTAAAACAAGCATTTAATCAAGGGAAGGATAAATAATGGCGACCGCACAGTTTGTTGTTTCGGAAGGCATCCTCAACCTGCCGGAAGCATGCCAGGATCGCAGCATCAATGTGCTGCGCTTTAATGAGAGCAACGCGACGCTGGTGATCACCCGTGCGTGGGACATCAAGGTAGGCGAGGAAGAGGCGTTTATCAGCCAGCAGTTGGCGAAAGTGAAGCGCAGCATGAAGAAAGTCGTAATGGGTGAAGTGGGAGATAGCCAGGTGGCGAACCAGCCTGCCCGTGAAGTTTCGCTGCGCTTTGAAAACCAGGGCGTGCTGGTGCATGAGAAACTGGCCATCACCCGCGTGGAGGATCATCTTCTGGTGCTGACATTCAGCCGCACCGCGCCGTTTGACGCACCGGCTGATGCATTCTGGGCATCGATCAAATCGGGCTTACAGTTAGGGGCGTAACGATGACGGATTACATCGCGGCCCGTATTGATGACCCACTCATCCACAGCTCGGTGCTGGCAGATTTTGTCGGCGCTGTTGTGGAAGGGGCGATTATCGCCGGGATCCTGTTTGCAGCCGGTACCGGTGTCGGTGCAGTGTTGGGCGGGGTGGCGATAGCCGCATTGGTTTTCAGCGGCGAGCTGGAAAAAATCGGCGATGCTGCCGGGAAACTGGTCGACAGCCTGATAGACCCCGGGCCCCCCGACGCGCATATTGTCACCGGCTCTGAAAACGTGCATATCAAGGGCAAAAAAGCCGCGCGTGCCGCCGGAACCGTGGATCGCGATTATCTGCTCGCGCCTCCTGCTCCTGAAGAGAGCATCGACTGGGCGGCTGTTGGCGTGCTGGCGCTGGCCACTGCGGCTGAAGCTGCAAAGCTCATCGTGACGCCCGGCGGCATGACGATAGCGCTTGCCGAACGCGCTAAAAATCTCACCCTCGATGATATGAAAAAGTGGGGCTCAAACCTGTGGGAATCCCTTTCTCAACCGCTGGTTGAGAGCGCCGATCCCCATGCGACCCCGATGCCACTCGATACCGTTGACTGCAAAAAAGGCCATGCGGTCACCAGCAGTAACTTTATCGCCCAGGGTTCCAAAAGCGTTCTAATCAATAATCAGCCCGCGGCGCGCAATGGTGAGAAGAGCACCTGCGAAGCGGAAATCAAAGTTAGCGAAGATCCGCGGGTTCGCATCGGTGGTGACACAATCACCGTTCGCGATATCCGCAGTGGCAAAAACCAGCTGGCCTACTTGCTGGGTGCCATTGTCGGCTCGCTGGGGGTCGCTGAACTGCCCAATCTGGCAAGAATGCTCTGCCGACGCATGCTAACCCGCAGCGTGCTGAAAAATATCGTCTGTGCTTTTGGCAGCGCGGTAGTTTCAGATGTGGTTTCTTCCGTTCTTATCTCCGCAGCGAGCACCGCTTTTCCGGTCAATATCGCCAGCGGCGCCAAGATCCTCGCCAAAGAGGAGGATCTCGACTTTGTGCTGCCGGATCGTATGCCGCTCTACTGGCAGCGTATCTACAACAGCCGCAACCGTGCCTCCGGCATGTTCGGCCCCGGCTGGATGATGCCGTTTGAGACGCGTCTTTACCGTCTGGCGGACAATCAGCTGATTTTCAAGGATATGAGCGGGCGCGAGCTGGGGCTCGGCGAAGTGCTCAGCGGCGATATGATCTCCTATCCGGACGAGGGGCTCAGGCTCTTCTCCAGCCCGAACGGCGCGATTGCGATCCAGACCGGCGAAGGCGATCATCAGGTCTATGAACCGGATCCCACCCGCCCGGGCGAGTGGCGCATGCACCGCATCTACGACCGCCATGAAAACGCCCACTACTTCAGCTGGAACGAGCAGGGCCAGCTGGCGCGTATCTCCAGTGACAACGAAGCGCTGGATGTTGAACTTGAGTACGACGCCCATAGCGGGCGGTTACGCGCGGTTTATCAGATCGTTGATGGCGGACGCCAGCTGCTGGTGAGCTATCGCTACAACGACCAGGCGCAGCTGATTGCGGTCATCGATGCCGATGATGTGGTAACCCGCCAGTTTGGCTGGGATCGCGCCAGCGATATGCTGGCCTGGCACAGCTTCTCTACCGGCCTGAAAGTGCATTACCAGTGGCAGCCGAGCGCAGACGCCGAACACTGGCGCGTGAAGGCGTACCAGGTTCATGACGAGCAGGGCACGGTGCTGGAAAACTGGCGTATCGACGCCGATGAGAGCAAACGCTACGCCCGCGTCAGCAACGATGAAGGCGTGGTCAGCGAACACTACTGGGATGAGATCTACCGCATCACCGCGTACACCGATGTGCACGGCGGTAAGTGGCAGTTCAACTGGGCGGGACAGTCCGAACAGCTGCTGTCAGCCGTACAGCCGGACGGCGGGCGCTGGGAGTTTGCCTGGGACGATCGCGGCAATATGACGCTGGAGCGCGACCCGCTCGAACGCGCAACGCTGAAAACCTGGCATCCGCTGTATGACTTCCCGTTAAAAGAGGTGCTGCCGGATGGCGGCGTCTGGCAGTACGAATACAGCCTGGCGGGCGATGTGGTGGCGCTGACCGATCCGGAAGGCGGCGTGACGCGCTTTGAGTGGAACGATCAGGGCGATTTAATCCGCCGCATCGATGCGCTGGAGAACAGCCACCGCTTCTGGTGGGATGCGCTGGGCCAGCTGATCCGTGAGGAGGACTGCTCCGGCAACCAGAGCCAGAATCAGTATGATGGTGCCGGGCGTCTTATCCGCAGCACCGACCCGCTCGGCAATACTGACCGCTACGTCTGGAGCCCCGCTGGCCGCCTGCAGACCTATATTCGTGCCGACGGACGCGAGACGCAATTCAGCTACACAAAATCCGGCCTGCTCTGCGGCCAGAGCGTCGACGGCGTCAGCACGCGCAGAGTGAAGCTCAACGCGCGCGGCCAGGTAACGGAAGCCACCGACCCGGCAGGGCATGTGACCCGTTTCCGCTTCAACCGGGCGGGCCGTCTGGTGACGCTGACTAACGCCAACAATCAGGAGTGGCGTTTCGACTACACCCCGACCGGGCTGCTGACCTGTCAGCAGGATTACGCCGGGCGGCAGACGGAGTATCACTACAACGCCGCGCAGCAGGTTGCTTCGCTGGTACGCCACCCGGAGCGCGGCAGCGACCTGCCGGCGCAGGTGCTGAATTACGAATATGACGCCCTCGGGCGCATGACGGCGCGGGAAACCCCGGAGCACCGCACCGAATACCGTTACAGCGCGCTGGCCACCGAAATCCGCCGTTATGCCTACACCGAGTGGCGTCAGGCCGCGGTGGAGATGCGCGAGCCCGCGCACAGCGAAGCCATTATCCTCGCGCGCAATAAGCTTGGCGACCTGGTCCGCGAGGAGAACCATTCCGGCGTTTATCAGCATGAATACGATGCCTTAAGCAACCTCAGCGCCACCACCTTCCCGGACGGTCGGGAACTGAAATTCCTGCGCTACGGCACCGGGCACCTGCTGGAGATGCAGCTCTCCCTGAGCGGCAAAACGCTGCCGGTCACCGGCTACCAGCGTGACCGCCTGCACCGGGAGACGCACCGCACGATGGGCGCGCTGGAGCTCGAGACGCACTATGACATGGCCGGGCGTATCACGCACCGGCGCTGCACGGACAACCTGCGCGACCGTCTGGTCTCGGAGCGCCGCTACCAGTGGGACCGCGCGGACCAGATAATCCGTCGCATGTACACCGACGGCGCACCCTCCACTCCGGCGGAGAAGTACCGTCAGTCCCTGTGGGGCTACGATGCGGCCGGGCGCATGACGCAGAGCCTGCAGCCGGAAGGGGAAGAGCGTTTCTGGTATGACGCCGCGGACAACCGCACCACGCCGGAGATGCAGCCGGTATGGAACAACCTGCTGAAACGCCTGGACGGCGTGAACCGTGAGTACGACGGTTTCGGGCGCATGTCCGTGCGCCACGACACGCACCGGAGAGTGACGCAGCGCTTCAGCTACGATGACGAGCACCGCATCAGCCGGGTGGAATTCGACGGCGATGCGGAGTTCACAAAAGCAGAATACCGCTACGACGCGCTGGGCCGCCGCACGGAGAAACAGGTGTGGCGACGCCATGCCCGGAAACCGGAACGCACGCAGTACGCCTGGTCCGGCCTGCAGATGGTGGGCGAAACCAGCGACAGCCACCCGGACGCGGCGGTGCAGTATATCCACACCGAAAACAGCTATGAGCCGCTGGCGCGCGTCGACAGCCACGGTGAGCATGCGGACATCTTCTGGTACCACACGGAACTGAACGGCCTGCCGGACAGCGTGACCGACAGCAACGGCGACACCGTCTGGCGCGGGGCTTCAAGCGCCTGGGGCCGCAGCCTGCGCGAGAGCACACCGGTAAACTGGGACACCCCGCAGAACCTGCGCTTCCAGGGCCAGTACCTGGACCGCGAAACGGGCCTGCACTACAACACCTTCCGCTACTACGACCCGGCGGGCGGGTGTTACACCCAGATGGATCCGATTGGTCTGGCGGGCGGGCTGAATACCTATACCTATGTGGATGATCCACTGGGGTGGGTGGATCCGTTGGGGTTGGCTAAAATGCCATGTGGCCCGATGGTTAGAAAAATTAATGGTAGAAGGCCAATCAATAGTGCTTTTGCAGGCAAAATGTATCCGATTGAAAAATTGCCTATTGATATTAGAGGCAAATATCAACATAGCGTCCCGTTCAACCATGCTGGCTTCCCGGATTTTTCTAGGTATTCTATTAAAAACGTGCGTATAACGCTTGGTAAGTCAAGAGATGTTGATTTTGGCCGCGCAGATATCGCTGCAGGTTACAGCCCAAGTAATCCTAGACCTAGAGGTTATACATGGCATCATCATCAGGATTCTGGTTACATGCAACTTGTTCCTACTGAAATACATGACGCTGTAAGGCACTCTGGTGGCATTGCTACAAACAGGAGATAATAATGGTTAATATCGTGAACTATAATAGTCCAGCTAGTACAGAAGAAATCACAACTTTCGAAAAAAGAGTTGGCGGTGCCTTTCCTGAGGATTACAAAGATTTTTTAAAGAAATATAACGGAGGCCAACCAGTCCCGAGTGCTTTCAGATTTTATTCTGATAGAGATGATGGTTCTGCAGTTGATTGGTTTCTTAGTTTAGGGAAGGAAAAATATAGCAATTTACAAAAGTATTATGAGCAGTATAAAGATAGGGTGCCTCAGGGATTAATGCCAATCGCGCATGATGCTGGTGGTAACCTTGTGTTGATTGGTGTAAATGGACACCAAGGAATTTATTTCTGGGATCATGAGTTTGAGGCTGATGAGGGTGATTCGCCTGATATGTCTAATGTTTATAAAGTGAGTGAGACTTTTACTGAATTCTTGGGTGACCTTCATGAAATAGAATTGTGATTTTATAGGGGCCGGTATGTTTCTACCTGCCCTTATTTTTGATGAACAAAATTTCTTTCAAGAAGTTTCTGTTACTAGCAGAGCAAACTACAACACTCTTGAAAGAAGATGACTTAGTGTCCAACAAATTTTAACAGACGTTCATCTAATTGCCGACGATGTCAATAGCGAAAGTGTTTATTGTAAAAATGATATTCTTTTATATTTTTCTGCTGGGTTAATTGATTGCTTTAATATGATTTTTAGATGGTGGCAATTGAAAATATAAAATGAGTTGATGTTTTTTTAAGTGCGAAATAAAATGCTATTATTATAGAATAAATGAATGCAATGAGGTTTTATTAAAGTTCTATAAATTCGGTTTTTATTGATGAGAAATATTTTCTTGCGGCTAAGTGCTTTTCTAGATTCAAAAATTTAATGTTGAAGAACTAAAATAGAAGTCAAAAAGTTAGTTGATTTTGGGATATGTTTATAGGCATTACTAATTTCAATAGCGACTTTAAGGAAAAATCTCTTTTGAATTAAAATTTCAGTACCTATACCAAACCAGAATGTACGCAGTACGCCTGATCCTGCCTGCAGATGGTGGGCGAAACCAGCCACCAGAACGCGGAAACGTCGGTGCGGAATTTTTACACCGAAAACAGCTATGAACCGCTGGCGCGGGTCGACAGCCACGGTGAGCATGCGGAAAATTTCTGGTATCACACGGCAGGAGTCGCGGAATAAATATGAAAAAAATCAACGATAGCTATATCTCGATGCTTTGGCAGGCACTTTCTGAAGATCCAAATATGGATGCTTCCCTTGTTGGTTTAAACTTATCCAATGAAAACAGCTTATCATTAGCCTTCCGGAAGTTAATAAAGCCGTTTTATGATAATTTCCCTTATTTTATAAAAGACAGATGCAAAAATAGTCTTGCATATGCGATTAATTTCTATGATGAAAAACTACTTTCGCGTCTTTATGAGTCTGCCATTCCGCTTTTTGAACCACCTAAGAATATGAGTATGAAACAGTTTTATGTAACCGTTTGGGAATGTCTCTTTCCGGGGGAGAGTTGTTTGATAAATAATCCAGAGGAATACGTAGAAATTCCCTTTAATGAGTTATACAAAAATAGCACAGATTAGGCGTGGTTTAAATATAGCTCTGTCTTTCTTATCTCCCCAGTTATGGCCTGAAATGATCAAGCGTATTGCTCTTGATGGTTATTTGGTCTGGATTTATCAATAACATCCAGGAGGAAGTAAATTGAAATTGTTAAAAGAAAATGAAGAGATCTCTTTGTCAGGAGATGAGGCTATTAAAATATTAACAGATGTTGAATGTATTCTTATTTCATTGCGAGATATTGCCAGGCATTACTACGATAACGTCGACGGTGAGATTACATCTGAGAATAGATCTGCCTATTGTGAAGAAACTACAAGGTTTATAGATGAAAATGAGATTGCTAAAAAACTAGCAAATATAAGAAGAGTGATTAGCGAGAAATTTAACCTTGAGCCAGGCGATGATGAGATGGATGATATTGAAAGAGAATTAGAAAATATTCGTTATTGGAAGCCACGTTCGGAATAGGTTATTGATAAATCGGAATTTTATTGGGGTTGTTTATCGGCGCTGTTTTTTATCAATAGTAATGCTATATTGGATTTTTATCGTGGCTATTAAAAAGAGCACTCTTAAAGATGGTTTGGTTTTTATAAATGACGATAACCCAGGCGAGTCCGTTATAGTTAATTTCTACACTTTTGTTAGCCTTGTTAAAGGCATAATGGTCGCTTATGGTAATAAATCAGAAGGCGAGGCAGAGTCTATAATTAATAACTCACCTATGCTAACTGTGCTACCCCAAAATTATCTGGAAGCTTGCTTGCTGGGACATGAAGAAGAATATTATTGGGCTATGGTTATTTCGCATGGTTATCGATATTTTGAAAAGGGATTTAGTTATTCTGCGCCCGATAGCTACGATGAGTGGGAAAGCAAATATATAAAAGATAACAATCTCAAAACTAATGCGCTGATATTTAAAGATGAGGAGTGATGGAATTGCTGAGTAATAAAAAAGAGCTGATTCTAAAGTTAATGATGAAGCAAATTAATCTCTCTGAATTTCTATGCCAGTTTGGTGATGGTTCCGGAGTGTTAGATCTCTGTAAGGAGTTAACCATTGCGCGAGAAGCCAAAGACGCTGAGCTTGTTGACCTTCTTCTTTATCTCAGTGCGGTAGTAAAATTTGATTACTACGATGTCGACATATTAAACCAGCTTGTGACAGATACCTGGCATCAGAAACATGAAGAGATCGTAAGATTGTTAGATCATTATCGGCAGCCTTCCAGCGTAAATCCTCTTTATGAAGCCGCGCTGCTCAATCTTGATTACAGGGATTACGATGATGATTTCATACTGGCAAATAAATGCATACGGGTGCTGGAGAAAATACAGGACCAGAATGCTATTGAGAAAATGGAATTATTAGCCAGCGCTGATAATGAATTAATCCGTCAATATGCACAAAAACACTTAAATAGAGTCCGGCGCTAAAGCAGAACAAGCTTATTGGATTGGCTGATCTTTAAGGCGTGAAGGCGCGCTATCCGCAACACGTCGCGCTTCTTAAGACCTTACTTATCTCTTCTGGCAGACCAAATTGACAACCACACCTCGCCACGCTAGTTTTCCCGAAAGCCCTCGACCTGTTAAACCATGATTGATTTTAACGCCGATATCATTAGTTTCACCTCGCTTGCCAATATCCATCTTGGTCATTCTGTGGATATTTACCTTGAGGAGATGCTTACCCGCTTTACCGTCGAGACGAAAGAGTACCCCTCTTCATCGCCGTTGGGCGGCGATATGCACGGCTATTTTCTTGATGACAACACGGTATCGATCTTTACCGATGCGAACGACATCATCGTCTCCGTCATCTGTAACCAGAACTACCACGGGAGATACCAGAACAGGCTCTATGCTGGTATCACCATGGAGCGGCTAACGCTTCTCAGCAAAAGCGTCCTGCTGATTAACGGCGCTCTGATTGTTGATGGTGATTACGGGCTCGCTTTTTCTCTCCCTTCGCCCTATGACGAGATTGCCGATAGTCTTCAGCACATCCCTGGCGATCTGCAACTTTTTGAGATTGTCGTCAGCGACTACTCTTCCTGGGCACCGCAAGCTTCACGCAGAGGACGTAAAAAAAGATGAATACCAGCCTATTGCAAACCACCCTGGATGCATTCAAAACTACCCACCATTTAACTTTCCCCGAACGTTACACGCGCTTTCTCATCGCGCAGTGCGACGCAACCGAAATCACCACGCCGGAAGGTGATGCTATCTATTTATACGCCCACGGCGATCTGCTGGAGCGAAACGACACCTATGCCATCCAGCAGGTGGAGCCTGAGTATCTGCTGATTGGTCAGGATGGCGATGTTGGCTACTTTATCCACGGCAAATCGGGCAACGAGATGATCTACAGCCAGGATCTGGGCGCGCTTGGCGCGCTGCCGATGGAGCCTGTCGCTGAGAGTATCGACCAGTTGCTCGCCTGAGCGTTTTGCCTTTGATTTTCCTCACAAAGCCCTTTCCAGCGCTGCCCGTTCGCTTGCCAGACAAAAATTTAATTTAAAGCTGGTATAACTTTTGCGCACATTCTTCCGATATATCCGTCATGCGCCCCGCGCCACGCCATATCGGAGAAGTTATGTCAGTCAAAAGAAATACCGGGAAAAAGCTCAAAGCCAGGACGCTGATGTTGATATCCATCTTTGTCACGATAACCGCCGGTTTTCTTGTGACCATTGGCTTGCTGATATGGCAAGCGATGGCGCAGCAGGAGATGGTGGCAAAGAAACATCTGCAACAGATTGCCCAGACCGAAACCCTGCAAGTGAGCCAGCAGCTTGATTCCGCGCTGGTTGCGGCGCGCGATGTCGGCAACAGCGCCTGGTCACTGCGTGAAGCAGGCCTTGCGGATCGCAAAGGGCTGGATCAGCTCCTGCGCGACTACCTGCATGCGCACAGCGATTTCCTCTCGATGTCGCTGGCCTTTGAATCGAACGCTTTCGACGGCAAAGATGCCGAATTTGCCGGCAAACCGGAGCAGGATCCTGCCGGTCGCTATGCCCGTTATGTCGATCGCGACTCGGCAGGCAACCCGTCTCTGCACAACCTGCTCGATTACGAAACGCCGGGCAGCGGCAATTACTATGTGCTGCCGCGCCAGCGCCAGAAAGAGGTGATTATCGAGCCCTATATCTACCCCTACAACGGGGTCGATGTGATGCTTACCTCCATCGCCGCGCCGATTATGCGCAACGGTAAATTCCAGGGTTCAGTCACGTCGGACTTCTCACTGGCGACGCTGCAAAAACGGATTGGTGCCATCAAACCATGGGACGGCGTCGGCTATGCCGTGCTGTTGTCGGCGGAGAATAACGTCGTCTCCAGCCCGGACAAAGCGGCCATCGGCAAGCCCTACAAGGGCAGCATTACGGGCAGCGAGGTGGTGCGCTTTGACGATCCGCAGCTCGGCGAACCGGCATTTATTACCTGGCGCACCATTGCGGTCGGCAATAGCGGCACGCCGTGGAAACTGGCGATTATCACCCCGGTCAGCGTGGTGATGGCGGAAGCCTGGCACTTCCTGATGAATGCGATTGTGATGATGGTGCTGAGTATTATTATCGTCAGCCTGGTGGTGGCGCTGGTCTTTACCCGCAAAGTCGCGCGCCCGGTGGGCGGTGAGCCATCCGAAGCGGCGGAGATCGCGCTCTCGGTTGCGCAGGGCGATCTCAGCAGCACCATCCCCGTGCAGAGGGGTGACAGCAGTAGCATCTTCTACGCGCTACACGCCATGCAGGGGCAACTGCACCGCATTGTCAGCACCATCACCGATGCCAGCAACTCGGTGCGTGCGGGCAGTAGCGAAATTGCCGCCGGTAACCTCGATCTTGCTTCACGTACCGAAGAGCAGGCGGCGGCGATTGTGCAAACCGCAGCGAGCATGGAGCAAATTGCCGTCACGGTGAAAAATAACGCCGATAACGCCCACAAAGCGACGCGTCTTACCGAGCAGGCGACGGAGATTGCCGGGCAGGGCGAAGCGCTGGTTGACGAAGTGGTTGATGTCATCAATAAAATCGACGAAAGCGCGCAGAAGATCGGCGATATCAACAGCATCATCGACGGTATCGCTTTCCAGACCAATATCCTTGCGCTGAATGCCGCCGTGGAAGCGGCGCGCGCCGGGGAGCAGGGGCGTGGTTTTGCGGTGGTTGCGGGTGAAGTGCGCAGCCTCGCGCAGCGCAGCGCCAATGCGGCGAAAGAGATCTCAACGCTGATTGATGAGTCGACCGGCCGCGTCAGCAAAGGCGTGGCGCTGGTGAATGAAACTGGCGCGATGATGAAACAGATCATCGAGGCGGTCACCAATGTCCACCTGGTGATCAACGAAATCGTACAGGCGCTGGATGAGCAGACCAAGGGCATCAACCAGGTCAGCGTGGCGGTAAATCAGATGGATAGCGCCACCCAGCAGAACGCCTCGCTGGTGCAGCAGATCTCCGCGGCCGCCATGTCGCTGGAGGAGCAGGCGAAATCACTGGAAGAGACGCTGGCCTTCTTCGCCGCGCGTCAGGTGTAATGCAAAGGCCCGCAATGAGCGGGCCTTTCTCTTTAATGCGTCATTTTGCCAGATCGTCGAGCAGCGCCCGGTGAAATGTCGCCGGGTCCTGCATCTGCGGCGCGTGACCTAAGCCATCAAACTCCACCAGCCGGGCATTGGGGATCAGTTCCGCCGCCTCTTTGCCCAATACCTTGTAGTTGCCGACCGCCTTTTTCACCTCCGGCGGCGCATCATCGCTGCCGGGCGCGGTTGTATCGCCGGTGCCGATAAACAGCGTAGTGGGCACGCGTAAATCCTTAAACTCATAGAACACCGGCTGGGTGTAGATCATGTCGTAGATCAGCGCCGAGTTCCACGCCACCCGCGTCTTGCCCGGCCCGTTGTTTAATCCCGCCAGCATCTCAACCCATTTATTGTATTCCGGCTTCCATTCACCCATGTAATAGGTCTTCTGCTCGTAGGCTTTAATGCTCTGCGCGGTGGTTTTCAGCTCGCGCTGATACCATGCGTCCACACTGCGATAGGGCACGCCCTTCGCCTTCCAGTCCTCAAGGCCAATCGGGTTAACCATCACCAGCTTCTGCGTCTCTTGCGGGTACATCAGCGCATAGCGCGTCGCCAGCATGCCGCCAGTGGAGTGGCCGATAATCACCGCTTTTTTCACCCCCAACTTCGCCAGCAGTTGATGGGTATTCTCCGCCAGTTGCTGAAAGCTGTACTGGTAATTGGCCGGTTTAGTGGAGGTGCAGAAGCCAATCTGATCGGGGGCAATCACCCGGTAACCGGCCTCATGCAGCGCGGTAATGGTGCTCTCCCAGGTGGCGGCGCAAAAGTTTTTGCCGTGCAGCAATACCACGGTTTCGCCGTTCGGTTTATCGGCGGAGATATCCATATACCCCATGCTTAAGGGCTGGCGCTGGGACTGAAACTCAAAGTGCATCAGCGGCCACGGGTAGGTGAACCCTTCAAGCTGGCCACCATACTCCGCGGACTGCGCCGCACCGGTGAAGAGCAACGCGAGCAGTAGCGCGCGGCGGGGAAAACGTCGCATACAACCTCCTGGCTCGTTTAAACGATATCGTCCACCACGCCGCCATCGACGCGCAGCGCTGCGCCGGAGGTCGCCGACGCCTGCGTTGAGCAAACATAAACCACCATATTCGCCACCTCTTCAACGGTGGCGGCGCGCTGGATAACCGATGAGGGGCGATTCGCCATCACAAACTCTTTCGCCAGCGTCTCCAGTGACTTACCGGTTCTCTCCATCTCTTCCTGCATCATGCCGGCGAAACCGTCGGACATCGTTGGCCCCGGTAATACGCTGTTGACCGTGACGCCGCTGCCGGCAACAAACTTCGCCAGCCCGCGCGCCAGCGACAACTGCGCCGTTTTGGTCACGCCGTAGTGGATCATATCCGTCGGAATATTCAGGGCGGACTCGGAGGAGATAAACACCACGCGGCCCCAGCCCTTATCGACCATTGCGGGCAGCAGCGCGCGTGCCAGCCGCACGCCGGACATGACGTTGGTCTGCCAGTAATTCTCCCAGGTCTCGTCATCGGTGGCGTAGAAATCCTGCGGGCCATAAATACCGGCATTATTGACCAGGATATCAACGTCAGAGGCGGCTTTAAGCAGGGAAGCCACACCTTCCGCCGAGCCAAGATCGGCAACAGCGGTACGCACACGAGCGCCGCTCACGTGCTGGGTTAACGCCGCTTTGGCCTTGTTGACCGACTCGTCGCTGCGCCCGTTGAGGATCACCTCTGCACCGCTCTGCGCCAGCCCGGTCGCAATTGCGAAACCAATCCCGCCCGTCGAGGCGGTAACCAGCGCCACTTTTCCGCTCAGATCAATCTTCATTATTCGCTCCTTATCACGTGGATTTGGCAAATAAATAAGCCTGGCACATGTGGCGCGGTGCGGGCGAAAAAGCATCAACTGTGGGTATGAGGTTCCTGCGCCAGACACTGTAAATGGCCGTGGCGCACGCCGCGCTGGGCGATCACCTCATCGGCGAAATGCTCAATCTCGCCGCGTTTGCCTTTTAGGACGGCGATCTCAAGGCAGTCGTCATGGCTGATGTGCACGTGCAGGGTGGCCACTGAGAGATCGTGATGGTGGTGCTGAGTGGCGACCAGCCGGCTTGCCAGCTCGCGCTTCTCATGTTCATACACGTAGGTCAGCACAGCAAAGCCCTGCTTCTCCGGATCCGCCGGAGCCTCCTGCGCCAGTGCGCCGCGCAGCAGATCGCGTGCGGCTTCTGAGCGGTTGTGGTAGCCGCGCCGCTGGCTTAGCGTGTCCAGGGCGGCGAGCAGATCGTCGTCAAGCGTTAGGGTAACGCGTTGCATAGCGGGTTCCTCGGGCGAAGTGAAGGGAGGGCGGGTAACACCGCCTGTTGTAGCGCCTGGCCCGCAGCGGAGCTAAAGCGCAGCGGCGCACTGACGGTGACGTTTTCGACGATCTGCCCGGCCTCCATCACCAGCACCCGCTGGCAGAAGTGCTCCACCAGGCGCAAATCGTGGGTGATAAACAGGCACGCCGCGCCGGAGCGCTGTTGCAGGCGTTGCAGCAGGGCGATGATGCCGCTTTGCACCACGCGATCGAGGCTGGAGACCGCTTCATCCAGAATCAGTAACCCCGGCGCGACCGCCAGCGCCCGGGCGAGGCAGACACGTTGCAGCTGACCGCCGCTCAGCTGCATAGGGTGTTTCTCCAATAAATCAGGCTCCAGCTCGACATCTGCGAGCAATTGCATGATGCGCTGGAGCTGCTGCGCTTTGCTGAGCTTTGCCAGGTGGCGCAGCGGTTCACGCATGATGTCGCGCACCGTCATGCGCGGGTTGACCGCGCTAATCGGATCCTGAAACACCATCTGTACATCGCGGCGAAAATTGCGGCGCGCGGCACGATCAAGCGCCGAAAGTGGCGTTCCTCGCCAGCAGACGTGGCCTTGCTCAGGTGCTTCCAGCCCGACCAGCAGGCGCGCCAGCGTGCTCTTGCCGCAGCCGCTGCGCCCGAGCAGGGCGACGGTTTCACCCTGCTTTAGCGTCAGGGAGATATCGCTCAGCACCTGTTGGTGGCGGTAAGCGTGGGAGAGTTGGTTAACGGTGAGGAGGGTCATTACGCAAGCTCCATGCCGTAGAGCGCCAGGTGCGCGCTCACTAGCTGGCGAGTGAGCGGATGCTGCGGCGCGTGAAAAATAGCCCCGACCGCGCCGCGCTCGATGATGCGCCCGTTATCCATCACCGCCACCTCATCGGCGAGACGCGCCACCACGCCCATATCGTGCGTTACCAGCAGCATTCCCGGCTGGCATTGCTGCATCAGGGAGTCGAGCAGGTCGAGGATACTGGCCTGGGCGATGGCGTCGAGATCGGTGGTCGGCTCATCGGCGATAAGAAAGGGCGCCTCGGCCAGCAGCGCCAGCGCAATCATCACCCGTTGCAGCATGCCGCCGCTCATCTCAAAAGCGTGAAGGGCGAGAACCCGGCGTGCATCGCGCAGGCCGACCTGCTCCAGCGCGGCGATAGCGTGCGTTTCACTGAACGGTTTGCCCAGCGCCAGGCAGCTCTCCCGCGCGTGGTCGGCCATGGTTCGCAGCGGGTTGAACGCGCTGCGTGGGTTTTGCATCACCGTTGCCACCGTCACGCCGCGCAGCGCCTGGGGGGAAACCGGCTGGCCGTCGATCAGCACCGCGCCCGCCGTTTGTCGAACGCCTGCGGGCAATACGCCAAGCGCTGCCGCGCAGGTGAGGGATTTGCCGCTGCCGCTGGCACCGACCAGCGCCAGCACCTGGCCGCGGCGTAGAGTAAGAGAGAGATCGTCAACCAGCGGTCGCGCTGCGGAAAGCGTGAGATGTTGCAGGCTCAATTGCGTAGCCATCAGTGGGCGTGCTCCGTAACCAGATGTGGGTCGAGATGGTCGCGCAGCGCGTCGCCCACCAGGTTGAAGGCCATGACGCTGAGAAACAGCGCCAGCCCCGGCCACAGCATTTGCAGCGGCTGCGTCCAGATAAACTGCCGCGCGTCATTGATCATCACCCCCCACTCCGGCGTCGGCGCGCTGACCCCGAGGCCGAGAAAGGACATCCCGGCGACATGCAGCATCATATGGCCGATATCCAGCGTCGCCAGCACCAGCAACGACGGCACAATTGCGCCCGCCAGGTGGTCACGAAACAAGTGCAGATAACCCGCTCCGCTCAGCCGTGCGGCCAGCACATATTCGCGGCTGCGCAGCGACAGCACCAGGCTGCGCACCATCCGCGCATACCAGGCCCAGTGAGAGAGTGCGATGGCGATAATCACATTGGTCAGGCCGGTGCCAAGCACACCCACCATAAAAAACGACAGGATCGAGGTGGGGAAGGTCATAAAGAGATCGGCAACACGCATAATCAGCTGATCCACGCGCCCGCCAAGCAGCCCGGCGCAGCCGCCGGCGCCAAGCCCGAGGATCAGCACCAGCAGCAGGCAGCAGAGCACCGATCCTAGCGACACGCGGGTGGCGGCCAGCAGCCGGGAGAAGATATCGCGCCCGAGATGATCCGTGCCGAGCCAGTGCTTGCTATCGGGCGGCAGCAGCCGCGCAGGCAGGTCGATAGCCTGCGGATCGAAGGGCAGCCACCACTGGCAACTCAGAGCGATGATAAACAGCAACGCCAGTATCAGCAGGGCGAGGCGCACTGGCCAGCGCGCGGTGTGGAGAAAGTGCATCAGTGCGCCCCTTCATGATGACGGACGCGCGGATCGAGCGCGGCGCTCAGCAGATCCACTGCCAGGTTGCAGAGGGCGAAAACCATCACCATCACCAGCGTAAAGCACTGGATCACCGGGTAGTCGCGGTTGAAGATCGCCGACACGGCGTAGCGGCCAATGCCGGGCCAGGCGAAGATGCTCTCAATAATCATCGTGCCGCCAATCAGCTCGCCAATATGCATCCCCAGCGCAGTGATCACCGGCAGCGACGCGTTGCGCAAAATATGCCGCCGCTCGGTTTGCTTCTCGCTTAACCCGCGTAGCCGTGCCCAGGTGACGTGGCGCTGCCCGGCGGCCTCCAGCAGGCTGGCGCGCAGCAGACGCGCATTGATGGCCAGCGACATCAGCGCGATGGAGACGGCGGGCAGAATCAGGTGCTGCCAGCCGCCGTAACCGAGCGCAGGCAACCAGTGCAGATGCACGGAAAAGAGCATCACCAGCAGAAAGGCGAGCCAGAAGTTGGGCATTGAGACACCAAGAAACGCCACCGCGCGGACAACAAAATCGGGCCACTTATCGCGGTGTCGCGCTGCCCAGATGCCGAGCGGCAGCGAGGTCAGCAGGATCAGCACCAGCGCCGCGCCCGCCAGTTGCAAGGTGGCGGGCAGAAAGCGCAGCACATCCTCCAGCACCGGGCGCTGGGTGGCATAGGAGAGGCCAAAATCGAGATGCAGCGCGCGCCATAACCAGTGGGCGTACTGATCGACTAACGGCTGATCAAGGCCGAGCGCCACGCGCGTGGCGGCAATCATCTCCGGCGTCGGCGGCAGGTTCGACAAGCGCAGGTAATCGAGCGCCGGGTCGCCCGTGCCGAGGCGCAGCAGCAGGAAAATCACCACAGAGGCGGCAAGGATCATCGGGATCAGTAGCAGCAAACGCTTTATCACGTAGCGGCTCATTGCGCGCTGCCCGGTTTGATCTGATCAAACGGGATCTCGGCGGCAACGGGCGCAAACGGGATCTCTCCCAGCTCCGGCTTCGCCACCACCATTGTCGACACATAGCTGATCGGCAGATAGACGGCATCGTTATGCAAGCGGGTGAGAATATCGCGATAGAGTGCCTGCCGGGTGGCCTCATCCCGGGCGGTGAGCACTTCGCCAATCTCTTTGTCGATCAGTGGCTTGTCAGGCAAACCCTGCTGCGCCTGGTAATCGGCGTGCGAGGGCACACGCATCGAACTGATAAACGCGTGGGGATCGTAGGGCGCGCCCCAGCTGCGGTTGAAGATCATGCCGAAACGGCCGTCGTGCTGGCGGGCGTAGATGCTGCTCTCCTCTTCACCGACCAGCGCGATATCCACGCCCACCTGGCGCAGATTGGCTTGAATGATTTCCGCCATCGATTTGCTCAGCGCGTCGGTGCCGGTAAAAGCCAGCTCGATATGCAGCGGCTGGCCCGCTTTTTCGCGAATGGTTTTCCCGGCGGGCAATAACCAGCCCGCGTTTTCCAGCAGCGCATTGGCGCGGGCGGGATCGTACTGACGCGCTTTAAGACCAATATTGGCGTAGGGCACGCCCGGAGCGAAAAGCGTATCGGCGACCTGCTGCGTACCGTACAGCGCGCCATTAATAAGGGTTTTTTTATCCACCGCATAGTTCAGCGCTTCGCGCACTGCCAACTCGTTGGTCGGCGCGCGGGCGGAGTTGAGCGCCAGCATCACCGTTTCCACCGGTGCGGAGAGTTGGGTGCGCCACTGCGGGTTCTGGCGATAGCGAGCGAAGGTATCGAGCGTCAGCAGCCCTTCGTTGCCGTAGAGCAGGTCAATCTCGCCGGTTTCAAACGCCACGGCGCGGCTGGTGGCATCGGGGATCACCTTAATCACCACTTTCGCCAGCGCCGGTTTCGCGCCCCAGTAGCGCTCGTTGCGCACCATCACGTCAAATTGATTTAAGCGTGACTCCTGCAAGATCCACGGCCCGGTGCCGATAGGCGCGACAATGCCGTTCAGGGTTTCATGGTTTTTAAATTGCGACGGGGCGATAAAGCGAAACGGGCGGGGCAGGGCAAGCTCTTGTAAGAAGGGGTAATAGGCGCTTTTGAGCGTGATTTGTAACTGATTGGGGCTTAACGCTTTCACTTCGCTGATCTGGTTCACCAACTCAAGCCAGGCGTGGCGCGAGCGATTATCCAGCACCGCACGGAAGTTCTCCGCTGCCGCTTCGGCGTTAAAGGGCTCACCGTTGGAGAAGGTCACGCCATCGCGCAGGGTGAAGACCCAGGTTTTGCCATCGTCCGAATGGTGCCAGCCTGTTGCCAGCCACGGGCGCACCGTGCCGTTGGCCTCATATTTCACCAGCGGTTCATAAACCATGCTTTGCGCGAACATCTGGTTCGGGGTGTAGAGGTGAGGGTTGAGCGGGCCGACATTCACCGGCCAGGCGGTGGTGAGAGTATCCGTTGCCGCAAAAAGGGCAAACGATGCGCAGAGCAGCAGCAGAGCGCCAGCATAACGGTAGAAAAACACGTAAGCGTCCTGACGAAACGTCATTGGCGGGAAAGTATGACGATTTTAATTATTCATCATACGAATGAGATGTTTTAGATCAAACGGCGGGCGGTTGCGCGGGATTAATTCTCGGTGGGCGGATGAGGATTGCCGGATGGATACGCGCGGAATACGTAGGCCCGGTAAGCGCAGCGCCACCGGGCATCTTCCCTTACTGCGCTTTAAACAGCTGCAACAACATCTCTACCTGCTCATCGAGCGGGGCGAGATCCTTTTTGACGATCAGATGCAGCGGCGTGGCACGCCGCGCGCCGTGGTTGAGCGGCAGCGCTTTCAACTGCCCGCTTGCCAGCAGCGGCGCAATACGCTCCTGCGGCAGCCAGCCGTAACCGACCTGATACTGCACCGCCTCAATGGCGGCATCAATGGTGGAAAAGGTCCACGCCTCCTGCGCAACAGGCGTCTGGCGGGCGTCGCTTTCGGCGATGCGGATCTGCGGCCAGGCGGCGAGCATCGCTTCGCTCACCTGCTGCGCCGCGCTGAGAGGGTGATCGCGGTGCGCCACGCAAACAAAATCGATATTCATCAGCCACTCGCCGCGCCCGGTCATATCCTGGCGGCGGGTCAGCACCATCACATCCGCCTGCGCGTAGCTTGGCGCATCGTCCGGAGCGGTCTCCAGCACTTCCGTCAGGCGTACCTGGGTTTGCGGGTAACAGTGCTGGAACTGGCGCAGGATGGCGAACAGCCGTGCGCGCGGAAAGATGCTGTCGACCACCAGATCCAGCCGGGTACGCATACCGTTACGCAGCGTAGCGGCGCGGGTCTCCACCCACTCAAACGCTTTCAGCAGCGGCTTCACCTGGCTGAGCAGCAGTTCGCCCGCAGGCGTCAGCACTGCCCGTCGCCCCTCCGGCACCAGCAGCGCAACACCGAGCCGTTCCTGCAGGAGCGCCAGGTTATAGCTGACCGAAGACTGGCTGCGGTGTGTCTCTTCTGCCGCTTTAGCAAAGCTGCCCAGTTCGACCACTTTTTGCAGCAGCGACCATTGTTCCAGCGTGCTCTTGTGCATGACTCATCTAATTTTTGAATGAATTTGATGCAAATATAGCGTTATTCATTGGTTTTTTGCAGAGGTACGATCTCCTCAACAACAAGAGGAGATGAGATATGAGCAGCTTTGATAAACATGATTTGAGTGGCTTTGTCGGTAAACATCTGGTCTACACCTACGATAATGGCTGGAACTACGAGCTGTATGTAAAAAATGCCAACACCATTGATTACCGCATTCACAGCGGGATTGTGGCCAACCGTTGGGTGAAAGATCAGCGGGTCTATATCGTTCGCGTTGGCGAAAGCATCTATAAAATTTCCTGGACTGAGCCGACCGGCACCGACGTCAGCCTGATTGCCAACCTCGGCGATCGCCTGTTCCACGGCACCATCTTCTTCCCGCGCTGGGTGATCAACAATCCGGAGAAAACCGTCTGCTTCCAGAACGAGCATATTGCGCTGATGGAATCCCTGCGCGAGGCAGGCCCCGCTTACCCGACAGAAGTGATTGATGAGTTTGCCACCATTACCTTTGTGCGCGACTGCGGTGAGAATAATGAGCAGGTCATTGCCTGCCCGGCCAGTGAACTACCGGCTAATTTCCCGCGAAACTTATCAGAATAGTTTCACATTTATGACGCTATTAACGTTGTAGCTAATGAAATAATTGTTTGCAGAAAAATAAGACTATTTTTGCTTTGTTGTCATTCCGTTTAAATAATTAAGATAACGCCCGTTCATTGACTGAATGGGCGTTTTTTATTGCACTTTTTTGACAGGAATCACAGTATAAAAAACTCGCTGTATTATATATCTAGATGTTTTTAAAGGTTTTTATATTTTTATCTGAAGGTTAAATTCTTAATCTTGTCCTAATCTTTTATTGCTACCCTCACCATTATCACCTTTTCGGTAAAAAACACTGAAATCGTAGGTTCATTCTATTTTCATTTAAGTTTTGTGCGCCATTTTATTCCCATTACATGTTTCACTGTGGCAGTTTTTTAATATGCCGTTGATGCCAGGAAAAAATGATGAGTGAATTTTTACCCTTTTCACGCCCATCGATGGGAGAGGATGAACTCGCCGGCATTCAGCAGGTGCTGGCGTCGGGCTGGATCACCACCGGGCCGAAGAATCAGGCACTTGAAGCCGCGTTTTGCACACTGACCGGCAACCAGCACGCCATTGCCGTCAGCTCCGCCACGGCGGGGATGCACGTCACGTTAATGGCGCTGGGTATTGGTGCGGGCGATGAAGTGATTACTCCCTCAATGACCTGGGTCTCCACCCTCAACATGATCGTGCTGCTCGGCGCGACGCCGGTGATGATCGATGTCGATCGCGACACGCTGATGGTGACACCCGAGGCGATCGAAGCGGCAATCACGCCGCGTACCAAAGCAATTGTGCCAGTGCACTACGCCGGCGCGCCGGTGGATATCGATGCCATCCACACCCTCGGTGAAAAGTACGGCATTCCGGTGATTGAAGATGCCGCCCACGCGGCGGGCACGTACTACAAGGGCCACCACGTTGGCGCGCGCGGCTGCGCAATCTTCTCCTTCCACGCCATCAAAAATATGACCTGTGCCGAAGGCGGGCTGGTGGTAACCGATGACGAAGCGCTGGCAAACCGCATTCGCAGCCTGAAGTTTCATGGCCTCGGCGTCGATGCCTATGACCGCCAGACCCACGGCCGCGCGCCGCAGGCCGAGGTGATCTCGCCGGGCTTTAAATACAACCTCGCGGATATCAACGCCGCTATTGCGCTGGTGCAGCTCGATAAACTGCCGGCCGCCAACGCCCGCCGTCAAGAAATTGCCCACCGCTATCTGACTGAACTGGCCACGACGCCATTTCAGCCGCTGGCGCTGCCGTCGTGGCCGCATCAGCACGCCTGGCATCTGTTTATTATTCGCGTCGACGAGCAGCGCTGCGGCCTCTCTCGCGATGCATTGATGGAGCGGCTAAAAGCGCAGGGTATCGGCACCGGCCTCCATTTTCGTGCGGCGCATACCCAGAAGTACTACCGCGAAAACTTCCCGACCGAACTTCCCAACACGGAGTGGAACAGCGCGCGTATCTGTTCCCTGCCGCTCTTTCCGGATATGACCCATGACGACACAACCCGCGTCATTGACGCGCTTAAACAGATTGCAGGCTGCTGATATGTTCACCCTCCCGCTTATTGAAAAAGTCTCGGTGGTGATCCCGGTTTATAACGAACAGGAGAGCCTGCCGGAGCTGATCCGCCGCACCACCACCAGCTGCGCGCAAATCGGTATCGATTACGAAATCCTGCTGGTGGATGACGGCAGCAGCGATGACTCCGCGCGTATGCTGACCGATGCGGCAGAGCAACCCGACAGCCATATCGTCGCGGTGCTGCTCAACCGCAACTACGGCCAGCACTCGGCGATCATGGCCGGTTTCAGCCATGTCACCGGCGATCTGGTGATTACCCTGGATGCGGATCTGCAAAACCCGCCGGAGGAGATCCCGCGGCTGGTGGCGAAAGCCAACGAAGGGTATGACGTGGTGGGCACCGTGCGGCAAAACCGCCAGGACAGCCTGTTTCGCAAGCTGGCGTCGCGCGGCGTTAACCACTTGATCCAGCGCGCTACCGGGAAAGCGATGGGCGACTACGGCTGCATGCTGCGCGCCTATCGCCGTCATATCGTTGACGCGATGCTGCGCTGCCACGAGCGCAGCACCTTTATCCCGATCCTCGCTAACACCTTTGCCCGCCGGGCGGTTGAGATCCCGGTGCAGCACGCCGAGCGCGAATTTGGCGACTCGAAATACAGCTTTATGCGTCTGATTAACCTGATGTATGACCTGGTGACCTGCCTGACCACCACGCCACTGCGTCTGCTCAGCGTTTTTGGCAGCGTCATCGCGCTGTTTGGCTTCTCGCTGTCGCTGCTGCTGGTGATTCTGCGGCTGGCGTTTGGCGCGCAGTGGGCGGGGGAAGGGGTATTCACGCTCTTCGCCATTCTCTTCACCTTTATCGGCGCACAGTTTATCGGCATGGGCCTGCTTGGGGAGTATATCGGGCGCATCTATAACGATGTGCGCGCCCGTCCCCGCTACTTTATTCAACGCGTTGTCCGCCAGGATCATGACGTTTCGCAAGAGGAAAAGAACCAATGAAAGCCGTTGTTTTTGCTTATCACGATATGGGATGCGTCGGCGTACAGGCCTTACTGGACGCCGGGTTTGATATTGCGGCCATTTTTACCCATGCCGACAACGCACAGGAAAACGCCTTTTTTAGCTCGGTAGCACGCCTTGCCGCCGAGCGCGGTATTCCGGTTTATGCCCCGGATGACGTTAACCATCCGCTGTGGGTTGACCGCATTGCCGAGATGAAGCCGGACGTTATTTTCTCGTTCTACTACCGTAACCTGCTCGGCGAAGCGATTTTGAATAACGCGCGCATCGGCGCGTTTAACCTGCACGGTTCGCTGCTGCCCGCCTATCGTGGACGCGCGCCGCTGAACTGGGTGCTGGTGAATGGCGAAACGCAAACCGGCGTCACGCTGCACCGGATGATCTCCCGCGCGGATGCCGGAGCGATCATCGCCCAGCAAGCGGTCGAGATTGCCGACGCCGATGACGCGCTGTCGCTGCACCGTAAACTGACCGAGAGCGCCAAACATCTGCTGGAAGGCGCTTTACCGACGCTGAAAAGCGGCACCTTCAGCGAAACCGCACAGGATGAGAGTAAAGCGAGCTATGTTGGCCGCCGCACGCCGGAAGATGGTCGCCTGGAGTGGGAAAAACCGGCACAAACCCTGCACAACCTGGTGCGTGCGGTGAGCGATCCGTGGCCGGGCGCGTTCAGCTTTGTTGGCACGCACAAATTTATCGTCTGGAAATCTCGCGTGCGCAGCGACGTGGCGCCAGCACGAGCGGGAACCGTTATCTCCGTCGCGCCGCTGATTATTGCCTGCGGCGAGGGCGCGCTGGAGGTGATGACCGGCCAGACTGAGAAAGGCGTTTATATGCAGGGCGCGCAGCTGGCGCAGTCGCTGGGGCTGGTGGCCGGGGCGCTGTTGAGCAGCAAACCGGTGGTGGCGGTAAAACGCCGCACTCGCGTGCTGATCCTTGGGGTAAACGGCTTTATCGGCAACCACCTGACCGAGCGCCTGCTGCGCGACGATAACTATGAGATTTACGGCCTCGACATCGGTTCCGACGCCATCGGACGTTTTCTCGACTGCCCGCGTTTTCACTTTGTTGAAGGCGACATCAGCATTCATTCAGAGTGGATCGAGTACCACATTAAAAAATGCGACGTGGTGCTGCCGCTGGTAGCGATCGCCACGCCGATTGAGTACACCCGCAACCCGCTGCGCGTCTTTGAGCTCGATTTTGAAGAGAACCTGAAGATCATCCGCGACTGCGTGAAGTACAACAAACGCATCATCTTCCCGTCGACCTCGGAAGTGTACGGCATGTGCACCGACAAAGTGTTTGATGAGGATAACTCGAACCTGGTGGTCGGGCCGGTAAGCAAACAGCGCTGGATCTACTCGGTGTCGAAACAGCTTCTTGACCGTGTGATTTGGGCATACGGCGAGAAAGAGGGGCTGCGTTTTACGCTCTTCCGTCCGTTTAACTGGATGGGCCCGCGTCTGGATAACCTCAATGCCGCGCGCATCGGCAGCTCTCGCGCCATCACTCAGTTGATCCTCAACCTGGTGGAAGGCTCGCCGATCAAGCTGGTTGAAGGCGGAAAACAGAAGCGCTGCTTTACTGATATCAGCGACGGTATCGAAGCGCTGTTCCGCATTATTGAAAACCGTGACGGGCGCTGCGACGGCGAGATTATCAATATCGGCAACCCGGAGAACGAAGCCAGTATCAAGGAGCTTGCCGAGATGCTGCTGGAGAGCTTTGAGCAGCATCCGCTGCGCCACCGCTTCCCGCCTTTTGCCGGTTTCCGCGACGTTGAGAGCAGCAGCTATTACGGTAAAGGATACCAGGATGTTGAGCACCGCAAACCGAGTATTCGCAACGCCAAACGCTGCCTGCAGTGGGAGCCGACGGTAGCGATGCGCCAGACGGTTGACGAGACGCTCGACTTTTTCCTGCGTACGGTCGAACTGACGGATGAGCAATAAGCATGAAAAAAATCGGCTTACGTATTGATGTCGATACCTTTCGCGGCACGCAGCAGGGCATGCCGCGCCTGCTGCAGCTGCTGGAGAAGCACCAGATTCAGGCGAGCGTCTTTTTTAGCGTCGGCCCGGACAATATGGGGCGGCATATCTGGCGTCTGCTGAAGCCGAAATTTTTCTGGAAGATGCTGCGCTCGCGCGCGGCGTCGCTATATGGCTGGGATATTTTGCTGGCCGGAACTGCCTGGCCGGGGCGCATTATTGGCGATGCCAATGCAGAGATCATTCGCCAGACGGCGCGCATGCATGAAGTGGGGCTGCACGCCTGGGATCACCACGCCTGGCAAAGCTGGAGCGGCGTCTGGGATCAGGCGCGGCTGGAAACGGAGATCGCTCGCGGCCTCTCGGCGCTGGAGCGGATTATCGGCCAGCCGGTAACCTGCTCGGCGGCGGCGGGCTGGCGGGCAGATCAGCGGGTGGTGAAAGCGAAATCGGTCTTCCCGTTTCGCTACAACAGCGACTGTCGCGGTAGCCAGCCTTTCCGCCCGCAACTGGCGGAAAACGTCTACGCCGCGCCACAAATTCCCGTTTCGTTACCCACCTGGGATGAGGTCGTTGGCTCCTCGGTGAGCGCCGAGGGCTTCAACCGCTTTATCCTCGATCGCATGCATCGCGCCCGGGGTACGCCGGTCTACACCATCCATGCCGAAGTGGAGGGGATTATCGGTGCCGATGCATTTGATCAACTGCTGACGCTGGCGGCGCAGGAGGAGATTACGTTTTGCCCGCTGGGGCAGTTGCTACCGGACGATGTCACGACACTGCCGCCCGGCAAAGTGGTACGCGGCGAAGTGGTTGGCCGCGAAGGGTGGCTGGGATGCCAAAAACTGTTGAGTGCACAACGATGAAACCTGTTCATTATGGTTTAGCGATGCTGGCGCTGTTTGCCCTTTATTACCTTGCGCCGCTCGAGTATCGCCTGCTCTGGCAACCGGATGAGACCCGCTATGCGGAGATCAGCCGCGAGATGTTGCAAAGCGGCGACTGGATAGTGCCCCATTTCCTCGGGCTGCGCTATTTTGAAAAACCGATCGCCGGATACTGGATCAACACCCTCGCGCAGTGGGTATTTGGTCACAACAACTTCGCGGTACGCTTTGGCGCGGTCTTCTCCACCACCGTTTCTGCCCTGCTGGTTGGCGCGTTAGCGTGGAAGATGTGGCGCGACAAAGCGACGGCGCTGCTCTCGGGCGTCATCTACCTGACCGTGCTGCTGGTCTACGGTGTCGGTACCTATGCCGTGCTGGATCCGATGATCGCCTTATGGATGACGCTGGCGATGTTCAGCTTCTGGCTGGCGGCGCAGACCACCACCCGACGTGGGAAAGCGGGCGGCTATCTGCTGCTCGGCATCGCCTGCGGTATGGGGGTGATGACCAAAGGGTTTCTGGCGCTGGCGCTACCGGTTATCGGCGTGTTGCCGTGGGTGATTGCGCAGCGGCGCTGGAAAGAGGTGCTGATCTGGGGCTGGCTGGCCGTGCTGGCATGCGTCCTGACGGTGCTGCCGTGGGGGCTGACCATTGCGGCGCGCGAGCCTGATTTCTGGCGCTACTTCTTCTGGGTTGAGCATATTCAGCGCTTCGCCCAAGAGGACGCGCAGCATAAAGCCCCGTTCTGGTACTACATTCCCTGTTTGCTTGCCGGTTCGCTGCCATGGCTTGGCCTGCTGCCCGGCGCGCTGAAAACCGGCTGGCGCGCGCGCAGTGATGCTTTCTACCTACTCGGCTGGGTGGTAATGCCGCTGATCTTCTTCAGCATCGCTCAGGGAAAACTGCTGACCTATATTCTGCCCTGCTTTGCGCCGCTGGCGATATTGATGGCGCGTTACGCGCGCACCGCTGCGAGCGTGAAAGTGCTGCGTATCAACGCCGGGATCAATATCGCTTTCGGGGTCACTGGCGCGATCGCCGCGCTGGTGGTGTCGCCGTGGGGAATGTTAAAGCATCCCGTCTGGCTGCCGATCGAAGATTATAAAGCGGCGCTTGCTGCCTTTATCTTCCTGATGTGGGCGCTGGTCGGGCTGTTTACCTTCAGGGCCAGTGCTGAGCGTTGGTTCTTCGCCGCACTTTCGCCACTGACGCTGGCGCTGCTGGTGGGGTTTGCCATTCCGGATAAAGTGATGGATTCCAAACAGCCGCAGTTCCTGATCGCCTGTATTGATGACGCGCTGGCGGAGAGCCGCTATGTGCTGTCGGATAATCCCGGCGTTGCCTCCGGGCTCGCCTGGGAGCTGAAGCGCAGCGATATTCTGCTGTTCGGTTCGCGCGGTGAGCTGGCTTATGGTCTGGATTATCCTGATGCGAAAGGGCGCTTTGTCGCCGAGCGTGATTTCACCGACTGGCTGGCCGGGCATCGCCAACAGGGAATTGTTTCCCTGGTGCTGCATCAGTCGCAGGCCGATGAGTTTATGCGTCTACCCATTCCAAAACCGGATAACGTCTATCAGCAGGGGCGGATGGTGTTATTGCAGTATTTTCCGCAATGAGTAGCTGGATCTGGCTCGGCGCGGCCAGCCTGTTGAGCTGTCTTGGGCAGCTGTGCCAGAAGCAGGCGACGCGCCCGGCGAGCGGGGCATCGCGCGGCAGGCACGTTGGTCTATGGCTGGCGCTGGCACTGCTGGCGCTGGGCGCGGGGATGGTGCTGTGGCTGCTGGTGTTGCAGCGCGTTCCGGTCGGCGTCGCCTACCCGATGCTGAGCCTTAATTTTGTCTGGGTGACCCTGGCGGCGAGGGCGATCTGGCATGAGCGGATCACGTTGCGCCATGCCTGCGGTCTGGCGTTGATTATTGCCGGTGTGGCGCTGCTCGGGAGTTCATTATGAAGGGGCTACACTGGGCGCTTCTTAGCGTGCTGCTGGTGAGCGGGGCGCAACTGTTACTGCGTGATGGTATGCTGTCGCTGCCGCCGTTGACCGATCTGCGCGGCTTTTTGCTGGCGCTGCTGCATGCGCGGGCTGGCACGCTGGCGCTGCTGTTGGGGTTGATGGGCTACGTGGCATCGATGGGCTGTTGGTATCTGGCTCTGCACCGGATGGCGCTGAGCAAAGCCTATGCCCTGCTCAGCCTGAGTTACATTCTGGTGTGGGCCGCCGCCATCTGGCTGCCTGGCTGGCATGAACCCTTCACGCTGCGCGGCGCGTTTGGCGTGGCGCTGATTGTGGCGGGCGTGCTGGTTATCTTCCTGCCCGCCCGCAAGAGAGCTTAACCGGGTAAGCGCGATTTCGGTCGGCCTGGGCCAAGCATAATCGCCAGCTTGCTGCCGCCGGTGGTGGTCTCCATCCAGATTTTGCATACGCTGGTGAGCGGCACCGAGAGCAGCATCCCCACCGGGCCGAGCAGCCATCCCCAGATTAATAATGAGAGGAACACCACCAGCGTCGACATGCCGAGGCGGTGGCCCATCATGCGCGGTTCAAGGATATTGCCAATCAGCATGTGCACCACCAGGAAGAGGGCGCCGACTAACAGGCACTCGTAGGTGCCGTTGAACAGCAGGGCCTGGATCATTGGCGGAATGGCGGAGATCACCGACCCGATATTCGGCACGTAGTTCAGCAAAAAGGCGAGCACGCCCCACATCAGCGCAAACTGCACATCCAGCGCCACCAGCCCGACCCAGACAATTAGCCCGGTCCAGACGCTGAGCAGCGTTTTCAGTGCCAGATAGTGCGACACCCCTTTCAGCGCGCGGTGCAGACCAGCGATGTGGATCTGCGGATTGTTAAGGGCAAAGCGCATTTTGTAGGGCACGTGGCGCACTTCAAACAGCATAAACACCACTGTCATTACCAGCAGCACGACGCTTGCCATCGCATTCGATAACTGCGTCGCCATGGTGGTGGCGAACGACATCATGCGGTCGGAGTCCATGCGTTGCAGCATACGCTCCGGGGAGAGATGCAGATGCAGGAACGGCAGCGCATCCTGAAGCTGCAAAAACTTGCGTGTCAGCTCGCGGTTGTACTTCGGCAGCAGGGTCATAAAGTCATTCATCGACGCGGCAAGCACGGCGAATAAGGCGGTCAGGAAGACCAGCATCACCAGCACGACAATGGCAATGGCCGCCGGGCGCTTGATGCCGCGGCGTAGAAACCAGGTCACTAGCGGGTTAAGAACAATGGCGAAGAAGAGCGCCAGCAGGAGTTGCACAATAATATCGGCTGCGGCGTGGATACCGGCGAGTATGACCACCAGTGACGCCAGTTTGAGAAGAATGTGGAGGCCCGCCCGGTCTGGCTGAGGTTGCATCATGATTAATTCCTTTTTTTTCTTATTGCCAGTAAGTGTAGTGCGCCGCGCCACCTTCGCCTGACAGAGATAATCTTAAAGTCGTGCTGCTTTCTACCTTGTGTCGTGGTAATAGTGAAACATTGTTGTAAAAATCTGAGTAAATCCTGATGCCTGAACACCGCGCTGAACCGGCGCCGAGCGGATTGCGCCTCAATCTGCGGATTTTGTCCGTCGTAATTTTTAACTTCGCCAGCTATCTCACCATTGGTTTACCGCTGGCGGTGCTGCCCGGCTTTGTCCATGACGTGATGGGCTACAGCGCCTTCTGGGCGGGGCTGGTGATAAGTCTTCAGTACTTCGCCACGCTGCTCAGCCGCCCGCATGCTGGGCGCTATGCCGATCTGCTGGGGCCGAAGAAAGTGGTGATTTTCGGCCTCTGCGGCGCGTTTCTCAGCGGGCTGAGCTATCTGTTGGCGGGAATGCAGTCGGGCGTGTTGAGCCTGGTGCTGCTCTGCCTTGGGCGGGTGATTTTAGGCATCGGCCAGAGTTTTGCCGGTACCGGCGCGACGCTGTGGGGCGTCGGCGTGGTCGGTTCAGTGCATATCGGGCGCGTCATCTCGTGGAATGGTATTGCCACATACGGGGCGATGGCGCTTGGCGCACCGCTCGGCGTGCTCTGTTATCACTATGGCGGCCTGCACGGGCTGGCGGTGACGATTATGGCCGTCGCGCTGTTGGCGGTGCTGCTTGCGCTACCGCGTGCGGCGGTAAAAGCCAGCAAAGGCAAGCCGTTGCCGTTTCGCGCTGTGCTCGGCCGCGTCTGGCTCTACGGGATGGCGCTGGCGCTCGGTTCGGCCGGTTTTGGCGTGATCGCTACCTTTATCACCCTCTATTACGATGCCAGAGGCTGGGATGGGGCGGCGTTCGCCCTGACGCTCTTCAGCGTGGCGTTTGTTGGTGCACGCCTGCTGTTTCCCAATGGTATCAACCGTTTTGGCGGCCTCAATGTGGCGCTGATCTGCTTTGCGGTGGAGACCTGCGGGCTGCTGCTGGTGGGCCTGGCGGTCGATCCGTGGATGGTGAAACTGGGCGTTTTCCTGACAGGGGCCGGTTTCTCGCTGGTCTTCCCGGCGCTGGGCGTGGTGGCGGTAAAAGCGGTGCCGCAGCACAATCAGGGCTCGGCGCTGGCGACCTATACGGTGTTTATGGATCTCTCGCTAGGCGTGACCGGCCCGCTGGCAGGGCTGCTGATGGCCTGGGCGGGCGTCTCATCTATTTATCTTGCCGCCGCCGGGCTGGTGGCGATTGCGCTGCTGTTGGCGTGGCGGTTAAAGCAGAGAGTGCCGGATAGCGCGTAAATGCTTATCCGGCCTGGCATAAAAAAAGGGAACCTGCAGGTTCCCTTTCTCTTTTCGAGTGTTGCGGCGTTATTTCACCACGATGGTGTTGATAATGTTCTCGGCAGCAGTTTGCGCCTGCTGCTGATTTTCCGCCGGCAGCGTCACCTGAAGCGTTACCAGGTGGTTATCAATTTTTCCCAGCACCACAGAGGACCATGCGGTCTGGCCTTTGGCGGAGATCACGCTGTCGAGCTGTTGCAGAGTCTGCCCTTTCAGCTCAATCGCACGGTTGGTCACAACCTGCAACTGCGGGTCGCGGCTGCGCTGCTGATCTTCCAGACGTTTCGCCAGCACGCTCAGATCTTCCTGCGTGTTATCACCCACAATCACAATCACCGCTTTCTGGCCTGTGGCATCAGAGTAGACGTGCATGTTGTTGGATTGCGTGCCCAGCTTGCCGCTCTGATCGGTCATATCCGCAGGCAGCGAGAAGCTGAGTTTACCGTCGAGCAGGGTCACCGGCTGACCGGAGGCGTTACTCTCTGCGGCGGCACCCTGTACGGGCTTCTTGCTGTCGCTGTTATCACAGGCAGCCAGCCCCATCACCAGCAGGCCAATACCGACATATTTCACCAGATTGCGCATTGACTTCATCCTTTCAATAAACAGCCATAATGGCTCGTTGTTCCATATTATCACAACTGATAAGTCGTACCTTTAACCCGCCTGTAATGCCGAGATTTCAGATTTGTCTGCCAGTCTTTTCAGCAACATATTCAACAGCACACCATACATCGGCAGGAAGAAGGCGATGCTGATAAGCACCTTGAAGCTGTAATCCACCAGTGCGATTTCGGTCCAGTGCTGCGCCATAAAGGGATCTGGGCTGCGCCAGAAGGCGATAAAGAAGAAGGCCACCGTATCGCTGGCGTTACCAAAAATGGTCGAGGCCGTTGGCGCAAGCCACCAGCGGCGGCTCTGGCGCAGGCGGTTAAAGACGTGCACATCGAGGATCTGCCCCAGCGCATAAGCCATAAAGCTGGCGGCGGCGATACGCGCGACAAACAGGTTAAAGTGGGCGAGCGCGCCGAAACCTTGCCAGCTGCCCATATAAAAGAGCGACGAGATAACGTAAGAGGCGAGCAGGGCGGGCACCATCACGGCAAAAATAATCCGTCGTGCCAGAGGCGCGCCAAAAATGCGTACGGTGAGATCCGTTGCCAGAAAGATAAACGGAAAACTGAATGCGCCCCAGGTGGTGTGGAAGCCGAAAATGGCGACCGGGAGCTGCACCAGATAGTTACTGGAGATAATCACCAGCAGGTGGAATAGCGATAGCCAGACCAGCGCCTTCATGCGCTGTGCGTTGGAAAAGTGCGTCATATTGTGACCTTTTTGGTAAATGGGGTGAGGGAACCCAGTTCAATTTATGCTCTGCCAGGCAGAAGCCGCCGCATGATACTGCAATCATCGCGCGATGCAATGGCTAATTTTAACGCAATCGTTAACCTCCCTTGCGCCCTGAAAATGGCAGCGTAAACTAGGGCGGTTTTTTCACTTGTGAGATGAAGATGAGCGATCCGTTTTCTACCGCCGACCACACTCTTGATGCCCTTGGCCTGCGCTGCCCGGAGCCGGTAATGATGGTGCGCAAAACCGTGCGTAACATGCAGGTTGGCGAAACTGTACTGATTATCGCCGACGATCCGGCAACCACCCGCGATATTCCCGGCTTCTGCCGTTTTATGGAACATGAGCTGGTTGCCGATCAAACCGAGGCGTTGCCCTACCGCTATTTAGTGCGTAAAAGCCACTAATCGTTGCGGCGTAACAGGCGCAGCGCGTTGGCTGTCACCAGCACCGTTGCGCCGGTATCCGCCAGCACTGCCAGCCATAATCCGGTGATCCCCAAAAGTGTGGTGACCAGGAATATCCCCTTCAGCCCCAGCGCAATGGCGATGTTCTGACGAATATTACGGTGCGTGGCGCGCGCCAGGCGGATCATCTGCCCAAGGCCGGCGAGCCGGTTATGGGTTAACGCCGCATCGGCGCTCTCCAGCGCGACATCGGTACCGCTGCCCATCGCAATGCCAATTGTTGCCGCTTTCATTGCCGGGGCATCGTTGATGCCGTCGCCGACCATCGCCAGCGGAGCCGCTTCATTCAGCGCGCGCACGGCGCTCACTTTATCTTCCGGCAGCAGCCCGGCGCGAAACTCCAGCCCCAACTCACCAGCAATCGCTGCCGCTGCCCGCGGGTTATCGCCGGTGAGGATCACGCCCGTGATGCCAAGGGCATGCAGTTCCGCCACCGCGGCTTTTGCATCGTCGCGCAGGGTGTCCTGTAGCGCCAGCGTACCGATTACGGTGTTATCGCGCAGAACCACTACCACCGTTTGCCCCTGTGCTTCCTGCTGCTCAATCTGCTTGCGCCCGGCGTCATTAAGCAGGCCCGCTGGCACCTTTTCCGGTGCGCAGATGTGAATGTCATGCGCGCCGATACGCGCTTCGATACCTTTCCCGGCCAGCGCGCGCTGCCCGTCGGCCTGCGGAATAGCGATGCCACGACGCTGCGCCTCCTGCACAATCGCCAGCGCCAGCGGGTGCGTCGAGCCCTGCTCAACCCCGGCGCTGAGCGCCAGCAGCTCCTGCTCCTCTGTACCCGAAAATGCCTGAATGGCGACCAGCTGCGGTTTGCCGAGGGTCAGGGTGCCGGTCTTATCAAACGCTACCTGACGCAGAGTGCCGAGCTGCTCCAGCGCCGCGCCGCCTTTGATCAGCGCGCCGCGACGTGCGGCGGCCGCCAGCCCGGAGGTGATGGCCGCGGGGGTGGAGATTACCAGCGCGCAGGGGCAGCCAATCAGCAGCAGCGCCAGCCCTTTATAGACCCACTCCAGCCACGGAGCGGAAAAGAGCAGGGGTGGAACCACCGCGACCAGCAGCGCCACGGCCATAATCGCTGGCGTATAAATACGGCTGAAGCGATCGATAAAGCGCTCAATGGGCGCGCGGCGCTCTTCCGCCTCTTCAATCAGTTTCAGGATGCGGTCGATGGCGCTTTCGCCCGCTTTTGACACGACTTCCAGGGTAATCAGCCGATCGACGCTGGTGGCACCTGCGGGCACGCTTTCGCCCGCGCTGCGCTCGACGGGCAGCGACTCGCCGGTTAAGGCACTCTCATCAAAACTGGCGAACGGCGAGATAAGGCGGCCGTCCGCTGGTAAGCGCCCGCCCGCCGGGACTTCAATGGTATCGCCAGGTTGCAGTTGGCTGGCTGGGATGGTTTCACGCACGCCGTTACGCATGCGAATGGCGCTATCGGGTTTTAACGCCATCAGTGCGCTTACGCCTTTGCGCGCGCGGCTGGCGGCCCAGCCTTCAAGCCGCTCGCCAATTAAAAACAGCAGCAGCACCATCGCCGCTTCGGCGGTCGCGCCGATAAACAGCGCGCCAATTGCCGCCACGCTCATTAAGGTTTCGATGGCGAACCAGCTACCGCTTCTCATCAGGCGCACGGCCTGGCGGGCAATCGGCCACAAACCAACCAGCGTGGTGAGAATAAACGCCGCCTGGCCGAAGGGGTGATTGAACTGCTCCAGCCCCCAGCTCAGGGCCATCATGACGATGAGCAGGATCAGCGGCAGGTTTTCGCGCAGGGATGAAGGCGCAGGCGCGGGAGCGCTGTTTTCGCTGCGAAGCTGGTAGCCCGCGTTTTGAACGGCTTTTTCGACGCGCTCGCGCACGTCCTCTTGCGCGATGACAATCAGCTTTTCGGTGGCAAAAGCGACCTGCACCTGGGTGATACCCTCGATCTGGCGCACCGCATTTTCCACTTTACGTGCGCAGGCGGCGCAATCCATACCGCTCACTTGCCAGCTATAGCGATCGCCGGCGGCGGTTATTTCCGGTGCGGAGCGGGTTTCACAGCTTGTATCGCCGCAGCAGGGGACATTGCTTTCAGCAACGGGGCGCAGTTTGAGCGCGGCAAAGTGCGGCGTTTTCTTGAGTTCGGGAGCAGCCATCGCATCCTCCGGTGAATGATAATTTTCTCATTAACCGGAGGATACACTCTGGAGTCGACTCCAGAGTCAAGCGCTTTAGATATAGAGCGAACGGACGATCAGGAAGTGGCCGGCAAAATAGCAGGCGGAGGAGATGGCGTTATCCGCGCTAAAGCGTTTACGGTAGTGGCTGCCGAGCCAGACAATATTACCGATAAGCAGCAGCGACGCGCCGATAAATGCCGACAGCGCCTGGCTGGTCGGACGGAAGAACCACAGCTCACCGGCCAGCCACACCATTACCAGCGTCATGGCGACAAAGGTGGAGACGGCCATGCGCAGCTCTTCAAGACGCGTCCAGATCACCGCCAGCAGCAGGGCACCAATCACCAGCAGCACCAGCGGCAGCGGCCAGAAGAAGGTCAGCGTCATCTGGCTGGCGAAGTAGATGGTATAAAGCAGATGGGCCAGGAAGAAAGCGCCGATAGCGTAAAGTAACTTTTGCCGCGGCAGCAGCGTCAGGGCATCACCCACCAGCGAGGCGCACAGACCCGCCAGCACCAGATAGCTGATGGCATCAAACATGGGCGCTTGCCAGGCGAGCAGGAGTAACAGCAGAAGGGTTACGGGTTTGAACACCCAGCGTTGCCACACCGGGCCACGATAGGAAGCGTCGACGTACAACCAGCCGGAAAAGCAGACAGCAATAAATGACCACAGCATAATTAAGTCCCTGTAACTGTTATTGTTGCGTAAAACTCTCCCCTCAAGTGTAGTGGCGTAAAAAGGGGGATGACAATGCGAACTTCCCCCAATGCCCTGCAATTCCACTTAATCTGACAGAGTTATCTCTTTGCTTTCAGCTTCTTCTGCCAGACCAGCAGTTCAAAGACGCCAAAAAGAAAAATGCGCAGCTGCTCGACTTTGGTCATTTGCGGCCCCTCTTTCGGCAGCGCGGTTTTCATCATCGTCGCCTGCAAGGCATGCATAAAGAAGGTAAAAACCAGCGCGACGTTGACGAAAATATTCAACGGGCGCGGAAAGGGGTGGATCAGATTGAAGATCAGAAAGGCCCAGATGCAGAGCATCATCAGACGGCCCAGATTAATCAGCAACGGCATGCTTCTCTCCTTGTGCTTCGCGGTGATACAAACGGTAAGCCACCTGGCCCGCGACTTTTTCCCGGTGTAAATGCCAGTGCGCAGGCACTGACGGTAAACCATTTTCTACTTCGCTCTCGATATAAATGAGCGCATCATCCGCCAGCCAGCCGTTGTTCTCCAGCAAACGCACGGTGTCGTCCAGCATCCCTTTGCGAAACGGTGGATCGATAAACACAATGGTGTGCGGCGTGCCGGCTGCGGCTAAAAAGCTCAGCGTGTTACTGTTAACGACTTTCGCGTTGGTGGCTTTAAGCGTAGCGAGGTTTTGCTGAAGCTGCTGGGCGACGCTGCGCTCCATCTCAACCAACGTCGCACTGGCGGCGTAGCGGGAGAGCGCTTCCAGCCCTAGCGCGCCGCTGCCAGCGAAGCAGTCGAGACAGCGGGCGTCAACCATTGATGGTGCCAGCCAGTTAAAGAGGGTTTCGCGCACGCGATCGGTGGTCGGGCGCAGGCCTGGGCTGTCGGGAACCGGTAATTTACGGCCCCGCCACTGCCCGCCAATAATACGAATTTGTCCGCTGGCGGCACGGTTGGGTTTCTTCATGGTCTTCGCTTTGCTCATCATTTCGGCCTGCTATTCTAGCGGGCGGATGAATTGCGTTAAACCCTAATCCTCAGGCCGTGATGAGAGATAAGGAAAGTGTTAGACTATCCGACTAATTCACCAATGATTTCAGTCCTGGTCGAGCAGACAGGCTGCGCTATAGAATCAACAGCGAGGAGTGTAGTCGCCAATGGCAAATGAAAAGAAACGTGGCTTTTTTTCCTGGCTGGGCTTTGGGCAGAAAGAGCGGGCCGATGAGGCGCAAGCTGAAGAGCAGAAAACGGCAGAACAACAGGTAGAAGAGACGCCGGTTGCCGAGCCTGCCGCCGACAGCGAAAAGTTCGCCGAAGAGGTTGTCGAGGTCAGCGAACAGCTGGTGCATGAAGAGGCATTGCAGCCTGTTGCTGAAGAGCGCGTTGCAGAAGAGCCGGTTGCCGAAGAACAGGTTATAGAAGAAGCAGCTGTTGAAGAACCCGTCGAAGAGATTATCGAAGTAGCACCCGTTGCTGCCGTTGAGCATGAAGCGCTGCCGCTGCCGGAAGAGCTTAGCGAGCAGAGCATTGACGCCGAAGAGTGGCAGGCCGAAGCCGAGCCGCTGGTTACTGCGGACGTTGAAGTCGACGAGCCAGAAGTTGAAGAGATAGAAGACGAGACGCTGCCGAGCGAGGAAGAGCTGGATGCGCTGGCGGCCGAAGCGGCGGAAGAAGCGGTGATGGTTGTGCCGGTCGACGAGCCGGTTCAGGAGCAGGAGAAGCCGACTAAAGAGGGTTTCTTCGCGCGTTTGAAGCGCAGCCTGCTGAAAACAAAAGAGAATCTCGGTTCCGGATTTATCAGTCTGTTCCGCGGTAAAAAAATCGATGATGATCTCTTCGAAGAGCTGGAAGAGCAGTTGCTGATTGCTGATGTCGGCGTTGAGACCACGCGGAAAATCATCACCAACCTGACGGAAGGGGCCAGCCGCAAGCAGCTGCGCGACGCGGAAGCGCTGTATGGTCTGCTGAAAGAGGAGATGAGCGAGATCCTCGCGAAGGTGGACGAGCCGCTGAATGTCGAAGGCAAAACGCCGTTCGTTATTCTGATGGTCGGCGTTAACGGCGTCGGTAAAACCACCACCATCGGCAAGCTGGCGCGCCAGTTTGAGCAGCAGGGTAAATCGGTGATGCTGGCGGCGGGCGATACCTTCCGCGCAGCAGCGGTTGAACAGTTGCAGGTGTGGGGCCAGCGCAACGATATTCCGGTGATTGCCCAGCATACCGGCGCGGATTCCGCTTCGGTTATCTTTGACGCTATCCAGGCAGCGAAGGCGCGTAATGTCGATGTGCTGATTGCGGATACCGCCGGCCGTCTGCAGAATAAATCGCACCTGATGGAAGAGCTGAAAAAGATTGTGCGCGTGATGAAAAAGCTCGATGAAAATGCGCCGCACGAAGTGATGCTCACGATTGATGCCAGCACCGGGCAAAATGCGGTAAGCCAGGCCAAACTGTTCCACGAAGCGGTCGGTTTAACCGGTATCACGCTGACCAAGCTTGACGGCACCGCAAAAGGCGGGGTGATCTTCTCGGTAGCGGATCAGTTCGGTATCCCAATTCGCTATATCGGTGTTGGCGAACGTATTGAAGATTTGCGTCCGTTTAATGCGGGCGATTTTATTGAGGCGCTTTTTGCCCGAGAGGATTAACAATGATTCGCTTTGAACATGTCAGCAAAGCCTATCTCGGTGGGAGACAAGCGCTGCAGGGGGTGACCTTTCACCTGCAGCAGGGCGAGATGGCGTTTCTGACCGGGCACTCCGGCGCGGGGAAAAGTACCCTGCTGAAGCTGATCTGTGGGATTGAACGGCCAAGCGCCGGGAAAATCTTCTTCAGCGGCCACGATATTTCCCGGCTGAAAAGCCGCGAAGTGCCGTTTTTGCGCCGCCAGATCGGCATGATTTTCCAGGATCACCATCTGCTGATGGATCGCACGGTGTTTGATAACGTCGCGATCCCGCTGATTATCGCCGGTGCCAGCGGGGATGATATTCGCCGTCGCGTGTCGGCGGCGCTGGATAAAGTCGGGCTGCTGGACAAAGCGAAAAGCTTCCCGATCCAGCTCTCCGGCGGTGAGCAGCAGCGTGTGGGCATCGCCCGCGCGGTGGTGAATAAACCTGCCGTATTGCTGGCGGATGAACCGACCGGGAACCTGGATGAAGCCCTGTCTGAAGGGATTTTACGTCTGTTTGAAGAGTTTAACCGCGTTGGGGTGACGGTACTGATGGCGACGCACGACATGGGACTGATTTCCCGGCGTTCGTACCGCATGCTGAGCCTGAGCGACGGCCATTTGCATGGAGGCCTGGCGGGTGAATAAGCGCGACGCAATCAATCATATTCGGCAATTCGGCAGCAAGCTCGACCGTTTTCGCAAATCCGCCTCGTCGGCGGGCGAAGGCAGCCGCAGCGCGCCGAGACGCAGCAAGCAGGCCCCCCGACCGCCTTCGCGTAAAACCAATGTCTTCAACGAGCAGATGCGCTACGCCTGGCACGGTGCGCTGCAGGATCTGAAGAGTAAACCGCTGGCAACGTTCCTGACAGTGATGGTGATTGCCATCTCGCTAACGCTGCCGAGCGTCTGCTATATGGTCTATAAAAACGTCAGCCATGCGGCGTCGCAGTATTATCCTTCGCCGCAAATTACCGTCTACTTCGATAAAGCGCTGGATGATAACGCCGCGCAGCAGGTGGTCGGGCAGTTGCAGTCCGAACCGGGCGTTGAGAAGGTGAACTATCTCTCCCGCGAAGATGCGCTCGGCGAGTTTCGTAACTGGTCCGGTTTTGGCGGCGCGTTAGATATGCTGGAAGAGAACCCGCTGCCGGCAGTGGCGGTGGTGGTGCCGAAAATCGATTTCCAGAGCACCGAGGCGCTGAACACGCTGCGCGATCGCATTACGCGCGTGCAGGGCATCGACGAAGTACGTATGGACGATAGCTGGTTTGCGCGTCTGTCGGCGCTGACCGGGCTGGTTGGGCGCGTTTCGGCCATGATTGGCGTGTTGATGATCGCTGCCGTCTTCCTGGTGATCGGTAACAGCGTGCGTCTCAGCATCTTTGCCCGTCGTGACACCATTAATGTGCAGAAGCTGATTGGCGCAACGGACGGGTTTATCCTGCGCCCGTTCCTTTACGGCGGCGCGCTTCTTGGCTTCTCCGGCGCGTTTTTATCGCTCATTTTGTCTGAAATTTTGGTGATGCGACTCTCGTCGGCGGTGACGGATGTGGCGAAGGTCTTCGGCACACAGTTTGAGTTAAGTGGCTTATCTTTCGATGAATGTTTGCTGCTATTGCTGGTCTGTTCGATGATTGGCTGGATTGCCGCCTGGCTGGCGACGGTGCAACATTTACGTCACTTTACTCCGGACTAACGATTCTCTGGTATACTCCTCCCCTGCAATGACGAATACCGTTGCAGGGAGAGCGTACCCAACTATCTTGCTGTTCCCCGCGTCGGCTGTTCATCCGGATGTCACAATTTGTGCGTAATTTATTCACACGCCTACAAGGAACTTGTGGATAAAATCACTGTCTGATAAAAAAGTGAATGCTATTCTCGTTGCTCAAAAATGCTGGCATGTTTGTTGCCTGATGGGGACAGACCGCCGCCAGTTGATAGTGAATTGAGAGGATTTGAATGACCAAAGAAATGCAAACTTTAGCTTTAGCCCCTGTTGGCAACCTGGAATCTTACGTCCGGGCCGCTAACGCATGGCCGATGTTGACGGCTGATGAAGAGCGGGCGCTGGCTGAAAAGCTGCATTACCAGGGCGATCTGGAAGCAGCGAAAAAGCTGATTCTATCTCACCTGCGCTTTGTTGTTCATATTGCTCGTAACTACTCGGGCTATGGTCTGCCGCAGGCGGATCTGATCCAGGAAGGAAATATCGGCCTGATGAAAGCGGTACGCCGCTTCAACCCTGAAGTCGGTGTGCGTCTGGTCTCTTTCGCCGTGCACTGGATCAAAGCTGAGATCCACGAGTATGTGCTGCGCAACTGGCGTATCGTGAAAGTCGCGACCACCAAAGCACAACGTAAGCTGTTCTTTAACCTGCGTAAGGCTAAACAGCGTCTCGGCTGGTTTAACCAGGACGAAGTCGAAATGGTCGCCCGCGAACTGGGTGTGACCAGCAAAGACGTGCGTGAAATGGAGTCGCGTATGGCGGCCCAGGACATGACGTTTGATATGTCTTCCGATGACGATGCGCAGGACGGCCAGCCGATGGCACCGGTGCTCTACTTACAGGACAAAACATCTAACTTTGCTGACGGCATTGAAGATGATAACTGGGAAGAGCAGGCAGCCAACAAACTGACCGATGCGATGCAGGGTCTCGACGAACGTAGTCAGCAGATCATCCGCGCCCGCTGGCTGGACGAAGATAACAAGTCCACGCTACAGGAGCTGGCCGACCGTTACGGCGTTTCCGCTGAACGCGTACGACAGCTTGAAAAGAACGCGATGAAAAAACTGCGCGCCGCTATCGAAGCGTAAGCGCCAGCCGCAAACAGACCGGGTCAGCGAAAGCTCACCCGGTTTTTTATTATCTGAATTTCCTCTCACTCCCGGTGCTGGTTAAAACGTCGACTTAACGAAGGCGCTATATACTTACTCTGTGGGTTGGCACAGAGAGGGGAAAAAGGTGAAGAATAGTGAATTACATCAGCGGCGTGTAGCCGCCACGCCGCGCGGGGTTGGCGTGATGTGCGGCTTCTACGCTGAGAAAGCAGAAAACGCCACGCTGTGGGATGTGGAAGGCAACGAGGTAATTGATTTTGCCGCCGGGATCGCGGTGCTAAATACCGGCCATCGACACCCAAAAGTGATGGCAGCAGTCGAAAAACAGCTCCAGGCCTTTACGCACACCGCGTACCAAATCGTTCCTTACGAAAGCTATATCTCGCTTGCCGAGCGCATCAACGCGCTGGTTCCCATTGATGGCCCGGCGAAAACTGCCTTCTTCTCTACCGGCGCCGAAGCGGTTGAAAACGCGGTGAAAATCGCCCGCGCTTATACCAAACGTCCGGGCATTATCGCCTTTGGCGGCGGCTTTCACGGTCGTACCTTTATGACCATGGCGCTGACGGGAAAAGTTGCGCCTTATAAAATCGGCTTCGGGCCGTTTCCCGGTTCGGTTTATCACGCCCACTATCCAAATGAATTGCACGGGGTCAGCACTGAACAGGCGCTGCAAAGCCTGACGCATCTCTTCAAAGCCGATATCGCGCCCGATCAGGTCGCCGCAATCCTGTTAGAGCCGGTGCAGGGCGAAGGGGGCTTTAATATTGCTCCGCCAGAGTTTATGCAGGCGCTGCGCGCCCTGTGCGACAGCCACGGTATTCTGCTGATTATCGACGAGGTGCAGAGCGGTTTTGCCCGCACCGGCAAACTCTTCGCTAGCGAGCATTACGCCATCAAACCCGATCTCATCACTATGGCGAAAAGCCTGGCGGGCGGTTTACCGCTCTCGGCAGTTGCCGGACGTGCCGAAGTGATGGATGCTCCTGCGCCTGGTGGCCTGGGCGGTACCTATGCCGGTAACCCGCTGGCGGTGGCCGCAGCGCATGCGGTGCTGGATGTGATTGAAGAGGAGAAGCTGTGCGAACGCGCCAACCAGCTGGGCAAAGATCTGGTCGAAGTGCTGACCCATGCGAAAGCGCATTGCCCGCATATTGCCGATATCCGCGCGCAGGGCTCGATGGTGGCGGTCGAGTTTCAGGACCCGCAAACCGGCGCGCCGTCCCCGGAGTTCACCAAACAGGTGCAGGATAAAGCGCTTCAGGCCGGGTTGCTGCTGCTGAGCTGCGGCGTCTATGGCAACGTTATCCGCTTCCTCTATCCGCTGACCATTCCTGATGAGCAGTTCCGAAAAGCGCTGGATATTATCCAGCGGTCGCTAAGGTAGTAATTATTCAGCCGCCTTATGGGCGGCTTGGTCACGTTCTCGCATCGCTCTGCCGCACAACCTGCAAAATTGCTATTCCTTATTCCATAAAATGGGGTATGTTTTAGCAGAGTATGCTGCTTACAGGGCACTATTCTGCACAATAACAAATATCATATTCTTTGCTTAGGGTAATAAGCGAAGCAATATTCCAGATAACAACATCACAACAATTGCAAAAACCATAACAATGGGGAAACTCAGGATGAAAATGAAGGGCAAAGCGTTACTGGCAGGATGTATTGCGTTAGCAATGAGCAACGTGGCATTCGCCAAAGATATCAAAGTTGCCGTTGTCGGTGCGATGTCCGGTCCGGTTGCGCAGTATGGCGATCAGGAATTTACCGGTGCTGAGCAGGCTGTTGCCGATATCAACGCAAAAGGCGGCGTCAAAGGCGACAAACTGGTCGTGGTGAAATATGACGATGCCTGCGACCCGAAACAAGCGGTAGCGGTAGCCAACAAAGTGGTTAACGACGGCATCAAATATGTTATCGGCCACCTCTGCTCCTCTTCCACTCAGCCAGCGTCCGACATTTATGAAGACGAAGGCATCCTGATGATCACGCCTGCAGCTACTGCCCCTGAGCTGACTGCACGCGGTTACAAACTGACGCTGCGTACCACCGGTCTCGACTCTGACCAGGGTCCAACGGCGGCGAAATACATTCTCGATAAGGTGAAGCCGAAACGCATCGCTATCATTCATGATAAGCAGCAGTATGGCGAAGGCCTGGCGCGCGCCGTGCAGGATGGCCTGAAAAAAGGCAATGCCAACGTGGTCTTCTTTGACGGCATCACCGCCGGTGAAAAAGATTTCTCCACGCTGGTTGCGCGTCTGAAGAAAGAGAATATCGACTTTGTTTACTACGGCGGTTACCACCCTGAGATGGGCCAGATCCTGCGTCAGGCGCGTGCGGCCGGTCTGAAAACCCAGTTCATGGGGCCGGAAGGCGTGGCGAACGTCTCACTCTCTAACATCGCCGGGGAGTCTGCCGAAGGGATGTTAGTCACCAAGCCGAAGAACTACGATCAGGTACCGGCGAACAAACCGATTGTGGATGCCATCAAAGGCAAGAAACAGGATCCGAGCGGCGCGTTTGTCTGGACCACCTACGCCGCGCTGCAGTCGCTGGCTGCGGGCCTGAACCAGTCTGACGATCCGGCTGAAATCGCCACCTATCTGAAAGGTCACTCTGTTGAAACCGTGATGGGGCCGCTGACGTGGGATGAGAAGGGCGATCTGAAGGGCTTTGAGTTCGGCGTCTTTACCTGGCATGCGAACGGTACCGCGACCGACGCGAAGTGATGAGTATTTGATAGTCGCCTTTCGCGCCATAGGTGCGTTGGCTGCATTTGCCCCGGTCGCTTACGCCTGTAAGCTTCCGGGGATTAACGACTTCCTGCGACGCGAAATTGCGCTCAGGCATGGCTCACCTTGCCCGCTATTTTTAGCGTTTTTCCCAGCCATCTTGCTGCGCGGTAAAGCCGAGCGCTTGAGCAAAGGCGGCCATCACGGCGCGATCTTCAACGCTGATATCTGCGATCCACCAACTGGTCATTGCCGGGTTATCGCGCATCACCTCTTCCACCAGGTATTGCCCGACGCCGCGACGGCGAGTGACATCCCGCACACGCAGCGAATCCAGCACGCCTTCGGTGCCGCGCAACGTCACCCGTACGGCGGCCAGCAGGCGGTCATTAAACCGTGCGGCGTAAATGCGGTGCGTATCGTCAATATGCAGAGAGGCGGGGGAGTATTCCGGCCAGATTTTCGCTAAATCAATATGATCCTGCTCGCTGAAACTGGTCAGCCGGATAATGGTTAATTTCATCTACCGTTTGTCCAAAACGTGAAACAGGGAATGAGTGTAAACAATTTCACCCGCCGGGGCTGGAGACTTTTTTATATTTAATACAACAGGTGAATAGTTTTAGCGCAGCGACTGGCATAGCCAGAAACATCAGAGATCGAAAAAGACACAGCATTTTAACCTGAATGATGGTGCTTTCTACCGCGTATACTGCCGTTATTTTATGCTGAAAGCCCCACTTTTAGATGTTTATCTCGCGCTTAATACAGAATATTATCTCTGCTTAATCGCCTGAAAAATAGAGTATTTAGTATGGTTTACGCCAGAAAACCACGCTAACTCATTAAAGGCGCTGATAAAAATAGCATTGTGCATTAAAAGTACAGAATGCTTTTTAACCATATAAAAACAAAATTTTCACACAACATCACGAACGGGGTAGCAGGCATGAAAAGGCACGCGAAAACATTTGTCGCGGGAATGATTGAAAGCCGGTCATGGCAACGCGGTCTTGTTTAAAAGGTATTACCGTCAGGGAAGTAGTTTTTTCTGCGCTTAACGCTCATCTAAAAAAAGAAAATATCGTCTTTGTCTACTACGGTGGTTATTAACCGGATAGTGGAGAGATGCTGCGCCGGGGACGTTGAAACAAGCCGCTGACCTGATTAACGCGTTAAAAGCCAACGGGGCTAAAACCGAAACAGGGCCGCCGAACTGGGATGAAAAAGGCGATCTGAAGGGATTTAAGTTGAGTGTCTTGCAACGGCACGCCGATGGTTCGTCCTGTGTGGCGAAGTCACAGTCATCCCTCTCTTTGGACGAAAATCTTGAGAGATTTAAGAAGGTTAAGTTATGTCTGAGCAGTTTCTCTATTTCTTGCAGCAGATGTTCAACGGCGTCACGCTGGGCAGCACTTATGCCCTGATCGCCATTGGCTACACCATGGTGTACGGCATTATCGGCATGATTAACTTCGCCCATGGCGAGGTCTACATGATCGGCAGCTACGTCTCCTTTATGATTATCGCCGCCCTGATGATGATGGGCATCGACTCAAGCTGGCTGCTGGTCGGGGCAGGTTTTGTCGGCGCGATTATTATCGCCAGTGCCTACGGCTGGAGTATCGAGCGCGTTGCTTACCGCCCGGTGCGCAGCTCCAAGCGTCTGATTGCGCTTATCTCCGCCATCGGCATGTCCATCTTCCTGCAAAACTATGTCAGCCTGACAGAAGGCTCGCGCGACGTAGCCTTGCCAAGCCTGTTCAACGGCCAGTGGACTATCGGCAGCAGTGAAAACTTTGCCGCCTCCATCACCACGATGCAGCTGGTTATCTGGATCGTCACCTTTGTCGCTATGCTCGCGCTAACGCTCTTTATCCGCTATTCCCGCATGGGACGCGCCTGCCGCGCCTGTGCTGAAGACCTGAAAATGGCGAGCCTGCTGGGCATCAACACCGATCGGGTGATCGCGCTGACCTTTGTGATTGGCGCAGCGATGGCGGCGGTTGCTGGCGTGCTGCTCGGCCAGTTCTATGGCGTGATAAATCCCTACATCGGCTTTATGGCGGGTATGAAGGCATTTACCGCCGCGGTGCTGGGTGGTATCGGCAGCATTCCTGGCGCGATGATTGGGGGGCTGATCCTCGGCGTAGCGGAAGCGCTCTCTTCAGCGTATCTGAGCACTGAGTATAAAGATGTGGTCTCTTTCGCGCTGCTGATTGGCGTCCTGCTGGTGATGCCGACCGGTATCCTCGGTCGCCCGGAGGTAGAGAAAGTATGAAACCGATGCATTTTGCGATGGCGCTGCTCTCTGCCGCCATGTTCTTCATCCTTGCTGGCGTCTTTATGGGCGTTCAGCTGGAGCTGAATGGCACCAAACTGGTGGTCGATAACGCGGCAGATATCCGCTGGCAGTGGATCTTTATCGGCACCGCCGTGGTCTTTTTCTTCCAGTTACTGCGCCCTGTTTTCCAGAAGAGCCTGAAAGGCATTTCCGGGCCGAAATTTGTCCTGCCGGCGATTGATGGATCTACCGTTAAGCAGAAGCTTTTCCTGCTGGCGCTGTTGGTGATTGCCGTGGTGTGGCCGTTTATGGTGTCGCGCGGCACCATTGATATCGCCACCATGACGATGATCTATATCATCCTGGGTCTGGGGCTGAACGTAGTTGTTGGCCTTTCCGGCCTGCTGGTGCTGGGCTACGGCGGTTTTTACGCGATCGGTGCCTACACCTTTGCGCTGCTGAACCACTATTACGGGCTTGGCTTCTGGACCTGCCTGCCGCTGGCGGGGCTGGTCTCTGCCGCTGCCGGTTTCCTGCTGGGCTTCCCGGTGCTGCGTCTGCGCGGCGACTACCTGGCGATTGTAACGCTGGGCTTCGGTGAGATTGTGCGCATTCTGCTGCTTAACAACACCGAAGTGACCGGTGGGCCAAACGGCATCAGCCAGATCCCGAAACCGACGCTGTTTGGCCTTGAGTTCAGCCGCACAGCGCGCGAAGGGGGCTGGGATACCTTCAGCAACTTCTTCAATGTGAAATACGATCCGAGCGACCGCGTGGTGTTCCTCTATCTGGTGGCGCTGCTGCTGGTGGTGCTGACGCTGTTCGTTATCAACCGCCTGTTGCGTATGCCGCTGGGCCGCGCGTGGGAAGCACTGCGTGAAGATGAGATCGCCTGCCGCTCGCTGGGTCTCAACCCGACACGTATCAAGCTGACGGCATTTACCATCAGCGCCGCATTCGCAGGTTTTGCTGGCACGCTGTTTGCCGCGCGCCAGGGCTTTGTCAGCCCGGAGTCCTTCACCTTTGCCGAATCCGCCTTTGTACTGGCGATTGTCGTACTGGGCGGGATGGGCTCGCAGTTCGCGGTGATCCTCGCCGCTATTCTGCTGGTGGTCTCGCGCGAACTGATGCGTGATTTCAATGAATACAGCATGTTAATGCTGGGTGGTTTGATGGTGCTGATGATGATCTGGCGTCCGCAGGGCCTGCTGCCGATGACGCGGCCGCAGCTGAAATTGAAAAACGGCCAGGCAAAAGGAGAGCAGGCATGAGTCAGCCACTGTTATCGGTAAATGGCCTGATGATGCGCTTCGGCGGTTTGCTGGCGGTCAACAACGTCTCGCTGGAGCTGCGACCGCAGGAGATTGTCTCGCTGATTGGCCCAAACGGCGCGGGGAAAACCACCGTCTTCAACTGCCTGACCGGCTTTTATAAACCCACCGGCGGCACCATTATGCTGCGCGACCAGCATCTTGAAGGGCTGCCGGGCCAGCAAATCGCGCGTATGGGCGTGGTGCGTACCTTTCAGCATGTGCGTCTGTTCCGTGAAATGACGGTGATTGAGAACTTACTGGTTGCTCAGCATCAGCAGTTAAAAACCGGCCTCTTCTCTGGCCTGTTGAAGACGCCCGCGTTTCGCCGCACGCAGAGCGAAGCGCTCGATCGCGCCGCGACCTGGCTTGAGAGGATCGGTTTGTTAGCGCACGCCAACCGCCAGGCCAGCAATCTGGCTTATGGCGATCAGCGCCGTCTGGAGATTATCCGCTGCATGGTGACGCAGCCGGAGATCCTGATGCTGGATGAACCGGCGGCAGGGTTAAACCCGAAAGAGACCAAAGAGCTGGATGAGCTGATCGTCGAGCTGCGTAACCATCACAACACCACCATCCTGCTGATTGAACATGATATGAAACTGGTGATGGGTATTTCCGACCGGATTTACGTCGTTAACCAGGGGACACCGCTGGCCAACGGGACGCCGGAAGAGATTCGTAACAACCCGGACGTGATCCGCGCTTATCTGGGTGAGGCATAAGATGGAAAACGCAATGTTATCTTTCGACAAAGTTAGCGCCCACTACGGCAAAATCCAGGCGCTGCACGAGGTCAGTCTGCATATTAATCAGGGAGAGATCGTGACCCTGATTGGTGCCAACGGTGCGGGGAAAACCACCTTGCTCGGCACGCTGTGCGGCGATCCGCGCGCCACCAGCGGCCGCGTGGTGTTTGATGGTAAAGATATTACCGACTGGCAAACGGCGAAGATTATGCGTGAAGCGGTCGCGATCGTGCCGGAAGGCCGCCGCGTCTTCTCGCGGATGACCGTGGAAGAGAACCTGGCAATGGGCGGCTTCTTCGCCCACCGCGATCAATATCAGACGCGTATTAAATGGGTGTATGAACTCTTCCCGCGCCTGCATGAACGCCGTATACAGCGTGCCGGCACCATGTCCGGCGGTGAACAGCAGATGCTGGCGATAGGCCGCGCGCTGATGAGCCAGCCGCGCCTGCTGCTGCTGGATGAGCCGTCGCTCGGGCTGGCACCGATTATCATTCAACAGATCTTCGACACCATTGAGCAGTTGCGTAAAGAGGGGATGACCATCTTCCTCGTGGAGCAGAATGCTAATCAGGCGCTGAAGCTCGCCGATCGCGGCTATGTGCTGGAGAACGGGCATGTGGTGCTCGAAGATACCGGCGATGCGCTACTGGCGAATGAAGCGGTGAGAAGCGCTTACCTCGGCGGCTAACACTTTGAAGTTAAGACATAAAAACCGGCCTCGCAAGGGCCGGTTTTTTTCTGAAAAATGCACTTTAGCCATACGCAGCGAGAGGGTTCGCAACAGGATGCGGGCGGCGCTTGAGGCTTTTTGCCTCATGGCTGCGCTTCAGGAAGTTATGCAGAAATGTTGTGAGGCAGAAAGATGAAAGCCCCGAGTCAATTTTTCAATTAACCCGAGGCTACACTAACACATAGACAACGTCAGCGTAGCCTCTTACCTGCTGAAAGGCAAGGAGTTATAGGCTATGAAAATCCCGCAAACTTTTATCTGCTGCGTGTTTATTCTCTGCTTCACGCTGCTGATATTCACCTATCTGACCCGCAAATCCCTGTGCGAGCTTCGCTACCGGGACAAGGAGAGAGAGGTGGCGGCTTTGATGGCTTACGAATCCGGTAAGTAGCGACCTGGGGCAGGGAGCAATCCCTGCCTTTCAGGTGCGATGATGTTGTTGCAGCGTTGCCTTCGAGCGCCGCTTAAAGGGCTTCCTGGTTCGCCGGGAAGCCCTTTGTCTAAACCGCCATTTTTCCTTCATCTTTCCATCACTTGCCCGACATCTGCCTGACGCCTGGCTGTCATGCTTTTGTAATTAAAAAGTTATTTTTCTGTCATTCGAGCGTGTCATGTTACCTCGCGAGCACAAAACGCGTGATATCGCGCATCCCGTATAACAAGAGAGAGCATAATGACGACGTTACGACATACAGCTTTGGGTCTGGCGCTGGGATTTGTTTTTGCTGGCAATGCCATGGCCGTAACCACTATCCCGTTCTGGCACTCCATGGAAGGCGAGTTAGGCAAAGAGGTCGACTCCCTGGCGCAACGTTTTAATGATACCCACCCTGACTACAAAATCGTTCCGGTCTATAAAGGCAACTACGAGCAGAACCTGAGCGCGGGCATTGCCGCCTTCCGCACCGGCAATGCGCCAGCGCTGCTGCAGGTTTACGAGGTTGGCACCGCAACGATGATGGCCTCTAAAGCGATCAAGCCGGTTTACGAGGTCTTTAAAGATGCGGGTATCACCTTTGACGAAAGCCAGTTTGTGCCGACCGTTTCGGGTTACTACACCGATTCAAAAACCGGGCATCTGCTCTCTCAACCGTTTAACAGCTCCACACCGGTGCTTTATTACAATAAAGATGCTTTCAAAAAAGCAGGTCTGAACCCGGATCAACCGCCAAAAACCTGGCAGGATCTGGCGGCTTACACAGCGAAGCTAAAAGCGGCGGGCATGAAGTGCGGCTACGCCAGCGGCTGGCAGGGCTGGATCCAGATTGAGAACTTTAGCGCCTGGCACGGTCTGCCGGTTGCCACTAAAAACAACGGTTTTGACGGTACCGATGCGGTGCTGGAGTTCAACAAGCCGGAGCAGGTGAAGCATATCGCCATGCTGGAAGAGCTGAATAAGAAGGGCGAATTCAGCTACTTTGGCCGTAAAGATGAATCCACCGAGAAGTTCTATAACGGCGATTGCGCCATCACCACCGCCTCATCCGGTTCGCTGGCGGATATTCGCCACTATGCGAAATTTAACTACGGTGTCGGCATGATGCCCTACGACGCCGATGTGAAAGGCGCGCCGCAAAACGCCATTATCGGCGGTGCCAGCCTGTGGGTAATGAAAGGCAAAGATGATGCAACCTACAAAGGCGTGGCGCAGTTCCTCGACTTCCTGACCAAGCCGGAAATCGCTGCCGAGTGGCATCAGAAAACCGGTTATCTGCCTGTCACCAAGGCGGCGTACGATCTGACGCGTCAGCAGGGTTTCTATGACAAAAACCCGGGGGCGGATATCGCCACGCGCCAGATGCTGAACAAGCCGCCGTTGGCCTTCACCAAAGGGCTGCGTCTGGGCAATATGCCGCAGATCCGCACCGTGCTTGATGAAGAGCTGGAGAGCGTGTGGACCGGTAAGAAGACCCCGCAACAGGCGCTGGACTCTGCGGTTGAGCGCGGTAACCAGTTGCTGCGCCGCTTCCAGCAGTCGACCAAGTCTTAATGTACTAAGGGCCGGATAAGCGCAGCGCTTGTCCGGCCTGTAAATCGGTCAATCTATCGCGTCGCCGCCCCCCGGCATTTTCAAAAAGAGTCTTGCTATGTCCGCATCCCGTCCGGTGTTTCGTTCACGCTGGCTACCCTATCTGCTCGTCGCGCCGCAGCTGGCGATTACAGTGATTTTCTTTCTCTGGCCTGCGGGCGAAGCGCTGTGGTACTCCGTGCAGAGCGTCGATCCCTTTGGTCTCTCTAGCCAGTTTGTCGGGCTGGATAACTTCACCGCGCTGTTTCATGACAGCTACTACCTCGACGCCTTCTGGACGACGATCCGTTTTAGCGCGATGGTCACCTTCAGCGGCCTGTTTGTCTCGCTGTTCTTTGCCGCGCTGGTGGATAACGTGGTGCGCGGCAGCCGCATCTACCAGACGTTGATGCTGCTGCCCTACGCCGTGGCACCTGCTGTTGCCGCGGTATTGTGGATCTTTCTTTTCAATCCCGGACGCGGGTTGATTACGCACTTCCTTGAGCAGTTCGGCTATGACTGGAACCATGCGCAAAACAGTGGTCAGGCGATGTTTCTGGTGGTGTTCGCCTCGGTCTGGAAGCAGATCAGCTACAACTTCCTCTTCTTCTTCGCCGCGTTGCAGTCGATTCCCCGCTCGCTGGTGGAAGCCGCCGCCATTGATGGCGCAGGACCTATTCGCCGTTTCTTCAAGCTTTCACTGCCGCTGATCGCACCCGTGAGCTTCTTTCTGCTGGTGGTCAACCTCGTCTACGCCTTCTTCGATACGTTCCCGGTTATCGATGCGGCGACCGCCGGTGGCCCGGTGCAGGCAACCACCACGCTGATTTATAAGATTTACCGCGAAGGGTTTGCCGGGCTGGATCTCTCCGCCTCTGCGGCGCAGTCGGTGATCCTGATGGTGCTGGTGATTGTGCTGACGGTGGTGCAGTTCCGTTATGTCGAAAGTAAGGTGCGCTACCAATGATTGAGAACCGCCCAGGGCTGACGCTGTTCAGCCATATCATGCTTATCTTAGGCGTTGCGGTGGTGCTGTTTCCGCTCTACGTCGCGTTTGTCACTGCCACGCTTGATAACAACGCGGTATACGACACGCCGATGACGCTGATCCCCGGCGGCCATCTGTGGGAGAACCTGCGCGCGATTTGGGTTAACGGCGTCGGTCCCCACAGCGCGCCCTTCTGGCTGATGCTGACTAACAGTTTCATCATGGCGCTGGTGATAACCGTAGGGAAAATCTCAGTTTCGATCCTCTCGGCCTTCGCCATCGTCTGGTTTCGTTTTCCGCTGCGAAACCTCTTCTTCTGGATGATCTTCAGTACCTTGATGCTGCCAGTAGAGGTGCGCATCTTCCCGACGGTGGAAGTGATCGCCAACCTTAAGATGCTCGACAGCTATACCGGCCTGACTTTGCCACTGATGGCCTCTGCTACCGCGACTTTTCTCTTTCGTCAGTTCTTTATGACGCTGCCGGATGAACTAATCGAAGCCGCGCGCATTGATGGCGCCTCGCCAATGCGCTTTTTCCGCGACATTGTGCTGCCGCTGTCGCGCACCAATCTTGCGGCGCTGTTCGTCATCACCTTTATCTACGGCTGGAACCAGTATTTATGGCCGCTGTTGATTATCAGCGACGTCAACCTCGGCACCGCCGTGGCGGGCGTTAAAGGGATGATGTCGAGCGGTGAGGGTACGACGCAGTGGAACCAGGTGATGGCCGCGATGCTGCTGACGCTGATCCCCCCGGTTGTTATCGTTTTAACCATGCAGCGCGCCTTTGTGCGCGGTCTGGTCGACAGTGAGAAATAAGATGTCATCTCTAAAATTACAGGCAGTGACAAAAAGTTGGGACGGCGGGAAAACTCAGGTGATTGAGCCGCTGACGCTGGATGTGGCCGACGGCGAATTTATTGTCATGGTTGGCCCATCGGGCTGCGGAAAGTCGACGCTGCTGCGCATGGTTGCCGGGCTGGAGCGCGTCTCCGGCGGCGATATCTGGATTGACCGCCAGCGCGTCACGGAGAAGGAGCCAAAAGATCGCGGCATCGCGATGGTGTTCCAGAACTATGCACTTTATCCACACATGAGCGTGGAGGAGAACATGGCTTGGGGGCTGAAAATCCGCGGTATGGGCAAAGCACATATTGCCGGACGCGTGGCGGAAGCGGCGCGTATTCTCGAGCTTGAAAGCCTGCTGAAGCGTCGACCGCGTGAGCTTTCGGGCGGTCAGCGCCAGCGCGTGGCGATGGGCCGCGCGATTGTGCGCGATCCGGCGGTTTTCCTGTTTGATGAGCCACTCTCTAACCTTGATGCCAAGCTGCGCGTGCAGATGCGCCTTGAGTTGCAGCAGCTGCATCGCCGCCTTAACACCACCTCGCTTTATGTCACCCACGATCAGGTGGAAGCGATGACGCTGGCGCAGCGCGTGATGGTGATGAATAAAGGCGTCGCCGAGCAGATCGGTACGCCAGTTGAGGTGTATGAAAAGCCCGCCAGCCGTTTTGTCGCGAGCTTTATCGGCAGCCCGGCGATGAATTTACTCGATGGGCATATCAGCCAGACTGGTACGCACTTTGAGCTGGCAAGCGGCATGGCATTGCCGATTAACTGGCACTATCGCGGTTATGCCGGGCGGAAAATGACGCTGGGTATCCGCCCGGAACATATTGCGTTAAGCTCACAAGCCGCAGGCGGCGTACCGCTGGTGATGGATACGCTGGAGATGCTCGGGGCGGATAATCTGGCCCATGGCCGCTGGGGTGAGCAGAAACTGGTGGCGCGTCTGTCGCATCAGGAGCGCCCGGCACCCGGCAGCACGCTGTGGCTGCATCTGGCGGAACATCACCTGCACTTATTCGATGGTGAAACAGGACAACGCGTATGAATAACTGGCCCTATCCCCGCATCGTTGCCCATCGCGGCGGTGGAAAACTGGCTCCGGAAAACACCCTTGCAGCGATCGATGTCGGCGCCAGATATGGCCACACAATGATCGAATTTGACGCCAAATTATCAAAAGATGGGCAGATCTTCCTGCTGCATGACGACAACCTGGAGCGTACCAGCAATGGCTGGGGCGTGGCGGGCGAGCTGGCGTGGAGCGATCTGCTGAAAGTCGATGCCGGGAGCTGGTACAGCGGCGAGTTTAAAGGCGAGACGTTGCCGCTGCTGGCGGAGGTGGCGCAGCGCTGCCAGCAGCATGGCATGATGGCGAATATTGAAATCAAACCGACGACCGGCACCGGCCCGCTGACGGGCAAAGCTGTTGCGCTTGCTGCCCGCGAGTTGTGGTCAGAGATGACCCCGCCGCTGCTCTCGTCGTTTGAGATCGATGCACTGGAAGCGGCGCAACAGGCTGCGCCGGAACTGCCGCGCGGTCTGCTGCTGGATGCCTGGCGCGATGACTGGCAGGAGGTGACTGACCGCCTGGCCTGCACCTCTATTCATCTCAACCACAAATTGCTTGATGAAGCGCGCGTCTGCATGCTGCGCGACGCCGGCCTGCGCATTCTGGTTTATACGGTGAATCAGCCGGCGCGTGCGGCGGAGTTGCTGGCGTGGGGCGTCGATTGCATCTGTACGGATAATATTGACGCTATCGGGCCCCACTTTGGCGCTTAAGGCGTAGGGGTTTGCGGTGTGCTGTGCAGCATGCCGCCACTTTGCGTTTGGGTCTGCGGCAGCATATGCGGCTGCTGCAGGGTCGAACCGCTGGCGCTGTTTTGCGGATGTAACATCCCGCTGCCGCCATTATTGCTGCTCTGGCTTAACGCTCCTGCGTCGTTACTACCCGGCTGGCTGAGCATCCCGCCACCGCTACTGCTGCCCTGGCTTAACATCCCGCCGTTGCTGTTGGGGAGCACTTGCTGGTGGGCGGGGTCGAGCTCCCCCGGCTGAGCCTGCCTTATTCGCTGTGAATTATCGTTCATCTGCATTTGCAGGTTCTGCTGCTGCTGGCGGCTCTGCGTCTGCTGCTGCTGTTTCAGTAACCCTTGCTGCTGCTGTTGTTGGTTAAGCATTTGCGTCTGCATCCGCTGCTGGCTTGGCACGACATACCCCGGTTGATTCGGGTTATTTGTCGGGTTAAGCGGCTGTGCGAAAGCGGTAAACGGCAGCAGGGCTGCCACAATTACAAGGCGTTTCATTCTCATCTCCTCCCGTTGAGGCCTGCCCCTAAGTTTAGTCGCATTCCTGCATGACCATGATTTTTTGCGCATTGTGAACCAGACTTAAGCGGGAACTGTAGCCCTTCTTTGTGGAGAACGACGATGATTAAACAGCAGTTTGCGCGTTGGGCGGCAATCGCCGCGCTGACGGCGGGAGCATGTTTCAGTGTCGGCGCTGCGCCGCCGCCTGCTCAGGCACCCGCGCTAGCCCCCGTTTCGTATGGGGTAGAAGCCGATGTCTTTCATCCGGTAGTAGCCCATCAGGGGATGGTGGCCTCGGTAGATGAAGCCGCGACCCGCGTGGGTGTGGAGATCCTCAAAGAGGGCGGTAATGCGGTCGATGCGGCGGTCGCGGTAGGTTATGCGCTGGCGGTGACCCATCCGCAGGCGGGCAACCTGGGCGGTGGCGGGTTTATGATGATCCGCACCAAAGAGGGCAAGGTCACGGCGATCGATTTCCGCGAAATGGCGCCTGCAGCCGCCACGCGCGATATGTTCCTTGATGAGCAGGGCAACCCGGACAGTAAAAAATCCCTGACCTCCCATCTCGCTTCCGGTACGCCCGGCACGGTCGCCGGCTTCTCGCTGGCGCTGGAGAAGTACGGCTCGCTGCCGCTGAAAAAGGTGGTGCAGCCTGCCATCAAACTGGCGAAGCAGGGCTTCACGGTTAACGATGCGCTGGCGGACGATCTCAAAACCTACGGCAGTGAAGTGCTGCCGAACCACGACACCAGTAAGGCGATCTTCTGGAAAGAGGGTCAGCCGCTGAAGAAGGGTGACAAGCTGGTGCAAGCCAACCTCGCGAAGAGCCTTGAGCTGATTGCTGAAAAGGGGCCAGATGGTTTCTATAAAGGCACAACGGCAGAGCAGATCGCCCAGGAGATGAGCAAAAACGGCGGGCTGATCACCAAAGAGGATCTGGCAAATTATAAAGCCGTTGAGCGTACGCCGGTGAGCGGCGACTACCGCGGTTATCAGGTCTACTCCATGCCGCCGCCATCCTCTGGCGGGATCCATATCATTCAGATCCTCAACATCCTGGAGAATTTCGACCTGGCGAAATATGGCTTCGGCAGCGCGGATGCGATGCAGGTAATGGCGGAGGCGGAAAAGTATGCCTACGCCGACCGCTCTGAATACCTTGGCGACCCCGATTTTGTGAAAGTGCCGTGGCAGGCGCTGACCAGCAAAGCGTACGCCAAATCGATTGCTGAACAGATTGATGTCAATAAAGCGCGCCCCTCCAGCCAGATCCGCCCCGGCAAGCTGGAACCTTACGAGAGTAACCAGACCACGCACTTCTCGGTGGTGGATAAAGAGGGGAATGCCGTAGCGGTGACCTATACGCTGAACACCGTGTTTGGCAGCGGCATTGTGGCCGGCAATACCGGCATTCTGATGAACAACCAGATGGATGATTTCTCCGCCAAACCGGGCGTGCCAAATGTTTATGGCCTGGTGGGTGGCGATGCGAATGCTATCGGGCCGGGTAAACGTCCGCTCTCATCCATGTCGCCAACCATTGTGCTGAAAGATGGTAAAACCTGGCTGGTCACCGGTAGCCCTGGCGGCAGCCGGATTATCACTACTGTGCTGCAAATGGTAGTGAACACCATCGATTATGGAATGAACGTTGCCGAAGCGACCAATGCGCCGCGCTTCCATCATCAGTGGTTGCCGGACGAACTGCGCGTGGAGAAGGGTTTTAGCCCTGACACTCTGAAACTGCTGGAGCAGAAGGGGCAGAAAGTCGCCGTGAAAGCTTCAATGGGGAGTACGCAGAGCATTATGGTTGGGCCGGATGGCACGCTGTATGGTGCGTCCGATCCGCGTTCGGTAGATGATTTAACCGCAGGATATTAAAGCAATTTCCCTCTCCCGGCCGGGAGAGGGATCTTTTAGCCCTTCATTCGCGCCATATAGTACGAATCGACATACTCGCCGTTACGCAGCGCATGACGCTTCGCCGTGCCTTCCACTTCAAAACCAAACTTGCGATAGACTGCCAGCGCCGGCGCGTTATCGGCGAAAACCGACAACTCAATGCGGTCGATGCGCAGCCAGTTATCGCACAATTGCACCATCTCGTTGATTAACGTGCTGGCGACGCCGCGGTTTTGAAACTGCGGCGCAACCATAATGCCAAAGCTGGCGACGTGGCTGCGACGCGGGTTCTGCTCGACCATTAAACCGAGATGGCCCGCTACCCGCTCATCAAGCGTGGCAATCAGATCCCGGCGGCCCGGCTGCGGCGTCAGGCGTTTATGCCAGTGGTCGGAAGAGGGATGAGGTAGCTGGAGTAGGTTTTGATACACCTCGGGCTGCGCGTAAATCTGTCGTAACGGTTCGACATCGTGCATTTCAGCGTGGCGTATCACTATCTCGCTCATCCTGCTTCTCCTGTTGGTTGGGTTAGCTTTCACATTCCGGTCTTTCAGGCGAAGCGTCAACTGCCATTTTTTGTCACAGGGGGTAGACAAGTGCGAATGATAATGATTATTATTGCCATGCGTTCAGGGAAACCGTACGGTAATCCTGAAAGCACGACATTGCTCACATTGCTTCCAGTATTTCTTAGCCAGCCGGGTGCTGGCTTTTTTTTACCTGCTATTCAGCGGCTCGCTTCTTCTCTTTCTCAACGCTTAATTTTGCTACTGGCGCGGTGAGTTTTGCCTGGCCTGAGAAGGTGCCGCCTTTCTTGATGGTCAGCGCGCTGTAGGTCAGCGTGCCATTGATGTTGCCATTCTCTTCGATATTCAGCGTTTCGCTGCTGCACTCGCCGTTCACCGTGCCATCAATAAACAGTTCGCGACAGGAGAGGTTACCTTCAACCACGCCATTACGCATGATGCGAATAATGTTGTCTTTCGCTTCGATATTGCCGGTAAGCGTGCCGTAAATATGCACTTGCCCGTTCGAGGTAATGTTGCCGACAAAGTTGGTGCCGCTGGCGACAACCGTGTTCTGCTTCTCATCGCGCAGCGTCTCCTTTTCGTTAATCAGTGAGGCTGCAATCGGTTGTAGTGGGGGCGTTTTTGGGGTTTTCTCTTTACCAAACATAGCGTTAACCTGATGTTGTACAAAGTGTAAGAAGAAGCCGAGAAGCGTTAGCGATGCCGCAACCAGTGCCCAGAGCCGTGCGTCAATGCACCAGCTCCCCAGCGCGAAGGCCCAAAAAGCAAGAGCGAGATTTAAATACCAGTAGTGCTTATCCATGCTGTATTGCGCGCAACTCCCTGCGTGGTGGGTGCTTCTGACTTATGAAAGGGGCAAAAGGATATTGCCGCGTGTTTTATGCGGGAATTAGGGGTGGCGATCAAGAGCGCGGAAGAAAAATCGGAATTTATAAATGGCTTAAAAACATAACAATAATCGATAAATAGAAGCTTCTGGTTTTAGCTCTCGCCGCGCCTGGTCTAAGGTAAAGAGAGATATTCTGCAAAGGACGACACGATGACTCTACATTGCGCATTTATTGGATTTGGTAAAAGCACCACCCGTTATCACCTGCCTTATGTTCTCAACCGTAAAGCCAGCTGGCACGTGGCGCACATCTTCCGCCGCCATCCGAAGCCAGAGGAGCAACACCCCGACTATCAGCACATCCACTTCACCAGCGATCTGGACGAAGTGCTTAACGATCCGCAGGTCAAGCTGGTGATCGTCTGTACCCATGCCGATAGCCATTTCGACTATGCAAAACGCGCGCTGGAAGCGGGTAAAAACGTGCTGGTCGAGAAGCCTTTCACGCCGACCATGGCTGAAGCGATCACGCTATTTGAGCTGGCGAAAAGCAAAGGCCTGACGGTGACGCCGTATCAGAACCGCCGTTTTGACTCCTGCTTCCTCACCACCAAAAAGGTGATTGAGAGCGGCAAACTGGGTGAGATCGTCGAGATCGAAAGTCATTTTGACTACTACCGCCCGGAAGCGGAAAGCAAGCCGGGTCTGCCGCAGGATGGCTCGTTTTATGGCCTCGGCGTGCACACCATGGATCAAATTATCTCGCTGTTTGGCCGCCCGGATCACGCCGCGTACGACATTCGCAGCCTGCGCAACAAAGCCAACCCTGACGATACGTTTGAAGCACAACTCTTCTATGGCGATCTGAAAGCGATTGTGAAAACCAGCCATCTGGTCAAAATCGATTACCCGAAATTTATCGTTCATGGTCGTAAAGGCTCGTTCGTTAAATATGGCGTCGATCAGCAGGAGACCAGCCTGAAGGCGAATATCATGCCGGGCGACGCGGGCTTTGCCGCAGACGACAGCGTGGGCATTCTCGAGTATGTCAACGAGGCGGGCGAAACGGTGCGTGAAGAGATTACGCCCGAGCCGGGCGACTACGGACGCGTCTATGATGCGCTCTATGAAACGCTGACGAACGGCGCGGAAAATTACGTCAAGGAAACTGACATTCTTACCAACCTTGAGCTGCTGGAACGCGCGTTTGAGCAGGCGTCACCTGCCACGATAACCCTCGCCAACTAAGGCTGAATGGCTCCTCTGCGCTTGTTCACTTTTTTTGAACAGAGGAGTCAATTTTCACCCTCTATGATTGGGCAATGATTGCGTCCACACTTACCCCATCGAAAACAGACGGGGTAAACAAGATGATTTTCTTACGCAAAGCAAATGACCGCGGTCACGCTAACCATGGCTGGCTGGACTCCTGGCACACCTTCTCGTTTGCTAACTATTACGATCCGAACTTCATGGGTTTTTCAGCGCTGCGCGTGATTAACGATGATGTTATCGATGCGGGGCAGGGCTTCGGGACCCATCCGCATAAAGACATGGAAATCCTGACTTATGTCCTGGAAGGTGCGGTAGAGCATCAGGACAGTATGGGTAACAAAGAGCAGGTTCCGGCGGGTGAATTCCAGATCATGAGCGCCGGTACCGGAGTACGCCACTCTGAGTACAACCCGAGCAAAACCGATCGTCTGCGCCTGTATCAAATCTGGATCATTCCGGAAACTAACGGTATCGAGCCGCGCTACGAGCAGCGCCGCTTTGACGCTACGCAGGGCAAACAGCTGGTGCTTTCGCCGGACGCCCGCGACGGTTCGCTGAAAGTGCATCAGGATATGGAGCTTTACCGCTGGGCGCTGCTGAAAGATGAGCAGTCTGTGCATCAGATCGCCGCCGAACGCCGCGTCTGGATCCAGGTCGTAAAAGGTGAAGTCACCATTAATGGCACCAAAGCGACCACCAGCGATGGTCTTGCAATCTGGGATGAGCAGGCGATCTCGGTGCATGCCGACAGCGATAGCGAAATCCTGCTCTTCGATCTGCCGCCGGTGTGATATGGCGTAAATAAATCGCGCAATCCTGGGGTTTTTGACCGCAGGATTGCGCATTGTCCGTGATAAACTGCGCACCCCTCTCTTTTGCGTAAATTATCAGGGCGATGAAAAAGAAAAGACCCGTACTACAGGATGTGGCCGATCGCGTAGGCGTGACCAAAATGACGGTCAGCCGTTTTTTGCGTAACCCGGAACAGGTTTCCGTCGCTTTACGGGGCAAAATCGCCGCTGTCCTTGATGAACTGGGCTATATCCCCAACCGCGCACCCGATATTCTCTCCAACGCCACCAGCCGCGCCATTGGCGTGCTTCTCCCCTCTTTGACGAACCAGGTCTTCGCTGAAGTGCTTCGCGGCATTGAAAGCGTCACCGACGCGCACGGTTATCAAACCATGCTGGCGCACTATGGCTACAAAGCGGAAATGGAGGAGGAGCGGCTGGAGTCGATGCTCTCCTGGAACATCGATGGACTGATCCTCACCGAACGCACCCACACGCCGCGCACGTTGAAAATGATCGAAGTGGCGGGCATTCCGGTTGTGGAATTGATGGACAGCAAATCTCCCTGCCTCGATATCGCCGTTGGCTTTGATAACTTTGAGGCCGCCAGGCAAATTACCGCCGCCATTCTTGCGCGCGGCCATCGTCGCGTTGCCTATCTCGGTGCACGTCTGGATGAACGTACTATCATCAAACAGAAGGGGTACGAGCAGGCGATGCTGGATGCGGGGCTGACGCCGTACAGTGTGATGGTGGAACAATCCTCCTCTTATACCGCCGGCATTGAGTTGATGCGTCAGGCGCGCCGCGAGTATCCGCAGCTTGATGGGATCTTCTGTACTAACGATGACCTTGCTGTTGGCGCCGCGTTTGAGTGCCAGCGCCTGGGGCTGAAGATCCCACAAGATATGGCGATTGCCGGGTTCCACGGGCATGACATCGGTCAGGTGATGGAGCCGCGACTGGCAAGCGTGCTGACGCCGCGTGAGCGCATGGGGCGCATCGGTGCGGAACGGCTACTGGCGCGTATCCGTGGTGAAGCAGTTACGCCAAAAATGTTAGATTTAGGTTTCACTTTGTCACCGGGTGGATCTATTTAGTCTGACAAATTTGAAGTAGCTCACACTTATTTATCTCTGACCGCTGTGGATATTGCTTCTCTGGGATCGCGGCAGGACAATGTTACCGATAACAGTTACCCGTAACAATCACTCTTGCACCCGTGGGGGCTTCCCTTTGAGCACAACAAACCTTGATCACCATGTTTTCGTTCTGATGGGCGTTTCAGGCAGCGGCAAATCAGCGGTTGCCAGCGAAGTCGCGTATCAGCTTAAAGCCGCGTTTCTCGACGGCGACTTTCTCCATCCGCGGAGCAACATCAACAAGATGGCCTCCGGCGAGCCGCTGAATGACGACGACCGCAAGCCGTGGTTGCAGGCGCTGAACGATGCTGCCTTCGCTATGCAGCGCACCAACAAAGTGTCGCTAATCGTCTGCTCGGCGCTGAAAAAGCACTACCGCGACCAGCTGCGCGCCGGTAATCCTAACCTCTCCTTTATCTACCTGAAGGGCGAATTCGATGTTATCGAAAGCCGCCTGAAAGCGCGTAAAGGCCACTTCTTCAAAACGCAGATGCTGGTCACCCAGTTCGAAACGCTGCAGGAGCCGGGCGAAGATGAAAGCGATGTGCTTGTGGTGAACATTGACCAACCGCTTGATGGCGTGGTCGCCAGCACCATTGAAGTGATAACCAAAGGCCGTGAGCAGTGAGTACATTAACGCTGGTATTAACCGCAGTCGGTTCTGTTTTACTGCTGCTGTTTTTAGTGATGAAAGCGAGAATGCACGCTTTCGTTGCGCTGATGGTGGTCTCGATTGGTGCCGGGCTTTTCTCCGGTATGCCGCTAACGAAAATTGCGCAGACCATGGAAAAGGGGATGGGCGGTACGCTCGGGTTCCTCGCCATTGTGGTCGCACTCGGCGCGATGTTCGGCAAAATCCTGCATGAGACCGGTGCGGTGGACCAAATCGCCGTCAAAATGCTTAACTCCTTCGGGCACAGCCGCGCGCACTATGCGATTGGCCTCGCCGGGCTGATTTGTGCCCTGCCGCTCTTCTTCGAAGTGGCGATTGTCCTGCTGATAAGCGTTGCCTTCTCCATGGCGCGCCACACCGGCACTAACCTGGTCAAACTGGTTATCCCGCTGTTCGCAGGCGTTGCGGCAGCGGCGGCATTTCTGCTGCCGGGGCCTGCGCCGATGCTGCTCGCCTCGCAGATGCATGCAGATTTCGGCTGGATGATCCTGATTGGCCTCTGCGCTGCGATCCCGGGCATGCTGGTCGCCGGGCCGCTGTGGGGCAACTTTATTAGCCGCCACGTTGAGTTGCATATTCCGGACGATGTTAGCGAGCCGCATCTCGGCGAAGGCAAAATGCCGTCGTTTGGCTTCAGCCTCGCGCTGATCCTGTTGCCGCTGGTGCTGGTGGGGATGAAAACCATCGCCGCGCGTTTCGTAGCGCAAGACAGCACGCTCTATCAATGGTTGGAGTTTATCGGTCACCCCTTCACCGCCATTCTGGTTGCCTGTCTGGTAGCGATTTATGGTCTGGCAGTGCGTCAGGGAATGGCAAAAGATCGCGTAATGGAGATTTGCGGCCAGGCGCTACAACCGGCGGGGATTATTCTGCTGGTGATTGGTGCGGGCGGCGTCTTCAAACAGGTGCTGGTCGATTCCGGCGTTGGCCCAGCGCTCGGTGAAGCGTTAACCGGCATGGGTCTACCGATTGCCCTGACCTGTTTCGTGCTGGCAGCGGCGGTGCGCATTATCCAGGGGTCCGCAACGGTCGCCTGTCTGACCGCAGTCGGTCTGGTAATGCCGGTTATTGAACAGCTGCACTTCAACGGCGCGCAGATGGCGGCACTCTCCATCTGTATCGCGGGCGGTTCGATTGTGGTGAGCCATGTGAATGATGCCGGTTTCTGGCTCTATGGCCGCTTTACTGGCGCGACAGAAGCGCAAACCTTGAAGACCTGGACGATGATGGAAACCATCCTCGGCACCACCGGTGCGATTATCGGGATGATCGCCTTTACGCTGCTGAGCTAAAGGCAAAAGAAAACCCGGTGGTTTCAGGCCACCGGGTTTTTATCTTAACGCTTAAGAAGCGAGCGACAGTTCCGCTTTGTTATTGCGCGTCAGCCACTGAGCCACATGCGCCTGCTCCTCTTCACTCAGCCACATGCCAAGTTTGGTACGACGCCAGATGGCATCGTCGAGGCGACGCACCCACTCATGCTCCACCAGGTAACGCAGTTCGGCTTCATACAGTTCATGACCGAAGTGCTCGCCCATGCCATCCAGGCTGGTGATACCCGACAGAATCAGCTCACTGTTGCTACCGTAGGTACGGGCATAGTGGCGCGCCAGCGATTCGCTAATGAACGGGTATTTACGGCGCAGTTTCGCTGCGTAATCCTCGCGATCGCCGTTGATATCGCCGCCGGGCAGAACGCACTCTTTGGTCCATGCCGGGCCGATGCCTTTGTAGTACGGCGTCAGTTTTTCCAGCGCATGCTCCGCCAGCTTACGATAGGTGGTGAGTTTCCCGCCGAAGACAGAGAGCAGCGGCGCTTTGCCGTTCTCGTCATGGATATCGAGCGTGTAATCACGGGTGATCGCCTGCGGTGAATCGGATTCGTCATCGCAGAGCGGGCGCACGCCGGAGTAGGTCCAGGCGATATCCTCACGCGTGAGCTGTTTCTTAAAGTGATCGTTGTAGACATTGAGCAGGTAATTGATCTCGTCTTCGTCGATCTTCACGTTTTTCGGGTCGCCGTGGTACTCAACGTCGGTGGTACCAATAATGGAGAACTCATCCATCCACGGGATCACAAAGACAATACGTTTATCTTCGTTTTGCAGAATATAGGCCTGCTTCTGCGCATGGGCGCGCGGCACCACGATGTGGCTGCCTTTGATCAGGCGAATGCCGTATGGCGAAGGCAGTTTCATGCCGTCATCAAAGAACTCTTTCACCCATGGGCCAGTGGCGTTGACCAGACCGCGCGCTTTCCAGCTAAATTTCTCGCCGGTATCGATATCTTCCGCTTCCACCACCCACAGGCCGTTTTCACGACGCGCGCTGGTGGAACGGGTACGGGTCATTACTTTCCCGCCTTTACGCTCAACCATCTGCGCATTCGCCAGCACCATGCGCGCATCATCAACCCAGCAGTCGGAATATTCGAATCCGCGCACGATTTCCGGTTTCAGCACCGATTCTGAGCCAAATCGCAACCCTTTCGACGCCGGCAGGCTGGTGCGTTTACCCAGGTGATCGTACATAAACAGACCAATGCGAATCATCCAAGCCGGGCGCAGGTGAGGGCGGTGCGGCAGGCGGAAGCGCATCGGGAAAGCGATATGCGGTGCCATTTTCAGCAGCACTTCACGTTCGGCGAGCGCTTCGCTCACCAGGCGGAATTCATAGTGTTCAAGGTAGCGCAAGCCACCGTGAATCAATTTAGAGCTGTTGCTGGATGTCGCGCAGGCGAGATCCTGAGCCTCAAGCATGAGCACGGATAAACCACGCCCTGCGGCGTCAACCGCGATACCGGCACCGTTAATGCCCCCGCCTATCACAATCAGATCTTTGGTTTCCATGCTATCCTCACGCACTTTCGTAAAAGCTCAAAAATGTTCGATATCGCTCATAATAGCAAAGGAACGCGCTTTTGGTAACATCAAAAAAACAATTTAGAGTGATATGCATAACATAATGGCGCATCACCGGGGTCACGACGTACACTTGTCGCAGCCTAGCCATAATTCGTGTCAATAAAGAGAACGCCATGGATCAGTTTGAATGTATTAATGTCGAAGAGACCCACCAGAAATTGCAGCAGCAGCAGGCCGTGCTGGTCGATATCCGCGATCCGCAGAGTTTCGCGATGGGCCATACGCCGGGCGCGTTTCACCTCACCAACGACACGCTGGGCGCGTTTATGCGCGACAACGATTTCGACACGCCGGTGATGGTGATGTGCTATCACGGCAACAGCAGTAAAGGTGCCGCGCAATATCTGTTGCAGCAGGGCTATGAAGAGGTCTACAGCGTCGATGGTGGTTTCGATGCGTGGCATCGCCACTTCCCGGCAGAAGTCGAGCACGGCACGCTTTAGGCGAAGCGCGACTCTCCGCTATACTGTCTCTCTTTGTATGGACTAAGCGACGCCCGTCATGTTGATGATTACCTCTTTTGCTAACCCCCGCATCGCCCAGGCGTTTGTCGACTATATGCAGACTCAGGGCGTTATCCTGACGATCCAGCACCACGAGCAGACCGACATCTGGCTGGCGGACGAAAGCCAGGCCGAACGCGTGCGCAGCGAGCTGGCGCGCTTTCTGGAAAACCCCGCCGATCCGCGCTATCTGGCGGCGAGCTGGCAATCCGGCCAGACCGACAGCGGTTTGCACTACCGCCGTTTCCCTCTTTCAGCCGCCCTGCGTGAGCGCGGCGGGCCGCTAACCATCGCCATCTCCGTGCTCTGCATTATCGTCTTCCTGCTGATGAACGTGATGGGCGATGAAGTCGTGATGGCGTGGCTCGCCTGGCCGTGGGATGAGAGCCTGCGCTTTGAAGCCTGGCGCTACTTCACCCACGCGATCATGCACTTTTCGCTGCTGCACATTCTCTTTAACCTCTTCTGGTGGTGGTATCTTGGCGGCGCGGTGGAGAAGCGGCTCGGCAGCGGCAAACTGGTAGTGATTACGCTGATTAGCGCGCTGTTAAGCGGGTTTGTGCAGCACCAGCTTACCGGCCCCTGGTTCGGCGGCCTCTCCGGCGTGGTCTACGCGCTGATCGGTTATGTCTGGCTGCGCGGCATACGCGACCCGGAACCGAAGGTGGCGCTGCCGAACGGCCTATTTATCTTTACGGTGTTACTGATGGTGGCGGAATGGTTCGGCTTAACCGGCTTCGCCATTGCCAGCGGCGCGCATACGGCAGGGATTGTTATTGGCCTGGCGATGGCGCTGGTGGACTCGCAGAATGTGCGAAAACGAACATAATTATCCAGGGACACATGATGAAACAGACACAGCGTCACGACGCGATTATCGAGCTGGTTAAACAACAGGGATATGTCAGCACCGAAGAGCTGGTTGAACAGTTCTCCGTCAGCCCGCAGACGATTCGTCGCGATCTGAACGATCTGGCCGATCAGAACAAAATTTTGCGTCACCACGGCGGTGCGGCGCTGCCTTCCAGTTCGGAAAACACCTCGTGGCACGACCGGAAAACGACGCTGGCGGCGGAAAAAGAGCGTATTGCCCGCCGCGTTGCCGAGCAGATCCCCAATGGCGCGACGCTGTTTATCGATATCGGCACCACGCCGGAAGCGGTCGCCCATGCGCTGCTCGACCACAGCGAACTGCGGGTTGTCACCAACAACCTTAACGTCGCTAATACTTTGATGAAGAAGTCGGATTTCCGCGTCATTCTTGCGGGCGGCGAACTGCGTAGCCGCGACGGCGGTATTGTCGGCGAAGCGACCCTCGATTTTATCTCCCAGTTCCGCCTCGATTTCGGCATCCTGGGCATCAGCGGCATCGATGCAGACGGCTCGCTGCTGGAGTTTGACTACCATGAAGTGCGCACCAAGCGCGCGATCATTGAGAACTCGCGCCATGTGATGCTGGTGGTGGATCACTCGAAGTTTGGCCGCAATGCGATGGTCAATATGGGCAGCATCAGCCTTGTCGATGCGGTCTACACCGATGTGATGCCGCCCGCAGGCGTAATGCAGGTGATTAGCCACAACAATGTGCAGCTGGAACTCTGCTAGCCGTTATACCCCATAACCCATGATTTTCAGCAGCCGCTGGGCGTGCTGCACCGCATCCTGACGGTGGGCAACGCCCAGCTTCTGATAGAGGTTGCGGATATGGGTTTTGATGGTCGTCGCGGCGACAGCCAGTTCACCGGCGATCTGCTCGTTGCTGTACCCCGAATAGATAAGCCCCAGCACCTGCCATTCACGCTGAGTCAGCGGGCTGGTGCGGATCAGCTCCGGTACTTCCGGGTGCGTCAGTAAGCGCTCAACAAAGCTCTCATCAAAGTGGGCGAACTTATGCCGGTGATGCTGGTTGATTTCGCGCAGAATGCGCTGGGCGCGGTGCTGATCCAGCTCCGGCAGCGTGTTGAGCTGAATGAGCTGGCGCAACTGCTGCGCCATTGGCTCACCCTCAATCACAAAGTGGCTGATAAACCCGGTACGGTTGGCGAGCTGTAGCGCTTCAAGCAGCACGCGCTGGGCATCGTTTTTGCGCCCGGCATGCCAGTAAAGCTGGTTGAGCAGCAGCAGGTTGCGGTTGATATCGCTCATCAGGCGCAGGCTGCGCGCGTTTTCGTTTAACTCCTCAAGCACCATCTCCGCCGGATCAAAATCGCCCAGCAGGATCTGCGCGCGGGCAATGTTGCGCCACTGGCTTTGCAGGAAGTGGTTATTGGCGAAGGCTGGTTTTGGCGTCTGGCGCAGCCACTGCGCGGCGGCGTTTTTGTCCCCGGTCATTTGCCAGTAGATCATCCGCACTTTATCGGCGTTCGATACCCAGTCGCTGTGATACTGGCCGTTGCCGAGCAGGTTCTCCAGCCGGTGCAAGTGGCTGCGGGCGTTATCCAGATCGCCACGCGCCAGCGAGACCTGCACAATCAGCGCCAGGCACTGCAACTGCTGCTGCGGTTGCAGTGCGGCCAGCACTTCCATTCCCTGACGTGCGGCGGCTTCCGACTCGTCGAGCCGCGCCCACGCCCACAGAAGCTGGGCGCGGATGCGGAGTAAAAATTCATGCATCGGCAGCTGTTCAAGATGCTGCTCGCGGATAAGCGCGAAGGCTTTCTCCTGCATCTCCCACGCGGCCTGCAAAAAGCCCTGCGCGAAGAGGATTTCGCTCTGCTGGATCAGGCTCCACAGCGCGTAGTGCCAGACATCGTGACGGCGCGCCATCTGCTCGGTTTGCTGCATCACCGCCAGCGAATTGGCCAGCTCGCCTTTGCAGTGCAGCACTTCGCCATGCACCGACGTGGCGACAATCCGGCTGTAGTAGTTAGCCAGCGGCAGTTCGTCGAGCGCCACCATCGCCAGCCGTTCTGCTTCCACCGGATCGCCATCGTTAATCGCCACCTGGGCGCGCAGGGCGTTGAAATCGCCATGCAGCGAGGCATCCATCTGGGTCGTCATCTCCTGCTCGGCGCGCGCCAGCAGGGTGTTCACTTCGCTATAGCGGTGCTGGCTTTGCATCAGCCACGCCTGCAGCAGCACCAGCCGCGGGTTCTCCAGCAGGCTCTCCCACGGCAGCGCTTTTAGCGACTCCTCCAGCAGGCTCAGCTCGCTGTGGTTAAACAACCCCCATGCGTGATTGAGCAGGATATCGCGCAGCATCACGCCGTCGCCCGCTGCCAGCGCGTGGTGGATCGCTTCGCTCGGGAAGCCTTGCGCCATCCAGCTCTCGGCCGCCGCGCGGTGAATATTGGGTAGCTCCGTCGCCAGCTCCCACTGGCAGCGCTGGCGCAGGAAACTGCCGAACAGCGGGTGGTAGCTAAACCACTCGCCGGAGTCATCCATGCGCTGTAAAAAGAGTCCCTGACGCTCAATCTCCTCGAGCCGCATCTGCCCGTTCTCTTCGCCGGTGACGCGCACAATCAGTGCATCGTTCATCGAGCGCAGCAGAGCACTTTTGAGCAGGAACTGGCGGGTGGCGGGATCGACATTATCGAGCACCTCATCGACCAGATAATCGGAGAGATGGCTGGCGTTAATGCCCGCGAGGCGGCGCGCGGAGTGGTGCGGCGCGCTGTGGTTTTGCCGGGCGGAGAGGGCGATCAGTTGCAGCGCCGTGGCCCAGCCAGCGACATCATCACACAGCCGGCTGCTCTCAGCCGCTTCGATCGGCGCATTGAGGCGGCAGTCAAAAAACTGCTTCGCCTCCTGGTGGGTAAAGGCCAGCTGTTGGCTGCCCACTTCGAGTAGCTGTTCGCGCACGCGCAGGTTGGCAATCCCCAGCTGCGGCAGGTTACGCGAGAGCACAATCAGGGTCAGGTTTTCCGGCTGATGGCGCAGGAAGAAACGCATTGCATCGTGGATTACCGTGTTGGTAATCAGATGGTAATCATCAATCACCATGTAGAGCGGGCGCTGCCATTCGGTCAGTTCGACAAACAGCTGCGAGAAGAGTGAAGGCAGGCTGGCGTACTGGCGTTTTTGCGCCATCACTTCGCTGCTGACGCAATGCCCGCCGGTGGCCTGCTGCACTGCGGCGATAAAGTAGCTGGCGAAGCGCTCCTGCTGATTATCTCCCTCATCGAGCGAGAACCAGCCGACGTCGCTTTTCCCCGCCGCCCATTGCGAAACGAGGGTAGTCTTGCCGTAGCCCGCAGGGCTGGTTACCAGCGCAAGCCGATAATTGTTGGCGCCGGAAAGTTTCGCCAGCAGACGTTCGCGCACCACCGTATGGTCGAGTCGAACCGGGCGACTTAATTTGGACGGAATCAACATAGTTATCACTTCACTGTGAGGGAGAACTGAGATGCGATTTTTTTTGTGCTTCGTAATTAATCTCAATACGTTCGGACAGATGAGGAAATATTGCAAGTTATGTCCGGATCTGACGATTGTGAATTTGCACTATGTCACAGTTCTATTTATGTGCCGAATAAATTCAGCCCATGCAGGGCGGGCGGCGGCGTAAAAACGGGCAAATTTTCCGCAGAAAAATAGGCCATATTAATGGGTCGCGTAAAAGCAACGCGCAATTAGCGAAACGGTAACCTCGCCGCGCATAAAATATTATTTCGCCGCGTTCTCTGCGCGCGTAAAACAATTTATTACCGAAACGGCATTTCATTATCGGCTCACCGTGCGATAAAAATTTTAGGTGGCGGCGATCACACTTTTTCGCTCATCCCCGCTACTCCTCCCTGTCTAATCCCCGCCAGGATGAGGAAGTGATTCCCGTAGATCTGCACACTAGCGCTAATGTCGATTATCTTCACACAGGACCCGGATTTTTATGACAAAGCCAACGTTTGATAAAGCGCAATTTGAAGCGGCCCTGACGCGCCAGTGGCAGCGTTTTGGGGTTCACTCTGCAACGGAAATGACAACTCGCCAGTGGTGGCATGCCGTGAGCGGCGCGCTGGCGGAACTGTTGGCGGCGCAGCCTGCGCCAAAAGCGGCGAAGGAGCAGCGCCACGTTAACTACATCTCAATGGAGTTTTTGATCGGTCGCCTGACGGGCAACAACCTGCTGAACCTCGGCTGGTATGAGGCGGTCGGCGACGTATTACAGGCGCACGATATCCAGCTGACCGATCTGCTGGAAGAGGAGATCGATCCGGCGCTCGGTAACGGCGGCCTGGGGCGTCTGGCGGCCTGTTTCCTCGACTCGATGGCGACCGTCGGCCAGCCTGCCACCGGGTATGGCCTCAACTACCAGTACGGGCTGTTTCGCCAGTCCTTTGTCGACGGCCAGCAACATGAAGCGCCGGACGACTGGCACCGCCGCAGCTACCCATGGTTTCGCCATAACGAACAGCTGGATGTGCAGGTCAACATCGGCGGCAAAGTGAGTAAAGAGGGGCAGTGGCAACCGGCCTTTACCCTCGTGGGCGAAGCCTGGGATCTGCCGGTGATTGGCTACCGCAACGGTATTACCCAGCCGCTACGTTTGTGGCAGGCGACTCATGCGCATCCGTTTAACCTCACCAAATTTAACGACGGCGACTTCCTGCGCGCGGAGCAGACGGGCATTGATGCTGAAAAGCTCACCAAAGTGCTCTACCCGAACGACAACCATCAGGCCGGTAAGAAGCTGCGTCTGATGCAGCAATATTTCCAGTGCGCCTGCTCGGTGGCCGACATTCTGCGTCGTCATCACCTGGCCGGACGCAAGCTGGCGCAACTTCCGGATTACGAAGTGATCCAGCTGAATGACACCCACCCAACCATCGCCATCCCTGAACTGCTGCGCGTGCTGCTTGATGAGCATCAACTGAGCTGGGATGACGCCTGGGCAATTACCAGCCGTACCTTTGCTTACACCAACCATACGCTGATGCCGGAAGCGCTGGAGCGTTGGGATGAGTCGCTGGTGAAAGCGCTGCTGCCACGCCATATGCAGATCATCAAACGCATCAATGAGCGCTTTAAAGCGCAGGTTGAGCAGACCTGGCCGGGTAATAAAGCTGTGTGGGCAAAACTGGCGGTGGTGCATGACAAGCAGGTGCGCATGGCCAACCTCTGCGTGGTTGGTGGCTTTGCCGTTAACGGCGTGGCCGCGCTGCACTCGGATCTGGTGGTGAAAGATCTCTTCCCGGAGTACCACCAGCTGTGGCCGGGCAAATTCCATAACGTCACCAACGGCATTACGCCGCGCCGCTGGATCAAGCAGTGCAACCCGCTGCTGGCCGCGCTGCTTGATAAGACGCTGAAAAAAGAGTGGGCCAACGATCTCGATCAGTTGATCAATCTTGAGAAGTACGCCGACGATGCGGCGTTTCGCCAGCACTATCGCGATATCAAGCGGCAAAACAAAGTGCGGCTGGCGGAATTTGTCAAAGCGCGCACCGGTATTGTGATCAACCCTGAAGCGATTTTCGATATTCAGATCAAACGCTTGCATGAGTACAAACGCCAACACCTTGGCCTGCTACATATCATTGCGCTCTATAAGGAGATCCGCGAAAACCCGCAGGCGAACCGCGTGCCGCGCGTCTTCCTGTTTGGTGCAAAAGCGGCGCCGGGTTACTACCTGGCGAAGAATATCATCTACGCTATCAACAAAGTGGCAGACGTAATTAACAACGATGCGTCGATTGGCGACCAGCTGAAAGTGGTGTTCCTGCCGGATTATTGCGTCTCGGCGGCGGAAAAACTGATCCCGGCGGCGGATGTCTCCGAGCAGATCTCAACCGCAGGCAAAGAGGCTTCCGGTACCGGCAACATGAAGCTGGCGCTCAACGGCGCATTAACGGTCGGCACACTGGATGGCGCTAACGTTGAAATCGCTGAGCAGGTGGGCGAAGAGAATATCTTTATCTTCGGTCACACCGTTGAGCAGGTGAAGGCGTTAAAAGCGAAAGGTTACGACCCGGTCAAGTGGCGTAAAAAAGATAAGCTGCTTGATGCGGTGCTGAAAGAGCTGGAGAGCGGGAAATACAGCGGCGGCGATAAGCACGCCTTCGACCAGATGCTGCACAGCATCGGCAAACAGGGCGGCGATCCCTACCTGGTGATGGCGGATTTCGCTGCCTATGTCGAGGCGCAAAAGCAGGTGGATGTGCTCTATCGTGACCAGGAGGCCTGGACGCGTGCGGCGATCCTCAACACTGCGCGCTGCGGCATGTTTAGCTCTGACCGCTCGATCCGCGATTACCAGACCCGCATCTGGCAGGCAAAACGTTAAGGAAGCGCAATGCAGAGTAAACGTCTGGAACAGGCCGCGCTGACGGCAGGAATCAGCCCAAATTACATCAATGCGCACGGCAAACCGCAGTCCATCAGTGCGCAGACCAAACAGCGGTTACTGGATGCAATGCACCCTGTCCCGGCGACGGTAAATAGTGCACCTGTGCCGGCGGTACAGGTGTTTATTCACGGTAAAAAGAAGCGGCTGGTGGTCTCCGGGAAGGGGCAATACCAGTGGCAGCTGACGACCGAAGCGGGAAAAATCTACCAGGGCGAAGTAAGCGGCGGTGACGATCTGCCGCTGCCGGGTGGCCTGGCGCTGGGTTACCACGCTCTGACGCTGACGCAGAAAAAGCAGCAGTGGACGTGCCGGGTAATTATCGCGCCTGCCCGCTGTTATGAGCCGCAGGCGCTGCGTGACGGTAAAAAATTGTGGGGTGCCTGCGTGCAGCTCTACACGCTGCGCTCCGAAAACAACTGGGGGATCGGCGATTTCGGCGATCTGAAACAGATGCTGTCAGGCGTCGGCGAGCGCGGCGGCGCGTTTATCGGGCTGAACCCGATTCATGCGCTCTATCCCGCTTACCCTGAGAGCGCCAGCCCCTATAGCCCGTCCTCTCGCCGCTGGCTGAACATAATCTATATCGACGTTAACGCAGTAGAGGATTTTGCCCAGAGCAAAGCGGCGCAGGCGTGGTGGAAAAAAGCCGCCACCCAGAAGGCGCTGCGCGCTGCCCGCGAGAGCGAGTGGGTCGACTATTCGTCGGTCACTGCGCTCAAGCTGACGGCACTGCGCATGGCGTGGCAAGGCTTCAGCCAGCGCGGCGAGGGGGATGAGCAGTTCGCCGCCTTTCGCGCGTTCGTAGAGCAGGAGGGGGACAGCCTCTACTGGCAGGCGGCGTTCGATGCGCTGCACGCGTTCCAGGTGCAGGAAGATCCGCTGCGCTGGGGCTGGCCAGCCTGGCCGCAGGGCTATCAATCCATCGACAGCCCGGAAGTTAAAGCCTTTTGCCAGCAGCATGCCGATGAGGTCAACTTCTACCTCTGGCTGCAGTGGCTGGCGTTTACGCAGTTCGCCGAGTGCTGGCAAACCAGCCAGGGTTACCAGATGCCGATTGGCCTCTATCGTGACCTGGCGGTTGGCGTGGCGGAAGGCGGCGCAGAGACCTGGTGTGATCGTGAGCTTTACTGTCTGAAAGCTTCCGTTGGCGCACCGCCGGATATTCTTGGGCCGCTGGGGCAAAACTGGGGCTTACCGCCGATGGATCCGCACGTCATGCAGGCGCGTGGCTATGCGCCGTTTGTCGATCTGCTGCGTGCGAATATGAAAAATTGCGGCGCGCTGCGTATCGATCATGTGATGTCGATGCTGCGCCTGTGGTGGATCCCCTATGGCGAAACGGCGGATCAGGGGGCCTATGTTCACTATCCGGTTGACGATCTGCTGGCGATCCTCGCCCTTGAGAGTCACCGTCACCAGTGCATGGTGATTGGCGAAGATCTCGGTACTGTTCCGCAGGAGATCGTCGGCAAGCTGCGGCGCAGCGGCGTTTACTCCTACAAAGTGCTCTATTTCGAAAACGACGATAAGGTGTTCCATGCTCCCGAAGCGTGGCCAGCGCAGTCGATGGCGGTTGCCACCACCCACGATCTGCCGACCCTGCGCGGCTACTGGGAGAGCGGCGATTTAACTCTCGGCAAAACGTTGGGCCTCTATCCGGATGAAGAGCTGCTGAGCGGATTATATGACGATCGTGAGCAGGCTAAACAGGGGCTGCTGGCGGCGCTGCATCAGCATGGCTGCTTGCCGCAGCGCGCGGGCAAAAAGGCGTTACGTATGCCGATGTCGTCGATCCTTAACCGCGGTTTGCAGCGCTATATTGCGGACAGCAACAGCGCTCTGCTGGGGCTGCAACCGGAGGATTGGCTGGATATGGCATCGCCGGTTAACGTGCCCGGCACCAGCGATCAGTATCAAAACTGGCGGCGTAAGCTTGCGGTTTCGCTGGAGGAGATGTTTGCCGATGAGACGGTGAACAGGCTGATTAAGGATCTCGACCGCCGCCGTAAGGCCGCCGGAAAACGGTAATAAAAATGCCCGGCCGCGTGATGCGCCGGGCATATTGCCGGATGGCGGCTGCGCCTTATCCGGCCTACGCCGTTTCAGTAACACCGAACCTGTAAGCCGGATAAGCGCAAGCGCCATCCGGCACGCGGTTTGAGCCACACCGAATCATATTCGTAGGCCGGATAAGCGAAGCGCCATCCGGCATGCGGTTTCAGCCACACCGAAACATATTCGTAGGCCGGATAAGCGCAAGCGCCATCCGGCATGTGGTTTCATTCACACCGATTCGCATTTATAGGCCGGATAAGCGCAAGCGCCATCCGGCAATTCCTGCCTTATACCACCATCCCTAACAGCAGGCAGCCCACCAGGCCACATACTGAAATAATGGTTTCCAGCGCGGACCACGAACGCATGGTTTCGCCGATGGTCAGGTTGAAATACTCCTTAAACAGCCAGAAACCCGGATCGTTAACGTGCGAGAAGATCACGCTCCCTGAGCCAACGGCAATCACCATTAATTCAGGGCTGACGCCGGTTGTAGCGATCAGCGGTGCCGCGATACCGCCTGCGGTAATCGCTGCAACCGTTGCGGAACCGAGCGCAATACGCAGCACGGCGGCAATCGACCAGGCCATAAACAGCGGAGAGAGGTTAGTGGCATGCATCATTGAGGCGATGTACTTATCCACGCCGCTGTCGACCAGCACCTGCTTAAACGCGCCGCCGCCGCCGATGATCAGCAGCATCATGGCGATGATTTTGATCGAGCTGGTCAGCGTGTCGTTGATATCGTCCATCGAACGACCACGATTGAGGCCAAAGGTGAAGACCGCAATCAGCACCGCAATCATTGTCGCCATCACCGGGTCGCCGAAGAACTCAGCGTAGGGCAGCAGCGCGTGGCCTTTCGGCAGCACCATCTCAGCCACGGCGCGCAGCGCCATCAGGATCACCGGCACCAGCGATGTCCAGACGCTGACGCCAAAGCCCGGCATCTCTTCTTCGCTAAATGTTTTTGAGTTGTAGAGCCCTTCCGGGATCGGTTTGTCGATATTTTTCAGGAAACGAGCGTAAACCGGGCCGGCGAGGATCACTGTCGGAATGCCGAGCAGCGTACCGTATAGCAGGGTTTTACCCATATCAGCATGGAAGATAGTGGCGATAGCGGTTGGACCCGGGTGCGGCGGCAGGAAGCCGTGCGTCACGGAGAGCGCCGCTGCCATCGGCACGCCGACATAGAGCAGGGGAATGCGCGCGGAAGCCGCAACGGTAAAGACCAGCGGCAGCAGCAGTACAAAACCTACTTCGTAGAAGAGGGCGAAACCGACGGTAAAACCGGTTAACACGATCGCCCACTGGATGTGCTTGCGACCAAACTTTTCAATCAGCGTGGTGGCAATGCGCTGCGCACCGCCGCAGTCCGCCAGCAGCTTACCCAGCATGGCACCGAAGCCCATGATCAGCGCAAGACTGCCCAGCGTTCCGCCAACGCCGGCTTTGATCGATTTAATCACCGCATCCAGCGGCATGCCCTGCATCATCCCCACGGCAAGCGCGACGAGGATCAGAGCGATAAATCCGTTCATTTTGAAACGGATCATGAGTAATAGTAGGAGAGCAACACCGATAGCAACGATGACTAATGGCATGATTTACCTGGCCTTTATTTTGTTATGGGTAACGTCAGTGTTTTCGGGCAGCCGTTTCCAAAAGGTGAAATCGCGCTGCGGCACCGTTTCGGCTTACATCCATTGCTGAAAATTGTAGTCGGATGTTTTTTATCTTGTCGGTGCCGGTCGGGATGATACGGGTAACATCCCGATAAAGAGAATCACCCGGCGGATCAAAATGTAAGAAGTGAGAGCTTCGTCATACTAACAGCGGAGCAAAAGCAGGGGGTATTTGCCGGATGGCGGCTGGAGCAGGCTTATGGGCTGGGCGGTTTGATTGCCGGATGGCGGCTGCGCCTTATCCGGCCTATGGGGGCAGAGGAAAAGGCTACTGGGATGGAGCGGTTGGATTGCCGGATAGAGATTGAATCGTGAGGGCTTACATAAAGGAGTAGGCCCGGTAAGCGAAGCGCCACCGGGCAATATACTCAACGCGCAGAGAGGCTTAGTAGTAGGAGTGCTCGCCGCGCTGGTGCTCGGTGAGGTCACGCACGCCGGCGAGTTCCGGGAACTCGTTCAGCAGCTGCTTCTCGATGCCTTCTTTCAGGGTTACGTCAACCATGGAGCACCCGTTACAGCCGCCGCCGAATTGCAGAATGGCGTAGCCTTCATCGGTAATCTCCATCAGCGTAACGCGACCGCCGTGGCCTGCGAGCTGCGGGTTGATCTGCGATTGCAGTAAATACTCCACACGCTCCATCAGCGGGGCGTCGTCGGAGACTTTACGCATTTTGGCGTTCGGGGCTTTCAGCGTCAGCTGAGAACCTAACTGGTCGGTGACAAAATCGATTTCCGCATCTTCCAGATACGGCGCGCTCAGCTCATCGACATAGGCAACCAGTTGTTCAAATTTCAGCGCGGTATCGGTGGCTTCGACCGCATCCGGCGGACAGTAAGAGACACCACACTCTGCGTTTGGCGTGCCTGGGTTGATCACAAATACGCGGATTTGTGTCCCTTCTTCCTGATTCGCCAGCAGTTTGACAAAGTGCGCTTGGGCAGCGTCGGAAATACGGATCATAGCAATGGCCTAATAGTTGACTATTTTACTCGGTTATAATACGCCCATCATCGAGGGTCTACAAGGTTCGACACAGGCACCATACCTGAACAGTGGCTGCGCCGCTGCGTAAAAGCAGCTGGCTGATCTCTGCGACCGTGCTGCCGGTGGTGACGACATCATCCACAACAACGATATGGAGACCCGCCACCGGCAATTCAAGACGGAAGGCGTTTTTCACGTTCCTTTTACGTAGCCGTGCCGCTAATTGATGCTGAACCGGCGTCGCCCGCTGTCGCCTGAGCGCCGCGCGCGGGTAAGGGCAGCGCAGCCAGCGCGAAAGGCTTCTGCACAGCAGATCGCTCTGGTTAAACCCTCTTCGCCACTGGCGACGGCCGTGCAGCGGGACGCTCACCAGCATATCCGGCGGCGGCAGCGCATTGATACGCCGCGCACTGTATACCGTCAGCAGCAGCAGGCGCGCCAGCGCGGGGGCCATCTCCGGGCGCGGATGGAATTTAAACTGATGCGCCAGCAGGCTGAGCGGCGGCGCATAGCGGCTAACGGCAATCAGCCGCTGCCAGGGCGGCGCGCGGCGTAAACAGCGCCCGCAGGGAAGCCGTTCGCAGGCGGCGGGTAAACCGCACAAAGGGCAAACTTTTTCGCGTCGTTGCAGGCTTCGCGTACAGCGCGAGCAGATGCCCCAGTGGCTGAGCATTAATGGCATCAGGCATAGCCAGCACAATCCCGGCACTGTTAGCATGTGGCACCTCCTTGTGTGAAAGAAGAGAACGATAACTGATGAGTGACATCTGGTGGCAAACCAAAGGCGAAGGAGATGCGCATCTTGTGCTGCTGCACGGCTGGGGGCTGAATGCACAAGTATGGGATTGCATTACGGCGGAACTCAGCTCGCATTTTACGCTGCACCTGGTCGATCTTCCGGGGTATGGCCGCAGCCGCAGTTTTGGCGCGCAAACCCTGGCGCAGATGGCGCAGTGCGTTTTAGCGCAGGCGCCGGAAAAGGCGATATGGCTCGGCTGGAGCCTCGGCGGGCTGGTGGCAAGCCAGGTTGCGCTGCAAGCGCCGGAACGGGTAAGCGCGCTGGTCACCGTCGCCTCCTCGCCCTGTTTCAGCGCGCGTGAAGCATGGCCGGGAATTAAACCCGAAGTGCTGGCCGGCTTTCAGCACCAGCTGAGTGAAGATTTTCAACGCACAGTTGAGCGCTTTCTGGCGCTGCAAACCATGGGCAGCGACACAGCCCGTCAGGATGCGCGCCTGCTGAAAAGCGCTGTCTTATCGCTGGATATGCCGTCGACAGAGGTGCTGAACGGCGGGCTGGAGATTTTGAAGACGGTCGATCTGCGCGAGGAATTACAAAACCTGTCGCTGCCGTTTTTGCGTCTGTATGGTCATCTTGATGGACTGGTGCCGCGTAAGATTGTGCCGCTGCTTGATGAGATGTGGCCCGCAAGCGAGTCGATTATCTTCCCGAAAGCGGCGCATGCACCGTTTGTGTCGCACCCTGAAGCTTTTTGCGACGCGTTACTGGCGTTGAAAGCGAAGTTATAGAAGGGGAAAAGCGCTTTGCCAGCCGGGCAAAGCGCTACAGCTTTACACCTCTTTGAGCTGCCCGTTCTGGCGAACGACCGGGATCGGCAGCCAGGCACGAATGCAAAGCCCGCCGCGCTCGCTGGTACCCAGCTCCAGCAGCCCGTTATGGTTATCAACAATGCGCTGCACAATTGCCAGGCCTAAGCCGGTGCCGCTGGTGCTGCGAGCGCTGTCGCCGCGCACAAACGGCTGGAAAAGATGCTCGCGCTGCTCCGGCTGGATGCCAGGACCATCATCTTCCACCTGGAACCAGGCGCGGTTCAGCTCCGTGCCGCTGCTGACTTTGATCCAGCCATTACCGTAGCGCGCCGCGTTGACCACCATATTGGCGACCGCGCGTTTAATCGAGAGCGGATGCATGCGCACGATGATTTCGCCTTCTTGCAGACCGGTGTCGATTTCACGTTCGTAGCCACTTTCCGCCGCAATCACTTCCCCGAGCACGGCGTTAAGATCCGCCGCTTCCATCGGCATCTCCTGGCCGGTGCGCAGGTAGTCGATAAACTGCTCGATAATCGCGTTGCACTCTTCGATATCTTTGTTGATGGATTCAGCCAGATAACCATCCTCTTCACCCATCATTTCGGTCGCCAGACGAATACGCGTTAACGGTGTGCGCAAATCGTGGCTGACGCCCGCCATCAGCAGCGTGCGGTCATCCGCCAGCTGTTTGACGCCCGCCGCCATCTGGTTGAAGGCGCGGGTCACCGAGCGCACCTCCGATGCGCCATACTCCCGCAGCGGCGGCGGGATCTGCCCTTTCCCCACTTTCAGGGCGGCATGTTCAAGGTCAACAAGGGGTCGGTTCTGAATACGGATAAAGAGCCACGCGCCGCCGATAGCCAGCAGCATAATCGCCAGCGTATAGCGAAAGAGTGGGGAGAAATCGCCCTGATGAATTTCCGTGAGCGGTACCCGCACCCAAATATTGGGCGACAGCCAGGTTTTCAGCCACACCACCGGCGAGCTTTTGTTCACCTCAACGCGTACTTCAGTCGGGCCGCCGAGCTGCTGCGCCATCTGCTGGCTCAGAAACTCATAGTGCTGCGCCCAACGCAGGCCAGCATCTTCCGCCGCCTCGTTGGAGTACAGAGAAATGCCTAATTCGCGATAGATCTCGCGGCGAAATGCCGGGGGCACCACCAGCTGCGTGCCATCCTCCAGCTGCAGTTTATCGGTCATCAGCATACGAACTTCGTAGGCGAGAACCTTATTGAACTGCTGAAGGCTTGGCAAAATGGCGAAATTCAGTACCACCAGGTACGTCGTCACCAGGCTGACGAACAGCAAAGTGACGATGAGCAGCAGCGTGCGGGCAAAGGAACTTCGCGGCGAGAAACGCACTCGCATCATGCTTTAGCGCCGTCCGGTACAAATACGTAGCCCAGGCCCCAGACGGTCTGAATATAACGCGGATGCGCCGGATCCTCTTCCACCATGCGGCGCAGGCGGGAGATCTGCACGTCGATGGAGCGCTCCATCGCCGAGTATTCGCGACCGCGCGCCAGGTTCATCAGCTTATCGCGCGACAGCGGCTCGCGCGGATGGCTGACCAGCGCTTTCAGCACCGCAAACTCACCGCTGGTTAGCGGCATCGGCTCATCTTCGCGGAACATTTCACGGGTGCCGAGGTTCAGTTTGAACTTACCAAAGGCGATAACTGCTTCTTCCTGAGAGGGGGCGCCCGGCAGTTCATTGGCCTGGCGACGCAGCACCGCGCGGATACGCGCCAGCAGCTCACGCGGGTTGAAGGGTTTGGGAATATAGTCGTCGGCACCGATCTCCAGCCCGACAATGCGGTCAACCTCTTCGCCTTTTGCCGTCACCATAATGATCGGCATCGGGTTGCTCTGGCTGCGCAGACGGCGGCAGATAGAGAGACCATCTTCGCCCGGCAGCATCAGATCCAGCACCATCAGATGGAAGGATTCGCGGGTTAACAAACGATCCATTTGTTCCGCGTTAGCCACGCTACGAACCTGGAAGCCCTGCTCAGTAAGGTAACGCTCGAGCAATGCGCGCAGACGCATATCGTCATCCACGACCAGAATCTTATAATTCTCTTGCATTGTTTTTACTCCCAAAGGTTCCGACAATAATGTTTCCGTATTCTAAAAAAGTGCGCGTTAACGACCAGCGAAATCTGGTATACATTCTAGTCGAAATTGTTACAAAGCATATTTAACAGCAGCTTATATGCATATTGCATCACATAAAGCATGATTAATCCGCACCTTACCGCGTTCCGTTTGTAAAGTGCAGCGAAGACATTAATAAGGCCGATCAATGAAAACGCCCCTGATTACCCGTGAAGGTTACGACAAACTGAAGCAGGAACTCGATTTTCTCTGGCGTCAGGAGCGCCCGGAAGTGACAAAAAAGGTCACCTGGGCGGCAAGCCTCGGCGACCGCAGTGAAAACGCTGATTATCAATACAACAAAAAACGCCTGCGCGAAATCGATCGTCGCGTGCGCTACCTGACAAAATGCCTCGAAAATTTAAAAATCGTCGATTATTCGCCGCAACAGGAAGGAAAGGTCTTTTTTGGTGCCTGGGTGGAGATTGAAAACGACGATGGCGACACCCTGCGTTTTCGCATCGTCGGCTACGACGAAATTTTCGGCCGCAAAGATTACATCTCCATCGATTCGCCGATGGCCCGCGCGCTGCTGAAAAAAGAGGTCGGCGATGTGGCGGTGGTGCAGACACCGGGTGGTGAAGCGACCTGGTACGTCAACGAGATTGTCTACGTGAAATAAGTGCCCGGATGAGTCTGAGAGCGCCCGCCGACGGCTGGCATTTTGCGGTGTCAGTCCGTATAACTGTCCCCTGATTTTTTGTTCAGAAGATGATGAAAGACATGATGAATGATTCGCTCTGCCGCATTATTGCGGGTGAACTTAAGGCACGAACCGAACAGGTGGTATCCGCCGTTCGCCTGCTTGATGAAGGCAACACGGTCCCGTTTATCGCGCGTTACCGTAAAGAGGTGACCGGCGGTCTGGACGACACGCAGCTGCGTCAACTTGAAACCCGTCTCGGCTACCTGCGCGAGCTGGAAGAGCGCCGCCAGGCGATCCTGAAATCGATCGGCGAGCAGGGCAAACTGAGCGATGAACTGGCGCAGGCGATTAACGGCACCCTGAGCAAAACTGAACTCGAAGATCTCTATCTTCCCTACAAACCGAAACGCCGCACGCGCGGGCAGATCGCTATTGAAGCGGGTCTCGAACCGCTGGCCGATTCGCTGTGGAACGATCCATCGCAGGATCCTGAAGCCCTTGCAGCGACCTTCGTGGATGCCGACAAAGGCGTTGCCGACAGCAAAGCGGCCCTCGACGGCGCGCGTTATATCCTGATGGAGCGCTTCGCGGAAGACGCCGCGCTGCTGGCGAAAGTGCGTAACTACTTGTGGAAGAACGCCCATCTCGTCTCGACGGTTGTCGCCGGGAAAGAGGAGGAGGGTGCCAAGTTCCGCGACTATTTCGATCATCATGAACCGCTCTCCTCCGTCCCTTCTCACCGTGCGCTGGCGATGTTCCGCGGGCGTAACGAAGGCATTCTGCAACTTTCGCTGAACGCCGATCCGCAGTTCGATGAGCCGCCAAAAGAGAGCCACGGCGAGCAGATTATTATCGATCACCTTGGCCTGCGCCTGAATAACGCCCCGGCGGATAGCTGGCGTAAAGGCGTGGTGAGCTGGACCTGGCGCATTAAAGTGCTGATGCATCTGGAGACAGAGCTGATGGGCACCGTGCGTGAGCGTGCAGAAGATGAGGCGATCAACGTCTTCGCCCGCAACCTGCACGATCTGCTGATGGCCGCACCAGCTGGCCTGCGCGCTACGATGGGTCTCGATCCCGGTTTACGTACCGGCGTGAAAGTGGCAGTGGTCGATGGCACCGGCAAACTGGTCGCTACTGACACCATCTACCCCCACACCGGGCAGGCGGCTAAAGCGGCAGTGGCCGTGGCGGCGCTGTGCGAAAAGCATAACGTTGAGCTGGTGGCGATTGGTAACGGCACCGCCTCACGTGAAACCGAGCGCTTCTTCCTTGATGTGCAGAAACAGTTCCCGAAAGTGACGGCGCAGAAGGTGATTGTCAGCGAAGCGGGGGCATCGGTCTACTCCGCCTCTGAACTGGCGGCGCTGGAGTTCCCGGAGCTGGACGTCTCCCTGCGTGGCGCAGTATCGATTGCCCGTCGTTTACAGGATCCGCTGGCCGAGCTGGTGAAGATTGACCCGAAATCTATCGGTGTCGGCCAGTATCAGCATGACGTTAGCCAGAGCCAACTGGCGCGCAAACTCGATGCGGTGGTGGAAGATTGCGTGAACGCCGTCGGTGTCGATCTCAATACCGCCTCTGTGCCGCTGCTGACACGCGTGGCAGGGTTAACCCGCATGATGGCGCAGAATATTGTCGCCTGGCGCGATGAAAACGGTCAGTTCCAGAACCGCCAGCAGCTGTTAAAAGTGAGCCGCCTTGGGCCGAAAGCCTTTGAGCAGTGCGCGGGCTTTTTGCGTATCAACCACGGCGATAACCCGCTTGATGCCTCTACCGTTCACCCGGAAACCTACCCGGTGGTGGAGCGCATTCTGGCGGCGACTGAGCAATCTCTGCGCGATCTGATGGGCAACAGCACCGAGCTGCGCAAGCTGAAAGCGTCAGAGTTTACCGATGAGCAGTTCGGCGTGCCGACGGTGACCGACATCATCAAAGAGCTGGAGAAGCCGGGCCGCGATCCGCGTCCGGAGTTCAAAACCGCGACCTTTGCGGAAGGCGTTGAAACCCTCAACGATCTCCAGCCGGGCATGGTGCTGGAAGGGGCGGTGACAAACGTCACCAACTTCGGCGCGTTCGTCGATATCGGCGTCCACCAGGATGGGCTGGTGCATATCTCTTCGCTGGCGGATAAGTTCGTTGAAGATCCGCATACGGTGGTGAAAGCGGGCGATATCGTGAAGGTGAAAGTGCTGGAGGTCGATCTGCCACGCAAACGTATCGCGCTGACTATGCGTCTCAATGAGCAGCCGGGTGAAAGCGCACCGCGCCGCGGTGGCAACGGTAATGACCGTGATAACAGCAACCGCAGCGCTGCCCGTCCGGCGAAAGCACCGCGCGGTCGTGATACGCAGCCTGCCGGCAACAGCGCAATGATGGATGCGCTGGCGGCGGCGATGGGTAAGAAACGCTAATAGAAAAGCCCTCTTCACCTGAAGAGGGCTTTTTCTCGCCCGCTGCTTATTTTCTCCGTTGCGCTTAGGGTTTTATTTTTCGCTGAAGAAAATCGTGAGGAAATTTAAGCTATTCCGTGTGCCCTTAGCGATTGAGCTAATATTGACGTCATTTATTATATTTCGCTGTGTTATTAAACCAGGCTGCCAAATATAAATTTATTCTTATTATTCTGACTCTCTCGTCACTATTTGTTCCCGAAAATTCCGATGTGGCAAATATTGTTCTACATCAAAAAGAGCGTAACTTTTTAATTATCCCCGCCGGAAGCGCACGCTTTGGATTGCTGATAGAAACCATTCTCATTATCATCGCAGCCACAGGTTCACTCCTTCTCTCTTTGATGACCAACGGTACGTCTCAACGACGCATGAGTGATATTGACTCGCAGAAAAGATAAGTAGGCTCTATGCAATTCTCTCCTGATAGCGCGTGGAAAATTCTCGGTTTCTCGCCAGAAATAAGCCCGGCATGGCGGCAGAAACTTTTATCCCTCGGCATGTTGCCCGGCTCCTCTTTTAATGTTGTTCGCGTTGCCCCTTTGGGCGATCCGGTGCATATCGAAACGCGCCGCGTTAATTTAGTGTTAAGAAAAAAAGATCTCGCCTTTCTCAAATTAGAAGTGGTTTCACGTTAATCGCAACGTTTTCGCGGGGTGCGAAATAAAATGAAAAAAATGACCATTGGCTTAATTGGCAACCCCAATTCAGGCAAGACAACGTTATTCAATCAGTTAACCGGTGCGCGCCAGCGCGTCGGCAACTGGGCCGGGGTCACCGTTGAACGCAAAGAGGGGCTCTTTACCACCACCGACCACCAGGTCACGCTGGTTGATCTGCCCGGCACTTACTCGCTAACCACCATCTCCGCGCAAACCTCTCTCGATGAGCAGATTGCCTGCCACTACATTCTGAACGGCGATGCCGATCTGCTGATAAACGTCGTGGATGCCTCTAACCTTGAGCGCAACCTCTACCTGACGTTACAGCTGCTGGAGCTTGGCGTGCCGTGCATTATCGCCCTCAACATGCTCGATATCGCCGAAAAGCAGAAGTTGCGCATTGATATCGATGCGCTGGCCAGCCGCCTTGGCTGCCCGGTGATCCCGCTGGTCTCCACGCGCGGGCGCGGGATCGAGGCGCTGAAACTCGCCATCGATCGCCACCGTGCCAATGACAATGTCGAGCTGGTGCATTATGCGCTGCCGCTGGCGCGCGAGGCGGATACGCTGGCCGGGCAGATGCACGACGCGCTTCCCTGGCAGCAGCGCCGCTGGATGGGCTTGCAGATGTTGGAAGGGGATATCTATAGCCGCGCCAATGCCGATATTTCCGACAGCCAGCTTAACGCCGCGCTTTCGCGTTTGCAGGCGGAGATGGACGATCCGGCGCTGCATATCGCCGATGCGCGTTACCAGGCCATCGCCGCGATTTGCGATACCGTCAGCAATACGCTGACCGCCGAGCCAAGCCGTTTCACCGCCGCCGTTGACCGCATCATTCTCAACCGCTTTCTCGGCTTACCGATCTTCCTGTTTGTCATGTACCTGATGTTCCTCTTCGCCATCAATATTGGCGGGGCGTTCTCACCCATTTTTGATGCCGGTTCGGTGGCGATCTTTATCCACGGCATTCAGTGGCTCGGCTATACGCTGCACTTCCCGGAGTGGCTGACGGTCTTTCTCGCGCAGGGGCTGGGCGGCGGTGTGAATACTGTGCTGCCGCTGGTGCCGCAACTGGGGATGATGTACCTGTTTATGTCCTTTCTTGAGGACTCCGGCTATATGGCGCGCGCCGCGTTTGTGATGGACCGCCTGATGCAGTCGCTGGGTCTGCCGGGCAAATCCTTTGTACCGCTGATTGTCGGCTTCGGTTGTAACGTGCCCTCGGTGATGGGCGCGCGTACGCTTGATGCACCGCGTGAGCGGCTGATTACCATCATGATGGCGCCGTTTATGTCCTGCGGTGCGCGGCTGGCGATTTTTGCCGTCTTTGCCGCCGCCTTTTTCGGCCAGCAGGGTGCGGTGGCGGTCTTCTCGCTCTATCTGCTGGGCGTGGTAATGGCGATCCTTACCGGGCTGATGCTGAAATACACCCTGCTGCGCGGTGAAGCGTCGCCGTTTGTGATGGAGCTACCGGTCTACCATGTTCCGCATCTGAAAAGCCTGCTGCTGCAAACCTGGCAGCGGCTGAAAGGCTTTGTTATCCGCGCCGGGAAAGTGATCATCATCGTCAGCATTTTCCTCAGTGCAATGAACAGCTTCTCGCTGAATGGCCGTACGGTGCACAACATCAACGACTCGGCGCTGGCCTCCATCAGCCGTGTCTTTACCCCGCTGTTAGAGCCGATTGGCGTGCAGGGCGACCACTGGCAGGCGACTGTCGGGCTGGTCACCGGCGCGATGGCAAAAGAGGTGGTGGTCGGCACGCTCAACACGCTCTACACCGCGGAAAATATTGAGCAGGAGGCTTTTAACCCGGCGACATTCAGCCTGAGCGATGAACTGATCGCCGCGCTGGAAGAGACCGGCAGCTCCATCAAAGAGACCTTCAGCCTGAGCGTGCTTGCTAACCCGATTGAAGCCAGCAAGGGCGACGGCGAAATGGCGACCGGCACCATGGGGGTGATGAGCCAGAAATTCGGCAGTGCGGACGCGGCCTACAGCTACCTGATTTTTGTCCTGCTCTACGTGCCATGCATTACGGCGATGGGTGCGATTGCCCGCGAAGCCAGCCGCGGCTGGATGGGTTTCTCGGTGCTGTGGGGGCTGAATATCGCCTACTCGCTCTCCACGCTCTTCTATCAAACCGTCACTTTCCATCAGCACCCGCTCTACAGCCTGACCTGCATCCTGGCGGTGGTGGTGTTTAACGTGTTAGTGATTAGCGTGTTGCGCCGGGCGCGCAGCCGCGTGAATGTGAATCTGCTGGCTACGCGCAGAACGGTGGCCAGCTGCTGTGACAGCCCGGCAAGCGACTGTCATTAAGGAGTCGCGTGATGGCATCGCTTATTGAGGTACGCGATCTGCTGGCGTTGCAGGGGCGGATGGAGGCAAGCCAGCTCAGCCTCGCCCTGCACACGCCCAAAGCGTTAATTGACGCCATGCTGGCGCGGCTGGAAGCCATGGGGCGCGCGGTGCGTGTTGAAGAGGAGGCGAGTGGTTGTTTGACCGGCAGCTGCAAAGCGTGTCCGGAGGGCAAAGCCGCCTGTTCGCGCGAGTGGTGGATGCTGCGCTAACCGATTAATTGCCATAAAAAAACCCGCCTTTCGGCGGGTTTTGTCTCTCTTGCGTAACCGGATTACAGTTTCGGCCCGGCGCTGACCAGCGCGGCACCCGCAGGGGTATCGGTATACTTCTCGAAGTTCTCAATAAAGAGTTTCGCCAGCTGCGTGGCTTTCTCTTGCCACTGCTCCGGCGACGCGTAGGTTCCGCGCGGATCGAGAATACGGCTCTCAACGCCCGGCAGCGAGGTCGGGATCGCCAGGTCAAACATCGGCAGGGTAAAGGTTTCGGCATCGTCCAGCGAACCATTGAGGATGGCATCGATGATCGCGCGCGTATCCTTAATGGAGATGCGTTTGCCGGTGCCGTTCCAGCCGGTATTCACCAGGTAAGCCTGCGCGCCGGAGGCCTGCATGCGTTTTACCAGCACTTCGGCATACTGCGTCGGGTGCAGCGACAGGAAGGCTGCGCCAAAGCAGGCGGAGAAGGTTGGCGTCGGCTCGGTGACACCGCGCTCGGTGCCGGCGAGTTTAGCGGTAAAGCCGGAGAGGAAGTGATACTGCGTCTGGCTGGCGGTCAGGCGCGATACCGGCGGCAGCACACCGAAGGCATCCGCCGTCAGGAAGATCACTTTGGTAGCGTGACCCGCTTTCGAGACCGGTTTAACAATATTCTGGATATGGTAAATCGGGTAGGAGACGCGGGTGTTCTCTGTTTTCGACGCATCGTCAAAGTCGATGCTGCCATCGGCGCGTACGCTGACGTTTTCCAGCAGCGCATCGCGGCGAATAGCATGGAAAATATCGGGCTCCGCCTCTTCAGAGAGACGAATGGTTTTCGCGTAGCAGCCGCCTTCAAAGTTGAAGACGCCGTCGTCGTCCCAGCCATGCTCATCATCGCCAATCAGACGGCGCTTCGGATCGGTGGAGAGGGTCGTTTTGCCGGTGCCGGAGAGGCCAAAGAAGACGGCAACATCGCCTTTTTCGCCGACGTTCGCCGAGCAGTGCATCGAGGCAATGCCCTGCAACGGCAGCAGGTAGTTCATGATTGAGAACATCCCTTTCTTCATCTCACCGCCGTACCACGTCCCGCCAATTAGCTGGATGCGTTCGGTCAGGTTGAAAGCAACAAAGTTCTCTGAGTTGAGGCCCTGCTCTTTCCACTGCGGGTTGGTGCACTTCGCGCCGTTCATCACGATAAAGTCCGGCGTGAACTCTGCCAGCTCTTCATCGCTCGGGCGAATAAACATGTTTTTGACGAAATGCGCCTGCCAGGCCACTTCTGTAATAAAGCGCACCGCGAGGCGGGTGTCCGGGTTGGCGCCGCAGAAGGCATCGACAATAAAGAGACGCTTGCCGGAGAGCTGTTCGGTGACGAGGCCTTTCAGATGCTGCCACACTTGTGGCGAGAGCGGTTTGTTGTCGTTCTTGCCTTTGCCTTTATCAGACCACCAGACGGTGTCGCGCGTGGTGTCATCGCGAACAATGTACTTATCCTTCGGTGAGCGGCCGGTAAAGATGCCGGTATCGACGGCAACCGCGCCTGAGGTGGTCAATACGCCGCGCTCATACCCTTCCAGGTCCGGACAAAGTTCCTCTTGATACAGCGTTTCGTAATCGGGGTTGTAAACGACATCCTGAACATCGTTGATTCCATAAGCCTTGAGATCTTGCGGGGTTAAACTCTTAACACGCATGTCACTGCTCCTTAGCCAAAATGTACTGCCTGAAAGTGTAGGGGTGATTCTTTGCCGCAACCGGGACGAGGTTCATAGATTTACCTGGCTCAAAGCCCAGTCTGACGAAAACGCTGTGATTGAGGTCACTTAACGGCACGGATTATGCCAAAATTTATTACATTCATCGGGGAAATGTTCTTAAAACGGCGCGGGACGGCATTTTTAACCTTTGCTTTGTGACTGTAATCGCTTTCATGAAAGAGAATTACGTAACACTTACAGGCAGGATTTTAACGGAAACGTGATCGGCGAGACAAAAACGCCGCCCGGAGGCGGCGATTAATAACTGCTATCAATGAACCTGGGGGTCAGCAGGGGAGGCGTTATTGCGGATCTCCGCAATATCCATCGCATTGAAGAGGTAGTGGTTACCGCAATAATCGCAGTGCATATCGATTTCGCCCTCTTCGGCGAGGATGCTGTCCACTTCTTCATCCGGCAGGGTTTTCAGCGCACCTGCGCAGCGCTCGCGCGAGCAGGTGCACTTGAACTCAACGTCCTGCGGATCGTAAAGGGTGACCTCTTCTTCATGATAGAGACGCCACAGCACTTCATTCGCCGGCAGGGTAAAGAGCTCTTCCGCTTTGACGGTTTCCGTCAGCACGGCCAGGTGTTCAAAGTCTTCCGCCTGCGTATCCTGCGCCGGCAGCACCTGCAGCAGCATACCGCCTGCCGCCGGCTGGCCTTCGACATCACCGGTGCGGATAAACAAGCGCGTCGGCAGCTGTTCGGAGCGCTGGAAGTAATCTTCCAGACATTCGGCCAGCGTTTCGCCTTCGAGGCCAACCACGCCCTGATAGCGCTCGCCCTCTTCCGGCGTAATGGTAATCACCAGATAACCGTTACCCACCAGCGTTTTCAGGCTTGCATCGTCCGCAATCTCGCCCTGTACGCGTGCGACGCCGCGCATCTGCTGACGGTTGTTGCCGTTGATCACCGCAAGGCTCATCGGGCCATCGCCCTGCACCTGCACGGTAATGTCCCCGGCAAACTTCAGCGTTGCGGTCAGCAGGCTGGTGGCAACCAGTAACTCGCCGAGCAGGTTTTTCACCGGCAGCGGGTAGTTGTGGTTTTCCAGCACCTCTTTCCAGGTATTGGAGACGGTTACCAGCTCGCCGCGCACGGCATAGTTTTCAAAAAGGTAGCGGTGTAATTGGTCTTGATTGGCCATGTTTTTCTCTCTTGCGGGTGCGCGTTACTCGCTGCCACCGGATTTAAATTTCATCAGATCGCGGCGCTCCTTCTTATCCGGGCGGCGATCGGGGTGCGGCATGGTCAGCGCATTGAGCTTGCGGGCCTGCGCCATTTTTTCGCGTTTCTCAATGCTCTCTGCCGTCTCTTCATACAGTTCAACGGCTTCGCTTGCCGGACGGCGCTGATCGGTAATCCTTTTTACGATCACGGTTCGCTCATCATTGCCCTGACGCAGGGTCAGGGTAGCGTTCAGCTCGACGATTTTACTCGGCTTGCTGCGTTGCCCGTTGTAGTGCACCTTTCCGCCGTCGATCATCTCGCGGGCAAAGGCGCGGGTTTTATAAAAACGCGCTGCCCAGAGCCATTTATCCAGGCGGACCTCTTGCGCAGGCTGCTGTTTCATTACATCTCCTTTAGAAGCGAGGGGAGTAAGCGGCGGTAGTCGTTCATGGCCGGATGGCGCAAATAGCGCTTATCCGCCAACCCGGAGTCTGGATTGGCGACGCCGAGACAGTAGCGAATACCAAATGTCGCGGCGGCATCGAGAATCGGCTCGCTGTCATCAATGAACAGCGTCCGCGCGGGATCAAGGCCGGTATGACTGGCGACAGCCTGCCACAAGCGCTGATCCTCTTTCGGATAACCAAATGTATGGGTGGAAAGTAATAAATCAAGGTGCGCCGCCAGACCCGTGTGTTCAAGCTTAACCGCCAGGTTATGCGGGTGCGCGTTGGTCAGCAAAATGCGGCGCTTGCCGCTATTTTTCAACGCATCAAGAAACGGAACCGTATCTTCACGCAGTACGGCGCGCGCCCCTTGCTGGGTAGTCATGGCGCAAATATCCAGCCCAAGCCGTTCGCTCCAGTAGTCCAGACAGTACCAGTTTAGCGTATGCTGCACGTCGTGATAGGCCTGGCTAATGGCGCTTTGGGCCTCTTGCGGCGTTAAACCCGCTTTCTCACCGTAGGTTTGCGGCACCAGCTGTTGCCAGAAATAGTTATCGAAGGCGAGATCGAGCAGCGTGCCGTCCATGTCCAGCAGAACGGTATCGACGTCCTGCCAGGCAATATCAATGTGCATGAGAAGGGCTCCAGCCAGAGAAAAATCTGCGCGAAAGGTTAACACAGCTCGCGCAGCAGATCGTTATCAGCCGAGGCTATCTTCGCTGGGGATAAGGCGGGGGTTCAGGCAGCTCTCGTAGTACTGCTGAATCTCTTCGATACGGGTGCGGTTACGCTGATAGCGGCGCAGCGCCAGCACGCCATTGTAGATGCTGGATAAAAGCATTGCTGCCAGCAGCAGGGTGGTGGCGGCATAGCGCCATAAACCGGCGGCATCCGGCATGCGGTGCAGGCTGATATGTTTGGTGCCGTTGGCATCGGTCACAAGGCTTGTGATTATCCCCTCAGCGTGGAACGGCGTCTGCATCAGCATCTGCGCCAGGCGCTGGAACTCGGCCCACTGCTCCTGTGCCGGATAATCGTAGAGCGCCATCGGCGGCCACGGCTGATCGACCAGCTCATTACCCTCTTCGCTGACAATTAAGAAGCCGCCCGGAGCCGGGCTGTTCAGCGCCTGCGCCGCGCGCGTGGTTTCACGCATAATAAACGGCGCGGTCGAGGTGGTGACGAGGTTGTCGAGGGACTCTGCGCTCACCGGGCGCAGCAGCACATTCACCCCGGTAAGCTTGCCTTCACTGGCGCGCTTAGTCAGCGTCTCCCAATCCTTGCTGTTGCCCAGGTTTACCAACGCATTTTTCAGGCGCAGGCACTCATCTTCAGCAGAGCAAAGTTCCTGAGTTTTCAGCACGATATCAGCGAAATCATCCAGCAGAACCATGCCGGATTTTTGAATAGCGGAGCGCAACACCGGGCTGACGCGGGAATCCTCTTCCGTGGTCGGATGCAGCTGTTGGCTGACTGCCTGCGCCAGCGCGGTGGCTTTGGTCACAATATCCGATTCCGGCAGCGGCAGAGGAGGGGCGTTGTTCCAGATAATCTGCGAGCAGTCGAACGGGGTGAACGGCGAGGTCTGGCGCGAGGCCCAGTTGCTCTGCGTGTGAATATTACACATCCCGGTGCCGCTGATGCGCAGCGTATCACCGATACGCAGACCGGCGGATTCAAGCTGATTTACGCTGCTGGCTTCAACTGTTTGCGCGCCTTTAATCCACGACACGGTGAATTTGATCGGCATATCCAGCGGCACCCAGATCAGCAGCATCGCCAGCACCACCAGCGAGCCGAGAGCGATCACCGCGCTGCGCACCCAGTGCTGGAGCGGGAAATTCTTTACCTCGTCATGCAGTGACAAAAAGCGCCCCTGGCGCACGACGTGACGATCGAGATAGATATCAATATCGGTTTGCTGGCCTAAATCACGGGTAATAAAGGGCTGCCAGTGTTTTGGATAAATCAGATCGATAATACCGAGCGAGATGTTGTTCATCTGCTCCTGATTATTTTCACCGAACAGCCCCCAGCGCTTTGGCGTCCCGCGCAGGCAATGAATTTCGCGCAGCGTGTTTTTCGCCGGCGGGGCATAAAGCCCCCACAGCCCGGCCGCCAGCAGCAACACGCCGCCGCCCGCCATCCACGGAACAAAAACTTCCGGCGACGCGAGGCAGAAGAAGAACATCAGGAATGAGGCGCAGATCAGCAGCGCTTCGCGCATGCCGTCCGGACGGTTCAGAGTATGTTCATAGGGGCTTTCGCGGCGAATATTGAGCAGTTCAATCTGTTCACTCTCTTCACCGCGGATAGCCGAATGGGTTGAGCCAATATGCTGTAGTTCGCTGCCGCGCTCTTCATACATATATTCGCTAAGCGTGTGCCCATTAAGCGCAATCACCAGCGGCATGGAGTCGGTGCGAATCAGCTCAACATTATTCTCATCATTAATATATTGCTCCCATGATGGCGGGAGATGGACCTCAACGGAGTCCAGGTAGTAGCGCCATTTATTCGGCGCATCGGTAGTGATGCCGTAGCGCGTGATGGGATGGGCGACAAACAGCACCGTATTACTGTGTGCGGTAAGTTTAATCGGGACAGGAGCGGCAGTCGCGCCGGTCGGGCCTGGGGTATTTTGGGTACGGGAAAGCGATTCCAGGTAGCGTTCGACGGCGTCGCGCTCTTCTGGAGTCAATTTGCGAGCCGTCGCGCCGGAGAATGCCGGTAAGTAAGGCAGTCGGTATCGACGTTGCGACCTGTACCTGTAAATCCATCCGGCGAGGAATGCGCAGGCCAGCATAGCAGCTAAAAAAATCAAAATGGTGCTCATGCTTTCCCCATCTTACTTTTTCAAACAGGTGTAGTCAGTTGCACCCTTCCCGTAAATATCTAATGTGGTTGGCCGCGATAAGCAAGAAATTAACTTGAGTATTTTTAAGCGCATACCATCGTTGGGAAGAATAGCAAAAGCCCCCTGGCGGGAATATCAGCAAATTCTTAGTTTTATTTCAAGCTATTGACTTTTTAGTGAAAATGCGAATTGATTTCAGATAGGTTGCAAGAATGTAAATAAGCGGCAAAGGAGATTGCCCAGGGCGTGCGTAGTGTCGCACAATAACGAAAGTTTCTCTGCAAAGACCGATAATAATGAGCAAATCATTGCAAAAACCCACCATTCTCAACGTCAAAACCGTGGCTTCATCACGACTTTTTAACGTCGAAAGCGTGGATCTGGAATTTAGCAACGGTGTGCGTCGGGTCTATGAACGCATGCGCCCCTCTAATCGTGAAGCGGTAATGATTGTGCCGATCATCGACGATCACCTGATTCTGATCCGTGAATATGCGGTTGGGACCGAATCCTACGAGCTGGGCTTCTCCAAAGGCCTGATCGACGAGGGTGAAAGTATATATGAAGCGGCCAACCGGGAGCTAAAGGAAGAGGTTGGATTTGGTGCGAACGAGCTCACTTTTCTGAAAAAACTGAGCATGGCACCCTCCTACTTCTCCAGCAAAATGAATATCCTGGTGGCGGAAAATCTCTATCCGGAATCCCTGCCGGGCGATGAGCCTGAGCCGCTGCCGCAGGTGCGCTGGCCGTTAAAGCATCTGATGGATCTGCTTGAAGACCCCGATTTCCACGAAGCCCGCAATGTCAGCGCGCTCTTCTTAGTGCGTGAGTGGCTCAAAGGGCAGGGGCGGCTTTAACCGCAGCAAGCAATAAAAGAAAAGGGCGCGAAAGCGCCCTTTTTTATATCTCTGTGCAGTGGCTGCGCTAAAACAGCTCGTGCGTCTCGCCATTATCGATAAGCGTAGTGCCCGCTTCATGAACCGCCTGCTGAGTCGGCTGCGTTCCTTCGATAAAGTACTCCTGACGGCTGCTACCACCGTTGGCTAACTGCCCGGTGCTGCGGTCAATATTGACCGTTACCACGCCCGGCGGCGGCGTAAGCGGATCTTCCGGAACGCCTTCCAGCACCGCTTTCATATAAGCATCCCACGCCGGCTGCGCACTCTTCGCGCCGCCTTCATAACCTGAGATCTGATCCTTAATCGCGCCGGAAGCACTGGTGCGGCCAAGGTTGCGGCGGTGATCGTCGAAGCCAATCCACACCGATGTCACCACGCCCGGACCGTAGCCTGAGAACCAGGCATCTTTCGAGCTGTTGGTGGTACCGGTTTTGCCGCCGATATCATTGCGCTTGAGATCGCGACCCGCGCGCCAGCCGGTACCTTGCCAGCCCGGCTCGCCGAAGACGTTACTGTTCAGCGCGCTCTTAATCAGGAAGGAGAGCGGCGTACTGATGACGTGCGGCGCATACTCCTCCGCGCCGGTGCGTTCAACCAGAGCCTGGTTTGCCTGCTCCAGCTGCGGCATCGGGACGGCAGGGTTTTGCTGCTCCTGCGAGGTCGCGACGTTTTCCATGTCCTTGTTTTCCAGCACGTTCGACTTCGGCGTTTCGCCGTAAATCACCGGAATATCGCAATTGGCGCAGGCGACTTTCGGACGCGCTTCAAACAGCTTATCGCCCTGAACATTCTCGATTTTGCTGATGAAGTAAGGGTCAACCAGGAAGCCGCCGTTGGCCATCACCGCATAACCACGAGCCACCTGTAACGGGGTAAAGGAGGCAGAGCCGAGCGCTAAGGATTCGGTATGCACAATGTTTTGCGCCGGGAAACCGAAACGCTGCAGATATTCTGCCGCGTAATCAACGCCCATCGCACGCATCGCGCGCACCATTACTACGTTCTTCGACTGCCCCAGACCCTGGCGCAGACGGATCGGCCCGGCATACTCATCCGGCGAGTTCTTCGGTCGCCAGTCGGAGCCCGCGCCCGCATCCCAGCGCGAAATCGGCGCATCGTTAAGGATGCTCGCCAGCGTCAGGCCTTTATCCATCGCGGCGGTATACAGGAACGGTTTGATATTCGAGCCAACCTGGCGCAGCGCTTGCGTGGCGCGGTTGAACTTGCTCTGGTTGAAATCGAAACCACCTACCAGCGCCATTACCGCGCCGTTATGCGGGTTAATCGACACCAGTGCTGAGTTGACGTCCGGCACCTGTCCCAGCCACCAGCTGTCGCCAACCTGGCGAACCCAAATCTGCTGACCCACCTGAACGGCATCGGTCACTTTGCGCGGCGTCGGGCCCTGCTGCGTATCCGAGCGGTAAGGGCGCGCCCAGCGCACACCTTCCATCTTCAGCGAGACCGTCGAACCGTCCGCCAGCATCGCGGTCGCTTCCTGTGGATCGGCGCTGGTGACAACGGCAGGCGACAGCGGCCCATAAGTCGGCAGCGCTTTCAGAGAGTCAGTGATTTTTTTACTCTCCCACGCCGCTTCGCCCACTTTCCACAGCACGTTAGACGGCCCGCGATAGCCGTGACGCATGTCGTAATCCATCACGTTATTGCGCACCGCATCCTGCGCGGCCTGCTGCACTTTGCGCGTCACAGTAGTGTAAACGCGGTAACCATCTTCGTAGGCTTTATCACCGTAGCGGCTCACCATCTCCTGGCGCACCATCTCGGAGAGATAAGGGGCAGAGAAGGCGATTTCCGGGGCATGGTAATTAGCGTCGATAGCTTCGCTACGGGCTTCATCAGCCTGCTGCTCGCTGATATACCCTTCGCTCTGCATACGCGCCAGCACTACGTTACGTCGCGCGGTAGCACGTTCGAGAGAGTAGAGCGGGTTAAAAGTAGAGGGTGCTTTTGGCAGCCCGGCAATCACCGCGATTTCGCTTAAGGTGAGCTGGTCGACGCTTTTACCAAAGTAGACCTGTGCCGCTGCACCCACGCCGTAAGCGCGGTAACCGAGATAAATTTTATTGAGGTAGAGCTCGAGAATTTCGTCTTTGCTCAGCAACTGCTCAATGCGGATCGCCAGGAACACCTCTTTGATTTTACGCATCATTGTGCGTTCCGGGCTTAAGAAGAAGTTACGCGCCAGCTGCTGCGTAATGGTACTTGCACCCTGCGAGGCGTGGCCGGAGAAGAGCGCCACGCTGGCCGCACGGAAGATCCCTACCGGGTCGACGCCGTGATGCTCATAAAAGCGGCTGTCTTCCGTGGCGATAAAGGCTTTCACCATTACCGGCGGAATATGATCCAGCGTCAACGGGATACGGCGCTTTTCACCATACTGCGCGATCAGCTCGCCGTCGGCGCTATAGACCTGCATTGGAATCTGCAGCCGGACATCCTTCAGCGTGGCGACGTCAGGTAGCTGCGGCTCAATATATTTGTACAGACCGTAAATCGAGCCTGCTCCCAACAGAATGCAAAAGACTGCAAGGATGAATAAATACTTTACGAACTTCACTGGAGATTTCCCATTTAGAGTCACTTGGGCAGTTTATAAACAACCGCGCGGTAGTATAAAGGCAAGCCTTGAGCATTGATATAGCGTCCGCCAGCGAGACGATAAGGAGATCGTAATTTATGACATTCAGGCACTGGCAAATTGGTGTGCATATTCAACAGGATGGCGTCTTTATCGTGGCGCTTTCCGCTGGGCGTTCCGGGCGGACGCTGCGCCGCTGGTGGCACCTTCCTCTCCCCAGTGGCGCGGTGGTTCAGGGGCGGATTAAGGCACCGGAGCAGCTGCTCGCTGCGCTGCGCCCATGGCGCCATGCTTTGCCGCAGCGCCACTGCGCGCGCATCGCCTTTCCCGCCGGGCAGACGCTGCAGCGAAGGTTGCCGCGCCCGGCGGTGACGCTGCGTGAACCTGCACTGACCGGCTGGGTTTCACAGGCGATGGCGCGCGAGCTGGAGATGGCGCAAAGCGATCTCTGCTTCGACTTCACCGAGGATGAGCCCGCCAGAAGCTACGGCGTGACCGCCGCGCAGAACCGGGATATCGCCGCGCTACTGGAGATCGCGCAGCAGCTTTCACTCCACCTCTCCTCTATCACGCCCGATGCCTGTGCTCTTCAGCCGCTGCTGCCCTCGTTAGCGGCACCGGTGCGCTGTCTCGCCTGGTGCGATGAGCGCCAGTGGTTGTGGGCGACAAAAGAGAGCTGGGGGCGGCGAGCACGCGAAGAGGCGGAAAATGTCGCGCAGCTTGGCGCGCTGCTCGCACTTCCCCCGGATGAGATTATCCAGTGCGGCGAAGGTGTGGGGGAGTTCGACTGCTGGAGCGCGGTGCCGTCGCGCCAGCCGCCGCTACCGGATGCAAGCCAGCGCTATGCCGTTGCGTTGGGGCTGGCGATCGCCAGGGGGTACTGATGCGCCCTGCGGTCAATTTTATGCCGTGGCGACAGCTGCAGCGGCGGCGCTGTTTGCGCTTCTGGGTGGCAATCGCGGCGGCAAGCGTAGTGAGCCTGTCGTTGGGCGGTACGCTATGGCATGCGCAGCGCGCTCAGGCCGGGCGTAGCGGCACACTCTGGCTGGCGGCGGATCGGTCGCTGCTGGCCGCGTTGCATGCACAAGAACAACCGCTTCGCCTGCGGCGACAGCAGTGGCAGCTGGCGCAGGAGAAAGCGCGTCGGCGGCAGATAACAGCCGCCTGGCGGCAAACGCTGCTTACGCTTGCGGCCGCGCTGCCGGAAAACGCCTGGCTGACGCAGCTGCGCTGGCGGCAGAACCAGCTTGAAATCCACGGCCTGGCACGCGCCGTCAACGCCCTGGGCGAGTTCGAGCCGCGGCTGCAAAAGCTGGCGGGGTTTCACCTTCAGCCGATGGGGAGCGCCTCGCGTGATGGTCAGGGGCTCTGGCAATTTACCTACCAGCTGAGCCGGGGGCAGATCGATGGCGCTAAACCCTGAAGTCTGGCTCGCCCTGTCTCCCCGCATGCGGGCGGTCTGCTGGCTGGCCGCAATGCTTATCGGCCTATTGCTTATTGGCTGGTTCGCCATCCGCCCGCTGAATCAGACGCAACGCCTTACGCAGCGTCAGCAGAGCGCCCTCCAGCCAGAGTTACAGGCAGAGTGGCGAAAGCTTCGCGCGCTGGCGCTGCCGGAAGCGCAAAGCACTGTTACGGAGGTGCGCCGCTTTAGCCCGCTCGACTTTCACGGCCAGGCGCGGCAGCTCTTGCGCTGGCAGCCGATGCAGGGCGGCGGTGAACTGGTGCTGGAGAGCCGTTGGCCGCAGGCTGTTGAGACCTTTTCACTGCTGGCAGAGCGTGGTATGCAGATTCCGGCATTTTCTCTCTCCGCCAGCGAAAGCGGGCTGCGTTTTACGCTGCAACTGGAGCATGACGCTGATGGTTAAACGCCTGCTTTTCACCTTCGGGATCGTCACTGTGCTGTGCGGTATGCGCGATCCTTTTCAGCCTCCACCGGATCGCTGCCAGCTTGCGCAGCTCCGCGCCTGGCAACTGCACGGCGTTATTGAAAGCGGGCAGCGGCTGGCCATCATCCGCGATGCGGCAGGACGCTGGCACCGGGTAAGCGTGGGCGACACGCTTTCACCCGGCTGGCGCGTTACCGCCATCAACGTAGATGAAACAGAGATAGCAACAGGGAAGGCGTGCGCCCCCTCAACATGGCGCTGGAAACGAAAAGGAACTCTGGATGAGGAAATGGATAGCAAGCGTCGTGCTCTTTAGTCTGCCAGTGGCGGCTGTCAGTGCCGCGCCTCTGGTGACGATGAGCGTTGACGAGGTGCCTGTCGCACAGGCGCTGCAGGCGCTGGCGACGCTGGAAAAACAGAATATCGTTATCCCGCCGGAGGTGAGCGGTGTCGTCTCCCTTAACCTGACGGAAGTGCCCTGGTTACAGGCGATGCAGACCGTCGCGGCCAGCGCAGGGTTAATTCTGAGTCAGCAGGGCGCTATCTGGCAGGTGCATACCGCCTCGTGGCAGCAGCAGAAGCTGGCTGAGCGGGAGGCGGCGCAGGCGCGGCGTAAAAAGAACGCGCCAACGCTGACGCGCGGGATTGTGCTGCGCCATGCGAATGCCGCTGAGCTGGCAAAAGCCGCAGAGAAGCTAATCAGTGCTCAGGGGACCATCACCGTTGATACGCGCCTTAACCGCTTACTGGTGCGGGATAATAAAGAGAGCCTCGCCGCGCTAGAAAAGTGGATCGCGCAGATGGATCTGCCCGTTGAGCAGGTCGAACTGGCGGCCTGGATCGTCACTATTAATGAAAAAAGCCTGCGTGAGCTTGGCGTGAAGTGGGGGCTCGGGCAAGAGCCTGCCGCCACGCGCGGGCAGGTGAGCACTCTGGCGGCAGATCACAGCGTTGCCAGCGCCACAACGCGCATCGGCTTTAATATCGGCAGTATTAATGCGCGTCTTCTTGAGCTGGAGCTTTCCGCGCTTGAACAGAAGCAGCAACTGGAGATTATCGCCAGCCCGCGCCTGCTGGCTTCCCATCTTCAGCCCGCAAGCATTAAACAGGGGAGTGAAATCCCTTACCAGGTGGCGAATGGAGAGAGCGGCAACACGGCTGTTGAGTTTAAAGAGGCGGTGCTGGGCATGGAGGTGACCCCCACGGTGTTGGCGGACGGGCGGGTGCGCCTGAAGCTGCGCATCAGCCAGAATATGCCCGGCCAGGTACTGCAGCAGGCCGGAGGCGAAGCGCTGGCGATTGATAAGCAGGAGATTGAAACCGTGGTGGAGGTGAAAAGCGGTGAAACGCTGGCATTGGGTGGCATCTTCTCGCAAAAGAGGCGTAATGGCAGAACCCAGGTTCCGGGCCTTGGTGCTATTCCCGGCTTCGGCCGTCTGTTTCGCCAGGAAGCAAAAGAGGGGGATCGCCGCGAACTGGTGGTCTTTATTACCCCCAGGCTGGCAGCGGTACATTAAATCTGCCGTAACGCCCCTTTTTCGCCGTAACTTGGCCCAGGTGTTTGACGTGGGAGATGATTTAGCTTACAAGGAGTACCGATTTGAGTGTCAGCGGTCTCCGAATAATAAAGGGCGGTAAGAGGGATAACGTGTTTATTCAGTTGCCAAACAAGCCGGAGTACTGAGATAATTTTCGATCTGACTCTCGCACTATCGCATATGAGGTTTCAGTTCATGTCCTGCTACGCCGTACGTTTGCGAAGCGGGTTTATCATCAACGAATAGTCTTAGTAGTACCGAAAAAATGGCAGAGAAACGCAATATCTTTCTGGTTGGGCCTATGGGTGCCGGCAAAAGCACTATTGGGCGTCAGTTAGCTCAACAACTCAATATGGAATTTTACGATTCTGATCAAGAGATTGAGAAACGAACCGGAGCTGATGTGGGCTGGGTCTTCGATGTTGAAGGTGAAGAAGGTTTCCGCGATCGCGAGGAAAAGATCATCAATGAGCTGACGGAGAAGCAGGGCATCGTTCTGGCGACCGGCGGCGGCTCTGTGAAATCCCGCGAAACCCGTAATCGTCTCTCCGCCCGCGGTGTAGTGGTGTATCTGGAAACCACTATCGAGAAGCAACTGGCACGTACTCAACGTGATAAAAAACGTCCCCTGCTGCAGGTGGACGCGCCGCCGCGTGAAGTGTTGGAAGCGCTGGCCGACGAACGTAATCCTCTCTACGAAGAGATTGCCGACGTGACCATCCGTACTGACGATCAGAGCGCGAAAGTGGTGGCGAACCAGATTATTCATATGCTGGAAAGCAACTAAATCAGGCTTAATAGACGGCCTGTAGGTTTAAGCAACTAAGGTGGATGTCGCGTCATGGAGAGGATCACCGTTACTCTCGGGGAACGTAGTTACCCTATCACCATCGCGGCTGGTTTGTTTAACGACCCAGCTTCCTTCGCGCCTCTGAAGTCTGGTGATCAGGTTATGCTGGTCACCAACGAAACCCTGGCACCGCTCTACCTTGATAGGGTACGTAGCGTGCTGGAACAGGCCGGCGTTAATGTCGATAGCGTCATCCTGCCTGACGGCGAGCAGTACAAAAGCCTGGCGGTGATGGACACGGTGTTCACCGCACTGTTGCAAAAACCACATGGGCGCGATACCACACTGGTCGCGCTCGGCGGCGGCGTAATCGGCGATTTGACCGGTTTTGCTGCGGCCAGCTATCAGCGCGGCGTGCGCTTTATCCAGGTGCCGACCACGCTCCTTTCTCAGGTTGACTCCTCCGTTGGCGGTAAAACGGCGGTAAACCACCCCCTTGGCAAAAACATGATTGGCGCGTTCTATCAGCCCGCGTCGGTTGTGGTCGATCTCGACTGCCTGGCAACCCTTCCTGCCCGTGAACTCTCCTCCGGTCTTGCGGAAGTGATCAAATACGGCATTATTCTCGACGGCGCGTTCTTTAGCTGGCTGGAAGAGAATATGGACGCTCTGCTGCGCCTTGATGGCGCGGCGCTGGCTTACTGTATTCGCCGCTGCTGCGAACTGAAAGCGGAGGTCGTCGCCGCCGATGAGCGCGAACACGGCTTACGTGCTTTACTCAATCTTGGTCATACCTTCGGCCATGCGATTGAGGCGGAGATGGGCTACGGTAACTGGCTACACGGCGAAGCCGTTGCTGCCGGGATGGTGATGGCGGCACACGCGTCAGAACGCCTCGGGCAGTTTAGCGCAGCAGATACGCAGCGCATCAAAGCGTTGTTAAAACGCGCCGGTTTACCCGTTGAGGGGCCGCGTGAAATGGCGGCGCAGGCTTACCTGCCGCACATGATGCGCGATAAAAAAGTGTTAGCGGGAGAGATGCGTTTAGTGCTTCCGCTGGCCATAGGGAAGAGTGAAGTTCGCGGCGGAGTGTCGCACGACGTAGTACTTAGCGCTATTGCTGATTGCCAGCAGGCGTAACGATAAGAAAGGTCTGTTCACGCGCTGCGTGGCGTTTAACTTCGGGCGATATGCATCAGTGGCATACGCCTTTGTGTGGGGTGTTAAATGGATGAATTCAAACCAGAAGACGAGCTGAAACCCGATCCCAGCGATCGTCGTACTGGTCGTTCTCGTCAATCTTCCGAGCGTGTCGATGAGCCGCAGATCAACTTTGATGAGGTTGATGTTGATGCCGACGATCGCCGTCCTGCGCGTTCGCGCCGGGTGCGTGATGATCGCGAAGAAGAGAGCTATCAAGAAGATGAAGCCGCTCTGGACGAGGAGCCGCAGGAGCGTCGCCCGCGTAAGCGTAAGAAAGCCGCTGCCGCTGCGAAGCCAGCCTCCCGCCAGTATCTGATGATGGGCGTCGGTATCCTTGTGTTACTGCTGCTGATTATCGGCATTGGCTCTGCGCTGAAATCCCCCGCGCCTGCTAACAACGAACAAAACACGTCGGGCGAGAAAAATATCGATCTCGGCGCGACGGATAACACTGCCGGTAACAGCGGCAACGCTGCCGATCAGGCAAATGGCGCACAGCCCGCACCGGGCGCGTCCCCGTCTCAGGCACAGAACGCAGGCAACGCGCCGGCTCAGCAGGATGTGACGCTGCCGCCGATCTCCTCAACGCCGTCGCAAGGCCAGCCGTCCGCTACACCGGAAGGGCAAAACCGCGTTGAAGTGCAGGGCGAGCTTAACAACGCACTGTCGCAGCCGCAGAGCCAGACGCAGCTTGATAGCGCGGCCAGCTCGACGCTGCCGACCGAACCGGCAACGGTTGCACCGATTCATAACGGTAATGGCAGTAACAATGCCAACGCCGCGCGTAATCAGCAGCAGCCAGCGTCCGGTGAAAGCCGCACTACGGCGCCGCGTAACGAACGCAAGCAGATGGTGATTGAGCCGAAGCCAGCCGCCAAAACGCCGGTAGCGAAAAGCGAGCCGAAAGCGGAATCCCGCCCGGTTGCTCAACCGCCGAAGCGCACGGAAAGCACCGCTTCTGCGCCAGTGAAAGCGCCTGCGACAACGTCGACAGCAGCACCGTCAACGTCAACGGCCGCATCCACACCGGCTCAGCCTAAAACCACAGCACCGGCGGCGAGCGCAAGCAGCGCACCTGCTGCCAGCGGCACGGCTTCTACCGGCAATGTTGGTGCGCTGAAATCGGCTCCGGGCAACCACTACACCCTGCAGCTGAGCAGTTCATCGAACTATAACAACCTCAATGCGTGGGCGAAGAAAGAGAACCTGAAAAACTTCGTGGTCTACCAGACAACGCGTAACGGTCAGCCGTGGTACGTGCTGGTGAGCGGCGTCTATGCCTCGAAAGATGATGCTAAACGCGCCGTTTCCGCGCTGCCAGCGGATGTGCAGGCGAAAAACCCGTGGGCGAAGCCGCTGCATCAGGTTCAGGCCGATCTTAAGTAATGTGTAAAGCGCAGGATGCTGTCGGAGCTTTCTCCACAGCCGGAGAGAGTGTAAGTAATCAGTCAGCATGAAAAAGAATCGCGCTTTTCTAAAATGGGCAGGGGGGAAATACCCCCTGCTCGACGATATCGGTAGGCACTTGCCCAAGGGAGAGTGCCTCATCGAGCCTTTCGTTGGCGCGGGCTCGGTGTTTCTCAACACCTCCTACTCCCGCTATATCCTTGCAGATATCAACAGCGACTTAATCAGCCTCTATAACATCGTTAAAGAGCGCCCTGATGAGTATGTTCATCACGCGCGCGCGCTGTTTGTGCCCGCGGTGAACCAGTCCGAAGTCTATTACCAGCTGCGTCAGGAGTTTAACCAGTGCCAGGAGCCGTTCCGGCGCGCGCTGCTGTTTTTATACCTCAACCGGCATGGCTACAATGGTCTGTGTCGTTACAACCTGCGCGGGGAGTTTAACGTGCCGTTTGGGCGCTATAAAAAGCCCTACTTCCCGGAAGCGGAGTTGTACCACTTTGCAGAAAAAGCGCAGAATGCCTTCTTTTACTGCGAATCTTACGCCGAGAGTATGGCGCGCGCGGATGCGAACTCGGTGGTCTATTGCGATCCGCCCTATGCGCCGCTCTCTGCGACAGCCAACTTTACGGCTTACCATACCAATAGCTTTACCCTTGAGCAGCAGGCTCATCTTGCCGCGATTGCGGAGAGTCTGGTGCAAAACCGAATCCCGGTATTGATTTCCAACCATGACACGCTGTTGACGCGTGAATGGTACAGTCAGGCGAAATTGCACGTGGTGAAAGTGCGACGCAGTATCAGCAGTAATGGCGGGACGCGTAAAAAAGTGGATGAGCTGCTGGCGCTCTATCGCCCGGCTCCCGCGCCTCGCTAACCCTGCGTTCACCGCGCCGCCGCCTGCCGAAACCTACTTTCTCAAGGAGATGCGGATGAAACAGTATTTAATTGCCCCTTCGATTCTGTCGGCTGATTTTGCTCGCCTGGGCGAAGACACCGCCAGCGTACTGGCCGCGGGCGGCGACGTTGTTCACTTTGACGTGATGGACAACCACTACGTACCGAACCTGACCATCGGCCCGATGGTGCTGAAAGCGCTGCGCAACTACGGCATTACCGCGCCTATCGATGTGCACCTGATGGTGAAGCCGGTCGACCGCCTGGTGCCGGACTTTGCCGAAGCCGGGGCAAGCATTATCACCTTTCATCCTGAAGCTTCTGAACATATCGACCGCACGCTGCAGCTGATCAAAGAGCACGGCTGCAAAGCGGGGCTGGTATTTAACCCGGCGACACCGCTGAGCTATCTGGATCACGTTATGGACAAGCTGGATGTGATCCTGCTGATGTCCGTTAACCCCGGTTTTGGCGGTCAATCCTTCATTCCCCATACGCTCGACAAGCTGCGCGAGGTGCGTCGTCGCATAGATGCCTCCGGCCTTGATATCCGTCTCGAAGTGGACGGCGGCGTGAAAGCGAGCAATATCGGCGAGATCGCGGCAGCCGGCGCGGATATGTTCGTGGCGGGCTCGGCGATTTTCAATCAGCCGGATTACAAACAGGTTATTGATGAAATGCGTAGCGAACTGGCGAAGGTAAGTCATGGATAAATTGCAGTCGATTCGGGGTGTCGCGTTCGATCTTGACGGCACATTAGTAGACAGCGCGCCGGGGCTCACCGCCGCCGTAGACAGCGCGCTGTATGCCCTTGAGCTGCCGCAGGCTGGCGAAGCGCGCGTGATTACCTGGATTGGGAATGGCGCCGATGTATTGATGGAGCGCGCCTTCAACTGGGCCCGCCAGGAGCGTGCCATTCAGCGTGCTTCGCAGGGCAAGCCCGATATTGATACCGGTGACGTGCCGCAGGCCGAGCAGATCGCCATGCTGCGCAAGCTCTTCAACCGCTACTACGAAGAGACCGTGGAGGAGGGCAGCTTCCTGTTCCCGGACGTGGCGCAAACTCTCGCGGCGCTGCACGAAAAAGGGCTGCCGCTGGCGCTGGTGACCAACAAGCCGACGCCGTTTGTCGCGCCGCTGCTGGACGCGCTGGAGATTGCCCACTACTTCACTTTTGTTGTCGGTGGCGATGATGTGGTGAATAAGAAGCCGCACCCGGAGCCGCTGCTGCTGGTGTGCGACAAGCTGGCGATTCAACCCCATGAGTTACTCTTCGTTGGCGATTCACGCAACGATATCCGCGCCGCGCAGGCGGCCGGCAGCGTCTCCGTTGGCCTGACCTACGGCTATAACTATGGTGAAGCGATTACCTTAAGCGAGCCGGACTACGTCTTCGACCGCTTTAACGATTTACTGCCCGCGCTCGGGCTCCCGCTCAGTGAACATCAGGAAATGAAAAATGACTAAGCCCATCGTTTTTAGTGGCGCACAGCCCTCAGGTGAATTGACCATTGGCAACTACATGGGTGCGCTGCGTCAGTGGGTGAACATGCAGGACGACTATCACTGTATCTACTGCATCGTTGACCTGCATGCCATTACCGCGCGTCAGGATCCGGAGAAGCTGCGTAAGGCGACGCTGGATACGCTGGCGCTCTACCTGGCGTGCGGCATTGACCCGCAGAAAAGCACGATCTTTGTGCAGTCCCACGTTCCTGAGCATGCCCAGCTGGGTTGGGCGCTGAACTGCTACACCTACTTCGGCGAGCTGAGCCGTATGACGCAGTTCAAAGATAAATCCGCACGCTATTCAGAAAACATCAACGCCGGCCTGTTTGACTACCCGGTGCTGATGGCGGCAGACATCCTGCTTTACCAGACCAATCAGGTGCCGGTCGGCGAAGACCAGAAGCAGCATCTGGAGCTGAGCCGCGATATTGCCCAGCGCTTTAACGCCATTTATGGCGATGTGTTTAAAGTGCCTGAGCCATTTATTCCGAAATCCGGTGCGCGCGTAATGTCGCTGCTGGAGCCGACGAAGAAGATGTCCAAGTCGGACGATAACCGCAACAACGTGATTGGCCTGCTGGAAGATCCGAAATCGGTAGTGAAGAAGATCAAACGCGCCGTGACCGACTCCGACGAGCCGCCGGTTGTGCGTTACGATGTGGCGAACAAAGCGGGCGTCTCTAACCTGCTCGATATCCTCTCTGCCGTGACCGGCCAGAGCATCGCCGAGCTGGAGCAGCATTTCGCAGGCAAGATGTATGGCCATTTGAAAGGCGAAGTGGCGGACGCGGTTTCCGGCATGCTGACCGAGTTGCAGGAGCGCTACCATCGCTATCGCAATGACGAAGCTTTCCTGCAGCAGATCATGCGCGAAGGTGCGGAAAAAGCGAGCGCGCACGCTTCAGAAACCCTGAAGAAGGTGTACGAAGCGATTGGGTTTGTTGCGAAGCCGTAAGCGCTGATTGCCGGATGGCGGCATAAATGCCTTATCCGGCCTACGGGTTAGCACGATTTCGTAGGCCTGATAAGCGCAGCGCCATCAGGCATTGTGCCCGACGCTGACTGCCGGATGGCGGCATAAATGCCTTATCCGGCCTACGGGTTAGCATGATTTCGTAGGCCTGATAAGCGCAGCGCCATCAGGCATTGTGCCCGGCGCTGATTGCCGGATGGCGGCATAAATGCCTTATCCGGCCTACGGGTTAGCATGGTTTCGTAGGCCTGATAAGCGCAGCGCCATCAGGCATTGTGCCCGGCGCTGATTGCCGGATGGCGGCATAAATGCCTTATCCGGCCTACGGGTTAGCACGATTTTGTAGGCCTGATAAGCGCAGCGCCATCAGGCATTGTCTTTAAAACCACTTCAACTTATCGCGTAACGCGACAACCCTGCCGACGATAATCAACGACGGGCTTTTCACCTGCTGCGCCAGCTCGCCAAGCTGCGACAGCGTGCCGCTCACCACCCGCTGCTGCACCGATGTGCCATTTTCCACCAGCGCTACCGGCATATCCGCCTGCATGCCGTGGGCGATCAACTGCTCCTGAATCGCCGCTGCCTGATTTAACCCCATATAGAACACCAGCGTCTGCTTCTCTGCCGCCAGGTTAGCCCAGTCCAGCTCACCGCCGGTTTTCAGGTGGCCCGTGACCAGCCGCACGCTCTGGGCGTAATCCCGGTGAGTCAACGGAATACCCGAGTAAGCCGAACAGCCGGAAGCCGCGGTAATCCCTGGCACAACCGAGAAGGGAATGCCCGCATGGCAGAGCGTTTCCAGCTCTTCGCCGCCGCGCCCAAAAATAAAGGGATCGCCGCCTTTTAACCGCACCACGCGCTTCCCGCTTTGCGCCTCGCGCAGCAGGATCTGGTTAATCTCCTCCTGCGGCACGCAGTGATAGCCCGCTCGTTTACCGACAAACACACGGTCGGCGTCACGGCGCACAAGATTCATGATCTCATCGGAGACCAGCCGGTCATACACCACCACATCCGCCTGCTGGATTTGCTGTAAGCCTTTCAGCGTCAGCAGCCCGGCATCGCCAGGCCCCGCGCCCACCAGCACCACTTCACCACGGTTATCCAGCGGCTCGTTCAGCATCTGCTCGGTGATGCTCTCCACCGCGACCATATTCTGGTTCGCCAGCGACTGCGCCAGCCGATCGTTAACGAACAGCTTCTCCCAGAAACGACGGCGCTCGCTCATGGTGGCGAAATGGCGCTTCACACGGCTGCGCAGCTGCCCGGCAAACTTCGCCACGTGACCAAGATGTTGCGGCAGCAGCGACTCCAGCTTCTCGCGCAGCAAACGCGCCAGCACCGGCGACGTGCCGCCGGAGGAGATCGCTACCATCAGCGGCGATCGGTCGATAATCGACGGCATGATAAAGCTCGCTTCTTTCGGCGCATCGACCACATTGCAGAAGATGCGACGCGCTTCTGCCGCATCGCTGACCCGCTGGTTTACCGCGTCGTTATCGGTGGCGGCAATTGCCAGCCAGCACTCATCGAGTAGCGTTTCGCTAAACTCACCTTCGACCAGCGTCAGCATGCCTTCGGCGGCCCAGGCGGTAAATTGAGGAATAAAGGTGAGGGCATTGACGGTGAGCTGCGCGCCCGCATCCAGCAACAGACGCGCTTTGCGCTCCGCGACGTCGCCGCCGCCGACCAGCAGACAGGCGCGTCCCCGTAATTGACAGAAAATTGGCAGGTGATCCACGACATTACCCCAGAATTGTAGTTATAGGCTGAAGCGGGCGCCGCGCGGCGAGAACCGCGGGCGCTGAGCATGAGCCGTAGCATAACAGCAAGCTGTCGCTACGGCCGTTGAAAGGGCAGGGGATTATGCTTTGATCTGCACCTCACCATCCTTCACTCGTGCTTCAAAATGGGCAACTGAACGGCTTTCATCTTCCATGCAGAGGCCATCACGCAGACGGAAGCGCTGTTTTTTTAACGGGCTGGCAACCCACAGTTCGCCCTGATGTTCGGCGATAATGCCGCGAGAGAGTACGCTCGACTGGAAAAAGGGGTCGATATTGCTGATGGCGTAAACCTGGTCATCGTGGCGCGGGCGGAAAATCGCCACCTGCTCGCCATTGACCAGCGCGCAGACGCCGGTTGCCGGGACAATCTCATCAATATTGCAAACGCTGTTCCACTGGCTCATGCGTTCCCCTCCACTAACATCACCGGAATACGTTCATAGGGTGTCGCCGGGCGATGCTGCGCACGCTCCGGAACCACCTGCACGTTCGGGTCACGGCGATCGCTGTTGATAAAGTGTTTGAAGCGCGTTTGCGCCGCCGGGTTGTTGACGGTTTCTGTCCACTCGCAAATCACCGCTTCGCGCAGGCGGGTCATCTCTGCTTCCAGCTGTGCATCAAAGCCCAGCTTGTCGTCGATGATGACGCTGCGCAGATAGTTGATGCCGCCTTCCATCCCCTCAAGCCAGGAGGCGGTACGGGTCAGTTTGTCGGCAGTGCGAATGTAGAACATCATAAAGCGGTCGAGGTAACGCAGCAGAGTGTCGCGATCGAGGTCCGCCGCCAGCAGATCCGCATGGCGCGGTTTCATGCCGCCGTTACCGCACACATAGAGGTTCCAGCCTTTTTCCGTGGCGATAATTCCGACATCTTTCCCCTGCGCTTCCGCACACTCACGGGTACAGCCGGAGACGCCGAACTTCATTTTGTGCGGGGTACGGATACCTTTGTAACGGTTTTCCAGCTCGACGCCGAAACCGACGCTGTCGCCGACGCCATAGCGGCACCAGGTCGAGCCGACGCAGGTTTTCGCCATACGCAGTGCTTTGGCGTACGCGTGGCCAGTTTCGAACCCGGCATTGATTAACTGACGCCAGATCTCCGGCAGATCGTCTTTTTGCGCACCGAACAGGCCGATACGCTGCGAGCCGGTGATTTTGGTATAGAGATTGAACTCCCGCGCGATGCGGCCCACTTCCATCAGCCCTTCCGGCGTGATTTCACCGCCCGCCGAGCGTGGGATAACGGAGTAGGTGCCATCTTTCTGGATATTGGCGAGGAAGTTGTCGTTGGTATCCTGCAGCGGCGTGTGCTGTGGTTTCAGGATGTACTCGTTCCAGCAGGAGGCGAGCAGCGAGCCAACGGTCGGTTTACACACTTCGCAGCCGTAGCCGGTACCGTATTTCGCCAGCAGGTCGTCAAAGGTTTTAATCCCCTCCACCTGGATGAGGTGGAACAGCTCCTGGCGGGAGTAGGCGAAGTGTTCACACAGGTTATTGGTGATTTCGATACCCTGTTTCGCCAGCTCGGCGTTCAGCACCTGTGTAACCAGCGGAATACAGCCGCCGCAGCCGGTTCCGGCTTTGGTTTCCGCTTTCAGTGCGGCTACGGTGTGGCAGCCTTTGTTGATGGCAGTAATCAGGTCGCCTTTGGTGACGTCGAAGCAGGAGCAGATTTGCGCACTGTCCGGCAGCTTATCGACGCCGATTGAGGGTTTACCGCCGCTGGCATGCGCCGGCAGGATCAACGCGTCGGGGTTTTCCGGCAGTTCGATGGCATTGAGCACCAGTTGCAGCAGGTTGCCGTAATCGCTGGTGTCACCCACCAATACTGCCCCGAGCAGGGTCTTATTATCCGGGCTGACAATCAGGCGCTTATAAACTTCTTTGCTCTCGTCGAGGTAGACATAGCTGCGCGCGCCCGGTGTGCGGCCGTGTGCATCGCCGATGCCGCCGACATCCACGCCGAGCAGTTTCAGTTTGGCGCTAAGATCCGCGCCTTGAAACGCGTTTTGTGTGCCGAGAATATGGTCAACCGTCACCTGCGCCATTTTGTAGCCTGGCGCGACCAGACCATAAACGCGGTTGTTCCAGCTGGCACACTCGCCGATGGCATAAATATTGGGATCGGAGGTCTGGCAGCAGTCGTTGATCATGATGCCGCCGCGCGGGGCAACTTCAAGCCCGCACTGGGTCGCCAGCTTGTCGCGTGGACGGATGCCGGTGGAGAAGACGATAAAGTCCACTTCCAGCTCGCTGCCGTCGGCGAAGCGCATGGTTTTACGCGCCTCAACGCCCTCTTGCACGATCTCTTTGGTGTTTTTGCTGGTGTGTACGCGTACGCCCATGCTTTCGATTTTACGTCTTAGCTGCTCGCCGCCCATCTGATCGAGCTGTTCTGCCATCAGCATCGGGGCGAATTCAATAACGTGAGTTTCGACGCCTAAGTTTTTCAGCGCGCCTGCGGCTTCCAGACCCAGCAGGCCGCCGCCAACCACCGCGCCACGGCGGCTACGACGCGCGCATGACTCAATGGCATTCAAATCTTCAATAGTGCGGTATACAAAACAGTCTTGGGTTTCAGACCCTTTGATCGGCGGGATCCACGGGTAGGAGCCGGTGGCCATGATCAGCTTATCGTAATAGACCGTGCGGCCCGCGCTGGAGTGGATCACTTTTTCCTGGCGGTTGATGGTGATGGCGCGTTCGCCGACCAGCACTTTGACGCCATGTTTTTCGTAGAAGCCTTCGCGTACCAGCGACAGCTCTTCGGCTGTATGGTGGGAAAAGTAGGATGACAGGTGGACGCGGTCGTAGGCTTTACGCGGCTCTTCACAGAATACGGTAATGTCGAACTGGCTGGCGTCGGCTTTGTCGAGAAGGTCCTCGATAAAGCGGTGGCCGACCATGCCGTTACCGATGATAGCGAGTTTGACTTTGCTCATTTTTGCCTCGATTTCTTTTTTACTACCTCCTACCTTAACGATTCAGCTTGCACGGTTATTGATGTATATCAATTACACCTTAGCCTACCCCCTAATGAGTATATTGCTGATTTTTCATGGTTTTTATAAGTATTGGATATCATTCATATTTATATGTTGAGGAATTTCTATACTGAAAGTGATGTTTTTTAGCACGAGGTTAGCTACGACATATCTGAGGGAGAAAGAGGAGATAATGCGATGTCAGCAACACCACTATGGTTAGTGCAGAATGTGCACTTGCCCGATCGCGAAGGAGTTTGGCAAATCGCCATAGAGAACGGGCGATTTGGCGAGATTACGCCGATGGGCGACGCCCAGAGCGAGACACTTGATGTGCTTGATGCCGGTGGCGGTTTAGCGCTGCCGCCATTCGTCGAACCGCATATTCACCTGGACACCACGCAAACGGCGGGCGATCCCCGCTGGAACGAGTCCGGTACGCTGTTTGAAGGGATTGAGTGTTGGGCCGAACGTAAAGCGCAGCTCTGCCATCAGGACGTGAAAAAGCGCGCCTGGCAGACGCTGAAATGGCAAATGGCCAACGGCGTACAGCATGTGCGCACCCACGTTGATGTTTCCGATCCGCTGTTAACGGCGCTGAAAGCGATGCTGGAGGTAAAAGAGGAGGTTGCGCCGTGGATCGATCTACAAATTGTCGCTTTTCCGCAGGAGGGGATCCTCTCCTACCCGAACGGCGCTGCGCTGTTAGAAAAAGCGCTTCAGCTGGGCGCCGATGTGGTCGGTGCGATTCCGCATTTTGAGTACACGCGTGAATATGGCATTGAATCTCTGAATATCGCCTTCGATCTGGCGCGTGAGTATGAGCGCCCGCTGGATATCCACTGCGATGAGATTGACGATGAGCAGTCGCGCTTTGTCGAAACCGTTGCTGCTCTGGCGCTCGAAATGGAGATGGGTTCGCGCGTCACCGCCAGTCACACCACCGCCATGCACTCCTACAATGGTGCGTATACATCCCGTCTTTTCCGCCTGCTGCAACGTTCCGGCATCAATTTCGTGGCCAATCCGCTGGTCAATATTCACCTGCAGGGGCGGTTCGATGACTACCCGAAACGGCGGGGCGTTACGCGGGTCAAAGAGTTGATGGCGGCAGGGATGAATGTCTGCTTTGGTCATGATGATGTGTTCGATCCCTGGTATCCGCTCGGCACTGGCAATATGTTGCAGGTGCTGCATATGGGTCTGCACGTATGTCAACTGATGGGCTATTCGCAGATTGAACAGGGTTTGCAACTCATTACTCACAACAGCGCGAAAACGCTGGGATTGAAAGAGTACGGCATTGCGCCAGGCTTGCCTGCCAATATGGTTATTCTGCCTGTTGAAAACGGCTTTGAGGCGGTGCGCTGCCAGTCCCCGGTACGCTGGTCAATTCGTCACGGACGCATAATTGCCAGCACGCAACCTGCGCAGAGTTGGGTGCGAATGGAGCAGGGGTGTGAAGAGGTGCATTTTAACCGGATGCCGCAAGCGTAGCGGCGTGCCAGGCCGTTAAGACGCACGAATTTGGCGGTCTGGCGTTACATCTGTTACCAAATACGTAAAATTAAGTAAAAGGCTGGCCTGCTGGCTGACTGCTCTTTAGAATCAAGCCACTCGCTTTCGTTACTGCACTTCGTTAAGGAAACCTTATGGTTAAATCGACTCTGGCGGCTATGGCGGCTCTGCTCGCCCTTTCTGCTCTCTCTCCTGCTGCGCTGGCCGCAAAAGGCGACCCGCATGTTCTGCTCACGACTTCCGCCGGTAATATCGAACTGGAGCTGAACAACCAGAAAGCCCCTGTGTCGGTGAAAAACTTCCTTGATTACGTGAATAACGGTTTTTATAACAACACCACTTTCCATCGCGTTATTCCTGGCTTTATGGTTCAGGGCGGCGGCTTTAACGAGCAGATGCAGCAGAAGCAGCCTAACCCGCCTATCAAGAACGAAGCGGATAACGGCCTGCGAAACACGCGCGGTACCATTGCTATGGCGCGGACGGCGGATAAAGACAGCGCCACCAGCCAGTTCTTTATCAACGTTGCGGATAACGCTTTCCTCGACCATGGCCAGCGTGACTTTGGCTACGCGGTATTTGGCAAAGTGGTAAAAGGTATGGACGTTGCCGATAAGATCTCCCAGGTGCCGACGCACGATGTTGGCCCGTATCAGAATGTCCCGTCAAAACCGGTTGTTATCCTCTCCGCGAAAGTGCTGCCATAAGTTTCCCTCCACACGGGCTTTGCGGCCCGTGTTTTACCGCTTCCCTGCGTAACCCGGAATTACTGCTTATAATTTTTTGGGCATGTACATCATTTGGGTATGTATATCGCTTAACTGGGAGGCGCTATGCCGAAAAAACTCACCGACAGGCAAAAATCCCGACTCTGGGAGCAGCAGCGCAACATCAATTTTCAGGCCAGCCGCCGGCTGGAGGGCGTTGATAGCGAGCTTGTTACGCTGAATGCGGAAGAGGCTACTTTACGTCTTGAAGAGCTGCGGAGGCAAAATGAGCGATAAATTCGGCGACGGGCGCGACCCGTATCTTTTCCCGGGCCTGAAAGTGATGCGCAATCGCCTCGGCATTCGCAATGCTAAGGGGCTGGAGAAGGAGGCGTATCAGTTTACCGCCCTGCGTGCTGCAACCCTGGAACTGGGGCCGATTGCCCGCGGGCTGCCGCATCTTTGCGCCATTCATCGGCACCTCTACCAGGATGTGTTCGACTGGGCCGGGCAGATCCGCGAAGTCGATATCTACGAGGGCGATACCCGCTTTTGCCACTTTGAGTATATCGAGAAAGAGGGCAATGCCCTGATGCAGCAGCTTGAGGATGAGGAGTGGCTCGTCGGGCTTGAAAAAGAGGCTTTCATCGCACGCCTGGCGCATTATTACTGCGAAATCAACGTCCTGCACCCGTTCCGCCTGGGTAATGGTATTGCGCAGCGCATCTTCTTCGAACAGCTGGCGCTGCACGCGGGCTTCTCGCTCGACTGGCGCGATATCGATCCCGACGACTGGCGCAACGCTAACCAGGCCGGTGCAATGGGCGAGCTTGAACCGCTAACCGCGATTTTTAGTAAGGTGGTGAGCGAGGCGCACGAGGGCGAGTAAAACGAAGGTCTTGCTCCAGTCAGAGCAAGACCTTAAGCCCATGTTTCTGCACTACAGAAAGTAACTTGAGGGAGACGCCACTTGGCCGCTTCATACCGTTTTCCCACTTTTGTATCGTTGAAACGCTGGTGTTGAGATAGCGGGCAAAGACCGACTGACTAACGTTGAATCGCTCGCGTAGCCCTTTGATCTCCTCAGGTTTAAGAGCATCAACGGGACTCAGGCAGCGCTCATCAAAATTACGCATTGTTTCCTGAGTCATGGCCCCGGCATCAAATAACCCCTTTGCCGCGCTATGGATTGCCTCATAAGCGAGGCTTTTACTTTTTCGTGTCGTTGTCATGAGTAATCTCAACCAACTCTCTGTTACTGATTAGCACCAAAAGGACGCTTTCGGAAAGGCCAGCGTAATGTTTTGCCAGTTCACGAAACGCGGCTAACTCACCGTCATTAATATTTGCCATATCCTGCTTTGCATAGATAAAGGTGTAAAACGCATGTGCGCCGCCTTTCGTCAGGATAATGGCACGATCGCGGTTTTGATTTAGCCGTTTCTTGTAGACCCCTCCGCCTAAATTATCCGCCTTGCCCTGCATCAATTCATCGATTGCCTGACGTAATTCGCTGTCGCGGATGCCAAATTTTTTGGCCGCTTTGGCAAACCATTTGGTTTTAAAAATCCGTTTAAAAGATACCATTACTTCCATCCACAATGTAGCACTTGGTGCAATAGTAATCCTTCATGTGTGGAAAGAAAGATTTCCGTAAATCCATTTTTTATCTTTGCGAAGTGCCGTATAGTTTCGCGCAAACTGCATGAAACGCGGCACATCCATTGGTTGAATTGACATGATCCTGCTTATCGACAATTACGACTCCTTTACCTGGAACCTCTACCAATATTTTTGTGAGCTGGGTGCACACGTGGAGGTGAGGCGTAACGATGAGCTGACGCTGGCGGATATTGAGATGTTAGCGCCGCAGAAAATGGTTATTTCGCCAGGCCCTTGCACGCCGGATGAGTCCGGCATTTCGCTCGACGTTATTGCGCACTATGCGGGTAAGCTGCCGATCCTCGGCGTTTGCCTCGGTCATCAGGCGATTGCCCAGGCGTTTGGTGCCACCATTGTGCGCGCGGCGAAAGTGATGCACGGCAAAACCTCCCCCATTACACATTTTGGCAGCGGTGTGTTTAGCGGCTTAAATAATCCGTTAACCGTTACCCGCTATCACTCTTTGATCATCGATCCGCCTACCTTACCTGACTGCTTCGAAGTCACTGCCTGGAGTGAAAGCGGCGAGATCATGGGCATTCGCCATAAGGCGTGGGATCTGGAAGGCGTGCAGTTCCACCCGGAAAGTATTCTGAGCGAGCAGGGCCCTCAATTGCTGGAAAACTTCCTTTCGCGGTGATTTGTGGTTGCCATCTAGTGATTTTTTATGCATATTTCGTGATTATATTTTCACTATGAATGAAACATAACACGGGATGGGCAACCTATGGCAACTCAACAAGACGCGGTGACACGTGCAAACTTCGATGACGTTATTCTGCCAATTTACGCACCGGCCGAGTTTATCCCGGTAAAGGGAAAGGGCAGCCGCGTCTGGGATCAGCAGGGTAAAGAGTACATTGATTTTGCCGGCGGCATTGCGGTCACTGCCTTAGGTCACTGCCATCCGGCGCTGGTGGAGACGCTGAAAGCGCAGGGCGAGACGCTCTGGCACCTGAGCAACGTCTTTACCAACGAGCCCGCGCTGCGTCTGGCGCGTAAGCTGGTGGACGCCACCTTTGCCGAGCGCGTCGTGTTTATGAACTCCGGCACCGAAGCCAACGAAACTGCCTTCAAGCTGGCGCGTTTTTATGCAACCACGCGCCACAGCCCGCATAAAACCAAAATCATCGCTTTCCACCACGCTTTTCACGGACGCTCGCTCTTTACCGTAACCGTCGGCGGTCAGCCGAAATACTCCGACGGCTTTGGCCCGAAACCGGCCGACATTGTGCATGTTCCGTTTAACGATCTTCACGCGGTTAAAGCGGTGATGGACGATCACACCTGCGCCGTGGTGGTAGAGCCGATTCAGGGCGAGGGTGGCGTTACCGCGGCAACCCCTGAGTTTCTCAAAGGCCTGCGTGAATTGTGCGATGCGCACAATGCGTTGCTGGTGTTTGATGAAGTGCAGTGCGGCATGGGGCGCAGCGGTGAGCTGTTCGCCTATATGCACTACGGCGTGACGCCGGACATTCTGACCAGCGCCAAAGCCCTCGGCGGCGGTTTCCCGGTCAGCGCCATGTTGACGACCCATGAGATCGCCAGCGTTTTCCACGCCGGTTCCCACGGCTCCACTTACGGCGGAAACCCGCTGGCTTGCGCCGTGGCTGGCACTGCTTTCGATATCATCAACACCCCTGAGGTGCTGAATGGCGTCAGTGCCAAACGTCAGCACTTTGTTCAGTGTCTGCAGCAGATTAATGAGCAGTACGACCTGTTCAGCGATATTCGAGGCATGGGCCTGTTAATTGGTGCCGAACTGAAGCCGCAATACAAAGGCCGCGCGCGCGACTTCCTGCATGCGGCTGCCGCAGCGGGCGTAATGGTGCTGAATGCCGGTCCGGATGTGATGCGTTTTGCTCCGTCGCTGATTATCGAAGAGCAGGATATTGATGAAGGGATGCAGCGCTTTGCGCAGGCCGTCGCAAGCGTGGTTAACGCGTAAGGCGTCGGCGTAGCCAGATGCCATGATGCGGGCGCTGACGCCATGCCACCGACGAGATCGTGTGCATGGTGCTCAGATGCCCGATAATGCGCTGCAGATGCTGTTCCAGCGTGCTCATTGGACCGTGGGTCAGCGTCTCCGGCGCCTCCATAACATTTACCTCGCCTGATTCCCCCGGCCCGTCATACTCCAGCCGCTGCTGACAACGTTGCAGCGCAATTTCGCACGACTCAAGATAGCGCTGCGCCAGATCCGGTGTCAGCATGGTGTGCTCGCGTGCCAGCGTCGTCATGGCGTTGATATGTTCGACAATAAACTGGCTATGCGTCACCCACAGCTTCATATCGCTCAGATAGCGGCTATTAAAGCCGGGCTCCTGCATCGCCTGGTTGAGGGAGTTGAACAAGGCGTTATGCGCCTGGTTAACCTGCATACGCTGCCAGGCTAGCGGCGTCGCTTCCGGGTTGTTGCTGAGGATCAGGCGAATCGCATCCTGATAAGCCTCCAGCGCATCGTGCGCATTCTGGCGCAGCAGGCCGCTCTGCCACTGCGGCCACAGCCACACCATCCCGCCGAAGGCAATCAGGCAGCCAATCAGCGTATCGACCAGCCGGGCGAGAATAAACTGGTCGCCGTTGAGCGTCAGGATTTGCAAGGTATAGACCGCTGTAATCGTGAAACCGACCGTCGCCCAGCCGTAGCTTTTGCGAATAATCAAATAGCTACTTAGGGTGATCATCAGCATCGCTGCCAGCGTAAACCCGAGCGGCACATGAAAGTGCAGCGTCATACCCGCCACCACCAGCCCCGCCAGCGTACCGGCGGCACGGTTAACAATGCGTACGCGGGTCGCGCCATAACCGTTCTGCGTCACCACCATCACCGTCATCATGATCCAGTAAGGTTTCGGCAAATTTAATGCGCTGCCCATCAGGCTGGCGATACTGAGCATCACGCTGATGCGCGCCGCATTGCGCAGAGCGGTCGATTTCAGTGACAGATAGCTTTTTAGCGCCGGGATCAGCGGCAGGCGCTCCTGCTTATCCTCCATCAAATCGCGAATATAGAGCGGGCGCTGGGTGCGCAGCACGCGGGCGATGCGGCTAAAGTGCCAGGCGCAAAACTGCCCAACCGGATTATCAGGATGCTGGCGGGCAATTTTTTCCAGCGCGCCGACCTGCTTCTCCATGGTGAAGCGGGTCGGGTAGCGGTGATAGAGAATGTCATCCGCCAGCACGCGCAGGCGAGCCGCGACGGTTTGCGCATTCCAGCGAATCACCTGCTCGGCATGGGTTCGCTCGACCAGCTTCTGCACCTTTTCCGGCTGATGCAGGCTGACAGAGATATGCTCCTGCAGATCCAGCGCGACCTGAAAGACGCGCAGCAGGCGCTTGTAATCGTTGTTCTGATTGGCCGCCAGCATATGCAACTGCTGGTAACACTGGCTAATCAGATCCACCGCTTTCTGCTGGCGGTCGAGCAGCGGCGGCAGCGCGGTTTCCGGATCGATGTGCTGGGTTAACAGGCTATATTTCGCTTCGCAATAGTCCGCCAGTTGTCGGTAGAGCAAGCTGAGAGATTCACGCAGCGGCTGTTCGCGCCACAGCCAGAACCAGAACCAGTTAAACAGCCCGTACCACAAGGTGCCGAGGGTGTAGATCAGCAGCGGCTCCCACACCGGCATGTTCCCGGCGAGGCTGAGGGTAAAGATGGCGGCGATCAGCGAGGCTGGCAGCAGGCGGCCATGCAGCGCGCTGATTTCGCCCGTCACGCCGAGCAGCAGGGTTAACACTGTCATGATCACCGGCAGGGGAAGATTTTCCGCCAGCAGAAGCTGCACCGCCAGGCTACAGCCGGCAAACAGCGAGCCGCCGATAATCAGGCGTTTGAAGAAGCGTTTATGCGGGGTATCGAGGCCCGCAATATTGCAGCAGGCGGGAACCAGCGAGAAGAGCAGACCCTGTTGCAGATGGCCGAGTAGCAGCCCAACCGCCACAGGCAGGCATAACACCAGCGTTTGTCGCAGTGCGTAGTTGATTTCGGGGTGATAAATCAGCCTGCGCCACATGGGAAAACAAAAACGGCGCACCGCATAAGCGATGCGCCATTTTGCAGATTAACGCGTACCGTAGACGACGATAGTTTTACCGTGGGCAGAGATCAGGTTTTGATCTTCGAGCATTTTCAGAATGCGGCCAACCGTTTCGCGGGAGCAACCGACGATCTGACCGATCTCCTGACGGGTAATTTTAATTTGCATACCGTCCGGGTGGGTCATCGCGTCCGGCTGCTTCGCCAGGTTCAGCAGAGTCTGAGCAATACGGCCGGTCACGTCGAGGAACGCCAGGTTGCCGACTTTCTCCGAGGTCACCTGCAGGCGGCGCGCCATCTGCGAGGAGAGGCGCATCAGAATATCCGGATTCACCTGGATAAGCTGACGGAATTTTTTGTAGGAGATCTCCGCAACTTCACAGGCGGTCTTGGCGCGAACCCAGGCGCTACGCTCCTGACCTTCTTCAAACAGGCCCAGTTCACCAATAAAATCGCCCTGGTTGAGGTAAGAGAGGATCATCTCTTTACCCTCTTCATCCTTGATGAGCACTGCCACTGAGCCTTTAACGATGTAATACAGCGTTTCCGCTTTTTCACCCTGGTGAATCAGCGTGCTCTTCGACGGGTACTTATGAATATGGCAATGAGACAAGAACCATTCGAGAGTCGGGTCTGTTTGCGGTTTGCCAAGCACCATGCGCGATTATCCTCTGTTATAAGCTGGCTCCAGAAACGGCGTGAATCATTCAGCTTCTGGGGTTGCAATCAAAGCTTCCCAAATCCCGGGAAGTGGACCGTCAGCGACATCTGCGGTCTCTAATGTATGATATCCCTTGCGTACATTCGTAACGTCAATGTTTCTCTGTAGCATGTAGACTGTTTTAGCATAGCTTTTGGCGCCTGTCTCCTGGTGTCTCGCTTCAGCATGACGCAGGTCGCCTTCCGTTGCGCGTTTTGTTATGTACGCGTAATCTGTGAAAAAATTTGCCATACCGGAGTGATGAACATGCAGGCACGAGTGAAATGGGTTGAAGGGTTAACGTTCCTTGGTGAGTCCGCTTCCGGCCACCAAATCCTGATGGATGGCAACTCCGGGGACAAAGCTCCCAGCCCGATGGAGATGGTCTTAATGGCCGCCGGCGGTTGCAGCGCTATCGACGTGGTGTCGATCCTGCAAAAAGGGCGTCACGACGTGACCGACTGCGAAGTGAAGCTGACCTCCGAGCGCCGGGAAGAAGCGCCGCGCTACTTTACCCATATCAACCTGCACTTCATCGTTACTGGCAAAGCACTGAAAGAGGCTGCTGTCTCCCGCGCGGTCGATCTCTCAGCTGAGAAGTACTGCTCCGTGGCGCTGATGCTGGAAAAAGCGGTCAAGATTACCCACTCCTTTGAGGTGATCGAAGCCTGATAAGCCCGCCCGGCGGTGCTTCCCGCCGGGTTATTTAATCTTTTTGCCTTCCATCAGCCGCTGCACCAGCGGCGTCATAATCAGCTCCATCGCCAGCCCCATTTTGCCGCCCGGCACCACTAGCGTATCCATATGCGAGATAAACGATCCCTGCAACATTGCCAGCAGCCACGGATAATCGATCCCCTCCAGATTGCGGAAATGGATGACGACAAAGCTCTCATCCAGAGAAGGAATGCCTTTAGCGGCGAAGGGATTGGAAGTGTCGACGGTGGGAACGCGCTGGAAATTGAGATGGGTGCGGGAAAACTGCGGCGTGATGTAGTTAATGTAATCTTCCATTGAGCGCACCACCGAATCCATCACCGCTTCCCGGGAGTGACCGCGCTCGCTGGTGTCGCGGATCATCTTCTGGATCCACTCCAGGTTAACGATAGGCACCACGCCGACCAGCAGATCAACGTGGCGCGCCACATCATGCTGCGGCGTCACCACTCCGCCGTGCAGCCCTTCGTAGAACAACACATCCGTTGGCTCCGGCAGCGGCTGCCAGGGGGTAAAGGTTCCCGGCACCTGATTCCACGGCACGGCTTCATCATAGGTGTGGAGATATTTTCGCGCCTGTCCCTGGCCGCTCTGGCCATACTCGCTGAAGGTCTGCTCCAGCAGGCCGAAGTCATTCGCTTCCGGGCCAAAATAGCTGATATGCCGCCCGAGATCGCGGGCTTTGCGGATCGCCATATCCATTTCCGGACGGGTATAACGATGGAAGCTGTCGCCTTCCACTTCCGCCGCATGCATGTTGAGCTGGGCGAAAATCTTACGGAAGGCGAGGCTGGTGGTGGTGGTTCCCGCGCCGCTGGAGCCAGTGACGGCGATGACCGGATGTTTGGCGGACATAGCAACTCCCTGAAGAAAAGCTGTTGTTCAGTATCAAAGCCGCCCGGCGTCCGGTTATTCGTGGAACTGCCCGCGCGGCATAATATTCACCGTTTCGTGCAGTTCTGACCACACCAGCACGGCCTCGCCGCGCTGCAATTGCCGTTTTACGTCGGCGACCTTTTGTTCAAGCGAACGCTCATGTTCACCATAATCGGTGCCTTCGCGCAAGACAAAGCTCTCAATCAGATTGTCGAGCGTGTCGGCGTCGAGTTCTTGCCACGGAATAATCATGATGCTCCCAGATAAGCGGATAACCAGTCCGGAATGCGTGTTTCAAGCCACATCTCCGGGCGACGCAGCGTGCCGCCGACAAAGCCGACGTGCCCGCCATGTTCCGTCAGTTGATACTCAATATTAGCGGGTAATTGCGCAAGATCGGGGATGACGTGATGATCCATAAACGGATCATCCTTGGCGTGAATGATAAGCGTCGGTTTACGAATCTGCGGCAGCAGCGGCATAGCGCTACAGCGGCGATAGTAATCAAGTGCATCGTCGAAGCCGTGGATTTTCGAGGTGATCACATCATCGAAATCGCGGATGCGCCGCATTTTGCGCAGCACTTCCATGGTTGTTGGCAGCGAGCCGGGATAGGCGCGCAGTTTCCGCGCGGCATTGGCCTTCAGCAGGTTGAGCAAATAACGCTGATAAACGCGCGTGAAGCCCTTATCCATATGATAACTGCACGCTTCCAGCACCAGCGGGGCCGAGACAATCACCGCCGCATCGAGAGGCAGATCGTCATCCGCTTTCGCCAGCAGGCAGCCGAGCATATTCCCGCCCAGCGAATATCCCACCGCCGCGGTCGGCGCCTCGCCAAGTTCCTGACGCAGCCAGGTGAGAAACCAGGTGCCGTCCTCTGTTTCGCCGGAGTGATAGATGCGGTTCAGGCGATTCGGGATCCCACTACAGCCGCGAAAATGCATCACTACGCCCAGCCAGCCGCGCTGTTTCGCCGCATTGATCAGACCGTGCGCATAGGGGCTGTGCAGGCTGCCCTCCAGGCCATGAAACACCACCAGCCGCGGTTTATGCCGCGCCTGATTCGGCTCTTCGCTCCACGCGAGATCGACAAAATCCCCGTCCGGCAGTTCAAGGCGCTGCCACCAGGGTTCAAACGCGACGCGACGGCGTATAAGACGCGGCAGCATGGTCTGAAGATGTGGGTTGCTTGCGCCACGCATCGGTTGGAAGGTGGAGGCAACGCGTTGATCTGCATCGAGAAGTGCAGGTGTAATTTCTGCCATTTCATCAAAATAGGTAGGTAAATAGGCGGTTATTATACTTGCTAATAATTGGCCTGTTTAATACTTTGCTGCTGTTGTACCGTATTGACCCACTAAGGCAGCGGCAAAAAGACGTATTACAACCCACGCTGACACTGCGCCTGCCTGCAATTTCACCTTCAAGGACACTTATTATGACGGACATTACTTCGTCTGGCCTGACGGCAGCGCAGCCATTAAATGATTTGCCGCAGACGGATAATTTAACCCCCGAGCAGCAGACGCAAATCCAGGCGATTGCTAAAGAGATCGATATTTACGATCCGGCCTATTCGCTCGGTTTCGGTGCGAAAACCATGCAAACGATGTCGCAATTCTCTGATTCCCTCATGCAGCAAGTGCGGGCAAAAGATGCGGGCGTCATCGGTGCGCAACTTACCGATCTCCTGCAAAAAATTAAGCAGGTTGATATTAGCGCCTTTGAGCAAAAGCCGGGTTTTCTGGCCTCGCTACCCTTCGTGGGATCGATCTTTAACCGCATTGAGCGCACCATGCTGGAGTACAAAACGCTTTCAGCTCAGGTGGAAGATATTACGGATAAGCTGAATAACGCGATGGTCGACCTGCTGCGTAATATCTCGACGCTGCAGATCCTGTTTGAGCGCAACCGCGATGTTTTCCAGCAAATTACCCTGCACGTTATTGCCGGTAAGCAACGACTGGAGCAGATAAAACAGGAAGAGCTGCCCGCTCTGCAAGCGCAGGCCGCGTCCGATCCGATGATTGCCCAGCGCGTGCGTGACCTGCTCGACGGTATTTCGCGTTTTGAGCGTCGTCTGCATGATTTGATGCTGTCGCGCACCATTGCTATGCAGAGCGCGCCGCAAATTCGCTTGATGCAGAGCAATAGCCAGTCGCTGGCGGAAAAGATCCAGAGCAGCATTCTCTCCACCATTCCGGTGTGGAAAAACCAGATTGCCCTCTCGCTCTCTTTGCAGACCCAGCGTCAGGCAGCGAAGCTGCAAAAAGAGGTTGCTGATACCACCAATGACCTGCTGCGCCGCAACGCCGAGATGCTGCAGACCGGTACAATTGAGACCGCCCGCGAAGTCGAGCGCTCAGTGGTGGATATCGAGACGCTGCGCGATGTGCAGTCACGCCTGCTTAACACCATTGAAGAGTCCGTGAAGATCGCGGCCGATGCGCGCCAGCGCCGTCAGGAAGTGGAAAAAGAGCTGGGCACGATGGAAACCGATCTGCGCACGCGCCTTGCTGCCATCGCCAGCGGTAATCAGGCACAGGCCTGAGTCAGGAAAAGAGAATGAGCAATAAAATTACTGACGCACTGGATAAAATCTACAGCAACCGCGTAAACCGGGTCATTATTCAGATCGTCCTCTGCTTCCTGGGATTCATTTATGGCAGCCAGAAAGCGAAAGAGGTGCTCGATCCATCTGATGTTCCTGTGCTAATGCAGATCCTGGCATGGTGCAGTTTTGTCTTGCTGGCTCGCACACTCTTTTATGATCGCATTGCGCTGGGAATAGGTGCCTTCGCAGGCTTTGTCTGGCTGATGTTTTACGATGCAGCGACGATGCCATTTGCTGCGGGCACGGCCGCGATGGTGGTGCACGCTTACCGAAGCCGCTACTCGCTGGGACGCATTCATGTCTGGTATCTGTTTGTGTGGCTATTTGCGGCAACGGCGTACGCCAACGTTAATGGTGCCTTTTCAACGGTATTGGGCTTGTTGTTCTGGTTTATCCTGATCGGCGGCATAGTGTTCCGCAAAATACACCTCAAGCGCCAGGCGCGCGAAGCACACGAACTTGAGCTGCACATTGCGCATATGGAAAAGCTTAAGCAAGCCAGCCAAAACCCCGCTGAGGAACCGTCATCGCTCGAGCAGCAAATCTATCGGCTGGTAAATAAGTACACCTTACCCGATACGCTGGTTGTTCATCTGAAAGGCATTGTCACACTGGCAGAAAAGATCCTGCAGTGCATGAAGTCTGATCCCAGAGATGTTGGGCCGGGGAGGCGTTTTCTTGAGCGCTATTTGCCGCTCCTGGAAAAGATTGCCGCCAGGGGGCAGATACTTTCCGAACAACTCAGTGACGAGGCGCAACGGCAAAAGGCGATAACAGAGCTGGCGGTAGTGCTTGAACGCGTTGAGCGCGCGTTTAAGCAGCAGCATCAGGCTCTGCTGGAGAATGACTCGCTTGATTTAGACGCGGAGTTACTGACCTTAGACAATATGCTGAAAGCGGATGGCTTCGGTAAATAACACACGCTGCACCCGTTGTTCAACGGGTGCAGCTTTAGCTGTCTGCCAGCAGGTTACGCGAAAAGAGGTGGATATCAACATCCGCTTTACGTCGCCACAAACGGGCTTTCCGCGCGCCGGTCGCGACGCTCTCCCCGGTCTCTTCAAACATGCCAGAGGCTTCAAAACGGCGGATCAGGCTTTTGCGCTGAATCGGCTGGCCGAGAATTATCTCCGTCGCTTCCTGCAGCTGGCTCTGGGTAAAGGTCTCAGGCAAACAGTAAACGGGCAGTAATGAATACATCGTTTTCTGCCGCAAGCGGCGCAGCGCGGCGTGGATTATCTCGCCGTGATCGAAGGCCAGTTCGCGCTCATTAAGTTCGGCCACCGGCACCCATTTAGCATCGCTGACGCTTACGATATGCGGCGCGCAGGCGACCCACGAAATAAGCGCATACCAGGCAACGGTCAAACTCCAGCCGCGCGGATCGCGATCCGGGCCGGAGAAGGTATCCAGCTGTTCAAGCCACGAGGGCGAGACGCCGGTTTTTTCCGTCAGCTTGCGCAGCGCCGTGGCGCGGGTAGAGCTATCCTGCGCCATATCAATAAAGCCACCGGGCAATCCCCAGCGCCCTTGTTGCGGCTGGCTGGCGCGCTCGACCAACAACACGCAGAGCGTCTGCTGATGCAGGCTAAACAGCACGCTATCGACCGTCACCAGCGGCGAGGGAAAACGACTCGGATCGTAAGAATCCAGATACTCTGCTTCGCTGATCATCACTGACTCACCTCATTTCACACGCAGCAAGTTTATCAGCCTACCCTGGTGCGGCAAGCGAACTTTTATTTTATGTATTTTCAATGTCTTATATATTCAGTATAAAAATAATCCAGATGGGGGCTTGCTTAATAGTGTCTTATGGACAATATTAAATGTGTCCAAGGGACATTAACTAATGCAGGTGAGGTGAATGATGGCGAGCAGAATCGAACTCTTTATCGATAATCAAAACGTTGAAATCGAAAACGGCGTATTTCCTGATGGTGCAGTGTGGCTGAAAGTGACGGGCGAACTGCCTGCTTTCGCCCAGCTGATGCGCATCCGTGTCGCCGCCATGCGCGATATGAATGATTTTATGCTGCTGGCACAGCTGGTAGACGCGGTACGCCACGTTACTGATGTTGCGGTTAGCCATCTGCAGCTCGCCTGGCTGCCGTGGGCACGCCAGGATCGCCATATGGTGGCGGGCGACAGCTTCGCGCTGAAAGTCTTCGCCAACCAGCTCAACACCCTGAACTTCGATAAAGTCTTTATTCTCGATCCCCACAGCGATGCCGCCGCAGCCGCGATTAACAACTGCGTCGCCATTCCTCAGGAAACCTGCCTGCTGCAGAGCGAGACGCTGCGCCGCGCCATTGCGCAGGGCGAACTGATGCTGGTGGCTCCGGACGCGGGCGCGCTGAAAAAAATTCACAATGTGGCGAAAGCCACCGGCGCGAAGAATTACGCCATTCTCACCAAAGAGCGCGATGTTGCCAGCGGTAATCTGACCGGCTTTGCGCTGGTGGCCGGTGAGGTGGCGGGGAAAGATCTGCTGATTGTCGACGATCTCTGCGATGCGGGCGGCACCTTTATCGGCTCGGCGCAGGTTCTGCGTGAAGCAGGTGCGCGCAGCGTCAGCTTGTATGTTACGCACGGTATCTTCTCGAAAGGCGTTGAAAACCTGCTCAATAACGGGATTGACGCTATCTACACCACCACTTCGTTTACTTCGCCGACGCTGGCTTCACCGGGCGTTGAACTTATCGACATCGCCACGTTATTTCGCGCTTAAGGGGACCACACCATGAAACTGAATCCGATTCTCGCTATCGACGGCTACAAAGTGTCGCACCGCGTACAGTATCCGCAGGGCACAACAAAGGTTTACTCCAACTTCACGCCGCGCAGCGACCGCTTTTTCCAGTCTCCCGTTGCTGACGGTAAGCTGGTCTTCTTTGGACTGCAGGGTTTTCTGAAGTGGTTTATGGTCGATCTTTTCAACGACGCCTTCTTTGCCCGCCCGGAAGAGGAGGTGGTGAATGAGTACAAAGAGGTGATGGACAGCTACCTCGGCAAGGATAGCGTGGCGGTCGATCATATCCGTGACCTGCACCGTTTAGGCTACCTGCCGCTGCACATCAAATCGCTGGATGAGGGGAGCAAAGTACCGATGAAGGTGCCGGTGCTGACCATCACCAACACCCGTGAGGAGTTCTTCTGGCTGGTGAACTATCTGGAAACGGTGCTCTCCGCGGAGTTGTGGAAAGCCTCGACTAACGCCACCATCGCGCACCACTACCGCAAAATTTGTGAGCAGTGGGCAGCGAAAACCTGTAGCGACCTCTCGCACCTGGATTTCCAGTGCCACGACTTTTCGTTCCGCGGCATGGCGGGTCTGCACGATACCGCACAGGCGGGCGCGGGTCACCTGCTGAGCTTTAAAGGCACCGACAGCATCCCTTCGCTGCTTTATGCCCGCGATTTCTACACTGGGGGCGAGGAGTACTTTATCGGCGCAAGCATTCCGGCGACCGAGCACAGCGTGATGTGTATGGGCGAGCATGAGCATGAAATTGAGACCTTCCGCCGCCTGATTGCCGATATCTATCCGCAGGGCTTTGTCTCCATCGTCTCCGATACCTGGGATTACTGGCGTGTGATCACTGAGTATACCCGCGAGCTGAAATCGCTCATTTTGGGGCGTGAAGGACGCGTCGTTTTCCGCCCGGATAGCGGCGACCCGGTAGAAATTCTCTGCGGCACCGGTGCAGATGACGACACGCGCGCCGATCGCAGCCCGGAGGAGAAAGGCTCCGTTGAAGTGCTGTGGGAGATTTTCGGCGGCACCGTTAACGAGAAGGGTTACAAGGTGCTGGATCCGCATGTCGGCCTGATTTATGGCGACTCAATTACGCTGGCGCGCGCGAATCAAATTCTCTCGCGGCTGGAAGCCAAAGGTTTCGCCAGCTCCAACGTGGTCTTCGGCGTCGGCTCTTTTACCTACCAGTACAACACCCGCGACACCTTCGGCTTTGCGATGAAGGCGACCTGGGGCGCGGTGAATGGCGAAGGGCGGATGATCTTTAAAGAGCCGAAAACGGATAACGGCCTGAAACGCTCAGCGCGCGGTCTGTTACGGGTTGAGCGCGATGCGCAGGGCGAACTGCAACTGCACGATGAGCAAAGCTGGGAGCAGGAGCAGGGCGGGGAGCTGAAAACCCGTTTCCTCGATGGCAAGCTGTACGACACCGAGCACTTTGAGACCATTCGCCAGCGCCTGGCTAACCAGCGTTAAACCCTGAATGGCGGTACGGCTGTACCGCCATCAACTTTACCGCTTACGGCGAAAACCATTACTCCGCTGTAAGCATCGCCTCCAGCTGTTCCTGCGCGTCGAGCCACGCCATTTCACACTCTTCAAGACCCGCTTTCGCCGTCGCCTGCTGTTGCAGGCAGGTGGTCAGCTCCGCTTTACGGCTCTGATCGTACAGGCCGCTGTCGCTAAGCTTCTCTTCCGCGTTGGCCAGTTGCGCATTGAACTTCTCCATCTCCTTTTCCAGACGGGCTATCTCTTTACGCAGCGGCTGTGTTTGCGTGCGCAGCTCCGCTTCACGACGCTTCTGATCTTTACGCGCTTGAGCGCTGTTACCATTCTCTTTTGCCGCGTCCGTCGGCTGGCTCTCCTGCTTCTGCACGTCGCTCAGCCACTGCTGGTAATCATCCAGATCGCCATCGAACGGCTCCACTTTGCCATCGTGCACCAGGTAGAGATCGTCGGTGGTGGAGCGTAAAAGGTGACGGTCGTGAGATACCACCACCAGTGCGCCTTCAAACTCAATCAGCGCGTCGGTGAGTGCCTGGCGCATATCGAGATCGAGGTGGTTGGTCGGTTCATCGAGCAGCAGCAGGTTCGGGCGCTGCCAGACGATCAACGCCAGCACCAGCCGTGCTTTTTCGCCGCCGGAGAAGCGCTCTGTTGCTTCGGTGACCTTATCGCCCTGGAAGCCGAAGCCGCCCAGGTAATCACGCAGCTTCTGCTCCAGCTCCTGCGGGGCCAGGCGGGCCAGATGCTGCAATGGCGATTCATCGGCGCGTAAAAATTCCAGCTGATGCTGGGCGAAGTAACCAAGTTTGATCCCCTTCGCCAGGCCGATTTCGCCGCTCTGCGCCGCCAGCTCGCCCGCCAGCAGTTTAATCAGCGTCGATTTACCGGCACCGTTACGCCCCAGCAGACCGATACGCGAGCCAGGCACCAGGTTGAGTTTGATGGCGTTCAGAATGGTGCGATCGCCATAACCGGCGCTCACTTTCTCCATCTTCAGGATCGGGTTGGGCAGGCTTTCCGGCGCGCGGAAGCTGAAGTGGAACGGGTTATCAACATGCGCGGGGGCAATCAGCTCCATGCGCTCCAGCATCTTGATGCGGCTTTGCGCCTGCTTCGCTTTACTCGCTTTCGCTTTGAAGCGATCGATAAAGCTTTGCAGATGGGCAACGCGCTGCTGCTGGCCTTCATAGGTAGCCTGCTGCTGCGCAAGCCGCGTAGCACGCTGGCGCTCAAACGAGCTGTAGTTGCCGGTGTATTCAAACATTGATTGCTGCTCAATGTGCAGGATCTTATCGACTACCGGATCGAGAAAATCGCGGTCGTGCGAGATAAGGATCAGCGTGCCCGGATAGTTCTTCAGCCACTTCTCCAGCCAGATGACTGCATCGAGATCGAGGTGGTTAGTCGGTTCATCAAGCAGCAGTAAATCGGAGCGGCAAATCAGCGCCTGCGCGAGGTTTAAACGCATACGCCAGCCGCCGGAGAAGGCGCTGACCGGGCGGTCGAGCTGCTCGTTAGAGAAGCCTAAACCGTGCAACAGGCTGGCGGCGCGGGAGCGCACTGTCCAGGCGTCGATAGCGTCGAGCTTGCCGTGTACCGTGGCGATAGCATTGCCGTCGTTGCGCTCGTTGGCAGCATTAAGCGCCGCTTCCAACTGGCGATATTCACGATCGCCGTCTATCACATAATCTATCGCCGCTTCGTCCAGCGCCGGTGTTTCCTGGTTGACCCACGCCAACTGCCAGGTGCCAGGGAAAGTGGCACTGCCGCCATCAGCGCTTATCTCGTTTTTCAACAGCGCGAGCAGGGTCGATTTGCCGCAGCCGTTTTTACCCACCAGGCCCACTTTCTGGCCCGGATTGATGGTGGCTGTGGCGTTGTCCAACAGGACACGCACGCCGCGACGAATTTGTAACGAGGAGAAAACAATCATAAGACGCCGTATGTTCAGACTATGTTAATTTGTCTTTATGGTAATGTAAGGCCACGGCGAAATGCCGCACCGGGGCCGCAATGTTAGCCCAAAATGAAGACGATAGACAAAAGCATTCTGGCCACGCCGCAGGGCGCTGGTTTGCAGAGAAGAGAGAATTTATACCCGGGAGGGGAGTGATGTCGCAGGCAGCAAAAGTGTTGCTGATCTATGCCCATCCGGAATCACAGGACTCGGTGGCGAACCGGGTTTTGCTTAAGCCGGCCACGCAACTGGAGAATGTAACGGTGCACGATCTTTACGCCCGTTACCCCGATTTTTTTATTGATATTCCCTATGAACAGGCGTTATTGCGCGAGCATGACGTTATCGTTTTTCAACATCCCCTTTATACCTACAGTTGTCCGGCACTGCTGAAAGAGTGGCTTGATCGTGTGTTGAGCCGCGGCTTTGCCAGCGGAGCAGGCGGGAATGAACTGGCGGGAAAGTACTGGCGTAGCGTGATCACCACCGGTGAGCCGGAGGCGGCTTATCGCCATGATGGTCTCAACCGCTACTCCCTCAACGATGTTTTACGCCCCTTTGAGTTGACCGCCGCGATGTGTCGCATGCACTGGCTCAGCCCAATTATCATCTACTGGGCACGTCGGCAGACGCCGCAGGAGCTGGCGCACCACGCCAAAGCCTACGGTGACTGGCTGGCTTCGCCGCTGCCGCCGGGAGGCCGTTAATGGAAGGTTCCGCACTCTTACTGGCCGGCGTGCTATTCCTCTTCGCGGCGGTAGTCGCTGTGCCGCTGGCCGCACGTTTAGGGATTGGCGCCGTGCTCGGCTACCTATTGGCGGGTATCGCCATTGGCCCATGGGGACTCGGGTTTATCAGCGATGTTGATGAGATCCTCCACTTCTCAGAGCTGGGCGTGGTGTTCCTGATGTTCATCATTGGGCTCGAACTTAACCCCTCGAAATTGTGGGAGCTGCGTCGCTCTATTTTTGGTGTCGGTGCAGCCCAGGTGCTGTTAAGTGCGGCGATCCTCGCAGGCCTGCTGATGCTGACGCAATTCTCCTGGCAGGCGGCGTTAATTGGCGGTATTGGTCTTGCGATGTCCTCTACCGCGATGGCGTTGCAACTGATGCGCGATAAAGGGATGAATCGCAGCGAGTCCGGCCAGCTCGGTTTTTCGGTGCTGCTGTTCCAGGATCTGGCCGTGATCCCGGCGCTGGCGCTGGTGCCGCTGTTGGCGGGCAATGGCGACGATCATCTTGACTGGATGAAGGTGGGCATGAAGGTGCTGGCCTTTGCCGGGATGCTGATTGGCGGGCGTTACCTGCTGCGCCCGGTGTTTCGTTTTATCGCCGCTTCCGGCGTACGCGAGGTCTTTACCGCCGCGACGCTGCTGCTGGTGCTCGGGTCGGCGCTGTTTATGGATGCCCTCGGCCTGTCGATGGCGCTGGGCACCTTTATCGCCGGCATTCTGCTGGCGGAGAGCGAATACCGCCACGAGCTTGAGATTGCCATTGAGCCGTTTAAAGGGCTGCTGCTGGGGCTGTTCTTTATTTCGGTCGGCATGGCGCTGAACCTCGGCGTGCTCTATACCCATCTATTGTGGGTCGTGATGAGCGTTGCGGTGCTGGTGGCCGTAAAATCGCTGGTGCTGTACGGGCTGGCGCGCATTTACGGTCTGCGTAGCTCGGAGCGGATGCAGTTTGCCGGGGTGTTGAGCCAGGGCGGCGAGTTTGCTTTTGTGCTCTTCTCCACCGCCTCATCGCAGCGGCTGTTTAAAGACGATCAGATGGCATTGCTGCTGGTGACCGTCACGCTGTCGATGATGACCACGCCGCTGCTGATGCGCGCCATTGATAAGCTGCTCTCCCGGCGCTTCAACAAGCCGGAGGATGAAGATGAAGCGCCGTGGGTTGATGATGATAAGCCGCAGGTGATTGTCGTCGGCTTTGGTCGCTTCGGGCAGGTGATTGGCCGTTTGCTGATGGCGAACGAAATGCGCATCACTGTGCTGGAGCGCGATATCAGCGCCGTGAACCTGATGCGTAAATATGGCTACAAAGTCTATTACGGTGATGCGACGCAGCTTGAGTTGCTGCGTTCGGCAGGTGCGGAGGCCGCACAATCGATCGTCATTACCTGTAACGATCCGGTCGATACCATGAAGCTGGTGGAGCTTTGCCAGCAGCACTTTCCCCACCTGGCGATTCTGGCGCGGGCGCGGGGACGTGTCGAAGCGCATGAACTGTTGCAGGCGGGCGTGACGCAGTTCTCGCGCGAAACCTTCTCCAGTGCGCTGGAACTGGGTCGTAAAGCGCTGATTTCTCTGGGTATGCATCCGCATCAGGCGCAGCGAGCGCAGTTGCACTTCAGACGGCTCGATATGCGCATGCTGCGTGAGCTGATGCCGGTGCATACCGATACGGTACAAATTTCCCGCGTACGTGAAGCGCGCCGCGAGCTGGAAGAAATTTTCCAGCGTGAGATGCAGCAAGAGCGGCGTCAACTCGACGGCTGGGATGAGTTTGAATAAGGGGAGTCGAATGGCTGTTCGTAAACGTTTTATTGCTGGCGCGACCTGTCCGTCGTGCCAGGCGAAAGACTCAATGGCGATGTGGCGCGAAAATAACGTCGATATTGTTGAGTGTGTTAAGTGCGGGCATCAGATGCGCGAAGCGGATAAAGAAGCGCGCGATCATGTTCGCAAAGATGAGCAAGTTATCGGGATTTTTCATCCGGACTAGCGATATCAGGCAGGATTTTTTAAGCTTAAGGGTACACGGGTGCAGAATTCCGTTACAATCTGCGCCAGTAATTTTCCCACGCTCAGGAGATATCATGAAAGTAGCAAAAGACCTGGTGGTCAGCCTGGCCTATCAGGTACGTACAGAAGACGGTGTATTGGTTGATGAGTCTCCGGTGAGTGCACCGCTGGACTACCTGCACGGTCACGGCTCCCTGATCTCCGGTCTGGAAAACGCGCTGGACGGTCATGAAGTCGGCGACAAATTCGATGTGGCTGTTGGCGCGAACGACGCTTACGGTCAGTACGACGAGAACCTGGTGCAGCGCGTTCCGAAAGACGTCTTCATGGGCGTTGACGAACTGCAGGTTGGCATGCGCTTCCTGGCTGAAACTGACCAGGGCCCGGTGCCGGTTGAGATCACCGAAGTGGAAGATGACCACGTAGTGGTTGATGGTAACCACATGCTGGCGGGTCAGAACCTGAAGTTCAACGTCGAAGTTGTCGCGATTCGTGAAGCAACTGAAGAAGAGTTGGCGCACGGCCACGTTCATGGCCCGCATGGTCACGATCATGACCACGACCACGGTCACGACGGCTGCTGCGGCGGTCACGGCCACGATCACGACCACGACCATGGTCACGATCACGGTGGTAAAGGTGGTTGCGGTAACGGCGGTTGCGGCTGCCATTAATCATACCCGTCGTCTTTCGCGCCGCAGGTGCGTTGGCTAAGGTATCGAGAAGCCCGGTAAGCGTCAGCCGACCGGGCACAAAAAGCGGGGAAACCCGCTTTTTTTACGTCTTAATAATGGGGCGGGGGTGTCTCTTCCGACGGGGACGCCAGATGTGAAGGCTGGCTGGCTTTCACTTTCTCCACCAGCAAACGCAGATGTTCGCGCAGCTTCGCCATTTCCAGCTCATGAGCCACCACCGTCTGGTTTAGCTCTTCAATGGTCATCTCCTGAAAAGCCAGTCGACTCTCCAGTTCAGCCAGTCGCGCTTCTATCGATAACTCTTGCATCTTTTCACCTCCGGGTAATATCCGGGTCGATTGGGGTAATCGGGCGGATTTTACTTAACTTTGCGCGAAGGTACAGCCTTCATGCAGAAACTTATTTAAACAAAAATAGTCACAGATCGGGTGAATTCGGGCAGAGTCCTTATGTTGATTTCCGCCGCAACACTTTATAGTACGCTTCTTACTTTATGTTTAACCCTGGGGCGAGATGCCCCGGTCCCTGGAGAAATGGATGAAATCACTGTTTAAAGTCACGCTGCTGGCGACCACCATGGCTGTAGCCCTTCATGCACCGCTCACCTTAGCTGCTGATGCCGCAACCAAAGACAAAACTGCTGCAACTGACAGCAAATCGGCATTCAAAAACGACGACCAGAAATCAGCTTACGCGCTGGGCGCCTCACTGGGCCGTTACATGGAAAACTCCCTGAAAGAGCAGGAAAAGCTGGGCATCAAACTGGATAAAGACCAGCTGATTGCCGGCGTTCAGGACGCTTTTGCTGATAAGAGCAAGCTGAGTGACCAGGAGATCGAGCAGACTCTGCAGGCGTTTGAAACTCGCGTGAAAACTGCCGCTCAGGATCGCATGGAAAAAGACGCGACTGAAAACGAAACCAAAGGCAAAGCCTTCCGTGACGCCTTCGCAAAAGAGAAGGGCGTGAAAACCTCCAGCACCGGCCTGCTCTACAAAGTAGACAAAGCGGGTACCGGCGATGCGCCGAAAGATAGCGACACTGTGGTTGTAAACTACAAAGGTACGCTGATTGACGGTAAAGAGTTCGACAACTCTTACACCCGTGGCGAACCGCTCTCCTTCCGTCTTGACGGCGTAATCCCGGGCTGGACCGAAGGCCTGAAAAACATCAAGAAAGGCGGCAAAATCAAGCTGGTGATCCCGCCGGCGCTGGCTTACGGTAAAACCGGCGTACCGGGTATTCCGGCAAACTCCACGCTGGTGTTCGACGTTGAGCTGCTGGATATCAAACCGGCACCGAAAGCGGACGCTGCAGCGCCGGAAGCGGCTCCAGCCGCAGGCGATAAAGCGGATGATGCAAAAGACGCACCCGCTGCGAAGAAGTAAAAGTGTGAAACGCGCCGCCTCAGAGCGGCGTTTTTTTTGCATCGCGGATATAATTCTGGAAAGCATAACCTACGATGTATTAATTTATATCCCCCTGCAAATACTGAGCCTGCCCTGAAAACTTAACGACAGGCTCCTGAAAAGGAGTGTTTTTTTTCATGTCCAGGTCGCTATTAACCAACGAAACCAGTGAGCTTGATCTCCTGGATCAACGTCCTTTCGATCAGACCGACTTCGATATCCTCAAATCCTACGAAGCGGTAGTGGACGGGTTAGCGATGCTCATTGGTTCGCACTGCGAAATCGTGTTGCACTCCTTACAGGATCTCAAATGCTCGGCCATCCGCATCGCTAACGGCGAGCACACCGGGCGTAAAATCGGCTCGCCGATTACCGATCTCGCGCTGCGTATGCTGCACGATATGACCGGTGCCGACAGCAGCGTGTCGAAGTGCTACTTCACTCGTGCGAAAAGCGGCGTACTGATGAAGTCGGTGACGATTGCTATCCGCAACCGCGATCACCGGGTAATTGGTCTGCTCTGCATCAACATGAATCTGGATGTGCCCTTCTCGCAGATCATGAGTACCTTTGTTCCGCCGGAAACGCCGGATGTTGGCTCCTCGGTTAACTTCGCCTCGTCTGTTGAAGACCTGGTGATGCAAACTCTCGAGTTCACCATTGAAGAGGTGAACGCCGACCGCAACGTCTCTAACAACGCCAAAAATCGCCAGATCGTCCTGAACCTCTACGAGAAGGGCATCTTTGATATCAAAGACGCCATTAACCAGGTGGCCGACCGCCTGAATATCTCCAAGCACACGGTCTACCTCTACATTCGCCAGTTCAAAAGCGGCGATTTCTCGGGGCAAGGGCATTAATGCGTTTTGCGTTGATGGTGACCGGCCCGGCCTATGGCACGCAGCAGGCAAGCAGCGCGTATCAATTCGCGCTTGCCCTACTGGAAGCGGGACATACGCTCGCGAGCGTTTTTTTCTACCGGGAAGGTGTAAGTAACGCGAACGCGTTGACTGCGCCCGCCAGCGACGAGTTTGATCTTGTGCGCGCCTGGCAGCGTTTGCATGCTGAGCAGCAGGTTGAGTTGCACATCTGCGTGGCCGCGGCGCTGCGCCGTGGCGTGGTTGATGAGAGCGAGGCCGCACGGCTGGAGTTAACGGGCGCTAATCTGCAGGCGGGGTTTTCACTTACCGGTCTGGGCGCGCTGGCGGAAGCGGCGCTGACCTGTGACAGAGTGGTACAGTTCTGATGAAGCGAATCGCCTTTGTTTTCTCCTCTGCACCGCACGGCTCCTCCGCCGGACGTGAAGGGCTGGACGCGGTACTGGCCACCTCCGCGTTAACAGAAGAGATTGGCCTCTTTTTTATCGGCGATGGCGTGCTGCAACTGTTGGCAAACCAGCAGCCTGGCAAGATCCTGGCGCGCGACTATATCGCGACTTTTAAAGTATTGCCGCTGTACGATGTTGAAGAGGTCTGGCTCTGCGCCGCTTCTCTGCGTGAAAGGGGTCTGGACGAGCATGCGGCGTTTGTCTTACCTGCTCAGCGTCTGGAGCCGGACGCGCTGCGTGAGCAGCTTGAGCAGTACACCGTCGTGCTCAATTTTTGAGGCCTTTATGCTGCTGACTCTATCCCGCTCACCCTGGCACTGCGATATGACGGCGCTGCTGCGCGTCCTGCGCCCCGGTGACGATCTGTTACTGCTCTCTGACGGTGTGCTGGCCGCCCTTAACGGTTCGCCGTTCGTTGAATTACTGCTTAATGCCCCCATAACTCTTCATGTGCTGAAAGACGATGTTGACGCGCGTGGTCTCTCTGCTCAAATTTCGAGCAGTGCCGTCAGCGTTAGCTATACTGATTTCGTTAGCCTGGCGGTGAAAAACGCCGTTCAGCTGAATTGGTAATGCAGGGATCGCTGTATATTTCTTGACACCTTTTAAGCACAGCCATAAAATTCTGCGTCCTCATATTATATGAGGCCGTTTTATTACGTGTTTACGAAGCAAAAGCTAAAACCAGGAGCTATTTAATGGCAACAGTTAACCAGCTGGTACGCAAACCACGCGCCCGCAAAGTTGCGAAAAGCAACGTGCCGGCGCTGGAAGCATGCCCGCAAAAACGTGGCGTATGTACTCGTGTATATACCACCACCCCTAAAAAACCGAACTCCGCACTGCGTAAAGTTTGCCGTGTTCGTTTAACCAACGGTTTCGAAGTGACTTCCTACATTGGTGGTGAAGGTCACAACCTGCAGGAGCACTCCGTGATCCTGATCCGTGGCGGTCGTGTTAAAGACCTCCCGGGTGTTCGTTACCATACCGTTCGTGGCGCGCTTGACTGCTCTGGTGTTAAAGACCGTAAGCAATCTCGCTCCAAGTACGGCGTGAAACGTCCTAAGGCTTAATGGTTCTCCGTTAAGTAAGGCCAAACTGTTTTAACTTAATGTCACACTAAACTCTTAGAGTTTTGGACAATCCTGAATTAACAACGGAGTATTTCCATGCCACGTCGTCGTGTTATTGGTCAGCGTAAAATTCTGCCGGATCCTAAGTTCGGATCAGAACTGCTGGCTAAATTTGTAAATATCCTGATGGTAGACGGTAAAAAATCTACTGCAGAAGCAATCGTATACAGCGCGCTGGAGACCCTGGCTCAGCGCTCTGGTAAAAATGAACTGGAAGCTTTCGAAGTAGCTCTCGAAAACGTGCGCCCGACTGTCGAAGTTAAGTCTCGCCGCGTTGGTGGTTCTACTTATCAGGTTCCGGTTGAAGTTCGTCCGGTTCGTCGTAATGCTCTGGCAATGCGTTGGATCGTTGAAGCTGCTCGTAAACGCGGTGATAAATCCATGGCTCTGCGCCTGGCGAACGAACTTTCCGATGCTGCAGACAACAAAGGTACTGCAGTTAAGAAACGTGAAGACGTTCACCGTATGGCCGAAGCCAACAAGGCGTTCGCACACTACCGTTGGTAATCCCTTCGGAGTTCTAGTCAACTGGCGGGCGCTTCAAGTAAGTCGCCCGCCGTTTGGCAACTTAATTCTGAACGCCTAAAAGACACAAACGAGGAATCAAATGGCTCGTACAACACCCATCGCACGCTACCGCAACATTGGTATCAGTGCGCACATCGACGCCGGTAAAACCACCACTACCGAACGTATTCTGTTCTACACCGGTGTAAACCACAAAATCGGTGAAGTTCACGACGGCGCCGCAACCATGGACTGGATGGAGCAGGAGCAGGAGCGTGGTATCACCATCACCTCTGCAGCGACTACTGCATTCTGGTCTGGTATGGCGAAGCAGTATGAACCGCATCGCGTAAACATCATCGACACCCCGGGGCACGTTGACTTCACCATCGAAGTAGAACGTTCCATGCGTGTACTGGATGGTGCGGTAATGGTTTACTGTGCCGTTGGTGGTGTTCAGCCACAGTCTGAAACCGTATGGCGTCAGGCTAACAAATATAAAGTTCCGCGCATCGCGTTCGTTAACAAAATGGACCGCATGGGCGCTAACTTCCTGAAAGTTGTTGATCAGATCAAAACCCGTCTGGGCGCGAACCCGGTTCCGCTGCAGCTGGCAATTGGCGCTGAAGAAGGTTTCACCGGTGTTGTTGACCTGGTGAAAATGAAAGCGATCAACTGGAACGATGCTGACCAGGGCGTTACCTTCGTTTACGAAGATATCCCGGCTGAGATGCAGGACCTGGCTGACGAATGGCACCAGAACCTGATCGAATCTGCGGCGGAAGCTTCAGAAGAGCTGATGGAGAAATACCTGGGTGGTGAAGACCTGACTGAAGAAGAGATCAAAACTGCTCTTCGTCAGCGTGTTCTGAACAACGAAATCATCCTGGTAACCTGTGGTTCTGCGTTTAAGAACAAAGGCGTTCAGGCGATGCTGGATGCGGTAATTGATTACCTGCCGTCCCCGACTGACGTTCCTGCGATCAACGGTATGCTGGACGATGGTAAAGATACCCCGGCTGAGCGTCACGCAAGCGACGAAGAGCCGTTCTCTGCACTGGCGTTCAAAATCGCAACTGACCCGTTCGTTGGTAACCTGACCTTCTTCCGCGTTTACTCCGGTGTGGTTAACTCTGGTGATACCGTACTGAACTCCGTGAAATCTGCACGTGAGCGTTTCGGTCGTATCGTTCAGATGCACGCTAACAAACGTGAAGAGATCAAAGAAGTTCGCGCGGGCGATATCGCTGCAGCGATCGGTCTGAAAGACGTGATCACCGGTGACACCCTGTGTGATCCGGACAACCCGATCATTCTGGAGCGTATGGAATTCCCGGAGCCGGTAATCTCCATCGCTGTAGAACCGAAAACCAAAGCTGACCAGGAAAAAATGGGTCTGGCTCTGGGCCGTCTGGCTAAAGAAGACCCGTCTTTCCGCGTATGGACTGACGAAGAATCTAACCAGACCATCATCGCTGGTATGGGCGAACTGCACCTCGACATCATCGTTGACCGTATGAAGCGTGAGTTCAACGTTGAAGCTAACGTGGGTAAACCTCAGGTTGCTTACCGCGAAGCGATTCGCGCGAAAGTTACCGATATCGAAGGTAAACACGCTAAGCAGTCTGGTGGTCGCGGTCAGTACGGTCATGTTGTTATCGACATGTACCCGCTGGAGCCGGGCTCTAACCCGAAAGGTTACGAGTTCATCAACGACATCAAAGGTGGTGTAATTCCTGGCGAATACATCCCTGCCGTTGATAAAGGCATCCAGGAGCAGCTGAAGTCTGGTCCGTTGGCTGGTTACCCGGTAGTTGACCTGGGTGTGCGTCTGCACTTCGGTTCTTACCACGACGTTGACTCCTCTGAACTGGCGTTTAAACTGGCTGCGTCTATTGCCTTTAAAGATGGCTTTAAGAAAGCGAAACCAGTTCTGCTTGAGCCGATCATGAAGGTTGAAGTAGAGACTCCGGAAGAGAACACCGGTGACGTTATCGGTGACTTGAGCCGTCGTCGCGGCATGCTGCGCGGTCAGGAATCTGAAGTTACTGGCGTTAAGATCCACGCTGAAGTTCCGCTGTCTGAAATGTTCGGATATGCAACTCAGCTGCGTTCTCTGACCAAAGGTCGTGCATCGTATACCATGGAATTCCTGAAGTATGATGATGCGCCGAACAACGTTGCTCAGGCCGTAATTGAAGCCCGTGGTAAATAAGCCGCAGGGTTAAAACCAAAGTCCCGTGCTCTCTCCATTGAGGGAGAGCACTATAGTAAGGAATAAAGCCGTGTCTAAAGAAAAATTTGAACGTACAAAACCGCACGTCAACGTCGGCACAATCGGCCACGTTGACCATGGTAAAACTACTCTGACCGCTGCAATCACTACCGTACTGGCTAAGACCTACGGCGGTGCTGCTCGCGCATTCGACCAGATCGATAACGCGCCGGAAGAAAAAGCTCGTGGTATCACCATCAACACCTCTCACGTTGAATATGACACCCCGACTCGCCACTACGCGCACGTAGACTGCCCGGGCCACGCCGACTATGTTAAAAACATGATCACCGGTGCTGCGCAGATGGACGGCGCGATCCTGGTTGTTGCTGCGACTGACGGCCCGATGCCGCAGACCCGTGAGCACATCCTGCTGGGTCGTCAGGTAGGCGTTCCGTTCATCATCGTGTTCCTGAACAAATGTGACATGGTTGATGACGAAGAGCTGCTGGAACTGGTTGAGATGGAAGTGCGTGAGCTGCTGTCTCAGTACGACTTCCCGGGCGACGACACCCCGATCGTTCGCGGTTCCGCGCTGAAAGCGCTGGAAGGCGAAGCTGAGTGGGAAGAGAAAATCATCGAGCTGGCTGGCTACCTGGATTCCTACATCCCGGAACCAGAGCGCGCGATTGACAAGCCGTTCCTGCTGCCGATCGAAGACGTATTCTCCATCTCCGGTCGTGGTACCGTTGTTACCGGTCGTGTAGAGCGCGGTATCATCAAGGTTGGTGAAGAAGTTGAAATCGTTGGTATCAAAGACACCGCGAAATCTACCTGTACCGGCGTTGAAATGTTCCGCAAACTGCTGGACGAAGGCCGTGCTGGTGAGAACGTTGGTGTTCTGCTGCGTGGTATCAAACGTGAAGAAATCGAACGTGGTCAGGTACTGGCTAAGCCGGGTTCCATCAAGCCGCACACCAAATTCGAATCTGAAGTGTACATCCTGTCCAAAGATGAAGGCGGTCGTCACACTCCGTTCTTCAAAGGCTACCGTCCGCAGTTCTACTTCCGTACAACTGACGTGACTGGCACCATCGAACTGCCGGAAGGTGTTGAGATGGTAATGCCGGGCGACAACATCAAAATGGTTGTTACCCTGATTCACCCGATTGCGATGGACGATGGTCTGCGTTTCGCAATCCGTGAAGGCGGCCGTACCGTTGGCGCGGGCGTTGTAGCAAAAGTTCTCAGCTAATCGCTGATAACATTTGACGCAATGCGCAAGAAAAGGGCATCATTTGATGCCCTTTTTGTACGCTTTCGACCCAGAACCTGGCTCATCAGTGATTTTTTTGTCCATAATCATTGCTGAGACAGGCTCTGAAGAGGGCGTGAGTCCGAAACTCGCCAGAGCATTTCGGTTTGGTTGCCTCGCTTATGCGGGGCAAAAATGTTTGTCTGAATTCTTGTGACAGGTTGGTTTATGAGTGCGAATACCGAAGCTCAAGGGAGCGGGCGCGGCCTGGAAGCGATGAAGTGGGTTGTTGTTGCAGTACTGCTGCTCGTGGCTATCGTTGGCAACTATCTTTATCGTGACATGATGCTGCCGCTCCGCGCGCTGGCAGTTGTAATTCTGATTGCTGCAGCAGGTGGTGTCGCGCTGTTGACGACGAAGGGAAAAGCGACCGTTGCTTTTGCCCGTGAAGCGAGAACCGAAGTACGTAAAGTGATTTGGCCCACTCGTCAGGAAACATTGCACACCACGTTGATTGTGGCTGCGGTCACCGCAGTTATGTCACTGATCCTGTGGGGGCTGGATGGTATTCTGGTCCGCCTGGTTTCCTTTATCACTGGCCTGAGGTTCTGAGATGTCTGAAGCTCCTAAAAAGCGCTGGTACGTCGTTCAGGCGTTTTCCGGTTTTGAAGGCCGCGTAGCAACGTCGCTGCGCGAGCATATCAAATTACACAACATGGAAGAGTTGTTTGGCGAAGTTATGGTGCCGACCGAAGAAGTGGTCGAAATCCGTGGCGGCCAGCGTCGCAAAAGCGAACGCAAATTCTTCCCGGGCTACGTACTTGTCCAGATGGTAATGAACGACGCCAGCTGGCACCTGGTGCGCAGCGTTCCGCGCGTAATGGGCTTCATCGGTGGCACCTCCGATCGTCCGGCGCCGATTAGCGACAAAGAAGTGGATGCGATCATGAACCGCCTGCAGCAGGTTGGTGATAAGCCGCGTCCGAAAACGCTGTTCGAGCCGGGTGAAATGGTCCGCGTTAGCGATGGTCCGTTTGCCGACTTTAACGGTGTGGTTGAAGAGGTGGACTACGAGAAGTCCCGCCTGAAAGTTTCCGTTTCTATCTTCGGTCGTGCGACCCCGGTAGAGCTGGACTTTAGCCAGGTCGAAAAAGCCTAAATATTCGGCGATCAAACGTTGCACAGGGCGCGAAATTGACATACAATTTCGCGCCTTTTGTTTTTACGGGTTCTGAACCGGTAAAACAGTTTTAACCACGGGGAGCCTTTCGGGGCGCTATACCCAAACGAGGAAATTTCAATGGCTAAGAAAGTCCAGGCCTACGTCAAGCTGCAGGTTGCAGCTGGCATGGCAAACCCGAGCCCACCGGTTGGTCCGGCTCTGGGTCAGCAGGGTGTTAACATCATGGAATTCTGCAAAGCGTTCAACGCAAAAACAGAATCCATGGAAAAAGGTCTGCCGATTCCGGTTGTTATTACCGTTTACGCTGACCGTTCTTTCACTTTCATTACCAAAACGCCTCCGGCAGCAGTTCTGCTGAAGAAAGCGGCTGGTATCAAGTCTGGTTCCGGCAAGCCGAACAAAGACAAAGTGGGCACCATCTCCCGCGCTCAGCTGCAGGAAATCGCTCAGACTAAAGCCGCGGACATGACCGGTTCTGACATTGAAGCGATGACTCGCTCAATCGAAGGTACTGCGCGTTCCATGGGCCTGGTAGTGGAGGATTAAGAAATGGCTAAACTGACCAAGCGTATGCGCGTGATCCGTGACAAAGTTGATGCGACCAAACAGTACGACATCAACGAAGCCATTGCTCTGCTGAAAGAGCTGGCCACTGCTAAATTCGTAGAAAGCGTAGACGTTGCCGTTAACCTCGGCATCGACGCACGTAAATCTGACCAGAACGTACGTGGTGCAACTGTACTGCCGCACGGTACTGGCCGTTCTGTTCGCGTAGCCGTATTTGCCCAGGGCCCGAACGCTGAAGCTGCTAAAGCAGCTGGCGCTGAGCTGGTAGGTATGGAAGATCTGGCTGACCAGATCAAGAAAGGCGAAATGAACTTTGACGTTGTTATTGCTTCTCCGGATGCAATGCGCGTTGTTGGCCAGCTGGGCCAGGTTCTGGGTCCGCGCGGCCTGATGCCGAACCCGAAAGTTGGTACTGTAACGCCGAACGTTGCTGAAGCGGTTAAGAACGCTAAAGCGGGTCAGGTTCGTTACCGTAACGACAAAAACGGCATCATCCACACCACCATCGGTAAAGTGGACTTTGACGCTGACAAACTGAAAGAAAACCTGGAGTCTCTGCTGGTTGCGCTGAAAAAAGCAAAACCGTCTCAGGCGAAAGGCGTGTACATCAAGAAAGTTAGCATCTCCACCACCATGGGTGCTGGTGTTGCGGTAGACCAGGCTGGTCTGAACGCAGCGGCGAACTAATATTCGCCTTTACGTGGGTGGCGGATTTGTCTACAATCTTCCCCCACGTTTTGCTCGCGTAAGCTAGCAAACAAACAGATTTGTTCGTTGGAGCCTGGCCTATCCAGGCCTCCGTCGAAGACCGCAGGTGTTTCGCAAGAGACTTAATTCCCTGCGTAGACGGTGACAGAACCTGAAGAATATTTTTTAAGTACTCTTTGGCTTGTTTCTGCTCACCGTATTAAGACGCTCTTTTCGTTGAAAAGAGTGAAGTGAGTTCCAGGGCATGAGCCCTGGCAAACATCCAGGAGCAAAGCTAATGGCTTTAAATCTTCAAGACAAACAAGCGATTGTTGCTGAAGTCAGCGAAGTAGCCAAAGGCGCGCTGTCTGCGGTTGTTGCGGATTCCCGTGGCGTTACCGTAGATAAAATGACCGAACTGCGTAAAGCAGGTCGCGAAGCCGGCGTTTACATGCGTGTTGTTCGCAACACCCTGCTGCGCCGTGTTGTTGAAGGTACTCAGTTCGAGTGCCTGAAAGACGCGTTCGTTGGTCCGACCCTGATTGCATATTCTATGGAACACCCGGGCGCTGCTGCTCGTCTGTTCAAAGATTTCGCGAAAGCGAATGCAAAATTTGAGGTCAAAGCCGCTGCCTTTGAAGGTGAGTTGATCCCGGCGTCCCAGATCGATCGCCTGGCAACCCTGCCGACCTACGAAGAAGCAATTGCACGCCTGATGGCAACCATGAAAGAAGCCTCTGCTGGCAAACTGGTTCGTACTCTGGCTGCTGTACGCGATGCGAAAGAAGCTGCTTAATCGCAGTTTTCTCTATAACGCATTCGCTTACGTATAAACTTATTCTGATATTCAGGAACAATTTAAATGTCTATCACTAAAGATCAAATCATTGAAGCAGTTTCCGCTATGTCCGTAATGGACGTTGTTGAACTGATCTCTGCAATGGAAGAAAAATTCGGTGTTTCTGCTGCTGCCGCTGTAGCTGTTGCTGCTGGCCCGGCTGCTGAAGCTGCTGAAGAGAAAACTGAATTCGACGTTATTCTGAAAGCTGTTGGCGCTAACAAAGTTGCTGTTATCAAAGCAGTACGTGGCGCAACTGGCCTGGGTCTGAAAGAAGCTAAAGACCTGGTAGAATCTGCTCCGGCCGCTCTGAAAGAAGGCGTGAGCAAAGATGACGCTGAAGCTCTGAAAAAATCTCTGGAAGAAGCTGGCGCTGAAGTTGAAGTTAAATAAGCCAACCCTTCCGGTTGCAGCCTGAGAAATCAGGCTGATGGCTGGTGACTTTTTGGTCACCAGCCTTTTTGCGCTGTAGAAGGCGCTGGTAGTGTTTCACACTGTTTGACTACCTGTTGCCTTTTCAATGCTTGTTTCTATCGACGACTTAATATACTGCGACAGTCGCTCGGCGCTGTGTAAATCGCAATGAAATGATTTAAGCGTGATAGCAACAAGCATTGCGGAAAGTGCTCCACTTTCCGGTCAAAAAAATAGTGTTGCACAAACTGTCCTTTCCCTGGGCAGATGGGTCGACTTGTCAGCGAGCTGAGGAACCCTATGGTTTACTCCTATACCGAGAAAAAACGTATTCGTAAGGATTTTGGTAAACGTCCACAAGTACTGGATGTTCCCTATCTCCTTTCTATCCAGCTTGACTCGTTCCAGAAGTTCATCGAGCAAGATCCTGAAGGCCAGTACGGGCTCGAAGCGGCATTCCGCTCCGTGTTCCCGATCAAGAGCTACAGCGGCAATTCGGAACTGCAATACGTCAGCTACCGTCTTGGCGAACCCGTATTTGACGTCAAAGAGTGTCAAATCCGTGGTGTGACGTACTCCGCCCCGCTGCGCGTAAAACTGCGTCTGGTGATCTACGAGCGCGAAGCGCCGGAAGGCACCGTAAAAGACATTAAAGAACAAGAAGTCTACATGGGCGAAATTCCGCTCATGACCGACAACGGTACCTTTGTTATCAACGGTACTGAGCGTGTTATCGTTTCTCAGCTGCACCGTAGCCCGGGCGTCTTCTTTGACAGCGACAAGGGTAAAACCCACTCTTCCGGTAAGGTGCTCTATAACGCACGTATCATTCCTTACCGTGGGTCATGGCTGGACTTTGAGTTCGATCCGAAAGACAACCTGTTCGTTCGTATCGACCGTCGTCGTAAGCTGCCGGCAACCATCATTCTGCGCGCGCTGAACTACACCACTGAACAGATCCTTGACCTGTTCTTTGAAAAAGTGGTCTTTGAGATCCGCGACAACAAGCTGCAGATGGAACTGGTACCGGAACGCCTGCGTGGCGAAACCGCCTCCTTCGATATCGAAGCTAACGGCAAAATGTATGTTGAGAAAGGCCGCCGCATCACCGCGCGCCACATTCGTCAGCTGGAAAAAGACGAAATCCAACATATCGAAGTGCCGGTTGAGTACATCGCAGGTAAAGTTGCGGCGAAAGACTACGTTGACGAATCCACTGGCGAGCTGATCTGCCCGGCTAACATGGAGCTGTCGCTCGATCTGCTGGCTAAACTGAGCCAGGCCGGTCACAAACGTATCGAAACGCTGTTCACCAACGATCTGGATCACGGCCCGTACATCTCTGAAACCGTACGCGTCGACCCAACTAACGATCGTCTGAGCGCGCTGGTAGAAATCTACCGCATGATGCGCCCGGGTGAGCCGCCGACTCGCGAAGCGGCTGAAAGCCTCTTCGAAAACCTGTTCTTCTCCGAAGACCGCTACGATCTTTCTGCGGTAGGCCGCATGAAGTTCAACCGTTCTCTGCTGCGCGACAGCATTGAAGGTTCCGGTATCCTGAGCAACGACGACATCATCGAAGTGATGAAGAAGCTCATCGGTATCCGTAACGGCATCGGTGAAGTAGATGATATCGACCACCTCGGCAACCGTCGTATCCGTTCCGTAGGCGAAATGGCGGAAAACCAATTCCGCGTTGGCCTGGTGCGTGTAGAACGTGCGGTGAAAGAGCGTCTCTCTCTGGGCGATCTGGATACTCTGATGCCGCAGGACATGATCAACGCCAAGCCGATTTCGGCGGCGGTGAAAGAGTTCTTCGGCTCCAGCCAACTCTCCCAGTTTATGGATCAGAACAACCCGCTGTCTGAGATTACGCACAAACGTCGTATCTCTGCACTTGGCCCGGGCGGTCTGACCCGTGAGCGCGCAGGCTTTGAAGTTCGAGACGTACACCCGACTCACTACGGTCGCGTATGTCCAATCGAAACGCCTGAAGGTCCGAACATCGGTCTGATTAACTCCCTGTCCGTCTATGCACAGACTAACGAATACGGCTTCCTCGAAACGCCGTACCGTAAAGTGACTGACGGCGTGGTGACTGACGAGATCCATTACCTCTCTGCAATTGAAGAGGGTAACTACGTTATCGCTCAGGCGAACACCAACCTGACGGAAGAAGGGCGTTTTGCAGAAGATCTGGTAACGTGCCGCAGCAAAGGCGAATCAAGCCTCTTCAGCGCAGACCAGGTTGACTACATGGACGTATCCACCCAGCAGGTGGTTTCCGTCGGTGCATCCCTGATTCCGTTCCTGGAACACGATGACGCCAACCGTGCATTGATGGGTGCGAACATGCAACGTCAGGCGGTTCCGACTCTGCGCGCTGATAAGCCGCTGGTTGGTACCGGTATGGAACGTGCTGTTGCCGTTGACTCCGGCGTAACTGCCGTTGCGAAACGTGGCGGTACCGTTCAGTACGTGGATGCTTCCCGTATCGTTATCAAAGTTAACGAAGACGAGATGTACCCGGGCGAAGCAGGTATCGACATCTATAACCTGACCAAATACACCCGTTCTAACCAGAACACCTGCATCAACCAGATGCCGTGTGTTTACCTGGGTGAGCCGATTGAGCGCGGCGACGTGCTGGCAGACGGTCCGTCCACCGACCTCGGTGAACTGGCGCTCGGTCAGAACATGCGCGTAGCGTTCATGCCGTGGAACGGTTACAACTTCGAAGACTCCATCCTTGTCTCCGAGCGTGTGGTTCAGGAAGATCGTTTCACCACTATTCACATCCAGGAACTGGCTTGTGTGTCCCGTGACACCAAACTGGGGCCGGAAGAGATCACCGCTGATATCCCGAACGTGGGTGAAGCTGCGCTCTCCAAACTGGATGAATCCGGTATCGTTTACATCGGTGCAGAAGTGACCGGCGGCGACATTCTGGTTGGTAAGGTAACGCCGAAAGGTGAAACCCAGCTGACGCCAGAAGAGAAACTGCTGCGCGCGATCTTCGGTGAGAAAGCGTCTGACGTTAAAGACTCTTCTCTGCGCGTACCAAACGGTGTTTCCGGTACGGTTATCGACGTTCAGGTCTTCACCCGCGATGGCGTGGAAAAAGACAAACGTGCGCTGGAAATCGAAGAGATGCAGCTCAAACAGGCGAAGAAAGACCTGTCTGAAGAACTGCAGATCCTCGAAGCTGGCCTGTTCAGCCGTATCCACTCCGTGCTGGTATCCGGTGGCGTTGAAGCTGAGAAGCTCGACAAACTGCCGCGCGACCGCTGGCTGGAACTCGGCCTGACCGACGAAGCGAAACAGAATCAGCTGGAACAGCTGGCTGAGCAGTACGACGAACTGAAACACGAGTTCGAGAAAAAACTCGAAGCGAAACGCCGTAAGATTACTCAGGGCGACGATCTGGCACCGGGCGTGCTGAAGATTGTTAAGGTTTATCTGGCCGTTAAACGTCAGATCCAGCCTGGTGATAAGATGGCAGGTCGTCACGGTAACAAGGGTGTTATCTCCAAGATCAACCCGATCGAAGATATGCCATACGATGAAAACGGCACGCCGGTAGACATCGTACTGAACCCGCTGGGCGTACCGTCTCGTATGAACATCGGTCAGATTCTTGAAACCCACCTGGGTATGGCTGCGAAAGGTATTGGCGACAAGATTAACGCCATGCTGAAACAGCAGCAGGAAGTCGCGAAACTGCGCGAGTTCATCCAGCGTGCATACGATCTGGGCGCTGACGTTCGTCAGAAAGTCGACCTGAGCACCTTCAGCGATGACGAAGTGCTGCGTCTGGCTGAAAACCTGCGTAAAGGCATGCCGATCGCAACGCCGGTCTTCGACGGTGCGAAAGAGTCTGAAATCAAGGAACTGTTACAGCTGGGTGGCCTGCCGACTTCCGGTCAGATCACACTGTTCGACGGTCGTACCGGTGAGCAGTTCGAGCGCCAGGTTACCGTTGGCTACATGTACATGCTGAAACTGAACCACCTGGTTGATGACAAAATGCATGCGCGTTCCACCGGTTCCTACAGCCTGGTTACTCAGCAGCCGCTGGGTGGTAAGGCGCAGTTCGGTGGTCAGCGCTTCGGGGAGATGGAAGTGTGGGCGCTGGAAGCATATGGCGCGGCATACACCCTGCAGGAAATGCTCACCGTTAAGTCTGATGACGTGAATGGTCGTACCAAGATGTATAAGAACATCGTGGACGGCAACCATCAGATGGAACCGGGGATGCCAGAGTCCTTCAACGTACTGTTGAAAGAGATTCGTTCGCTGGGTATCAACATCGAGCTGGAAGACGAGTAACTCTCGCTCAAACAGGTCACTGGTGCCGGGGTAACACCCGGCACCAGATTGTGCTAACTCCGACGGGAGCAAATCCGTGAAAGACTTATTAAAGTTTCTGAAAGCGCAAACTAAAACCGAAGAGTTTGATGCGATCAAAATTGCTCTGGCTTCGCCAGACATGATCCGTTCATGGTCTTTTGGTGAAGTTAAGAAGCCAGAAACCATCAACTACCGTACGTTCAAACCTGAGCGTGACGGCCTTTTCTGTGCGCGTATTTTCGGGCCAGTAAAAGATTACGAGTGCCTGTGCGGTAAGTACAAGCGCCTGAAACACCGCGGTGTGATCTGTGAGAAGTGCGGCGTTGAAGTGACCCAGACTAAAGTGCGTCGTGAGCGCATGGGCCACATCGAACTGGCTTCCCCGACCGCGCACATTTGGTTCCTGAAATCACTGCCGTCCCGTATCGGTCTGCTGCTGGATATGCCGCTGCGTGATATCGAACGCGTTCTCTACTTCGAATCCTATGTGGTTATCGAAGGTGGGATGACCAACCTGGAACGTAACCAGATCCTGACTGAAGAGCAGTATCTGGACGCGCTGGAAGAGTTCGGTGACGAATTTGACGCGAAGATGGGCGCCGAAGCGATCCAGGCCCTGCTGAAAAGCATGGATCTGGAGCAAGAGTGCGAACAGCTGCGTGAAGAGCTGAACGAAACCAACTCCGAAACCAAACGTAAGAAGCTGACCAAGCGTATCAAGCTGCTGGAAGCCTTCGTACAGTCTGGTAACAAGCCGGAGTGGATGATCCTGACCGTTCTGCCAGTGCTGCCGCCGGACCTGCGTCCGCTGGTTCCGTTGGACGGTGGTCGTTTCGCAACGTCGGATCTGAACGATCTGTACCGTCGCGTGATCAACCGTAACAACCGTCTGAAACGTCTGCTGGATCTGGCGGCGCCGGATATCATCGTACGCAACGAAAAACGTATGCTGCAGGAAGCGGTCGACGCCCTGCTGGATAACGGCCGTCGCGGTCGTGCGATCACCGGTTCCAACAAGCGTCCGCTGAAATCTTTGGCCGATATGATCAAAGGTAAGCAGGGTCGTTTCCGTCAGAACCTGCTCGGTAAGCGTGTTGACTACTCCGGTCGTTCTGTAATCACCGTAGGTCCATACCTGCGTCTGCATCAGTGCGGTCTGCCGAAGAAAATGGCGCTGGAGCTGTTCAAACCGTTCATTTACGGCAAGCTGGAACTGCGTGGCCTCGCCACCACCATCAAAGCCGCGAAGAAAATGGTTGAGCGCGAAGAAGCTGTCGTTTGGGATATCCTGGACGAAGTTATCCGCGAACACCCGGTACTGCTGAACCGTGCACCAACACTGCACCGTCTGGGTATCCAGGCGTTTGAACCGGTACTGATCGAAGGTAAAGCGATCCAGCTGCACCCGCTGGTTTGTGCGGCATACAACGCCGACTTCGATGGTGACCAGATGGCTGTTCACGTACCGCTGACGCTGGAAGCCCAGCTGGAAGCGCGTGCGCTGATGATGTCTACCAACAACATCCTCTCCCCGGCGAACGGCGAACCAATCATCGTTCCGTCTCAGGACGTTGTACTGGGTCTCTACTACATGACCCGTGACTGTGTTAACGCCAAAGGCGAAGGCATGGTGCTGACTGGCCCGAAAGAAGCTGAGCGTATTTATCGCGCTGGCCTGGCCTCTCTGCATGCGCGCGTTAAAGTGCGTATCACCGAATATGAAAAAGATGCTAACGGCGAGTTCGTTGCGACCACCAGCCTGAAAGACACGACCGTTGGCCGTGCCATTCTGTGGATGATCGTACCGAAAGGTCTGCCTTTCTCCATCGTCAACCAGGCGCTGGGCAAGAAAGCGATCTCCAAAATGCTGAACACCTGTTATCGCATTCTGGGTCTGAAGCCGACCGTTATCTTCGCTGACCAGACGATGTACACCGGCTTTGCTTATGCAGCGCGTTCAGGTGCATCCGTTGGTATCGATGACATGGTCATCCCGGAGAAGAAACACGAGATCATCTCCGAAGCGGAAGCTGAAGTTGCTGAGATCCAGGAGCAGTTCCAGTCTGGTCTGGTAACCGCGGGCGAACGCTATAACAAAGTTATCGATATTTGGGCCGCGGCGAACGATCGCGTATCCAAAGCGATGATGGATAACCTGCAGACTGAAACCGTTATTAACCGTGACGGCGTTGAAGAGCAGCAGGTTTCCTTTAACAGCATCTACATGATGGCCGACTCCGGTGCGCGTGGTTCTGCAGCCCAGATTCGTCAGCTTGCTGGTATGCGTGGTCTGATGGCGAAGCCGGATGGCTCCATCATCGAAACGCCGATCACCGCGAACTTCCGTGAAGGTCTGAACGTACTCCAGTACTTCATCTCCACGCACGGTGCGCGTAAAGGTCTGGCGGATACCGCACTGAAAACCGCGAACTCCGGTTACCTGACCCGTCGTCTGGTTGACGTGGCACAGGATCTGGTTGTAACCGAAGACGATTGTGGCACCCTCGAAGGGATCACCATGACGCCGGTTATCGAAGGTGGCGACGTTAAAGAGCCGCTGCGCGATCGCGTTCTGGGTCGTGTGACCGCTGAAGACATTCTGAAGCCGGGCACCGCAGACATTCTGGTTCCGCGCAACACGCTGCTGCACGAACAGTGGTGTGACCTGCTGGAAGCGAACTCTGTCGACTCCGTGAAAGTGCGTTCCGTTGTATCCTGCGACACCGACTTTGGTGTGTGCGCCCACTGCTATGGTCGTGACCTGGCGCGTGGCCACATCATCAACAAAGGTGAAGCAATCGGCGTTATCGCAGCACAGTCCATCGGTGAGCCGGGTACACAGCTGACGATGCGTACGTTCCACATCGGTGGTGCGGCATCGCGTGCGGCTGCTGAATCCAGCATCCAGGTGAAAAACAAAGGTAGCATCCGTCTGAGCAATGCGAAGTCGGTTGTTAACTCCAGCGGTAAGCTGGTGGTCACCTCCCGTAACACTGAGCTGAAACTGATCGACGAATTCGGTCGTACCAAAGAGAGCTATAAAGTGCCTTACGGTGCGGTGATGGCGAAAGGTGATGGCGAGCAGGTTGCCGGCGGTGAAACCGTTGCAAACTGGGATCCGCACACCATGCCGGTAATCACCGAAGTGGCTGGTTTCATCCGCTTCACCGACATGATCGATGGTCAGACGATTACCCGTCAGACCGACGAACTGACCGGTCTCTCTTCGCTGGTGGTTCTGGACTCTGCAGAGCGTACCGCTGGCGGTAAAGACCTGCGTCCGGCACTGAAAATCGTTGATGCCAATGGTAACGACGTACTGATCCCAGGCACCGATATGCCTGCCCAGTACTTCCTGCCGGGTAAAGCGATTGTTCAGCTGGAAGATGGCGTACAGATCAGCTCCGGTGACACCCTGGCACGTATTCCGCAGGAATCCGGCGGTACCAAGGATATTACCGGTGGTCTGCCGCGCGTTGCGGATCTGTTCGAAGCACGTCGTCCGAAAGAGCCGGCAATCCTGGCTGAAATCAGCGGTATTATTTCCTTCGGTAAAGAGACCAAAGGGAAACGCCGTCTGGTGATCACGCCGGTTGACGGTAGCGATCCGTACGAAGAGATGATCCCGAAATGGCGTCAGCTCAACGTGTTTGAAGGTGAACGTGTAGAACGTGGTGACGTGGTTTCCGACGGTCCGGAAGCACCGCACGACATTCTGCGTCTTCGTGGCGTACACGCGGTAACGCGTTATATCACCAACGAAGTGCAGGACGTTTACCGTCTGCAGGGCGTTAAGATCAACGATAAGCACATCGAAGTTATCGTTCGTCAGATGCTGCGTAAAGCCACCATCGTGAACGCGGGCAGCTCCGAGTTCCTGGAAGGCGAGCAGGTTGAATACTCTCGCGTCAAGATTGCTAACCGCGATCTCGAATCGAACGGCAAAATCAGTGCAACCTATGCACGCGATCTGCTGGGTATCACCAAAGCGTCTCTGGCGACCGAGTCCTTCATCTCCGCGGCATCGTTCCAGGAGACGACTCGTGTGCTTACCGAAGCAGCCGTTGCGGGCAAACGCGACGAACTGCGCGGTCTGAAAGAGAACGTTATCGTGGGTCGTCTGATCCCGGCCGGTACCGGTTATGCGTACCACCAGGATCGTATGCGCCGTCGCGCCGCTGGCGAACTGCCGGCAGCACCGCAGGTCACTGCGGAAGACGCGTCCGCGAGCCTTGCAGAACTGCTGAACGCAGGTCTGGGTGGTTCCGACAACGAGTAATCGTTTCTCGTTATAAAAACCCGCTTCGGCGGGTTTTTTTATGCCTGAAATCCGCTAAACCGGTCCTCGATCGTGTTTCAGGACGCCCGCCGCACAAGGGACGGGCACACTCAGCGTTCTGTTAACCCATCAGGAACGCATGATGTCCCTACGCACACTCATTCTCTCTTTTACGCTTCTTCTGAGCGGCATAACCCATGCCGACACCGCCTTCCGCCAGCTGCATCTACAAGAGGATAAAGCCCGCCCGCTTGATGTCGCCATCTGGTATCCGACTGCACAAACCGGCACCCCGGAAACGGTGGGCGACAACCCGGTTTTTGTCGGCACACCGGCTCTGCGTAACGCACAGCCTGCAACCGGTAAACATCCCTTATTGCTGCTTTCACACGGTTACGGCGGCAACTGGCGCAACCTGAACTGGCTGGCGCAGCGCATGGCGGCGCAGGGGTATATCGTCGCTGCGCCCGATCATCCGGGCACCACCACCCGCAATAAAGCGCAGCAGGATGCCTGGCAGCTCTGGCAGCGGCCGCGCGATTTGCGCCGCGTGATGAATGACCTGATTGGCGATCCTGCGATTGCGGGTCAGGTGGATACCCGGCGCATTGCTGCGCTCGGCCACTCGCTGGGTGGCTGGACGGTGATGGAGCTGGCAGGCGCGCGCTTCGATGCCGGACGTTTTCAAACGGATTGTAAAAGCCATCCCGCGCTGGCGGGCTGTAAGCTGATCCCAGCCCTCGGCATCAATCGTCCTGAGGCATCTGCTCCGTTGAGGGAGAGCCAGCGCGAGCCGCTGATCAAAGCCGTTGTTTCGCTGGATTTGGGGATGGCGCGCGGTTTCACGCCTGAAAGCCTTGCGCAACTGAATGTGCCGGTGCTGATCCTCTCCGCGCAGGCCGACAGTGACGAGTTACCTGCCCGGCTGGAGTCCGGCTATCTGCAACACTACATTCCGGCGACGAAGCAGCAGGCACAAAGCGTTACGGGCGCAACCCACTTTAGTTTTATGCAACTCTGCAAGCCCGGCGCGAAAGCATTGATTGAGGCGCAGGATCCGGGCGAAGGGATTGTGTGTGAGGATGGCGGTTCGCTAAGCCGGGCTGACATTCATCAGCGGCTTAGCGACACGATCACGGCTTTTCTGCAACAGGCACTGGATTACCCACCGCGCGGCGAAACTCCGTAGGGCTCACGCCGCTGATACGCACAAACTCGCGGTTAAAGTTGGATTTGGTGGCAAAGCCAGCCTCCAGCATGATGCTGGTGACGGGCGCGGCGGTGGTGAGCAGCAGATGTTGGGCATAGTGAATGCGAAAGCCATTAATCCACTGTGAGACATTGCAGCCGCGCACCGCATTGACCGCCCGCGAAATTTGGCGCGCAGGGATCACCCATTTTCGCGCCAGCAGATCGAGCGTCAGGTCGCTATTGAGAAACAGCTGCTGTTCGGTAAGGCGCCTCTCCAGCTTTTCGCAGAGCGTCGCCAGATCGCTGTCCACCTCCACGCTTTGTACGTCGGCTGGCGGTATTAGCGGTGTTTCAGCAGCGGCGGGCATTTTCTTGCCGCTGTAGAGAATAGCGAGGCAGATAAACGGCAGCAGTATCGCCTGCGAGAGGGCGACGAGGCGCGGTGCCTGCAAGCCGTCATACCAGGCGAAGTCGAGCATAATCGCCAGATCGGTCAGGCCGCTAAAGCAGAGAAACACCCCGGCAAGAAAGGCCATCACCGAGGTGCTACGCGCATCTGTTAACCGCGTCAGCACAAAGGCATCCGCGCCCCGGTAAGCGGTCCAAATCAACGCGCCGCCGTAACCGATGTAGAGCAGCATCAGAACAAAGTCGGTAGTCATAGGCGCAATCAGGTTCAGCGCCAGCGCGATGGCAGGTGGTAGCAGCGAGGCAAGGCGTTCAGAGGTGCGGCTTTGATCGGTGACGCGGGCAAAACAGCGCCATGCCAGTGGAGGTAGCGCAATCGCCAGCATCGACTGTAGTTGTCGCAAAATTAGCGCATCAAATTGCCAGCGCAGCGCCGTCATCAGCACCAGCAGCGTACAGCCGGTGATAAAGGTGGCGAGGGTGCGATAGCCGCAAGGGCGTTGTAGCCAGACCTTCGCCAGCAGCATCAGTAGCAGGGAGAGGGTAAAAAACGGAACGGGAATGGCGGGCATCAGGCACCTGCGGTGGTGATTACGATCGGCGAATGCCATGTTGTGCCATAAAACGGCGCGGAATACACCTCACCGTTTTGGCAGCAATAAAAAACGCCCGATAAAGCGGGCGTCTCTTATGGGACTGAAGCGACAATCAAGCGTGCGGGGGAAGCCTGCGGTAGATCTCAATCAGGTCGTCGGCCAGATCCTGGATGACCATCGCGTTCATCAGGTGGTCCTGCGAGTGAACGGTGATCAGATTGACCGGCAGTTTACCGGTGCCTTCGTCCAGACCGATTAGCTGGGTCTGGATTTTGTGGGCGGCTTTAACAAATTCGCGTGACTCCTCCATCGCTTTTTCCGCGTCGTCGAAATCGCCTTTCCGCGCCATCTGCAGCGCGGTCAATGCCTGGCTGCGCGCCGCACCGGCGTTGACCAGCAGTTCCATAATGATGGTTTCTAACTCTTCCACGCGCTCACTCCAGCAGCTTAAGGGCTTTTTCCAGTACGACATCGCCTTTCATCATGCCGTAATCCATCATATCGATCACCGCCACCTTCTTGCCCAGCGGCTCGGCCTGCGCCTGCAGTTTTGCCTGCTCATACTTCACCTGCGGCCCCAGCAACACGATATCTGCCGTTGCAATCTCATCTTTAAAGTCCGCAACAGGAACCGCTTTGATGGTGACCTCGACGCCTTTCTTTTGCGCCGCGTCTTTCATTCGTTGCACCAACATGCTGGTGGACATACCTGCTGCACAGCATAAAACGATGTTTTTCATAGTCAGCCTCGGTGTTGATGGGATAATTGATAATTATCCGTCGGCGTTGACTTCAACAACCGCTTTACGGTGATTGTGTGTCTGGCATCACAAAGAAAGGGCAGCGAATGTGAAACCGGTTACAACCTGACATCACTTCGTTTCACTCCTTACATGACCGTCGTTGGCCGCGCTGTTTTTCAGCGTGATAAGCAGCGTACCTGCCAAAGGGGGGGCGGAGTGGGAGAGGGGAACGGCGCCCGCTCCGGTCAGTGTACGCTGACGAAGCAAGGTTGCCGCAGCGGGCGCTGTGGTGCCAGCGCCCGAATTTCACTTTACGTAACAGGCCGCAAGAAAATTAACTGTTTATCAGCGTATTACTCTTTTTTTGCGGCACACGTCCCAGCCAGCTATCCCAGTCTTTCCACACCGGTTGCAGCCCACGGGCGATCAGCGCATCGGCGACCACCTCGGGGCGACGTCCATCGTGGGGCGAGAACTGCTCCAGCTCCGGGTGATCGTCGGCATAGCCGCCGGGCTGCGTTTTAGAAAACGCACTGACATTGTTGATGGCGAGGGGAATAACATGATCGCGAAAGTGCGGCGACTCGCGCGTCGACAGCGACAGCTCGGTATCCGGTGCTAGCAGGCGAAAGGCGCAAATGGTCTGCACCAGTTGTTTCTCGTCCATGATTGACGCCGGTTCGATCCCGCCCGCGCAGGGGCGCAGGCGAGGAAACGACACCGAGTAGCGGCTCTGCCAGTAGTGCTGCTGTAACCAGAGCAGATGCTCCGCCACCATATAGCAGTCGACGCGCCAGCTATCGGATAACCCCATCAACGCGCCAAGGCCGATCTTGTCGATCCCGGCACGGCCAAGGCGATCCGGCGTCTCCAGCCGCCAGAAAAAGTCCTGCTTTTTGCCCCGCAGATGATGCCGGGCATACTGCGCCTCGTGGTAGGTCTCCTGGTAGACCATCACGCCATCCAGCCCGAGCCCTTTTAGCTCGCGATACTCCTCTTCAGAAAGCGGCTGCACTTCCATCTGCAATGAGGCGAACTGGCGGCGAATAGCGGGGAAATGGCGGCGAAAATAGTCCATTCCTACTTTTCCCTGATGCTCGCCGGTGACCAGCAGCAGATGCTCAAACCCCAGTTCACGCAGGGCAGCGCACTCGCGAGCGATCTCCTCCTCATCCAGCGTTTTGCGCTTCAAATGGTTGCTCATGGAGAAACCGCAATAGGTGCAGTCATTAGCGCAGAGATTCGACAGATAGAGCGGGACATAAAAACTGACGGTGTTGCCAAAGCGCTGGCGGGTCAGGCGCTGCGCTTTTTGCGCTAGCGGCTCCAGCAGCTCGCTGGCCGCCGGGGAGAGCAGGGCCATCATATCGTCGCGGGTCACTTGCCGGGCGTTAAGCGCGCGCTCGACGTCAGCGGTGGTCTTGCTGTGAATACGCAGGCGGATATCATCCCAGTTCAGCTGCCGCCAGCGGTCGGTAAACGTATTCATTGCAGCGTCTCCAGAAAGCCGGTCAGCGGGCTGGTGGCCGCGGCGTAGTGTTGGCGGGCGCCCGGAACGGCACGACGCGCCAGTGCCCCGGCTTCCACCGCCAGACGAAACGCGCGCGCCATGGCGACCGGATCATCCGCAACGGCGATGGCGGTGTTGACCAGCACTGCATCCGCGCCCATCTCCAGCGCCAGCGCGGCATGGCTTGGTGCGCCGATGCCGGCATCGATCACTACCGGCACGCTGGCCTGCTCAATGATGATCTCCAGCATGGCGCGGGTCTCCAGGCCCTGATTCGAGCCAATCGGCGCGCCGAGCGGCATTACGGCTGCGCACCCCACCTCTTCCAGCCGTTTGCATAACACCGGATCTGCGCCGCAGTAGGGCAGCACCACAAACCCGCTCTGCACCAACTTTTCTGCCGCGCGCAGGGTTTCGATAGGGTCCGGCAGCAGCCAGCGCGCATCGGGGTGGATCTCCAGCTTCAGCCAGTGTGTGCCCAGCGCTTCACGCGCCAGTTGCGCGGCAAAGATCGCCTCTTCGGCATTTTTCGCGCCGGAGGTGTTTGGCAGCAGGGTGACGCCCGCGTCTATCAGCGGTTGCAAAATAGCGTCATTGCGCTGGCGTAAATCGACGCGCTTCATTGCCAGCGTCACCAGCTCGCTGCCCGCAGCCTGAATCGACTCCACCATCAGCTGCGGCGTGGCGAATTTTCCCGTGCCGGTAAAGAGGCGTGAAGAAAAGGTTTTATCTGCAATACGTAACATCTCAACCCCCTGCGATAACCTGAAACAGCAGGATGCGATCGCCATCCTGCAACTGTTGTTCTTCCCAGCGCTCGCGCGGCAGAATCGCCTCGTTTAGCGCCAGCGCGACGCCCGGCTTTAACTGTTCAAGCTCCTTAAGCAGGTCGGCAACGCTGAGCGCTTGTGCGCAGGTCATCGGTTCATCATTAATGCGAATCTGCATGATGCCCTCCGCAGACCGGGCAGGCGCTGGCGCGCTGCAGGGCGAGGGTGCGCCATAGGTTGGTGCGGGCGTCAAACAGCCGCAGCTCCCCCTGCGCCGCCTGCATACCGGTTAACAGCTTGATCGCTTCCAGTGCCTGCATCGCCCCCATAATGCCGACCACCGGGCCGACAATGCCCGCCGTACGGCAGTTGCGTTCTGGCTCGCGCTCGTCGGGCCACAAGCAGCGGTAGCAGCCCTGCTCCCAAGGCGGGGTGAGCACCAGCAACTGGCCGCCAAAGCCGACGGCGCTGGCGGAAACCAGCGGTGTATTACGCGCCACGCAGGCGGCGTTAATCGCCTGGCGGGTTTGCATGTTATCGCTGCAATCGAGCACCACATCGGCGCGTGAGACCTCTTCGAGCAGCGCGTCGCCGCTGAGCCGCTGTGAGAGAGAGACCAGTTCAATCTCCGGGTTGAGCTGATGCAGCCGCTCTGCTGTCACCGAGGCTTTTGGCTGGTTGATATCGCGCGAGGTAAAGAGGATCTGCCGTTGCAGGTTGCTCAGATGCACGGCGTCATCATCCGCCAGCACCAGCATGCCGACACCCGCGCCCGCCAGGTAGGCGGCGGCCGGCGCGCCAAGACCGCCAAGGCCGACAATCAATACCCGGCTGTCGAGCAGCTTCTGCTGCCCGGCGATGGCGATCTCCTCCAGCAAGATCTGGCGGCTGTAGCGCATAAAGTCGTGATCATTCATCGCCCACCCCCGCGAGATCCAGCAGCTGCCGCGTGGCCTGCTGCCACTCATCCGCCTGGGTAATGGCGCTGACCACGGCAATGCTGCCGACGCCCGTTGCCAGCACCTCTGGCGCGCGCGCAAGGCTGATACCGCCAATCGCCACCGTCGGGTAATCACCCAGCCGCGCAACGTGGCGCGTAAGCGTTGCCAGCCCCTGCGGAGCGGAAGGCATCTGCTTGGTTTGCGTCGGGAAAACGTGGCCCAGGGCGATATAGGAGGGGCGTGCCGCCAGCGCGACATCAATTTCCATATCATCATGGGTGGAGAGGCCGAGCCGCAGCCCGGCCTGGCGAATGGCGGTTAAGTCGGTAGTGGCCAGATCCTCCTGACCGAGATGCACGCCGTAGGCCTGGTGTTTAATCGCCAGCCGCCAGTAATCGTTGATAAACAGCCGCGCGTTGTAACGGCGCGCAAGGGCAATGGCGGCCATCACGTCCGCTTCCACCTCTTCGTCGCGCTTATCTTTGATACGCAGTTGCAGGGTGCGCACACCTGCATCCAGCAGGCGGGCGATCCACTCCACGCTATCGACCACCGGATAGAGCCCGAGGCGAAAGGGCACCGGCGGGAAATCAGGCTGGTACATTACGCCTCCTCCTGTTTCAGGTAGATCTCCCCGCCGCGGGCGCGGAAGTCGCTGGCTTTATCCGCCATGCCCGCGTCGATGCTCTGCGCGGCGGCGTAGTCACGTACCTCCTGCGAAATCTTCATCGAGCAGAATTTCGGCCCGCACATCGAGCAGAAGTGCGCCACTTTGCCCGACTCCTGCGGCAGGGTTTCATCGTGATAGGCGCGGGCGGTGAAGGGGTCGAGGGCAAGGTTAAACTGATCTTCCCAGCGGAACTCAAATCGCGCTTTCGACATGGCGTTATCGCGGATCTGGGCGCCAGGGTGGCCTTTGGCCAGATCCGCAGCGTGGGCGGCGATTTTGTAGGTAATCAGCCCCTGTTTGACATCCTCTTTGTTCGGCAAGCCGAGGTGCTCTTTCGGCGTGACATAGCAGAGCATCGCGCAGCCAAACCAGCCAATCATTGCCGCGCCGATGCCGGAGGTGAAGTGGTCATAGCCCGGCGCGATATCGGTGGTGAGCGGCCCAAGAGTGTAGAAGGGCGCTTCGTGGCAGCTCTCCAGCTCTTCGGTCATATTGCGGCGGATCATCTGCATCGGCACATGGCCAGGGCCTTCAATCATCACCTGCACGTCATACTCCCAGGCGATTTTGGTCAGTTCACCCAGCGTATGCAGCTCGGCGAATTGCGCTTCGTCATTGGCGTCCTGAATCGATCCCGGGCGCAGGCCGTCTCCCAACGAGAGAGAGACGTCGTAGGCGGCACATATCTCGCAGATCTCGCGGAAGTGGGTATAGAGGAAGTTCTCCTGATGGTGCGAAAGGCACCACTTCGCCATGATTGAGCCGCCGCGCGAGACAATGCCCGTCAGGCGCTGCGCGGTCATCGGCACATAGCGCAGCAGCACACCGGCATGGATGGTGAAGTAGTCGACTCCCTGTTCCGCCTGCTCCAGCAGGGTGTCGCGGAATACCGACCAACTGAGATCTTCAGCGATCCCATTAACCTTTTCGAGCGCCTGGTAGATCGGAACCGTGCCGATCGGCACCGGGCTGTTACGCAGGATCCACTCGCGGGTTTCATGAATATAGCGACCGGTAGAGAGATCCATCACCGTATCCGCGCCCCAGCGGGTTGACCACACCAGCTTCTCTACTTCTTCTTCAATTGATGAGGTGACAGCGGAGTTGCCGATATTGGCGTTCACTTTCACCAGGAAGTTGCGGCCAATGATCATCGGCTCTGATTCTGGATGGTTGATGTTGGCGGGAATGATGGCCCGGCCCGCCGCCACTTCAGCGCGGACAAACTCCGGCGTAATGTTCTCCGGCAGTCGCGCGCCAAACCCTTCCCCCGGATGCTGGCGACGCAATACTTCACTGCGAATGCGCTCACGCCCCATGTTTTCGCGCAGGGCGATAAACTCCATTTCGGGGGTGATGATGCCCAACCGGGCATAGTGCAGCTGCGTCACGCATTTACCTGCTTTGGCGCGACGCGGCGTCAGCAGGCCGCTAAAACGCAGCGCATCAAGGCCGTCATCCGCCAGGCGCTGGTTGGTATAGGCTGAACTACGATGGTCCAGCTCTTCGCTGTCATCGCGGGCGGCAATCCACGCTGCGCGCAGCTTAGCCAGCCCCTGCTGCACATCAATGGCAATCGCCGGATCGCCGTACGGACCGGAGGTGTCATACACCGGCACCGCCTCGTTCTCTTCATACTGCGGGGCGGTTTTGGCACCGCCGACGAGCGTCGGGCTGAGCTGGATTTCACGCATTGGCACGCGAATATCGGGCTGTGAGCCAGTGAGGTAGATGCGGCGGGAGTTGGGGAAAGCGGTGCCTTCCAGCGTATCGATAAAGTGTTGCGCCTGGGCGCGTTGTTCACGGCGTGAAGTAGTAGTAGACATAGCTCATTCCAGTGTCAAAGGAGATGGCTTGTCAGACGACGGATGGAGTAATGGCAGCAAACCGCCCGTGAGGGTGGTGTGGTGGATGGATTACTCTTGTTCCCTTCGCAGGTATTAGCCTGATCAGGTTCCGCGGATCCCGAATTAACGGTCTCAGCCTTTTTACACATCAGCTTTCAGAAAGCGTGGGTGTAAAAGAGTGGCACTCCGACAAGAAAAACCCCCGCCCGAAGCGGGGGACTGTTTTTTAAACTACGCGTTATTGATTAAGAACTCAAGCCGGGCGCGCCATCCCGGTTTCATCATTGGCGCTTTCGCTGAGGTGGTTATCGAACGCCAGCGTGATCAGCTGATCTTCCAGCGTAAAACGCGCCGCCAGCGCTTCACCGATGTCTGAGAGAGCCTGCTGGAACTCCATGCAGTTGTCATCATCGATGGACTGTTCGAGGCTGGAATCATAATGTTTCATGATTTCAACGGTATTGGCTTCGAGCTGCGGGTAGAGCTGAGTCGCCGCTAAAAGTGGGCTGGCGCCTTCCATTTCATTGATGATGCGTTCATAAATAGTGAAATGACCGGCGGAAAGGTATTCAACCAGGTTATGGCAAAAATCATCCAGCGCTTTTTCGTTAAGCTGCATGTACGACCCTTTGCCCGGCTTGATTCCCACCAGATTGTAATAGGAGATAAGCAACTGCTTACGTTCGTTGAGCCAGAAATCGATAAGCTTGTTACTTCCCCCCAGTCGTTCTGTCAGGCTTTCTAACTGGTTCAGCATAAATGACTCCGCAAAATGTAAGATTAAAAATGATGTAATAATAATGTTAATAACATGCCAGTGAAGCTAAGGTCGCGCAATGGTACAAACTCTTGAAGCTCATCACCGTGGCTGGTGGATAGTCAGCCATGAACAAAAATTATGGTTGCCCGCTGGAGAATTACCACATGGAGAGGCAGGAAATTTCGATCTTGTGGGTCAACCCGCGCAAATTATCGGCGAATGGCAGGGAGAGAGCGTCTGGCTTGTTCGCCAGCAGCGCTCCAACGAGATGGGATCGGTACGTTTACTGATCGATCAGGATACCGCGCTGTTCCAGTTAGCCGGGCGCGGCGTGCAGCTGGCCGAGTTTTACCGGTCGCATCAGTTTTGTGGCTACTGTGGGCACACCATGCACCCCAGCAAAACCGAGTGGGCGATGCTCTGCGACCACTGCCGGGAACGTTACTATCCACAAATTGCCCCCTGCATTATTGTCGCCATCCGCCGCGATGACAGCCTGCTACTTGCCCAGCATACGCGTCATCGTAATGGCGTGTATACCGTGCTGGCCGGATTTGTTGAAGTCGGCGAGACGCTGGAGCAGGCGGTAGCGCGCGAGGTGATGGAGGAGAGCGGGATTAAAATCAAGAACCTGCGTTATGTCACCTCCCAGCCGTGGCCCTTCCCGCAATCATTAATGACTGCGTTTATGGCCGAGTATGAGAGCGGCGATATCGTCATTGATACCAAAGAGCTGATCGATGCCGGCTGGTATCGCTATGACGACCTGCCGCTGCTTCCACCGCCGGGTACCGTCGCGCGCCGCCTGATCGAGGATACCGTGGCGATGTGTCGGGCAGAGAGCGAATAAGGTGTATATACTGGCGGCCTGACGCTTGAGGAACTGACAATGACCGAACTGAAAAACGATCGTTACCTGCGCGCGCTTCAGCGCCAGCCAGTAGATATGACGCCGGTATGGATGATGCGCCAGGCAGGCCGCTATTTGCCGGAATATAAGGCGACCCGTGCGCAAGCCGGCGACTTTATGTCGCTGTGCCGCAATGCGGAGCTGGCCTGTGAAGTGACGATGCAGCCCCTGCGCCGCTACAAGCTGGATGCGGCGATCCTCTTCTCCGATATCCTGACGGTGCCGGACGCGATGGGGCTGGGGCTCTATTTCGAAGCCGGTGAAGGGCCGCGTTTTAGCCATCCCATCACCTGCAAAGCGGACGTGGACAAGCTGCCAGTACCGGACCCGGAAGATGAGCTGGGTTACGTGATGAACGCCGTGCGCACTATTCGCCGTGAGCTGAAAGGCGAAGTGCCGCTGATTGGTTTCTCCGGCAGCCCGTGGACGCTGGCGACCTATATGATTGAAGGCGGCAGCAGCAAAGCGTTTACTAAAATCAAAAAGATGATGTACGCCGAGCCGCTGGTGCTGCATGCGCTGCTGGATAAGCTGGCGCAAAGCGTCACCTCCTATCTCAACGCACAGATCCGCGCGGGCGCACAGTCGGTGATGATTTTCGACACCTGGGGCGGCGTGCTGACCGGGCGCGACTACCAGCAGTTCTCGCTCTACTACATGCATAAAATCGTCGATGGCCTGCTGCGTGAAAACGAAGGGCGTCGCGTGCCGGTGACCCTGTTTACCAAAGGCGGCGGCCAGTGGCTGGAAGCGATGGCGGCGACCGGCTGCGATGCGCTCGGCCTCGACTGGACCACCGATATTGGCGATGCGCGCCGTCGCGTTGGCGACAAAGTGGCGCTGCAGGGCAACATGGATCCCTCTATGCTTTATGCGCCGCCTGCACGCATTGAGGAAGAAGTGTCTACAATTCTCTCTAGCTTTGGCAAAGGCGAAGGCCATGTATTTAACCTCGGTCACGGCATCCATCAGGATGTTCCGCCGGAACATGCAGGAGTATTTGTCGAGGCGGTTCACCGTCTGTCGGCCCCCTGGCATCAATAAGGAGTGAATATGGATCTCGCGTCGCTACGCGCACAACAACTTGAACTGGCCTCTTCCGTGATCCGCGAGGATCGTCTTGATAAAGATCCGCCGACGTTGATCGGCGGGGCGGATGTCGGTTTCGAGCAGGGTGGCGAAGTGACGCGGGCGGCAATGGTGCTGCTCACCTGGCCTTCGCTTGAACTGGTTGAGTATCAGGTGGCGCGTATCGCCACCACCATGCCCTATATTCCCGGCTTCCTCTCATTTCGTGAGTATCCCGCGCTGCTGGCGGCGTGGGAGATGCTGTCGCAAAAACCCGATTTACTCTTTGTCGACGGGCATGGGATCTCCCATCCGCGCCGTCTTGGCGTTGCCAGCCATTTTGGCCTGCTGGTGGATGTGCCGACCATCGGCGTGGCGAAAAAACGGCTGTGCGGGAAGTTCGAACCGCTGGCCGATGAGCCCGGTGCGCTATCGCCGCTGATGGATAAAGGCGAACAGCTGGCGTGGGTATGGCGCAGCAAAGCGCGCTGTAATCCGCTCTTCGTCGCTACGGGTCATCGCGTCAGCCAGGATACTGCGCTGGCGTGGGTGCAGCGTTGCATGAAGGGCTACCGCTTGCCGGAGCCAACGCGCTGGGCAGACGCCGTGGCATCGGGTCGCCCCGCCTTTGCGCGATGGCAGGCAATTCAGCGCGATATCGGGTAAACTGCGGCGCATTACCGTTTTTGAGAAGCGATCATGTTACAAAACCCGATTCATCTGCGACTGGAAAAGCAGGAAAGCTGGCAGCACGTTGTTTTCATGGCCTGTCTGTGCGAGCGCATGTACCCCAACTATGCGCTGTTCTGCCGCCAGACCGGCTTTGGCGATGCGCAGCTCTATCGCCGTATCCTTGACCTGGTGTGGGAAACAGAGACCGTCAAAGATGCGAAGGTCAATTTCGACAGCCAGCTTGAGAAGCTGGAAGAGGGGATCCCCGCCGCAGAGGATTACGATCTCTACGGTGTCTACCCGGCGATTGACGCCTGTGTGGCGCTGAGCGAGTTGATTCATTCGCGTCTGAGCGGTGAAACGCTGGAACACGCCATTGAGGTCAGCAAGACCTCGATCACCACTGTCGCGATGCTGGAAATGACGCAGCAGGGCCGCGAAATGACCGATGAAGAGCTGGGTCTTAACCCCGCTGTAGAGCAGGAATGGGATATCCAGTGGGAGATTTTCCGCCTTTTAGCCGCCTGCGAAGAGCGCGATATTGACCTGATCAAAGGCTTGCGCGCAGACCTGCGCGAGGCTGGCGAGAGTAATATCGGTATAAATTTGCAGCAATGAGACAATAAAACGTGATTTAAGGCCTGTTTTGTCGCGCCTGAAGGCTTCCCTTCTGACCCCCGTCTGGTCTACATTTGGGGGGCGAAAAAAAGTGGCTATCGGTGCGTGTATGCAGGAGAGTGCTTTTGAGGCATTTCCGTCGCACTCGATGCTTAGCAAGCGATAAACACATTGAAAGGATAACTTATGAACAAGACTCAACTGATTGATGTAATTGCAGACAAGGCTGATCTGTCTAAAGCGCAAGCGAAAGCTGCACTGGAATCCACCCTGGCTGCCATTACTGAGTCTCTGAAAGAAGGCGATGCGGTACAACTGGTTGGTTTCGGCACTTTCAAAGTGAACCACCGCGCTGAGCGTACTGGCCGCAACCCGCAGACCGGTAAAGAAATCAAAATCGCCGCAGCTAACGTGCCGGCATTTGTTTCTGGCAAAGCACTGAAAGACGCTGTTAAGTAAGACAGCATGGCAGTGAACAGTTTTGTCGAAGGGGCGGTAACGCCCCTTTTGTCATACTGGCGTCGCCCGCTTTTGCTGGTCGGCGCACTGCTGCTTGCCGCCTGTAGCCACGATTCGTCATTGCCGCCCTTTACCGCCAGCGGTTTCGCCGGCGATCAGGGCGCAATACGCATCTGGCGTAAAGATTCAGGCGGTGAGACCCACCTGCTCTCCGCATTTAGCCCGTGGCACCGCGGGAACACCTCTTTAGCTGAGTATCGCTGGCAAGGCGATGCGCTAACCCTTATTGAACTCAATATCTACGCCAACCCGCCTGAACATATTCGCGTGCGTTTTGACGATCGCGGTGAGTTGAGCTTTATGCAGCGTGAAGTGAACGGCCAGAAGCAGCAGCTCTCCAGCGACCAGATTGCGCTTTATCGCTACCGCGCCGAACAGATCCGCCAGACCAGCGATGCGTTGCGTCAGGGACGTGTTGTATTGCGTCAGGGGCGATGGCAGGCAAATAACACGGTGCAGACCTGCGAAGGACAGACCGTGAAGCCAGAGCTTGATACGTGGGCGTTAAACCATATTGCGCAGCGCCAGAGCCGTTCGTCGCTGGCGGTGAGCGTGGCGTGGCTGGAAGCGCCGGAAGGGGCACAGCTGTTGCTGGTGGCGAATGAAGATTTCTGTCACTGGCAGCCGACGGAGAAGAACTTTTAGCGTTGGCGTCATCGGTGTGTTGCCCGATGGCGGCGATGCCTTATCGGGCCTACGAAAAGCGCTCTCACGACAGTAAGGTGTGTTCCGTAGGCCGGATAAGCGCAGCGCCATCCGGCAATCACGCGACTTATGAGCGTTGTCATGTAAGCCGGGTAAGCAAAATCCCACCCGGCCGTGGATCGCGTATTACTTGCTGCCCTGTTCGCGGGCAATCGCGCGGTAACCAATATCGCTGCGGCTAAAGCTGCCATCCCAGTGGATATCGCTCATCAGCGCATAAGCGCGCTGCTGCGCTTCGGCAACGGTGTCACCGAGCGCGGTCACGCACAGCACACGTCCGCCGTTGGTCAGCACCCGATCGTCGTCAGCAAGCGTGGTACCGGCGTGGAACACTTTCCCGTCCGCAACCTCTTCTAACGGCAGGCCGTGGATCTGATCTCCATTGCGATAGTTACCCGGATAGCCTCCGGCAGCCATCACCACACCAAGCGATGCGCGCGCATCCCATTTCGAGACTTTCTCATCCAGCTTGCCGTCACAGGCTGCCAGGCAGAGCTCCACCAGGTCTGATTGCAAGCGCAACATAATCGGTTGCGTTTCCGGGTCGCCAAAGCGGCAGTTGAACTCGATCACCTTCGGGTTGCCCTGCTTATCGATCATCAGCCCGGCATAGAGGAAACCGGTGTAGGTATTCCCTTCTGCCGCCATGCCGCGCACGGTGGGCCAGATGACCTGGTCCATTGCCCGCTGATGCACTTCATCGGTCACCACCGGCGCCGGGGAGTACGCGCCCATACCGCCGGTATTCGGGCCGGTATCGCCGTCGCCGACGCGTTTGTGATCCTGGCTGGTCGCCATTGGCAGCACATGCTCGCCGTCGACCATCACAATAAAGCTCGCCTCTTCGCCGTCGAGAAACTCCTCAATCACAATGCGGTGGCCCGCATCGCCAAAGGCGTTACCGGCCAGCATATCGTTGACTGCCGCTTCCGCCTCTTCCAGCGTCATGGCGACAATCACCCCTTTACCGGCTGCCAGACCGTCCGCTTTAATGACGATCGGCGCGCCTTTCTCGCGCAGGTAAGCCAGCGCTGGCTCTACCTCGGTAAAGTTCTGGTACTCCGCCGTCGGAATATTGTGACGGGCGAGGAAATCTTTGGTGAAGGCTTTGGAGCCCTCCAACTGTGCCGCGCCCTGCGTCGGGCCAAAAATTTTCAGCCCCTGCGCGCGAAAGGCATCAACCACGCCAATCACCAGCGGCGCTTCCGGGCCAACGATGGTCAGATCGATCCTCTCGCTCTGGGCGAAATTAACCAGCGCCGGAATATCCGTCGCGCTAATCGCCACATTTTGCAGCGTCGGCTCCAGCGCTGTGCCTGCGTTACCCGGTGCGACAAAGACAGTTTCAACCCGTTTCGACTGGGCCGCTTTCCAGGCCAGCGCGTGTTCGCGCCCGCCGTTACCAATCACTAATACTTTCATTCTCTGCTCCGTGGATTAATGGCGGAAGTGACGCATGTCGGTGAAGATCATCGCGATGCCGTGCTCGTCGGCGGCGGCAATCACTTCGTCATCGCGGATAGATCCGCCCGGCTGGATAACGCAGCTCACGCCAACAGCGGCAGCAGCATCAATACCATCACGGAACGGGAAGAAGGCGTCAGAGGCCATTGCGGAACCTTTTACTTCCAGCCCTTCGTCAGCGGCTTTGATACCAGCGATCTTCGCAGAATAAACGCGGCTCATCTGGCCTGCGCCAATACCGATGGTCATGTTCTCTTTGGCGTAGACGATGGCGTTGGATTTAACGAACTTCGCTACCTTCCAGCAGAACAGCGCATCGCGCAGCTCCTGCTCGGTCGGCTGGCGCTTGCTGACCACGCGCAGCTCATTGGCGGTTACCATGCCCAGGTCGCGATCCTGAACCAGCAGGCCGCCATTGACGCGTTTGAAATCGAGGCCCGGTACGCGCGCTGCCCACTGGCCGCAGACCAGTACGCGGACGTTCTGTTTGGCGGCGGTAATGCTCAGCGCTTCCTTAGTGGCAGAAGGGGCGATAATCACTTCCACAAACTGGCGGGAGATAATGGCCTGCGCCGTTTCAGCATCCAGTTCGCGGTTGAAAGCGATAATGCCGCCGAACGCTGAGGTTGGGTCGGTTTTATAAGCGCGATCGTAAGCATCAAGAATCGAGCCACCGACGGCGACACCGCACGGGTTGGCGTGTTTCACAATCACGCAGGCGGGTTCATCAAACTCTTTCACGCACTCCAGCGCCGCGTCGGTATCGGCGATGTTGTTATAGGAGAGCGCTTTGCCCTGCAGCTGCTGCGCGGTGGCAACGGAAGCCTCTTTGATCTCTTCTTCTATATAGAAGGCAGCATGCTGGTGGCTGTTTTCACCGTAGCGCATATCCTGCTTCTTGATGAAGTTGAGGTTTAACGTGCGCGGGAAGCGGCCGGCTGGCTCTTTGCTCTCACCATGGTAGGCGGGCACCAGGCTGCCGAAGTAGTTGGCGATCATGCTGTCGTAAGCGGCGGTGTGCTCAAAGGCTTTGATCGCGAGGTCGAAACGGGTTTCCAGCGTCAGCGAGCCGTCGTTGGCATCCATTTCATTAATAATAGTGGTGTAGTCGCTGCTCTTAACCACGATGGCGACATCTTTATGGTTCTTCGCGGCGGAGCGCACCATGGTCGGGCCGCCGATATCGATATTCTCAACGGCGTCTTCCAGCGAGCACCCTTCACGGGCAACGGTCTGGGCGAAGGGGTAGAGGTTAACCACCACCATGTCGATTGGGGCGATGGCGTGCTGCGCCATGATGTCATCATCTTGGCCGCGACGGCCGAGAATGCCGCCGTGCACTTTCGGGTGCAGGGTTTTTACGCGTCCATCCATCATTTCCGGGAAACCGGTGTAGTCGGAGACTTCGGTCACCGGCAGGCCTTTATCTGCCAGCAGGCGAGCGGTTCCGCCGGTAGAGAGCAGTTCGACGCCACGCTGGGAGAGCGCCTGGGCGAATTCGACGATACCGGCCTTATCAGAAACACTGAGCAGGGCGCGGCGGACTGGACGACGTTGTTGCATGGTAAATCCCCTGGATTTGACTTTAACAGAGAGCGTTAGCTGAATTTTCGCTTCTTTATTATGGGAAGATTCAGCTAACACCCCAGGCAGGGCGGATTAATTTTGCGCGGGCATTGTAACGAAAACGTTTGCGCAACGCTCGGGAATTTTTCCACTTTTGGCGCTTTGTGGATAACTCTGTGTGTAAATGCGTATAAGGGCGGCTTTTGCTGTGGAATGCAGCAGTCAGTCATTTTTATGTCATTTTTCTATTGCGGGGTGCGGAGAACTCCCTATAATGCGCCTCCATCGACACGGCGCTAAGCAAACAACAGCTTGCAGCGACGTTAAGTCGGAAGAGAAAAAATCCTGAAATTCAGGGTTG